>CAYZSO010000016.1:0-55104 GCA_964479695.1 uncultured Fastidiosipila sp.
TGTCTTAGCCATTTAGGGGGTTTTTGTATATGCGAAAAACCGACGGGAATTTAGGATGGATACATCCTCTGCCTTCTTATCCTTCTCTTCCTTCAACTTCGGCTCTACCCGCGAACAGAAGTCCGAAAAAATACAGATAGGTAGTTATGATTATTGGTATTTCTGAGTCCTTCTTGAGATTTCTTCATCTGCATCTACCCTGCGATTTCTATCAGGAGAATTCCAGTGGGTTATGCACCTGGCACGATCAACTTCGGCTCTAGCCGCGAACAGAAGTCCGAAAAAATACAGGTGTGTAGTTACGCATGTACAGTTATGCGTCCTACTCGACGGCCTATCATCTAAATCTAATCCCATGATTTCCATCAGTAGAATCTTTTCAGTAAGGCTCTTCTTAGAACATTCCAGTAGGTTATGCACCTGGCAATCTCAACTTCGGCTCTACCCCCGAACAGAAGTCCGAAAAAATACAGGTGTGTAGTTATGCTTGTAGGGAGTTGATGACCTTTCTTAAGTATTTTTCTTCACAGGCTCCTCTTGATTTCCGTTTAAGATCCGGACTTTTGCTTGCTGTTGAATGTCTTCCCTTAGGGTGCATCCGCTGAGATTTAGAAAAGAACAAACGTACGTTATTTATGGAAGAATTATGTTTTTGGGCTTGCAAATGGTTCTGGATAAGGTATAATGATAAATAACATCCATCGAAAGGGAGGACAGACCGATGAAATTCTTTGGCTCTTGGGAAGCGTTTACCTTCTATTTTCTTCCCTTTAGGGATTCCGTTTTTACTAAGTATTGCGAACGATCTAAGGAGATCTATGTCACGACGGATGCCGAGCGACATGCCATGATTCGTGAGAAAAAGTCGCAGATAAAAGAAATAAAAAAGATCTCGTTGAAGGATCGGGCGAGAGTGGCTTTGGCCAAAGGGAAAGGGAAAAAGAAGAAGAAAGCGCGCACGGCATCGTCCTATGTCCACTTGCACTCCACGCCGTTGCCGGCAGGGTCGTTCATTCGTGGGGGGGACGGTAGGTTGTATGCCTGCCCGGAGCTTGCGTTTGTGCAAATGTGCTACGATTGCCTGAATATTCATGAGGCCATCATGATTGGTAATTGCCTTTGCCAAAACCGCGGGCTGGGCATGGCTCCCTTGACGACGGTTGCGAAGTTGAGGGCTTATGTGGAGCAATTGGGAATGGTGCGGGGCAAGACCCGGGCGATGGATGCTCTAACATACCTGAAGGATAACTACCGCTCTCCGATGGAAGTGAAGGGGCATATGGCGTTGGCTTTGCCGCATCACTTGGGTGGCTTAGGTTTGAGTAAGTTTAGTGAAATCAATATGATGTTTAGGATCAGCCAGGAGGAGGCGGATGCTTTGGGTCAGAAGATGCCGTGTCTGATGCCGGATTTCTGCTACCCGGAGGGAAAGATCGCTGGGGAGTACCAGAGCAAAGCGTTTCACAGCACACCGGAAGCGAAGAAGCATGACCAGAAGCGGAAGAAAACGTTTGAGCAGAATGGGTTTCGCGTGTTTTTTATGGAGGCCAGGGATTTCTACAATCCCAAGCGCTTCGACAAATTGTGCCGGGAGATTGCCAAGGCTATGGGAAAGACGATTCGGATTATCAGCAAAAATTTCGATGAAATGCAGGCGCAGCTCCGTTCCTATCTGCCGGGCCTTGACCCGGGGCCGTTATTGGAGCCGAACTATTGTCTTGAAGACTTCCACGATGGGAAGTTGAAGAAGAAGCGGGTTCGGTGATGGGGTTGGTGTGTTTTCGGCTTGGCTAGGTTTGGCCTGTGGCTTGGTTGATGGCCAGCGGTTTAGCCTGAAGTTCGGCTGCGTCTAATGTTTGAATCAGGCCGGATGATGCGGATCTGATGGTTGTCCGTATGTTTGTTGAACTGTTTGCTGGTTGTCTCTGACGGATTCATTTACCCCGACTTCACATTATATTTTTCTCCAAAAGATCCTTTATTCTCTCATTTCATTTCCTAATAATAATCGATTACCCTGACCACTTGGTCTTCTACGATTTATGTAGGAGACCTGTTTCTATTTGTGGGGAAATCAGATCGGAATAAGAGGAGCTCATCTAGGAATTCGTACAGCTGCTTGATCCAACTTCGGCTCTAGCCGCGAACAGAAGTCCGAAAAAATACAGGCATCTAGTTATGCTTCTGCAATGGGGGGGCATTTTGCGGAGCTCCACACATGGATCCAGCCATATGGCTTCTATCAAGAGGATCGTTCTGGGATTTTTTCATGATCAGCCCCGACTTCGGCTCTAGCCGCGAACAGAAGTCCGAAAAAATACAGATAACTAGATATGATTAGCGGCACAATGCTTACTTCATTCTGAGAGTTCTCAGTTAATAATCTGGATTTTATAGCAGTAAGCTGAAAAAGATTACCCAGAAATTCTGATCCAAAACTGTATCATTTTGCCTTGACGTTCAGAAGATCATTTTGTAGAATGCGAATGATTCGCAAGTGCGAATCATTCGCATTCGCATTTGAAGGAGTAAATACAATGAAGAAACCTTTGGTCGCAATCAGCTTGGCATTAAGCCTGCTGCTCACACTGCCTACTGCTTGCCAAACAAGTGGTGAATCCGGGAATCCATCGACGGACGGCTCACTGACAACGTCTTCCTCAACGGATACTAACGGAACATCTGACGGAACTTCCGCTGGCACAGAACTGAAAATCTATGCGTCATTCTATCCGATCTATGATTTCACAAAAACCATCGTCGGCGACACGGCTACCGTCGAAAACTTAATGCCGGCAGGAAGTGACCTCCATGACTTTGAGCCATCCGCCGCTGATCTTGTGGCTCTTCACCAAGCAGATATGCTTATATATCAAGGTGCCGGCCTTGAACCGTGGCTTGATAATGTGAAGGCAACTCTCGAACAGGATGGGGCGAATGTTATTTTTGTCGAGGCTGCTAAGGACCTCCCACTGCTCTCAACCGAGACTGAAACGGAAGATGATCATACAGCAACAACTGACGAACACGGCCACGAAGTGACGCCGGCTACCGACGACCATGGCCATGAAGTGACGCCGGCTACTGACGAGCATGGCCACGAAGTGACATCAGCTACCGATGAGCATGACGACCACGACGAAACCGATGAGCATGATGAGCATGCTGGGCATGATCATGGTGGTGTGGATCCGCATGTGTGGCTGAATCCGGCTTTGGCCGTGAGAATGATGGAGAACATCAAGAATGCGCTGAGTGAGAAGAATCCCGCTGAGGCGGCGACCTACCAGGCAAATTATGATGCCGCGAAGGTTTCGCTGGAGGCCTTGGATGCCGAGTTCCGCACGAAGCTCAGTGAGACCAGCCGCAAGAGTTTCATCATCACGCACGAGGCCTTCGCTTACCTCGCGGATGCCTATGGTTTGACCCAGTACGGAGTCACGGGAGTCGGGGTGGAGCAGGATCCATCGCCGGATCGGATGGCGGAGTTGGTTTCTTTGGCCAAAGCCGAAGGCATCACCACCATCTACTATGAAGCTTCAGGCAGCGACAAAATCGCGCAGACGCTAGCTTCGGAGGTTGGGGCCCAAGTTATGCCGCTCTACACGATCGAGTCACCAGGAGCCGACGAGTCCGGCAATTACCTCTCCCTGATGCGCAAAAACCTAGAAAACTTGCTGGCCGGCTTCGCCAACTAATCGCTGCGCAGAGCGGACCAGAAGCTTGGTCTGTGTCTGGAACCGAGTCTGGAAACTGTGCCTGGGACTGATCCCGAAAACTGAGGCCTGGGACTGATCCCGAAAACTGAGGCCTGGGACTGAACCCGATCTGACCAGGAACCATTACAAATGATTAATAATTACTTAATGACAAACCCCCATGAACTTATTCGTCAGCCAGGGGGTTTCCTTATTTGTAGAGGCGTAAACTTAAATTCTTGGTGAAATTATAACTAGGTATCGGGCACGGCATCAAAAATATTCAAAAATCTAACGCGAAGTTTTCGTGATCTTTCGTAATCTCCGAGTGGCAATTGATCCTTATCGTGATCTCCTCAAGTCGATTCTCGAATTTCCCTGTATGTGCAAAGGATCGTCGTTAAGGATCCCACTTCCAACATGGGTGGCACAGGTATGTAATTTGGGATTGGCTCGTTTTTCTTGCAAGGTCTTACCAATCCGGCTTGTGCAAATCATGACAATGTCCAGCCATTCTCTTAGGTCCATTAAATCCAATAATTTCATTAGGGTGTGCTCTATCGACTATGTTAGCGTAACGTTTTTGGTGGTTGGTATGACAAAAAATAGATTCCCTAATTCGTGTTAAATGCGTTTCGACAAAAAAACAGAAAGGCACAAAAAAGGGAACCTACGGACATTTTACAACAATTAGTCAATGAATTCACAGCGAAATTACTGAGCCTGGGAATTGCTGAGTCCATCGCCGCTCGGACTAGGCATTTCACAATGTGTTGAGGAGGCCAATCGTCAATGGGAAATCTTAAACGAGCTTATGCTATTGTCACCTAAGAGCGTTCAATGATGATTCCCGAACAGGGAAGCCAATCACGTATTCACTTGATGAAGCTAGAGCGAAGTATGGCTTGGGTGTTTAAGTTCTCAGTCCAAGCGAGCAAGGCACCTAGTCAGTTACGAAATCAGTTCTAGTGGCCAAAGCCGCAGAACTAAAGATGCTTTACTAGGAAATAAGCCTGTCGTTGAACTTCGATTTTCCGAGATATCAAATCAGAAATCAATAACATCATTACCCCAAGCAACTAAGCGCATATGTCCTATGGAATGTAATTTCAATTCTGACCATAATTTTGAAGCTACAGCTGGAGAAGGTTTGAAAGCAACGAGACAAGCAGATCCTGATGAAGGTTATAAGATAGAGGCGAGGAAGAACGCTGGGACTGAAGATGTCAAGCAATAAACAAGAAAGATGAGGGCGATACAGAACAATTCAAAAAACATGCAGATGTTTTAGTTACAAATCGGATGCCGTTGTCAGTTAATCTGTTTCAAGATCTAAAGTACAACTCCCCGGAGGAACAGGAAAGGCTTCAAGACAATTATCATTTTAAGTCTAAATTGATCGACGGACGATATGGAAGTACAATCAATGCAGAAAAGCAAGCTCCTCACATGAAATCAACAAGGGTAGATGGCAAAAGCTACTTCGAAGATGATGCTAATATCCAAAAACTTCTTAATGAGTATGCTGGAACAGGGGTTCTAGGAAAAACAAAACTAGAAAAAACGACTCACAAAGAGATTATTGATACAAAAAGTGTTATAGGGTTCGATACACAAGCCTATAAGGAAACAGCATGGACAAAAATTCATCACTCAAAAGGAAGGATTCATGCAGTATCGTATACGCTTAAAAAAGGTTAGAATCAGGAAGGAGTTGGATAAAAATGATATTAAAAAATTATGTTAGAAAAAATGTCGAGATTGTATATCTTGATGGTGACAAGATTAAGGGGTTTGTTTCTTCTTTCGATGAGAAAGATATTGAAGATGGCATAATGTTTGATTCTATAACTATTGAAGGCTCTGGGATTGCAGAATATTTAGCGATATTTGAAGATGAAATAAGATCAATTGAGATTGTTGATAAATAACATTTGACCATATAAAAGTTTAGGCACATTTATCAGGCTTGATATATCAAGGAGCGAAAGCTCCTTTTTTATTGCGATTGGAGGTGAGGGCTTAGGTGTGTCAAAGAAGAAGAGACTTGGCAGTCAGAAACCGACACAATCCGTTGTGTTGCCCTAACACAAGTGCCGCTCCGGAGAGGCTGCCAAGCTTTATGCGAAGACTAAGCGGTCAGTTCAGGAGTGGCAAAAGCTACTTCTTGACCATATTCTTGCCATTAATGATGAAGGGCTGTGGGTGCACACGAAGTTTGGGACTCCGTCTCACGCAGAAACGGTAAGAACGAAGTTGTTGCAGCCAGAGAGATGTGGGCGGCCAAGCAGGCGAGAAGATCTTGCACACAGCCCATAGAACGACCGAAGTCCTACCGTGAAACGCACTGAAAGTATCACGACAGCGTTGAATTGTAAAAATGGCCCGCTTGGAAATTGCGTTTACCTGCATCAGCAATCTAACACAACTAATACAGCAGAACAAAAGGCTACTGAACGAAAGGTTCGCCCCGTATCTGAATGATGAGCACAAAGAACAGACACTTTACATGAGTATGGCAGAATACATGGAGCAGAGAACTTGGCGAGAACACTTGACACTCACAAGCAGATGCCATGGAATGCGGCAGTGACAACACAAAACGAACACGTGTCTTCTACTGCGATCCCATGGCATCCGGACAAAAAGGCAGTTTAGAAAAGCGCCATGTGGAGTTGCGATACATCCTCCCCAAAGGAACATCGCTATATGAGCTTGGTTTATGTGACCAAACGGCACTCAACCTTGTTCTCTCCCATGTAAACTCGGTTCCACGTCAAAAGAGTCATGGCAAGACTCCTTTTGAACTTCTTAGGTTCTACGCACCCAAGTTGCTGGAGGCTTTCCGTGCCTTTGGCTTGGTTGAAGTACCTAAAGATGACGTCATTTTGAAACCTTATCTACTGAAGCGTTAAGCACGTTACAAGTGGCTACCGGCTGACAACTTCACAAACTCTTGCCTAAGCGGAATTTAGTCTTCATGAAAAATTGTTCGCTAGTGACCGCTCGATTTTTTGCGCCCATTTTCCTGCCTTTCGTGTTTGAGTATAGCAGCAAAAGACGTCTGTATGGGTTAATCCTAAGTCGTTTAGCTTATTTTTCCGTTAAAAAATAAGCCTTACCATCGCTTGGTAAGACTTACTTCCATTTCTTTTTTCTTGATTTACAAACTGGAATTTAACTTTGCACTCAAGCTGAAAATGTTTCTTCTGCGGAAGACTTCAACAAGGTAAAAGCGAATTTATCCGAGTCTGTGGTGAATTTTTCATAGAGCGTCGTAGACGACTCGATCAAGGAGAACGCCGATTTTCAATATGAAGCGGGGCTCGATTCGAAGATCATCCGCCGTTCCAATGGAAAATGCTGCGCATGGTGCAGTAAGTTGGTCGGGACGCATAACTACAGCGAGGTTAGCAACACTGGTAACGATGTATTCCGCAGGCACAAGTACTGCCGGTGCACGGTGGAACTGGATCTCGGGGACGGCAAGCGGCAAAATGTCCACACCAAAAAAGAAAGTGGCTCAAAAGAAGATATTGAGCGGCGTAAACAGCAGAGTGAAAAGTGGGAGAAAGAAAGGCAAGAGATAGAAATCGAGAGGAAAGAACGTGTCAAAAACATACCGTATAACCCAGAAATCGACGAGCCTGTAAAGCCAACTTCACTTAACAATTTGACGGATCATGCCAAAAAACAAGCAAGAGATCGCAATGTAAGCGACGAGGCCATGCTAGATGCAATAGGACACCCCTTTGATGAAAAGAAAGTAAAATTTGATGAAGAAGGAAGGCCCAGTATTAGAATGATTGGGGAAAAAGCGGAAGTGGTGTATAATCCAATCAACGGAAACATTGTTTCTGTCAATCCTACTCATAGTAAGAAAGCAAGAAAATACAACAGAGAAAAGGATGGATAGCCGTGATCATAAAATTTAGCGAGAGAGAGATTGCAATGCTACAAAAACTTAAATTTCAATACGGCTTACCTGCCGTCCCCACAGACTGGGATTATGAAACCTCTGAACTATATCGAGATGCTGCAAACGACTATTTGGTTACTCACGGTCTTGATGAGAACTATGCTGTTAATTATAACGGGGAAATTGCAGAAATCATTTCCGATAAACTTTTTGAAGTTGAATAATTAAATTATGTTAAGAACCGTTGATGCTTGAATTATCAAGGAGCGAAAGCTCCTTTTTTTATTGCGATTGGAGGTGAGGGCTTAGGTGTGGCAAAAAAGAAGAGACTTGGCAATCAGAAACCGACACAATCCGTTGTGTTGCCGTATCGCAAGAGCCGCTCCGGAGAGGCAGCTAAGCTTTATGCGAAAACTAAGCGATCAATTCAGGAGTGGCAAAAGTTACTGCTTGGTCACATTCTGGCCATTAATGATGATGGTCTGTGGGTGCACACGAAGTTTGGGTACTCCGTCTCACGCCGAAACGGTAAGAACGAAGTTGTTGCCGCCAGAGAGATGTGGGGCGGCCAAGCAGGCGAGAAGATCTTGCAGACAGCCCATAGAACGACCGCAGTCCTACCGTGGAACGCACTGAAAGTATCACGACAGCGTTGAATTGTAAAAATGGCCCGCTTGGAAATTGCGTTTACCTGCATCAGCAATCTAACACAACTAATACAGCAGAACAAAAGGCTACTGAACGAAAGGTTCGCCCCGTATCTGAATGATGAGCACAAAGAACAGACACTTTACATGAGTATGGCAGAATACATGGAGCAGAGAACTTGGCGAGGACACTTGAAGATGCCCATACCTTAATGCAGTTGAGCGGTGATCTTTATCAAGACAGCGAGCCCTATCAACTCTTGCACCGAGTCTTAGAGGAGTAAGCTCCGAGCCCAGCGAACAGGGCGATCGATAAAAATCTCTGGCCTTTGACCTCAAACCCCAAACCTCAAACCCCAAACACCAAACCCCAAACATCAAACCTCAAACCTCTAACTTCTGATCCTAGAATCATCAGTAAGAAAAACTAATTCCCCAGCCATACTTGAACTCCCAAAGTAACAAACCAAAACTCCAAATTATAACACTGGAATAGATTCAAAAAAAGACTACCAATATATACATATATATATATAATTAAAGGAAAATCTTAGTTCACAGCTAATCATACGGCACATACGGCACATACGGCACAAGGAATCTGCAACAGATTTTCAATTATAGGTTACAGAAACCAGCGGTGACGTCGTAAAGATAATAACAGTGGAGACGGCAACTTTAGGTTGCCCCAATTAAACGATGCGTACCTTACGAAAACTACTGTATTTAGCGAAACAAACCGCACTTCGGCAGATCGTTCTGTTTGTGACGTTCGTGTTTGCAGTCATAATGATCTTCTTAACAATGTCAATATATGAGGAGCGTATGAAATCTGTTCAGGATGCAAAAAACAGTCCATACGAAGACACTTTGTATTTTGCTATGGAAAATATTACACAACATATGATAGAACAAGACATGGGTGGAGACAATGCTAATGGGGAATTTGCCCGTCTAGTCGAAGAGATGCACACGTATCCTGCGTTTGCTTCGTATTTACTACCCCAAACCATATATTTACGAGAGAAACCTAAAAATCTTACAGATCCAGCGAATTTCATCGACCCCGCAGATCCCCAATCCATGCCAATGGGTTCGGGCGAATCACTGAACGGCCCGTCGAATGAATCACTGAACGGCTCCTCGAATGAATTACTGAACGGCCCGTCGAATGAATCACTGAACGGCTCATCGAATGAATCACTGAACGGCTCATCGAATGAGTCACTGAACGGCTCCTCGAATGAATCACTGAACGGCTCCTCGAATGAATCACTGAACGGCTCATCAAATGGTTCACCGATCGAATCACCGAATGGTTCAATATATGATTCATTTGAAAAATCGTTTGGTGTTACCTTTATGTTGTATACAGATGACTACCAAGATTTTTACCCTATAGATCTTCCCAATATGGAAATTGGTGAAAACGAGATCACTGTGGATCTGCCGTATATTTTCCGCACGGATGAGGTGTCTGAGGGAAAAGAGCTTACCGTCTATGATAGCGTAGACTTCGCCTATGAAAATCCAACAATATTAAAGATCCGCAACTTCTATCCCTCAGATATGCCAATACCTGATCAGTCAATTGTCAGTACAGACCTCCTGACGTCAGATCTGTTCAGAGCCTCGCAAGCAAGTATTGTTCGGGTAAATGAAAATCAATATAATCAGTTACAAGAACGCTTCGAAGTGACAGAGTCGTCAATCAAGATCCTCTATATCCGTTTGAATCCCCAGTCGGATGAAACAGAACGGCAAGAGTTTATTCAAGCACTCAGCCAGAAAGGTACAGTTTGGGAAATGTCAGAAGTTGTCTCCAGAAGCGAGACAACTTTTCGAATTGATTTCTTTCGGAGATTTGCATCGATTAGTTTTATGGGTATCATCGTTTGTATAATCTTATTGGGGCAGATCCTGCTTTTGATAAATAAGACCTTGCGTCAACAATGTATATTCTATTTAGTGGGCGGTGAGAGGAAGGAACTAATCCGCAATACGGTTCTCACAGCAAGCTTTCCACTATCTGCAGGACTTATCACGTCTCTTATCATTTATGGAATTTACCGGATAAATTATGTTTCTGGGAAGACAAATGCCATTTATTATTTTAATGTTCGTACAACAATCTTTCCTATTGTGCTTTTCGTATTGTCAATTCTGATTATTATCGGCAGTAGTTATCTCTACTTGGCAAAATTAAAACCGTTAGATTATTTGCGAATAAACAGGGAATAGCAGGAAACAACAGGGAATGAACAGGGAACAACAAGGAAACATCAAGGAAACAACAGGGAATAGCAGGAAACAACAGGTAACAGTAGAAAACAGCAGGGAACAAATCGGGAATAAACATGGCTATGTACAAACGATGGATCATAATAAGCAGTGAGTGGAGGGATCTGATGAGAAAAGATCCTCTCTTGATGATCACATTATGCGTAACCACTAGTGTAATGACATTTGCGTTAATTTTTGCGTATATCAACTTTACACCAAGGTCATATGTCAATGCAGAACAAAATTTATTATATGAATTTTCGGTTCCCGAAGAGCAAGTGCGCCAGATTCTCACTCTAGATCAGACCATACCGGCAGTAGAAAGTATAACCTTGACAAGTTCCCTGAAAGAAAATGTTCCGCACCGTTTAGTTAATGAAGAGCAGGCCGATCCCTATGCCATGGAGAAGTTCTCGCAAGTCCCTCTTACATTTGCAGGCGACAACATCAACTATCCTTACCAGCATTTTGTCCATCGTACCGGCTCGATAGACTTTAGTGACGTTCAGGACAAGAAGAACTTATTGTTCATTACCGGTTTTGAATCAGATCTTGAATTGGCCAAAGACGGCGTTTGGATTGGGGATGAGAAGTATGAAATCATCGGTCAGGCGATGGCAGGTTTCAGTTCCTTCCAGACAACAGCAGCCGGATTTCTGAATCTATTACCGAATCTAGAACAGTTCACAGTCATCGTCAGGACAAACAAACCACTCAATAATGTTGAAGATAAACAGCTGACTGATCTTTTTGAAGGGATCGGGCTCACGATTAAGGCCAGTCCATCTGAAGAAAACAGACAGGCTGCCCTTGATTCAATCTCACAAATGATGATTACCTTTCTTTTTTACGGCATTTGCTTCTTATCTTTTCTATCGCTTCTAGGAGAATTGCTGGATCGACAGAAAAACCGCCACCGCGCGGCTCTCCTATTGGGGGCATCACCGAAAAGCCTTTCTTCTCTGGTCGTACAAATCATTATGATTTTTGGAACTGTTTTCAGCGGTGTGGCCACCCTTCTATATGCGCTATTCTACAACAGCTTTTTCCAAACGCTAAACCGCAGAGATCAAATCATCATCATGTGGCAAGAATTTCTGCTGTTATTCATCTTCACCGTGCTATTCACGTTAATTGCAGCCAAGATTTTCGCCTATTTCTACACCAAGAAACGAACCAAACAACTCCTTCAAAAAGCCTGAAATACAGAAACTCCTTCATAAAGCGTAGATAACCCAACAACCCCTGCAGAAAGGGCGGACAGCAAACCTATGATTCAGTATCAAGATATAAGCAAAAGGTACACGTACAAAGGTGGGGAAGTTCTCGCTCTGGATAGTATTAACCTCCAGATAGAGGCAGGTGAGTTAACAGCCATTTGCGGGAAGTCCGGATCCGGAAAATCCACTCTTCTCAATCTGATCGGTTGTCTGGATGACCCCAGCAGTGGCCAAATATTCGTCAATCAAGAAGCACTGCCCGCAAGCTCCAGCAAGAAGGCCGCTCATTTCCGCAACACCCAAGTTGGCTTCGTCATGCAAGATTTTTCATTAATCGAAAATGAATCTGTCTGGTTTAACATCATGCTGCCCATTCTCTATGGTAAGCAGAATCTCAATGAAGCGAAGGCCAAAGCCAAACAACTTCTAGAAAAGGTTGATCTGGGAGGCTTGGATAAAAAGTTAGTCAATCAACTATCCGGTGGTCAGAAGCAACGAGTAGCCATCGCACGTGCCCTGATCACCGATGCCCCTATTCTCTTGGCCGACGAACCAACCGGTCAATTGGACACACAAACCGCTCAGCAAATCATGGATATCTTCAAGGAACTCAATCATGCAGGCAAAACCATTTTGATAGTAACTCATGACCAGGAAATCGCCAGTCAATGCAGGCGCGTGATCACTCTGTCAGACGGTCATATCATTTGAATGCAAGCTAACCTCAAGATCCGTCTCTCAAGTCAACCCCTTAGGCCGCTCCTTTGGGCTCCTTTGGCCAAAGCCGCCCGCTCCACCCAAGTTAACCCCTACTGCCGCTACCCCGCTCCTTTGGATCCTTTGGCCAACCCACGCCAACCCACCCGGGGCCAACCCACCTCAAAAACTTGCATTGCCTAAAATTGACAGAGCGTTTATAATTCGGAGTAATTGCGTTGATCGGGAGAGTAAGTTCCGGAAACCTAGCCAACAGAGAGCGGACAATAGCTGAGATGTCTGCGACTTGGACAGAACTGAAGATCACCCGGGAGCAGCCGTTTCGAGAACGTCATCAGATCGTTTGTAGATGCGGCCGGTAATCCTATCTAGGCTGAACCGTTACCACTGAAAGAGTATTTTCTGCAGAGTCGCTGCTGAACGGCAACCGAACAGTAGCTGACAGTAGCTGAACAGCATCCGATCAGCAACTGAACAGTAACCGATCAGTAGCTGAACAGTAGCCGATCAATAGCTGAACAGCAACCAAGCGCAGAAGATAGTCGGGTGGTACCGCGCTTTTCAGGCGTCCCGATAGGGGCGCTATTTTTGTCTTCATCTCCGCGCGTTCGCTCTTCCGCGCGTTCGCTCTTCCGCGCATCCGCACTGCAAATGAGGGCAAAGCGCCACCGCGACCGCCCGTGCAGCCGCGACCGCCCGTGCAGCCACCGCCGACCGTGCAGCTACTACCGACTGCAGCTAACCGCAAACCACGAACCCACTACATAATTTTAAATTTAAACTTATGTAGTGAAAACACCAACAACAACACAACACAACACAACAACACGAAACAACACAACAACACAACACCATCAACAACCACGAGGAGGCTTGTGATGTATCGGAAAATCGAATCAGATATGAAGTTCAAGGACAGGGAGCTGGAAATCATGGAGCTTTGGCGCCAGCACGATCTCCAACATAAACTCATGGACATGAACGAGGGCAAAGAAGTGTACACCGTATATGACGGCCCGCCGACCGCGAACGGTAAGCCGCATATTGGGCACGTGCTGACCCGCTCGATCAAGGACATCATTCCGCGTTATCGCCGCATGAAAGGCTACCACGTGGAGTTCAAAGCCGGTTGGGACACCCACGGCTTGCCGGTCGAGCTGGAAGTGGAGAAGCTTTTGGGGATCAACGGGAAGCCGGAGATTGAAGAGTACGGTATTGAGGCTTTCGTGAAGAAGTGCAAAGAGAGTGTCTGGAAATACAAGGACGAGTGGGAGCAGATCTCGGATCGTTTGGCTTTTTCCGCCGATATGGAGCACCCCTACATCACCTACGAAAACACCTACATCGAGTCGGAATGGTGGGCGCTGAAGCAGATTTGGGAAAAGGGCTTGCTCTATAACGGCTATAAGGTCGTGCCCTATTGCCCTCGTTGCGGAACCGCGCTGTCCAGCCATGAAGTGGCGCAAGGCTATAAGGATGTCAAGGATACCTCGATCTTCGTGCGTTTTAGGGCCAAAGACGAAGACAACACCTTTTTCGCTGCTTGGACGACTACACCGTGGACATTACCGTCTAATGTGGCTTTGGCAGTGAATCCGGAAGCCAGTTATGTGAAGATCCGCTTGAATGATGGCGCTGCTCAGTATGCAAAGGCAGCTCAGAATGCAGGAGCTGCCCAGAATGGCAATGAAAAGACCGCGGCCTGCTATGAAGCCGGAACGCAATATATCATGGCGGAGAGTTTGGTTGAAGGGTTCTTTGGCCAAGGAAACTACGAAGTCTTGGAGCACTTCAAAGGTGAGGAGCTGGTGGGGAGACACTATGAACCGCTGTTTACCTATGGGCTTGAAATCATCAAGAAGTCTAAAAAGGACGCATTCTATGTCGTATCCGCGGACTATGTCACCCTGGAAGACGGAACCGGGATTGTGCATATTGCGCCGGCTTTTGGTGAAGATGATGCGAAGGTTGGCCGCCAATACAACTTGCCGCTGGTGCAACTGGTGGAGCCGGACGGCACGATGAGCCAAGACGTCACGGACTTTGCGGGAGAATGGGTGAAGGATGCGGATTTTGGCATCATGGACAAATTGGAGGATGAGCATTTGCTGATGCGCCGCCAAGTCTATGAACATAACTACCCGCATTGCTGGCGTTGTGACACGCCTTTGATCTACTATGCCAGAAACACTTGGTTTATCGAGATGACGAAACTACGTGACAACCTGGTTGCCAACAATAGGACGGTCAACTGGATTCCCGAAAATGTGAGGGAAGGCCGTTTCGGAAACTTCCTGGAAAATGTGGTGGACTGGGGACTCTCACGTGAGCGTTATTGGGGCACGCCGCTGCCGGTCTGGCAGTGCGAATGCGGCCATGAACACTGCATCGGCTCGATTGAGGAACTCAAAGCGATGTCCACCGACTGCCCCGACGATATTGAGCTTCATAAGCCCTATATTGACCGAGTGCATGTGACCTGTCCGGAGTGCGGCGGCGAAATGCACCGAGTTGCGGAAGTGATTGATGGTTGGTTTGACTCGGGGGCGATGCCTTTTGCTCAATACCACTATCCATTTGAGAACAAAGAGAAGTTCGAAGAGAATTTCCCGGCGGACTTCATCTCGGAAGCGCAGGATCAGACGCGCGGTTGGTTCTATTCTTTGATGGCGATTTCGACCTTGCTGTTCGACCAGTCGCCTTACGAAAATGTCGTAGTTATGGGCTTGGTTCAGGATCAGGAAGGGCGCAAGATGTCGAAGCACCTTGGGAACGTCGTTGATCCCTGGGATGTCCTGAATAAGCAAGGGGCCGATGCGGTGCGCTGGTATTTCTACCACAATTCGCAGCCTTGGCTGCCGAGCCGTTTTTCCGATGACGCCGTGAGCGAGGGCCAGCGGAAGTTCATGGGCACCTTGTGGAATACGCTTGCCTTCTACACGCTGTACGCCGATATCGATCAGTTCGACCCCGCCAAGTACACTTTGGATTACAGCACTCTGGGCGTGATGGATCGTTGGGTTCTGGCGAAACTTGCGAATCTTACGGCCAAAGTCGACAGCGGCCTCGCTAAGTACGATATTACGGGTTCAGCCAGAGCCATCCAGGATTTCTGTGAGGAACTCTCCAACTGGTATGTCCGACGCAGCCGTGAGCGCTTCTGGGCAGACGGCATGGAAGAGGATAAGGTCAATGCGTATTTGACCCTTTATACCGCTCTCGAGACGCTTGCCAAGTTGACGGCGCCTTTTGTTCCTTATATTAGTGAAGCCATTTACCAGACCGTGGTGAAGACGACACAAGAGGGCGAACCGGAAAGCGTTCACCTCTGCAGCTACCCGGAGGCCGTCGCCCAATGGCAAGACGACCGTTTGGTTCAGGACATGGATCGCCTGATCAACCTGGTGCAATTGGGCCGCGCAGCCCGTAATAACTCGGGAATGAAGAACCGCCAGCCTTTGGCCAGAGTCCTGATTGCCGGAGCGAAGCCGTTCTCAGATGAACTGACCCAGGTGTTGAAGGATGAACTCAACATCGATGAAGCGGAGTACATTGATTCAGCGGATGAACTGCTGACTTACCACTTCAAACCGCAACTTCGGACCTTAGGGAAGAAGTTGGGTGGGAAGTTACCGTTGGTGCGGGAGGCTTTGGCCAAAGTCGACGGAAACAAAGCCTGGGCTGAACTTCAGGAAACCCATGAACTGCGTTTGTCGGTGGAGGGAGAGACGATCGTTCTGGCGGAGGAAGATCTCATCGTGGAAACCGGCGAGGCGGAGGGCTATGCCGCGGTCAGCGAAAACGGCGTGACCGTTGCCCTCGACCTCACCTTGACCCCTGAGCTTGAGGCGCGTGGCTTCGTCCGCGAAATCATTTCGAAAGTGCAAAATATGCGTAAAGATTCGGACTTCGTCGTAACGGATCGCATCCGTTTGTACTACGATGGCACAGACAAAATCAACGGAATCATTCATACTTACCAAGATATTATCAGCGGTGAGGTGCTCGCAGCCGAGATTCTGAACGAGAGAACTCCGGATGGAACCGATTGGAAGATCAACGGGGAAGATTGCCGCCTGAAAGTTGAAAGGGTATAGGACCTTCATGTTTTCTAGTGGTTTTAATTTGCAAACCTACCTAATGAGGTTGTTTGTTCTGTTCTTGTCGATCAGCGTGCATGAGTACGCTCACGCCCGCGCGGCATATGGCTATGGCGACGACACGGCGGCGCTTCAAGGTCGCATGACCTTGAACCCGCTGCGCCATTTTGAGCCGATCGGTCTGCTCATGATCTTGATCGGCGCGCCCATTGCTTGGGCGAAGCCGGTACCTGTGAATCCTTCGCGTTTTCGGCCGGATGTCGATCGCAGCAAGGCCATGCTTTGGGTGAGCCTTGCAGGGATAACCAGTAATTTGTTACTGGCTTTTACAGGGTCATTTGTTTATTACTTGCTTCAGTTTATCCAGTATCGTTTCGGGGTGACCGGCGCATGGATCACGATCTTCCAAGTCTTGCAGACAACCGCGGCCATGCTCTTAGTGACGAATGTCTACTTGGCTATTTTCAACTTGCTGCCGATCCCCATGCTGGATGGTTTCGAGTTGTTCTCACGGATCCTGCCTAAAAAAGTCGTGTGGTGGCTGCAGAATAATTCTCGAGTCATCAGCCTGGTGATGCTCCTGATTATTGTGTTTTTCAACCGCCAATTTTCGAGCTTCCTCAATACCATTGCAAGCCCCGTCATCTGGCTCCTGCAGTGGCCTTGGCAGACGCTCTTCGGGCTATTTAGATGAATGCAGATACGTTTAGCTGAATCTAGATACTTAGATAAATCTAGATACGTTTAGATGAATCTGAATACTTAGATAAATCTAGATAATTGTAGATAATTAGATAACAGGTGCGCAAATTGGCAGACGAGAGGTCCACGTCGAGAGACATTCTTCCCCTACCGGAGCAAGCGGATCTTCTTCCCAGAGGACCCGATCTCACGCTGGGCGATTTTTCAGGCCCACTGGACCTGCTCTTCTATCTCATTGAGAAAAATGAGATTGATTTATTCGACATCCCGATCGCTTCCCTGACCTCGCAGTACCTGACGTATCTGGAAGGCGTGACCGATCTCGATATGGATGTTGCTTCGGACTTCCTGGTCATGGGTTCATCCTTGGTTCAGCTTAAGTCTCAGATGATGTTGCCAAAGCCGCCCGCCGACATCGAGTCCCAAGATCCCAGAGATGAGCTGGTTCTGCGTCTTCTGGCCTACAGACGCTGCAAATTGATCGCGTCTGAACTGCGCCGCCGTGAAGAAATTTATAGCGGCGTCGTCTTCCGCGTTCCGGAAAACCCTGCCCACTTAGGCCTCAAACCACCGGATCCGGAGGCCTTGTGGGCGGACGAGACGGACTTCAGCCAAGTGCGTTTCCGCCAAGCCCGAGCGGCCCTCGTGGAGCGCAATCAGGCCAGGTTTCAAGATTTGTCAGAAAAAATGGATTATATTGTCAGTCGTGAGCATATCTCCATCAAAGAATGGATCGACAAACTCTGGCAAGCTTTGTTAGAGGAGCCGGAAGTCCATTTCGATCGCATGTTTCCGGCAGCTGCCGGTCGAAGCAAAAGGCTTACCGGATTCCTGGCTGTTCTCGAGCTCTTGAAGCAGAACAAAGTTTCGGCGAAACAGACCAAGCCGTTTGCAGATCTGATCATTACGAGAAGAGAGGAAGAGAGCCATGAGTGAAGCCGAAACATCGAAACAGGAAAACGAAGTCGAAGCATCGAAACACCAAAACGACGTCGAAACAGGACAACTCCAAAATGATGCGAATTCGTCGAAACTTCAAGCGTTGGAAGCGATTTTGTTTGCCGCGGGTGACCCGGTCAGCAAAACCCAGTTGGGAGAAGTATTGGAAATCGAGCCGACAGAAGTTGACTTGCTGCTTGCTGAATTAGAGAAACGCTATGCCTCTCCGGACCATGGCATTGAAGTGCGTTTGATTGGGGAGCAGGCGGCTTTGGCCACCAAAGCAGAGACCTCACCCACGCTTGAAAAATTCTTTGCGAAACCACCGAAACAGGTTCACTTGAGTCAAGCGGCCTATGAAACCTTGGCGGTTGTTGCGTATAATGAGCCGGTTACCAGAGCCCAGATCGAACAGGTGCGCGGTGTGAACTCGGATGCGGCCTTGAACCGACTGGTGGAAAAGGGCCTGGTTGAAATGAGCGGCGTACTGGAAATGCCCGGCAGACCTGGTGTCTTCAAGACGACAGACTTATTCTTGCGCCTCTACGGAATCCGCGATGTCGGGGACTTGGAACCAATGGACATGTTGATGTACGGGACGGTTCAGGATTTTGAACAATCGTACCGCTTGACTCAGGAACTCGCGCGCAAAGAGGAAGCGGTTGTCGGCTCAGAATCAGAATCAGAATCAGAGGATGAGTATGAGGATGCATCGGAGGAGAAGTTTACTGAGGCTGAGTTTGCCGAGGCGGACAACGCAGATGCTGCGGGCGGAGCGGACGCTGTGGATGAGGCGGATGCTGTGGATGAGGGGAACATTTGAACGAACAGTTGAACATACAAACGAACAGTTGAACATACAATTGAACGAACGGTTGAGGGGAACGAAAATGAATAAGCCGAATAAGCTGACGATAGCCTTGGATGGCCCTTCCGGAGCGGGGAAGAGCACCATAGCAAAAGCAGTGGCGGAGAAACTGGGTTTGCTCTATTTGGACACCGGAGCTATGTACCGAACCTGCGGCTTGGCCTGCTCAAGGGCGGGGCTGACGATGAAGGATCAGGAGGAGATTATCGCACTGGTCGGTCGAATCGAGATCGATATTCGCTTCGTCGAAGGAGAACAACATATCTACCTGGATGGCGAAGATGTCAGTGAAGCGATTCGTTCGCCGGAAATATCAATATGGGCTTCCGACGTCAGCGCCATTCCTGAAGTGCGGGTGCGCATGACGGAAATGCAGCGAGAAATTGCTAGCCGGCAACCCCTTATTATGGATGGCCGCGATATCGGGACGTATGTTTTACCTGATGCTGATGTGAAAATCTTCCTCACGGCTAAGCCGGAAGTGAGAGCAGAAAGACGCTTCGAACAGTTAGAGGCGAAACATCCGGGTGAAGTTACCTATGCAGAAGTCTTGCGCGATATTATGTATCGGGATAAGCAGGATTCCGGTCGGGAATTTGCGCCTTTGAAGCAAGCGGAGGATGCGATTGTGCTGGACACATCGGATCAGACCGTAGAGGAAACGGTTGCCCAAGTCTTGGCTATCGTCAGAAGAAAGCAGGGCTAAACTATGGGCATGTTGACCGAAAAACAACGCGAAAGAGTTGACAAGCAACTCGCTAAAAAACTTCCTGACGAAAAGCAGATGCGCCGGGGTGGTCGGGCGGTTGTCTATGCAGTCGTCGGAGGACTCATGAAGTTCTTGTTCCGCACCGAAATTGTTTATCCGGAGAGAGTTCCTCAAGAAGGTGCGGTCCTGCTGTGCTCAAACCACACCAGTTATTTTGATATTCCCTTAATCCATCTTCAACTGGAACGCTGGACCTATTGGGTTGCCAGAGAATCCCTATTTCGCAGCAGGTTTACAAGCCGCTTCTTGCCCTGGTGGGGAGCGATGCCCATCGATGTGAATAACCCGGATGCAAGCCAAATTAAGCGCATCCTGGGCTCGCTCAAAGATAAGAAAATGATTGGTATTTTCCCGCAAGGCACGCGTTGCAAAACGCCTGAAAAATTGCGCAAAACCGTGCCGCGTTCCGGTGCTGTTTCCTTTGCCATACGAACCAATGCGACGGTTCTCCCGGTCATGGTTGAGGGGGGTTTTAAATTGTTCCGCAAAACACGCATCATCGTCGGCGAACCATTCACCTATGATTTACCGAAAAATCACAAGCATAATCAGCACGAGTTGCAAGCAATGACCATCAGGCTGATGGAGCGAATTTTCGCTCTCGCGGGCAAGGAATATCCTTTGGAGAACAAAGAAGAATTGTTGCAAGCGGGTGCTCCCCAGGCCGAAGGGGAGTAAAGTTGCCGCAAAGATGGCGAAATTTTGTGTTTTTTTTGAAATTTCGTCATTTTCACGTAAAAAAATTACGGCTTTCCCTGTGAATAAATTGCAAACTTGCCTTTTAATGGTAAAATACTTGGGAACTATATTCTTTGGAGGTTATCCACCCACATGAGCGAACATGAAGAAATTGCTATGCATGACAACGAAACGGCTGACACCACCGAACAGGAGGCCGTTGCGGGAGTAACCTCAGCTGATACAAATGTTGTAAGTGAAGTCGAACAGGCTTCCGAAGTCGAGCAGGCTCCCGAGGCCGAACAGGCTCCCGAAGTCGAGCAGGCTCCTGAGGCCGAACAGGCTTCCGAAGTCGAGCAGGCTCCTGAAGTCGAACAGGCTTCCGAGGAGCAAGAACAAGAAGCGTCTGACACAACAGAAGAGGTAGCAGCTGAAGAGGAAACTCCAGCCGCAGAGATCAATGGTGACATCAGCTTTACAGATTACATTGACAACATCCCCCAGCTGAAGAAAGGCGCTACCGTGAAGGGCATCATCGTCCGTTACGATGATGATAACGTCTTCGTCGATGTCAGGGACAAGTCAGAGGGTAAGATTTCCCGTCGTGAATTTGATAGTGATCCTGATTTTGATCTGGATGCCGCGATTGCTGCCAGAACGCCGATTGACGTATACGTGAAGAGCATCCGCAACACCGAGGCAGGTAAGGAAATCCTGCTGAGCAAGGCGAGAGTGGACTTTACAAAATATAAGGATCTCGTTGAGAAGGCTTATTTAGAGAAAACACCGATTGATGTCAAGGTGATTAACGTAGTCAAGGATGGCGTGATTGCTGCCTACGGCGGAGTTGATATTTATATCCACAGAACCCAGCTTGACAATAACGTGGTTGAAGACCTCGAAGCCTACAAGGGAACTGAACTCCAGATTCTGGTGACCCAGTTCGATCCTGACCGCAAACGTCTGAGAGTTTCCGGCTCGCGCAGAGCGCTGATCAACCGTGAACGTAAGAGCAGAGCCGATGAGGTCTGGTCCACGATTGCAGTCGGAGACATTTACGAAGGTGTTGTCCGCAACTTGACTGATTTCGGCGCTTTTGTTGATATTGGTGGCGTGGACGGTCTGGTTCACATCAGTGAACTGTCTTGGAATCGCATTAAACATGCTTCAGAAGTTGTTTCTGTTGGTGATGTGATCCAAGTGTACGTGAAGGACTTCGATAAGGAGAAGAAGAGAATCTCCTTGGGCTATAAGCGTATTGAAGATGATCCGTACCACAATATTGAGGAACGTTTCCCGGTCGGTACAATTGTCCACGGTAAGGTTGTCCGTATGTTCAACTTCGGCGCTTTCGTTGAGATTGCTCCTGGTGTTGACGCACTGTGCCATATTTCCCAGATCTCTTCCATGAGACTCAACAAACCATCTGATGTTCTTAAGGAAGGTCAGGAAGTCGATGCCAGAGTACTGGAAGTTTCGGATGAAGCTCGCCGTATCAGCATCAGCATCAAGGATGTTCAGCCTGTTGACGACCTGATTGGTGAAGCGCAAGAACAGCAGACGAAGCGTCAAGAGGCAAGAGAGAAGAGAAACAGCGACAGACTCCCGAATTCTTATAAGGACAGCCGTCAGAAGACTCATGAGCCTTCCGACATGGAGAAGGCCTTTGCTGCCGCAAGAGCTGCACTGGAAGAGAACACAGAGTCCGCCGATGAAGATTCGGCCCAAGACGACTCCGCCACTCCCGAGGCTGCAGCTGATTCCGCTGCCGAAGAAACTACTGAACCGGTAGTCACCACAGCGCCTAAGAGCGAAACATTTGAAGAAGAGACAGCAGAAGTAGCTGAAGTTGTTCCGGAGAATCTGGAAACAGCCGAAGTTACACCCGAAACATTCCATGAAGAAACAGCAGAAGTTTCTGAAGACAAAGAAGCTAATGCAGAGGCGTAAATTTACGCCATCCGGTAACGGGACTGTAATTTAGATTCATGAAGAACGATTTACTGTAAGTGGAGAGGGGAACTTGCGTGCGGGCTCGCACGTTAGGTTCCCCTTTTTTGAGGAGAAAATTTAAATGGGTAACTACAAGCAAGTGATTAAGGATGCTTTGGCCGCACACGTACAAGCGAATGGCGGAAAAAATCTTGAATGCGCAACAGCCTGGGATATCTGGACAGCCTTGTCCCGAACCATCAACCAGATCGTAGCTACGGATTGGGTGAACACAAGAAATCGCTATAACGACGGCCGCCAGCAGCACTACATGAGTGCGGAGTTTCTGGTTGGCAGATCCACACTGAACAATCTGGTTAATCTAGATATTTATGATGATGCCAAAGCCGCCCTAGCCGACTTCGGTTTCGATATCAATGATGTTCTGGAAGAGGAGACAGACGCAGCTCTCGGCAATGGTGGCCTCGGCCGTCTGGCCGCCTGCTTCATGGACTCCTGCGCTACGCAAGATCTGCCGGTTACCGGCTACGGAATTCTCTATCGCTACGGACTTTTCAAACAGCGTTTCGAGAATGGCTATCAAGTGGAATATCCGGATTCCTGGATGGAAGACGGCTACAGTAATGTCATTGAACGCAACGACCGCCGCCAGCTGGTTCACTACAACGATATGGATGTCTGGGCAGTCCCGATGGATCTCCCGATCACGGGCTACCACACCCAGAATGTGAATTCGCTGAGGCTTTGGAAGGCGGAGCCCGCGGAAGAGTTCAACTTCAACCTTTTCAATTCCCAGAGGTTCGATGACGCCGTACGTGAGCGCAACCGTGTGGAAGACATTTGGCGCGTTCTCTATCCCAATGACTCCACCTATGACGGCAAGATTCTCCGTGTACGCCAACAATATTTCTTCGTTTCCGCTTCGCTCCAGGACATCATTCGCCGCCACAAGAAACATCATGGCGATGTGCGAACCTTCGCGGAGTTCAACTGCATCCAGCTGAACGACACGCACCCGGTGATCGGGATTCCTGAGCTGATTCGTCTTTTGGCCAAAGAAGGGCTCACCTTCGAAGAGTCCTGGGAGATCGCGAAGAAAACATTTGCCTACACTAATCATACGATCATGGCAGAGGCTCTGGAAAAATGGGATGTCAGCATCTTCCAATTCCTGTTCCCGGAAATTCTCGACATCATCCGCAAGATCGACACACTCTTCCGCACCGAAATGACCGAAAAAGGTGTCCACCCCGGCGCCATCGACTATATGGCCATTATCGGCAACAACCAGGTCCACATGGCTTGGCTTGCTTGCTATACCTGCTTCTCTATCAATGGTGTGGCCAGACTGCACACCGATATTTTGATCAAAGACACCCTCCACGACTGGTATGCCGTCTACCCGGAGAAGTTTTCCAACAAAACCAACGGCGTCACCCCTCGCCGCTGGCTGCGCAATTGTAACCCCGAGCTATCCGAACTCCTGACTGAACTGCACGGAAGCGACAGCTGGGTCTCCCATTTGGAAGAGTTGACTACACTCTTACCTTATAAAGACGACACAAATGTCCTCACGCGCTTCCAAGAAGTCAAGCGCGCACGCAAAGTCAAAGTCGCCGAATTTGTCAAGAAATACAATGGTATTGAACTGAACCCCGATGCACAATTTGATATCATTATCAAACGCCTTCACGAATACAAGCGCCAACTCCTGGATGCTCTCTACGTTCTGGACCTCTACTACAGAATCAAGGCCGAGCCCGACCGCAACTGGACACCCCGTGTCTTCTTCTTCGGAGCGAAATCCGCACCGGGTTATGTCAGGGCCAAAACCATCATCAAATTCATCAATGAAATTGCGAATTTGGTCAACCAGGACCCCGTTGTCTCCTCGTTCATCAAAGTCGTCTTCATCGAAAACTACAACGTATCCAAAGCCGAACTCCTCTTCCCGGCAGCCGATGTTTCCGAGCAAATCTCCACAGCCGGCCTCGAAGCCTCCGGCACCGGCAACATGAAGTTCATGATGAATGGCGCCGTGACCCTAGGCACGATGGATGGCGCCAACATCGAGATTTCCCAACAAGCCGGCCTGGAAAACATCTACATCTTTGGCGCAACCGTCGAAGAACTGGAAAGAATCAAGCACTCCTACAACCCGCGTTGGCAATACGAAAATGTCCCGGGCTTGAAGCGTGTAATCGACACCCTCATTGACGGAACCTTCAACGACGATGGCCAAGGCTTATTCCGTGATCTGTACAACAGCCTGCTTGACGGCACCAGCTGGGAAAAAGGTGACAAGTACTTCGTCCTAGGTGATTTCGAAGACTACCGCCGTGTCAAAGACCAAGTCGCCGCCGACTTCAACGACAAAGAATCCTGGAATCGCAAATGCTGGATCAACATCTGCAACTCCGGCTACTTCAGCTCCGACCGCACCATCCGCGAATACGCTTCCGAAATCTGGAAGATCGAACCGGAATCCATCGCGAAGTGAGTTGTGCAGCGGTTGCGGAGTAGTTGCCGCTGCTGCGGAGTAGTTGCAAAGTGAGTCGCACAGCGATTGCAGAGTGAGTGCCGCCGCGAAGCAAGTTGTGCAGCCGCAGCGGGGGTAAGTGTTGCTTACCAGAGTAAGTGAGTAATTGAGTAATTTTTCCGGCGTTTCGCTACGTAGTGTGGCACTGCAAAGTACTACACGATACCAAGCGGAGCGCCGGAATTATTTTGTGTTTTTTGGTTTCATTGGTTTTTAGTTGGTTAAATTTATCAGAACTCAATACATAAATTTTACTGAATGACACATAAGTATTTACTGAATGACACATGAGTTATTTGCTGATTGATACATAAATACTCATTGCTTAATACATAAATTATGGTGTAGAAGATTTCGTTCAATCTGTGTCAGGATGGATCAATGTAACATCACCCTAATTTGCATAACATACAATGAAGATGAAAAAACTTGTCTAGATCAATGATTTCTGCACCAGAACCAGAAAAAAGTTTCGAAACTGGTCAGGATCCGGATCTTTGCGACAACGAATTTATTTATCAACGGACTACTCACCACCATATAGGGACGACTGAACGATTACTGACTTGCACGCGGGAATTGCTGAACGAATTCTGACATTTCAAGAAATGTCTTTAACGCAAAACATATGATCAGCAGAAAAGATTTTCGAAAGCAAGGTTCAGATCAATCTGATGTCGCAAGAATCCCGATCCTGACCAACCTGGAATTAAAAAACAATCATTCAAAACACAAAAGAAGTAAATTAGAAAGAATACGTCGCCAAAACCGCTCCACCAACCATAACTCACTACATAAGTTTAAATTTAAACCTATGTAGTGAGTTTTCATCATCACTTAGAGAACAACGCCTTTTGTTCAGCAGTAAGACTTCCTTCCAACGGATGAGTCAAAACCGGACCACTAGCATTCACAAGCACATCGATAGGGTGGTCATGCGATGTCCTGGGCAGAGCCTCAGGCGCGGCCATAATTTTACGCCTTGGGGCAAGCAACAGAGCATGACCTCCGAGTCTCGCTATGTACCTGTCGTAATAGCCCCCGCCGTATCCTAAGCGGTGCCCTTCAGAATCAATAAGCAAAGCCGGCACAATCAAATAAGTCATATAAAAATCTTCGGTTTCGGATAGAAGTACTTCGTCAGCAGGATATGCTTTGCCTGCGCGAGGTTCGAGGAGGCCTACGGAATTGGTTTGCAAATCTGACCAGAGGATTTTGGAGCCAGAGTCGGAACGGGGGAGGGGGTAAGCCTCCATGCGGGCGCCTTGGCGAAGCGTTGATTCGACGCGGGGGGCATAGAGGTTGATGTCGGGCCGGCGCGTGGCCACTTGGTCGAGCAACTCAAGGGTTGGGAATTCATCAGGCAAGGATAGGTAAGAAATGACGGTGGCGCTTTGAGGTGCTGCAAGGAGGAAGGAGAGCAGGTGGTCTTGGATTTTTTGATCTTCAACAGCGGTAACAGAGGCTTTGCGGCGTGCTTTGGCCAAAGCCCTCAGCCTCGCCTTCTGGTGCATGAGTTCATGCTGTAGTTCATGTTCTGCTTCGTGTTGTGGTTCGTGTTGTGATTCGTTACGAAGTTTGTAGTTGTTACTTGTTTCTGAATTTTCCATCTCAGTACCCTTAAGACCTGCCTTACTTGATGCTTACTACTATAATGATTTTACTACGAGATGCCACTGCAACATGCGACTGAACATGCGACGGAGTATGCAAAAGAAATATGTTGCAGGGGTGGGATGGGGCGGCTTTGGCCGTGGAGATAGACCATGAAGAAGAACCAAATTGAGTCGGATGAGATGGCTGGCGGAGTGAATGAGTCTCAGGGGAATGGAGCTGCCGATCCTGGTGCGCCGAAGCCTAAGAAGAAGCGCAAAGCTAGGCCGCTTATGATTGTTCTGAATATACTGATTGTCGCTATGATTGCTACGGGTGTTTGGCTCTTGGCTGAACCTTATGTGACGGCTTGGAGGCAGGATCAGGTGATGGATCAGCTGTTTGCGCAGATGGAAAATCCGTCATCTAGCAATGGTACGAACGGGACGACGACACCGGTAACGGATGCGAGCGTGCCTGAGGGGACTCATTCCCCTGTACCGTCGTCTGAGGACTATTTTGAGGGGATTTGGGTTGATGCCCATGCGAATCACATTCCGGGGGAGGGATGGGAGAATTTTGGTGGAGAAGAGGTCGTGGCTGAGACTACGGCGGCTTCTGGTGGTGATGGCTATTATGTGCCGAATTCTGTGCAGCTTATTCCTATGGGTAGAATGGTGATTAATAGTATTGGCTTGGATTTGCCGCTGCTAAAAGGCGCGGAATTGGTGCCGCTTCGTTACGGGGCGGGCTGGTATGAATCGTCCGCGAGGC
Source organism: uncultured Fastidiosipila sp. (assembly GCA_964479695.1). GTDB lineage: Bacteria > Bacillota > Clostridia > Saccharofermentanales > Fastidiosipilaceae > JAAYZH01. Next base: position 27,400 of record CAYZSO010000016.1, read on the forward strand.
CGGGAAGTCAAGGGAGAGCTACTATCCTTGGGCACACGATGATTACTGGTGCGGCGAGATTTTTCAGCCGGATTCCGGAAACTTCCGTGGGCGACACGATCACGATTGTTGAGAAGAATCGCACCTTACACTATCAAATCTATGATAAGAAAAATATCTCCGTCGGAGAATTGCCTGACTACCTGGTGAATGATTCGGTTTCTTCGGAAATCATGCTGGTGACTTGTTATAACCGCCCGCGCTGGGATCGACGGTATTTGGTTTTTGCGCGTTTGGTTGATGTGACTTGATTCGGCACGACGTTGATGTGACTTGATTCGGCATGACGTTGATGGCTTGGTTGATGTTGCATGGCGTTGTTTGATGCTCGTTTTGTTCGATGAATTGTGAGTTTATGAAGCAAATCAAACTTTTTGGACAACGTAGTCATGTTAACTATGTACCAAAATATTAACATTATAATAATTTTCCCATTTTGTTACGAAGCTGGTTGACACAAGTTATGAATCTGGTTTAATCTGTCAATAGGTACATAGAACCTGTTTGAGATGCAAATCAAGAGAACACTCATTTTAGAAAAGGAGTTAGGTTTATGAAAAACGTAGAGAATGTCAGCGAAATTATTGACAAGATTCCGAAGAACATGGTGATCTATGGCTATATTTTTACAGTAGCTAACAAGATTCAGGCATCTGGTGACAAAGTGATGGACGGCCTGACGATGCGTCAGCAATACCTGCTCATCTCACTTTCGTTGTTTGAGGATTATGCGCCGACCCTGCAAGAATTGGCGCAAGTTTTCGGTAGCTCCTATCAGAATGTTAAGCGCATGGCTTCACAACTGGAAGAGAAGGGTTATTTGGAGATTCGCAAGGATCCAATTGACAGACGTAAGATCCGTATCGTTCTGAATAAGAAACAGTTTAATAAACTGCAGAAGAATTCTGAAGAGTCGACAACCGCCTTCATGGATAAGCTGTTCCAGGGCCTTGAACCCGACGAACTGGATACTGTTGCCAAGGCACTCGATCAGTTCAATAAGAACCTCGATGCGATGGAAGAGAAATAAGAGAAATAAGATTTCTTCCTGAATAGTTGTTCACAATTAATTGCTCCGGATTTTGCTAAGCAAGTCCGGAGTTTTTTTAATAGGTCAGCTCGATTCTGCTGCAACAACTGGACCTGCTGCACCGACTGCAGGAACGGCACCGACTGCACCCACCGCTCGCAATTACACTTGGTAGGGGCGGAGCGCTTCGCAGCAATCCGAAATCGCTTCGGTCGTGCAGCTGGGGGCGGGTCCCCCGTAGACTGATCTGGCCGTTACGCAGGTGTCAAGCGAAATCGCTTTATAAATGTCGTCCTCAGCAGCCGGCACAAATGAGCGGAAGTCGTCCAGGCTGAGCTCGTTCAGCGAGCAGGATCGACTGATCGCAAGGGCAACCAGTTCGCCGGACAAGTGGTGCGCGTCGCGGAAGGGGATACCCAGTCGGACGAAATAGTCGGCGAGGTCGGTAGCGTTCGTGAAGCCGCCTTCAGCAGCGTGGTGCATGGCGTCTTTGTTTACGCGAAGTGTAGCCATCATTCCGGTGAAAGCAGGAAGGCAGATGGTCACGGTGTCCACAGCGTTGAAAATCGCTTCTTTGTCTTCTTGCATGTCTTTGTTATAGGCCAAAGGCAAGCCCTTCATCATTGTGAGCAAGGTGACCAGTGAGCCGTAGACTCGGGAGGTTTTGCCTCGGGTCAGTTCGGCTACGTCCGGATTTTTCTTCTGAGGCATCATCGAAGAGCCGGTCGCATAGGCGTCATCCAGTTCGATGAAATGAAATTCTTGCGAAGACCAGAGGATCACTTCTTCACTAAGTCTTGATAAATGCATCATGACCGTGGAGAGGATGAAACTAAGTTCAGCAACATAGTCGCGGTCACTCACCGCATCCAAACTGTTGCGCATCGGCTCGGTGAAATCGAGTTCTTTGGCCGTAAAAAAGCGATCGACCGGATAGGTGGATACAGCGAGAGCACCGGCACCCAGCGGACTGACATTCATGCGCGTGCGCCAATCCTCAAGCCTGGAAAGGTCGCGGAGGAACATTTCCACGTAGGCCAAAAGGTGGTGGGCGAAGGTGATGGGTTGAGCCCTCTGTAGGTGCGTGTAGCCGGGCATAATTGTTTCCGTGTGTGAAGAGGCCAAGTCGAGTAGTGTTTCGGTAAAAGTGACCAGCAATTTCTGAAGCGAATAGCTCTCGTCACGCAGATAAAGCCTGAGATCCGTGGCCACCTGGTCGTTGCGGCTTCGGGCGGTGTGAAGCTTTTTGCCGGCCTCGCCGATGCGGCTCGTCAGGACTTCCTCAATAAACATGTGAATGTCTTCCGCTTCGGGATCGAAGGCCAAAGTGCCGTCATCGAGATCGTGCAAGATTCCCAGAAGTCCTTCGCGAATCTGAAGTTCTTCGGCTTTGGACAAAATACCGATCTTCAAGAGCATCGCTGCATGCGCCAGAGAACCTCTGATGTCCTGAGCGTACATTCTGCAGTCAAAAGATATCGATGAATTGTAATCATTGACTTGACTTGCGGTGCTTTTTGCAAAACGACCTGCCCAAAGTTTATCTGCCATATTTCCTCCGAATTTTTCGCTGGAATTTACTGCTGAAATTCCTCCGAATTTGAAAAAAAGAGCAGGCCACGAGACCTGCTCTGGTGCGCTGAAGTAATTAATCCAGCTTATTCTTGTGCTTCATGGTGCCGTAGACCTTGGTCGGAAGGCCAAAGAGGTTGATGAAACCTTCAGCATCCTTCTGGTTGTAGACTTCCTCCTCGCCGAAGGAGGCGATTTCCTCATCGTAGAGCGAAGTCGGAGAACTCATACCGGCCGGGAAGCAATTGCCCTTATAGAGCTTGACCTTAACCTGCCCTGAAACCGTCTTCTGCGTCTCGTCAACGAAGGCGGAAAGCGCTTCACGAAGCGGGTGGAACCATTGGCCGTTATAAACCAGCTCAGCAAATTTCAGGGAGACGTGGTCTTTGAAATGCATGGTGTCCTTCTCCAGGCAGAGCTGCTCCAGCCAGCGGTGCGCCTTATAGAGCACCGTGCCGCCGGGCGTTTCGTACACGCCACGGGACTTCATTCCAACCAGACGATTCTCGACGAGATCCTCGATACCGACGCCATTTTCTCCTGCGACCTTGTTGAGATACTTCAACATGGCGACGTCACCTGTGACATCGTCCACTTGGACCGGAACTCCTTTATCAAATGTCAAAGTAACATATGTGGCATGATCCGGCGCAGCTTCGGGCGTGACCATCAGCTCCAAGATCTTCTCATAATCCGGTTCGTTGGCCGGGTCTTCCAGATCCATCCCCTCGTGGGACAAGTGCCAGAGGTTCTGGTCCTTCGAGTAGTTGTTCTCTTTTGTAACGGGGACGGGGACGCCTTTCGCCTCCGCATAAGCCAGCTCCTGTTCGCGGGACTTAATGTCCCAGATGCGCCAGGGTGCGATGATCTTGAGGTCGGGGGCCAAAGCCATAATCGCCAGCTCAAACCTCACCTGGTCGTTCCCCTTGCCGGTAGCGCCATGGCAGATCGCCGTGCAATTCTCCTTACGAGCCGTCTCGACCAGCTTCTTGCCGATCAAGGGGCGGGCGGTTGATGTGCCCAGGAGATAGCTGTTCTCATAAACCGCTTGTGCCTTCAGCGTCGGATAAATGAAGTCACGGATATATTCCTCAGAGATATCCTCGACATAACATTTCTCGGCGCCCAATTTCAGTGCCTTGTTTCTCAGGTATTCGGGGTCCACGCCGACGCCGACATCCCCACAGTAGGCTACGATTTCGCAATCATAATTCTCCAGAAGCCAGGGGATGATTACCGATGTGTCCAGACCGCCGGAATAGGCGAGTAGTATACGTTCTTTTGCCATATTTCCTCCAATTATGCAATATCTGTTTATATTTTCCAGATAATATACGAATGACTTGTTAAAAACAAGTGAACACTTCCATAGTAGCCCGTAAACCCTTGTGAAACAAGGTTTTTCACTGGTTTTCGTTTAAAAATCCTGTGCTATAATGACGTTTGAAAATTTAACTTTATTTGTCTTTTGTGGAGGTTTTAGAAAAATGAGTGAAAGAACCGGTTCAATCAAGGTTAGTACTGAAAACATTTTCCCGGTTATTCGTCAGTGGCTTTATACAGACAAGGATATCTATATCCGTGAAATTGTGTCCAACGCCGCTGATGCGATAACGAAGCTTGAGCACCTGCGTGGCATGAACGAATTCGAGTCGGATAAGCCGGAGTACCGCATCGACATCGAATTTGATTCTGAATTAGGGCAGATCACGGTGGAAGACAACGGCATCGGTATGACTGAAGATGAGATTGATGAATATATCAATCAGATTGCGTACTCGGGGGCGATGGCTTTTGTTGAGCAATATAAGGATAAGGGTGATGCAAACGGTGGGGTGATCGGCCACTTTGGCCTAGGTTTCTACTCCTCCTTCATGGTATCGGATAAAGTCCGTATCGACTCGCTCTCCTGGAAGGATGGTGCCAAACCTGCATTCTGGGTGAGTGAAGACGGTACTTCCTACACCATGGGTGAGGGTACGAAGGAAACCCGCGGAACGAAAATCACCATGACGCTGAACGAGGAGTCGAAGGCTGAGATTACCGGCTACGAACTCCGCCAAGCCCTCAACAAGTACTGCCAGTTCATGCCTTATCCGATTTATTTCCGTGATGTTGTGCAGGAACAAGAGAACCTGAAGCGCAGACAAGAGCAGCAGGCGAAGGACCTGGAAGAGAAGGCGAAAGAGCGCGAAGAGAAGGCTAAGGAGCGCGAAGAAAAGATAAAAGAGCGTGAGGAGAAGATTGCGAAAGGCGAGGACGTTTCGGAACTGGAGCCATTAGAGGACGAAGTCACCGATTCCGCCGAGGACGAAGACACTGAGCCGGAAGTTCTGACTATCCCTGAACCCACACAGCTGAATGACACGAACCCACTCTGGCTGCGGGATCCGAAGGATATAACCGATGATGAGTACAAATCTTTCTATCACAAAGTTTTCAACGACTACTGCGAACCCTTGTTCTGGATCCATCTCAACATGGATTATCCTTTCCGCTTGAAGGGCATTTTGTACTTCCCGCAGGCAGAGGAGCACATCGACACGTTAGCCGGCCGCATTAAGGTTTACTACAACCAAGTTTTCGTCGCAGATGATGTCAAGGAAATCATCCCCGACTACCTCTTCCTACTGCGCGGTTGTATCGACAGCCCCGATCTGCCGCTGAATGTTTCCCGTTCCGCTCTGCAAACCGACAGCCAGTTGAAGAAGCTCTCAAGTCATATTGTGCGTAAGGTAGCGGATAAGTTGGTGGCTTTGGCCAAAGACGAACGCGAGACCTTCGAGGGTTATTGGGACGATATCTCTCTGTTCGTGCGCTACGGCAGCCTCCGCGATGAGAAATTCTTCGAACGCGTGAAACCAGCCCTGCTCTTCAAACGCTATGAAGGCGGTTACAGCTCTTACGACGAACTGAAAGAGAAGGGCGTTGACAAGGTCTACTACACCACCGACAGTGACGCTCAAGTTGTCTACAACAAACGCCTGTCCGCGGCGGGCAAAGACATTGTCGTCATGCCAAACGAATTTGATATTCCATTCATGCAACTGCTGCAAAGCAAGGAGGAGAAGCCGGCTTTCGTCCGCGTTGACTCCGAAGTGGAAGGCGACGGCGGCAACACGGATCGCCAAGAACAGCTCGAGAAATTGATGCGCAAAGCGACCGGCCAAGAAAAGCTGAAAGTGCAAGTAAAAGCCCTCGGCCCCGACGGCGATCTCTCCATCTTGACCGAGGACGAACAAGCCCGCAGCATGCTCGACATGCGCAAAATGTTCCAAAAAATGGAAGGCAAATCCGAAGAAGAGTTAGATGAGATGTTCCCTGTTGAGCGCACCCTCGTGATCAACACCGACAGTTCGCTCATCACACGCCTCTGTTTGCTGGACGAAACCCCCGGCAAAGAAGAGGAGGCCACCACCCTGGCCGCCGAAATTTACGACCTCGCCCGCCTCGCCCACGGCTCCTTGCAAGGCGAGGACCTCGTCACTTTCATGAAGCGCTCCCAAGAAATTCTTGGGAAGATCGAGTTGTAATGTCGAGTTGTAGCTGAGTTGTAGCTGAGTTGTAGCTGAGGGTTTGCAGCGAATTGAAGAGCTCGTTGCGAATTGAAGAGCTCGTTGCGAATTGAAGAGCTCGCCGCGAAGTTTCGCTACCTCGACTAAGAAGTAAATTAAATAAATCCCTAATTTGGAGCGGGCCGCAGTGTTGGGCCCGCTTCTTTTGTGTGTTGATTCCTCTTGTCTTACGTCCGCTGTGCGGTTTTGACTAAAGCAGTACAGTTTTGACTACATAAGTTTATTTTTAAACAAATGTAGTGCTTTTGAGTGTAAGTTTTGATTGGCGGAGCGGGTTACGGCGGGGTATTGCTTCTACAAGCGTTCGTTGGTGATCTAATTTTTGGTGGCGGAACGGTTTTGGCGACGTATTCTTCCTTGTTTTAGTCCTCAAAGATTTATAAAGATAGTTATATTGATTCCAAGTTGGTTAGGATCGGGATTTTTGCGACAGCTGATCGGTTTTTTCTTCGTTGCGTGGGAGTTTTTCCGCTGGTGCTCAGCTATTCTTAACAATGTTTCATTCAAGGTCATTATTCATTCAGAAATTCATGCCTGCTGATCAGAAATCATTCAGCCGCACATCGAATGGTTAGGCGGAGAGAAATGGATACAGTTCTTTTGTCGCAAATATCCGGATCCTGACCAGTTTCGAAAAATCTTTTTCTTTTACAGGACAGAAATCAATGATACAGACAAGTTTTTCCTAGAATGTTGAATGTTATGCAGATAGAGTAATAGTTACATAGAATAATTTTGGAAAAAATTAGTTTGTCTGATATTTATTAGCATATGAGCATCAAGTTACTTATATTCAAAATCAAATTATGAAAAACACATAGAAATGTAGCACTTTAAACAATAAGTTGCAGTTAGCGCACCTACAACCAAAAACACAAATAACGGCGAACCAGCAACAGCAACAATACGTCGCAGTTAGCGCACCTACAATAAAAACTCATATAACAACGAACCCATAACAACGAACACACCACAGGAGCAATTCGTTGCAAACGGGAGCACCAAACAGGTGCACTGAAGAGACACTCCTGCGAATCTTCATGAATCTTAACCAAAAGAAATACTTGTTACTTTGCATGATGCGTTCACCTAGGTCTCCCAACGGCTCAGTTTCTAAATCAGCTTGATTGAGAACATTTTGAATTCAACTTGCTGAGGATCGCGTTGAAATATGGCTTGAGATCTGCTTAAGAACACTCACTCACTCACTTCCTGCCCAAGAAACAATCAATAATGGTAAAATCGTTCACGTGACATAGAAATTAATAAACTCTCAGACAGTGAACTTTCGCTATGGACTTAGACTAACTGAAATAAAAGGACAACTCGCAGAGATTTGTCAGCAGATGTTTGAAAGACTTAACAAGACTTAACAAGACTTAGCAAGACTTAACGAAACTCAACAGCTCTCAACAAGTCCCAGAAAATCTTGAGAAATCTTGACAGATATCAGCAGATTTCAACAAGCCTAAGTAAGTCCAAGTAAATCAAAGCAAGTTAGCAGTCTAGGGAGGGGTATGCCCAGGAGGTATTTATGGAGCGCTTTGATCCAAATTCCGTCGATAGAAACCACGTTGACCCTACACACGTTGACCCAACACATGTTGACCCAACACACGTTGACCGAATTTATGCTGTGAAGAAGCCAGAATATCAGGTAGAAGCCAACGGTGTTTTGGAACAACTTCGGACGTGGCCGGAAGGGAAGATATTGCAGAACCTCCGGATTTTCAATCGTTACGATGTGCAAGACCTGCCTTCGGAGTATCTCGAAAGAGCCTGCCATGAAATTTTCTCTGAGCCACCAGTGGATGAAATTTTCTGCAATGAAGAAGCACCGTGGGCCAACAGCAACGCACAGGGCACGCGGGGCACGCAGGGTAAGCAGGATAAATTGATCGTCGGCGTAGAGGCACTTCCGGGTCAGTTTGATCAGCGCGCAGATTCGGCAGCGCAGTGCCTCCAGTTCCTAACTTCAGGCCAAAGACCCCTCGTTCGTAGTGCGAAGATTTTTGTTTTTGAAACGAGTGAGCCAGCCTCAGAAGAGCTCGTTTTGAAAATTAAACAGTTTCTAATTAATCCGGTCGAGAACCGTGAAACCACGGGTGAGAAGCCAGCAAGCTTAGAGCTCCACGTTGAAGAACCTGAATCGATCACAAGTGTCGACGGGTTGATTGAAGCGGCTGGCTTAATTGAAGTCACCGGCGACAGCAACGCACAAGCAGCAAATAGCGACACGGAAGCAGCAAACAGCGACGCGCAAACCGACGACAGTAGCGACGCGAAAACTGAAAAAATCTACCGCGAACTGGACTTGGCGATGTCTTTGGCCGATTTCAAAGAAGTGCAGAAGTACTTCCAGGGGGAGAAGCGCAACCCCACCCTGACCGAAATTCGCGTATTGGATACATACTGGTCGGATCACTGCCGGCACACCACCTTCCACACGATCTTGGCTGAGCCGACGTTTATGGCGGCGGATGACTCGGAAGAAAGCGCGAAATTCTGCCAAGAAATCGAAGACTCCTACAAGCGCTATCGAGCGCTCCGCAAAGAGTATTACGGCGAGCGCGACGGAGCGAGGCCGGTGACGCTCATGGATTTGGGGACTTTGGGGGCGAAGGTTCTGGCAGCGAGGGGCCAGGTGCCGGACCTCGACAAATCCGAGGAAATCAATGCTTGTTCAGTGCATGTAACTGTGGACGAGAATGGAGAAGATGTTGATTATCTCATGATGTTCAAGAATGAAACGCATAATCACCCCACGGAAATTGAGCCCTTTGGCGGGGCTGCAACTTGCCTCGGCGGTGCGATTCGCGATCCACTGTCCGGAAGATCTTATGTTTATCAGGCGATGCGAGTGACCGGTGCCGCGGATCCGCGTAAGCCTGAAGAAGAGACCCTGCAAGGCAAGCTCAGCCAGCGGAAAATTGTGACTGGCGCAGCCAAAGGCTACAGCTCCTACGGGAATCAAGTGGGTTTGGCAACAGGACTTGTCGAAGAAATTTACCATCCCGATTACGTGGCCAAGCGGCTCGAAGTCGGTGCTGTGATCGGGGCCGCGCCGGCCGTTCAGGTGATCAGAGAAACGCCGGAGCCCGGGGATGTCATCATCTTGCTGGGCGGCAGGACCGGCCGTGACGGGATCGGCGGAGCAACCGGTTCATCTAAGGAACATGATGTCCATTCCGTCGAAACTTCCGCCGCGGAAGTGCAGAAGGGTAACGCGCCCGAAGAGCGCAAAATTCAGCGTCTGTTCCGCAAGCCCGAGGTGTCGCGCATGATTAAGCGCTGTAATGACTTTGGTGCAGGTGGAGTATCCGTGGCCATCGGTGAGCTCGCGCCGAGCCTCGACGTCAACCTTGACCTCGTGCCCCTCAAATACGCGGGACTGGATGGGACCGAGATTGCCATCTCCGAGTCGCAGGAGCGGATGGCGGTGGTTTTGGCCAAAGCCTCCGTCCCCAACTTCATCCGCGCTGCTTCTGAAGAGAACTTGGAGGCGACTGCGGTTGCGGAAGTTACGGACACCGGCAGACTTCGCATGACCTGGCAGGGCCAAGTTATCGTGGACATTTCGCGCGAATTCATTGACAGCAATGGCGCCGACCAATTTGCGAAAGTCACCGTCCAAGCCGGCCGCGCGCCTTATGCCACGTCGTCCACTGCAGCGGCAGCGACAGCGGCAGCGGCCGATAAATCGTCCATGGGTGCAGCGGCTGCGAAAACGGCGGAGGATTCTGTTTTCGAACGGTTGGGCAAACAAGTTGCGGAGCTGAATGGCAGCTCGCAGGCGGGACTAGCGGAAATGTTTGACAGCTCAATAGGGGAGGGAACGGTCTTGTCGCCCTTCGGCGGGAGAACGCTGCGCACACCGGAAAATGTCATGGCCGCAATGATCCCCGTGCGTGAAGGTGTGTCGAAGACAACATCTGTTATGAGCTACGGCTTCAATCCGGTGTGGACGAAGAGTAATCCGTATCGCGGGTCATACTTGGCGGTCGTGGATTCGGTCGCGAAACTCTGGGCCGCTGGGGTGGACCCGGAGCGTATACGCCTTAGTTTCCAAGAATATTTTCCGGCGACCCGAGACAGTGAACACTGGGGCTTGCCTTTCCAGGCGCTCTTGGGCGCTCTGGATGCACAACTGGATTTGGGAGCGCCTGCCATCGGCGGCAAGGACAGCATGTCCGGAAGTTATGGTGAATATGAAGTGCCTCCGACATTGATTTCTTTTGCCGTCGGAACTACGCGCGCTAAGTTTGTGCGCAGTCGCGCGCTTGTTTCTGAGGCTGGGGCAGAAGTGTTTTTGCTTGAGAAAGAAAACACAGCCTTCCGCTGGACTTCAGAAGAAAGCCTCTCGTATGCTCAAAAAGTCAATCAATTCGTGACCAAACGCGAAGCCGTTTCTGCCGGCACCGTTTCCGCCCAAGGTTTGCTCTATAGCTTGTTTACGATGGCTTTGGGCAACCAGGTGGGCTTCACACTGAATGAAAGCTTGGAAGAAGTAGAACTTTTCAGCCCGAAACCGGGGGCTATCCTGCTGGAAACAGCCGACTCGCAACTAAAAAAAGAACTCCGCGAAGCCGGCTGGCGCAGCGTTGTCCGCATCACACCCGGCGGCACGCTCCGTTGGCGTGAGGAATCCGCTGAGTTGGAAACCCTTTACGATTCCTATGCGAAACCACTTGAGACCGTCTACCCGCAGAAAAACAAAGGCAAATGGTCTGAACCCAAGACCGACCGCATCGAAAACAAAAAAATGCCCAACATCTTAACGCCCAATCCGGAGCTCGCGAAACCGGAGGTTTTGATTCCGGTTTTCCCCGGCACGAATTGTGAATACGATTCTGCCGCTGCTTTTACAAGGGCCGGGGCCAGAAGCTCAATTTTCGTCTTGCAAAACCAGAATCCTGAGGCATTGGGCGCAAGCATCGACCGGCTGGCAGACCAGATTGATCAGGCACAAATTCTTTTCCTACCCGGTGGCTTCAGCGGTGGTGATGAGCCAGAGGGATCCGCCAAGTTTATTACAGCGGTCATGCGCAACGAAAAAGTCAGAAAAGCCATCAGCCGCCTCTACGAAGACCGAGATGGCCTGATTCTGGGCATCTGCAACGGCTTCCAAGCGCTGGTCAAATTAGGCCTTTTGCCAGACGGCAAGATCAGCTCACAGACAGAAAACAGCCCGACCTTGACCTTCAACGAAATCGGCCGCCACGTCTCCACATATGTGTACACAAAAATCGTCCACACCCATTCGCCATGGCTCTCCCAACTGGAAGCCGGCGCCGTTTACCGCATCCCGATCAGCAACGGTGAGGGGAGATTCGTCGCAAACGAGGCCACGCTGAAATCCTTATGGGACAACAATCAGGTCGTTGCCCAATATGTTGATGACCAGGGCGAAGTCACACTGGACAGGCCTTTCAATCCGAGTGGTTCGCTGGATGGCATTGAGGCTTTGATCAGCCGTGATGGTCGCATCCTTGGCAAGATGGGCCACAGTGAACGTTGGAATAAGTACACTGCTAAGAATGTGCCGGGGGTCGCCTTACAAGATCTCTTCACCGCCGGTGTACAGTATTTTGGGAGCTAAACTTAGGAAATTGGAAGCTGAACTTTTGAATTTTGGAGTAAATCATTGGGACATGTGCCGCAAAAACCGATAGCTGATTTGAGGGTGATGACTTTCGCGGAGGCTTTGGCCGAAAAAACCACCGACCAAGCTCACTACGACCCCGAACGCTGGATTTATGTGCCCGATCACTACCTGGAGTACCGCTACATTCTGGGGACTAGGGGGCAAAATCCGCTGATTTGTGTGGGGGTGAATCCTTCGACCGCCGAGCCCGGGGCGCTCGACAACACGCTGAAATCGGTGGAACGCATCGCCCTCGGCAACGGTTTCGACAGCTTCATCATGTTCAACGTGTACGCGCAGCGGGCAACTGACCCCGCCCACCTTGACGCAGAGCGAAACCCACTCCTTCACCAAGAGAATCTGGCAGCTTTCCGCTTTGCCTTGGCCAAAGCCCAAGCCTCCACCCCTGCTGTCTGGGCTGCTTGGGGAACGATCATTGAGGCGAGGACTTGGCTTGTCACAGCCGTCAAAGATCTTGCGGAAATTGGCGAAGCGTACGGAGCCCGCTGGTACACCGCCGGCCGCCGATCCAAAAAGGGCCACCCACACCATCCGCTCTACTTGCGCAAAGACAGCGTTTTGGAACCTTTCGACTGCAAAGCTTATGTCGCTGGTTTCGAGCTGAAGTAGATTCGACGGTTTCGAGGTGAAGTGGAGGGGGGCGGCTTTGGCCAAAAGTAAAATTGTATCTTAGGTTCGTTCTAAATTGCTTGATTTCGTTTAGAATAAGTATAAATTGAAATTGCTCATTGAAGTCGCTTATTGAGCTTACTTATTGGGCAAGGAACGGAGTCAAGTAGCATGACCACAGAACAATTACAGACGCTATTGCTCCAAGCGGGAATCAAACCGACACAGCAAAGAATGCTGATCTTGGACTATTTACATAAGAACCGTACGCATCCGAACAGCGAACAGATTTATCAGGACCTCCGTGAAGCGGAGAAGGGGCTGTCGCGTGCGACGGTTTATAATACTGTGAGCATTTTTAAGGAAAAAGGCTTAATCAAAATCCTTGATACCGGAGACGAGTTTGCACACTACGACATTGCACTCGATGAACACGGACACTTTCAATGCTTGGATTGTGGCCGTATTTGGAATATTGATTTGGGTGACTTGGACGGCCCTAATGGTTATACGTTACCGGATGGCTTCCTCTCCGTTGAGAATTTAGTCCTGATTAAAGGGTATTGCCCTGACTGCCGAAGCAAACACGAACCGCCGCTGAAGTCAGAAAGTTGAGTTGGGTTGAAGGCAGATGAAGTCTGGGAGCTAAGCATTCTCCGTGCATAAAATTCGCTAAGCGTTCTCCCTGATGAAAGCGAGAATAAATTCATCATCATAGGCACTTTCTTGAACTAGCTTGGTTACCTCGGGGTAATTGGCTTGCAGCCTCTCGACGGTCTCTGGGGAGACAACATGTTCCATACGACAAGCGTCAACGGAAGCTACTTCCGGATCGACCCCGATCCCGATGAGGAACTCTCTGAGGAAAACATGCCTTTCGTAGACACGTCGGGCTTCTTGTTCACCTTTGTTTGTGAGGGTGATGTGGCTTTGGTCTGAGATGATGATGTATCCGTTTTCTTCGAGCAAGTGCACTGCTCGTGAGACGCTGGGTTTCGAGAAACCCATTGAGTTGGCAATGTCGATGGAATGTACTTCCGGTAAGCGCTTACTTAATATCAGGATATTTTCAAGATAGTTTTCGGTTGATTCTGCAAGTTTCATTACGTCCCTCGACTTTCTCTTAAACGGAATGGTGTGTTCCTTTGGTGTGTTTGGTTGGTGTGTTTGGTTGGTGTGTTTATGAATATGTTTCGTCGGCTTGCTACGTTGGTGTGTTTGGTTATTGTGTTTCATTATAGCGGTCTTGTGTGATTTGTGTTTTCTCGTTTTGTGTGTGGATTGGTATGTTTTGTTAATGGCTGTTTGTGTTAATCGCGATCGGATTTCTGATGCTGCTTCGCGAGTGTTTCTGATTCAGTGAGTGAAGGAACGCACAGACCAACGTATGGTTCCTAATGTAGGTTCGTTCATGATCTGGTTTTGTGATTGGAGGAACACGTATTACGATGTATTGTTCTTAAACAGAACTCTAACTTCATAAATTCAAGTTGAACACTCTCCGAAACTACTTTGAAACTCTCTAAAAACCCTCCGGAACCCTCCGGAACCCTCCGGAACCCTCTGGAACTGGTCTTCCACATCAATAAAGTCAAAAAGATTTTTCCAAATTGGTCGGAATCCCGAAACTTGCGACAACCAATATTTTTCAGGGAGGATCTTGACGCTTGTTTAGCAGTTGAATGAATGATTACTGACCTGTAGGCAGAAAATATTGAATGAATACTGACCTCAGCAGTAACTCTGTCAAGTTAAGCATGGCGCCAACGTAAAAAGACCTCTCGAAACACTGAGGCTGCCAATCCAGTGTCGCAAGTTTCTCGATCCTGACCAACCTGAAACAGCATAGCATCTACTTAAACTATTTGAGGACTAAAACAGAAACAATACCTCGCCCAAATCACTCCGCCAACAAGAACTCCGGCACAGCGGGACTAGAACAGAAACTATACGCCGCCCAAACCGCTCCGCCAACAATGACGCACTACAAATGCAGCACAAACTCACTACATATGTTTAAAATGAAACTTATGTAGTGCAACCGCCCACCACCCACCACCGCACACCGCCACCACCCACCAGCAAGCAAAAGTTGCGGCGTCGTGCTATGATAAACTCTATTCAGCAAGTCAGTTCGATTGGAGACAATTATCCATGTTGAGGGAAATAAAATCGGATAAGCCACATGAAAATTGTGGTAATTTCGACGTTCATAAAATAAAATCGGATAAGGCACATGATATGCCACATGATATGCCACATGATAAATTACATGAAGAGTGTGGTGTATTCGGCGTTCATAAAGTCAGAGATGCAGCAACGTTGACCTATTATGGTCTGCATGCGTTGCAGCATCGTGGCCAGGAAGCCTGCGGTATCGCAGCTAGTGACGGGCAGAAACTCATTTCGCGTAAGGGAATGGGTCTTGTTACGGAAAATTTTAAGCCGACGGAGCTGGCGGATTTGGCGGGTATGCATGCTTTGGGACACGCGCGGTATGCGACGCAAGGCAGCAATATTATCGAGAATGTTCAGCCGATCATGGTCCGCTCGCACCAGGGGTATTTTGCCGTGGCGCATAACGGGCAGATCGTGAATAGTGATAAGTTGCGGATTGCTTTGGAGCAGGAAGGTGCCATTTTTCAGGGGACCGCAGATACAGAAGTGATTGCACATTTAATTCAGCGGGCTTCGGGGAATTTGATCGATAAGATTATTCAGACGGCCAAAGCCCTAGACGGCGCCTTTTCTTTTGTTGTTTTGACGAAGAATACGATGTACGCGGTTCGGGATTCTTTGGGAATCAGACCTTTGTCTTATGGCAGCTTGGAAGATGGATACATTGTCGCTTCGGAAACCTGTGCGCTGGATACGGTTGGCGCGACCTACATTCGCGATGTGGAGCCCGGTGAAATTATCAAATTCGGCAAAGAAAAGGTAGAGAGCTTCTATTTTTCTGAGAAACGTTCGCATAACCTTTGCGCTATGGAGTATGTGTACTTTTCGCGTCCGGATTCGGATTTGGAAAAGATCAACGTCCATGCCGCGAGGAAAAGGACCGGTCATATGCTCGCCATGCATGATGATGCCGAAGCCGATATCGTTGTTGGCGTGCCGGACTCTTCGCTCTCCGCGGCAATGGGCTATGCGGAAGCGCGCAAGATTCCCTATGAAATGGGCCTTTTGAAAAACAAGTATACCGGCCGGACGTTCATCCAGCCTATGCAGGCGGATCGCGAGCGCGGCGTCATGATGAAACTTTCGGCGATCCGCAGTATCGTGCAGGGGAAACGAATCATTCTTGTTGATGATTCCATTGTCAGGGGCACAACCTCCTTGCGAATTGTTAAAATGTTGCGTGATGCAGGAGCGGCTCAGATCCATGTTCGCATTGCTTCGCCGCCTTTGATTTCTCCTTGCTTCTACGGGGTTGACCTCCGGACGAAAACAGAACTCATTTCCGTCCGCATGAATGAGGAGAAGCTTTGCAAGTGGCTAAGGGCTGACAGTTTGAAATTCCTGCCGATGGAAGATATGAAACAAGCCTTCGCTACGAATCTGTGCACCGCTTGTTTCGACGGCAAATATTTGACGCCGCTTTATGGCGCTGAACAGGCCTTGCAAGACGTCAGTAGTGTCCAAGGTGGCAAGATACAGGAGGAGAGCAAAATTTGATTATTCTGGGAATCGATCCTGGCTATGCAATTATGGGATATGGTTTGATCAGAAGTGAGAACCAGAAACTGGAACCGATCGATTTCGGAGTGATTTCGACTCCTGCCCGTGTGCCTTTTGAACAGCGCCTTCTGGCCATCCATGACGGAGTTCGCCAGCTCATCACCCGTTACGAACCGGAAGTGATGGCGATCGAGGAGCTGTTCTTCAATCAGAATACGACGACAGCGATGGGTACAGCACAAGCGAGAGGTGTGATTATTCTGGCTGCGGCCAGGCATAATGTCCCCGTTTATGAATATAAACCATCGCAAGTGAAGAATGCGGTTACCGGTTATGGCAAAGCCGACAAAAAGCAAGTGCAGCATATGGTGAAGACTTTGCTGGGCTTGGCTGAGACACCGAAGCCGGATGATGCGGCGGATGCTTTGGCCGTAGCCATTGCGCAAGCGAACCGAGGACACGCCCCTTATGGGCAGAAATTGCGTGGGGGATACCAATAATGTATAGTTATTTCAAAGGCATTCTGACCGAACGCGGCGGCAACGGCGTGGTGGTTGAGTGCGGCGGAGTAGGCTATGACATCCAGATGGGTCAGCAGCTCGCGGCGAAAATGGGTGACATCGGCCAAGAGGTGACTTGTTACATTCATTTCCACTTGTCGCAGGACAACCAACAATTATTCGGTTTTCCTGATAAGGAGAGTCGCGAGTTGTTCAGGCTGCTCATCACGGTGAATGGCATTGGGCCAAAGGCGGCTCTTGCAGTTCTGGAAGTGTATACTCCGGCTGAGTTCGCGATTCACGTGATGCATAATGATGCCAAGGCTTTGCAACAGGTCAAAGGGCTGGGCAAGAAAAGCGCGGAACGCATTATCTTGGAACTGCGTGACAAGTTTGCGAAGAGCGAATGGGGACAAGAAGCGCAGGCGTTTGCAGGTGACGGCGCAGAAGCCGGAACGGAGATAACGGGTGAAAACGCCGATGTTCGCAATGATATTTTGGAAGGCTTGGCGTACTTGGGTTACTCACCGGCGGAAGCCAAGCGCTTACTGGAACTAAGTTTCGACCCTGAAAAAACGCTGGAAGAGAATTTGAAGGCGGCTTTGGCCTCCGGAAGAAAAACCTGAACAGAACCCTTGAGTGGAGAGTACCTGAGCGATGACGGACGAGTATAGTATTGAAAATTTTGACATTGAGAGTTCCTATTTCCCGGATGTTGAGAAGGAAGAGCGGGCGCTGGTTTCGCGTGAGATACGCCCGGAGGATCGGGAAGAAGTACAGATCAGGCCGCAGCGGTTGGGGGAGTACTTTGGCCAGGAAAAGGTGAAACAGAACCTCGAAGTTTTTATTGAGGCTGCGAAAAAACGCCACGAATCCCTTGACCACGTGCTACTTTACGGGCCGCCGGGGCTGGGCAAAACGACGCTCGCCGGCATTATTGCCAATGAGATGGGTGTGAATTGCCGGATTACGTCGGGGCCGGCGATTGAGAAGGCTGGGGATCTGGCCGCGATTCTGACCAATCTTGAGGCCAAAGATGTGCTTTTCATCGACGAAATTCATCGCCTGAACCACACGGTCGAAGAAGTGCTCTATGCTGCGATGGAAGATTATGCGCTTGATATCATGATTGGTAAAGGGCCGGGCGCCCGCTCCATTCGTGTGGATTTGCAGCCTTTTACGCTTGTTGGCGCAACGACGAGGGCGGGCCTCTTGACGGCGCCGTTGCGGGATCGTTTCGGTGTGGTTTTCCGTTTGGAGCTCTATGAGCCGCATGAATTGGTGAAGATATTGGAGCGTGACGCCGCAATTTTGGGAATCGGCACCGAGCCAGAGGGTTTGGCGGAAATTGCCAGGCGGTCGCGCGGCACCCCGCGTATTGCTATTCGTTTGCTGAAGCGCCTGCGGGATTTTGCCCAAGTCGGCGGGCAGGGTATCATCACGCTGGAAATTGCTCAGAAGGGCCTCAAAGCTCTCGAAATTGACAGCATTGGCTTGGACAAGACGGACAACCAAATGCTCCGCAGCATCGGCGAAATTTTCCACGGCGGTCCGGTCGGTCTCGACACCTTAGCTGCGGTGACGAACGAGGATGCCTCAACAATTGAGGATGTGTATGAGCCCTATCTGATGCAGCTGGGCTTTTTGGCCAAAACCCCCCGCGGCCGCGTCTTAACGGACTTAGGCTGGCAACATATTGGCCTCACTCCGCCGGCCGACAGCAGGCATGGCATAGGTAATGGCAACGGCAACAGCAACGGCAATGCCGGCGGCAACGGCAACGGAAATGCCGGCGGCTACGTCAACGGAAATGCCAGAGGCAACGGCAACGGAAATGCCAACGTCAATGACTCGACCAACGCAAATGATGCCGCCAAGTCTAAGGCTACACCGGGTCGTCAACTCGGGTTGAGCGACATCGGTCTAGATGATCAGAATAATCAATGAACAGGGAGACCCTCGTGAACACAAAAGATCTATTGCTTCATATGTGCTGCGGTCCCTGTACGGAATATCCTTTGGAAGTGCTGCGCGAAGAAGGCTTCCTGGTGAGCGGCTATTTCTATAATCCCAACATTCAACCCCAAGCGGAGCTTGATCGCAGGCTGGAAAATGTGAAGATTTTGAGCGAGAAGAAGGGCTTTTCTGTTGTCTATGATGACACCTGTGCAGAAGAAACCTGGCGAAATTTCGCAAGCCCTCACAAGAGCGACCATTGTCGTTATTGCTATTATTCTAGGATGTATGAGGTCGCACGTTTTGCCAAAGAACAAGGCTTCCACCGTTTTACGACGTCGCTTTTGGTTTCCCCTTACCAGAATCATGAGTTGCTAATAAAAGCGGCGGAGGCCGCCGCTACCCATTATGGTATCGAATTTCTTTATCGAGATTTTCGCCCCGGCTATCGGCAAGGGCAGGAGATGGCCAAGGCGGATGGCCTTTACCGTCAAAAGTACTGCGGTTGCATCTATTCACTTGGCGAATCGAATTACCAAGTGAAAATCATGAAACAGCTAAACCTCACTCCTGATCAAGTTCCTGCTCGTCTGCAGGATTAATTTCCGGCTCGCTTGCAAGATTGAGGTCGGGATTGACAGCTCGCACAGTCACTGTGTGGTAATTTTCGTAAATTACATGGCCAGGTTTCGCGCCCTTAGGTTTCTTTACGTGACTTACCGGACAGTAGTCGATGTCCATTGGGGCCGCCAACGAGGATGCCACTTCGCCCGCGCTGCGGCTGAACCAAGCGGCGGTTTCGGCAGCCTGGAGGATGGAGCGGTCAGGCACCCCATTGCCTTCGGTGCCGCCTTTGCCAGCAGCGCCATCTTTGTCGCCGACACCCCCTCGCCCTTCAGTGCGGAGGATTACGTGGGTGCCGGGGCGATTTTTCGCGTGGAACCAAAGGTCATCAGGTCTGGCTCGGTGCATCGTCAATTGGTCATTTTGCCAGTTGTTGCGCCCGGCCAGAAGCTCCAAGCCATCGCTCGTGAAGTAACGTCTGGGTGGTAAAGGGGCTTCGTTATGTACTTTTTGGGACGACCCTTTCTTCTTGGCATTAGGGGAGCCCTTTTTGCCTTTCGCTTTACCTCCTATCTTGCCTACCGTTTTACCTCCCGTTTTACCTTTCGCCTTGGCGCCTGTTTTGCCAGGAGTGGGCTGAGAAGTTTTCGTTTTCACAGTTAGGGCTTGGTCAATCTCGTGCTTGACTTCTTCTAAGTCAGCCAGGTCTGAAGCGTTTTCCAGCAGAGACTCGAGGCTTTGAAGATAGGCAATTTCCTCTTGGGTACTTTTGATTTTTTCCGTGGCGTACGCGGCGGTTTCCTTGTCCTTCGTGTATTGGCGAAAGAGGCGGTTGGCATTCGTTCGAACAGACCAACGGCGATCAAGGGTCACCTTGAATTCTTTCCCCTCAGGATCATAGTAGTCGACAAGCGAAATCTCGCCGGATTCAGGAATTTGTTCTGGAAGGTCATTGAGTTGCGAGAGGATCAGCTCGCCGGCTTTGCGCTTCTGCTCATAATCTTGACTCTTCTCCAGGTCGCTCGCGTAGGCGGAGAGCAAGTTGAGTTTGCGGGTCAGTTCCTTCTGGACCCGATCCAGCAAGTGCTTTCGTTTCTGGGAAACCCGGTCCGCCGCTTGATCCCGGAGATAAATTTCGCGAATCGCTGCGGAGATTCCGGGGGTTTGGCGCCTCTCACCCAGCGAGTCGAGCGGGAGGCAATGGTAGTCGCCGCGCCCCTTCAAGGCTTCAGGATAGACCCAAGCTTCCTCATTTGGAGTCGTGATTTTGCGGAGGAGGGCCACGGCTGCGTGATAGAGGCGGATGGAGGCGTCTTTGGCCAAAGCCGCCGGCTGCACATTTCCTTCGACGTCCGCTTGATAGAGGAGCTCCGTGACGAGTTGCGGCGAGAAACCGAGGCAGAGTTCCAGGAGCGCCTTATCAAGGCGCTTGTCGGGGAGGAGCGTGGCGAAATCCTCCGGATTCAGCGTTTCAAGCTGCCGCAGGCGATCTTGCGGCAGGGGCTTATTCTGCTTCGGGGGCAGGACATAAATGCGGGCCGGCAGGACTTCACGATAACGGGAAGTGGCTTGACCCACGTGCACGAGCGAATCCAGAATGACTTGATGCTCGTCTAGGAGAATGATGTTGCTGTGGCGATTTTGCAGCTCCGCAATCAGGATACGCTCTTGCGAATCGCCGATCTCGTTACGGGTAGTGAAGCGGAAACGCAGAAGACGCTCATAATCCGGGGCGTCGACCGAGAGGAGCTTGGCTCCCACCAAATGTTTCCGGAGAAGCATACAGAACATCGGAGCCTGCGCGGGATTCTCATAGCGACCCGGTCCTAAAAGAGCTACCGGGTAATTGGGATTCGCAGAGATCAGCAGGCGAGGTCCGCCTTTGCCATGAAAGGTTAGCAACAGATCGAACCTTCCGGGTTGCTGAATCTTGTCGATCGTACTGTCTCGGAGTTCCCGGTCTAATTCTTGCGCCAGGCGATTCATTGTGATGCCATCAAGGCCCATATAATGTGATTTCGACCCTTCTTTTTTGATTTACTGATGGTATCATAACAGAAGGCAGAGGTGAGATATGGCAACCGGCACGAGTAAATCAACGAAAACAACGAATCGAGGGAAGAAGACTGGCACGAGCAAGTCCGGCACCGGCACGTCCGGTTCGAGGACGTCCGGTTCGAGGACTTCCGGTTCGGGGCCTTCCGGTTCAAGAAAATCTGGTTCGGGGTCTTCCGGTTCAGGTGTTTTGTTCCGGGCGTTCTGGCGGAGCCAGGGCGGAAGACTGCTGAGGACTTTTCTCTTGGCGGTGATTGTGATTCTAGTTGATCTATTGATCAGTCAGAACCAATTCTCCAATTTCTTTCTCTTGCTTGGCATTGAGTTGTTAGTCGTGTTTGCGTTCATTCTATTGTACCTGGCCTGGCAGCAGCGAAATGTAGATCAGAATGTAGATCAGAAATAGTTTCTAAGTGGATATTAAGATAATGTGATGGTAAAATACAGTTGATCAGAAATCGTGCATCTCACACGACATCGCACAAGGTTCGCACTTGCGGACTGCGGGCGAATTCGTTCAAGGTGCGCGAGGTCACTTTACCATAGGAGGTTATTATGGATAACGAGACGAACTTCGGCGAGAAGCGTTCCTTCCGTCAATTTGACATGCATAATGTCGATGTCCAGAAGTTTATGGCAGCTCTGGATCAATGCAAAGGTAATGTCTGGCTGGTGACCGATGAAGGTGACCGCTTCAACCTCAAGAGCAAACTGAGCCAGATCACAGGTTTGGTTAAGTTGATCGAGGGCGGCAAATTAGTGAAGGCTTCGGTCATCTGTGATGATCCGGAAGACGAGTCTCTTTTGTTCCGTTTGAATCTTTTCGGAGATCAGGCATAAACAGAAGTCAGGCATAAGTAGGTTTGCAAATGTATCCTGTACTTTTCAAGATGCCGGTTCCTGCTGCTCCTTTTGGAGGGTCAGGGCCTGCATCTTTATTTTTATTACATGATTGTTACAACGTTAACTGAAATTTTATCTTCATGCTTTTTCTAATTAATAACACCGTACTAGTTGATAATCCGTTCACAAAGACTGTGTAATTTAGACGGAAAGTCTTGCTATAATCTCAATTAGTTTGAAAATCAAAAGATTTTGGTGAATGGCCTCTAAGGGACTTCAATGAACTTCAAGGGCCTCCGAGGGACTTCAAGGAACTTCAAAAAAACTTCAAGAAACTTCCCCGAAGCCATTTCACCGGAAATCTTTACCAGATAGAGTGCTAGAAAACAGAAGCCGAAAATAGAGAACATAGAGTCAGAAATATTGAATAGAGAAAGAAGTCGTTTAAGGAATAGTAAGCAAGAATCGGATAGAATCGGATAGAATCGGATAGATGAGGTAGGCTGGAGGCGGCTTTGGCCTCAAAAGAATTTTCAAGATAGAAAGAGGTAGGCTGGTGGACAGCTCACAACAAGTAATACAGACGAAAATCCCTGAGAAACGCGAAACCTGGAACATGGGGCTTGATATTGGCTCCACGACCGTTAAGATTGTCCTTTTCCAAGGACCGGAGATGGTATACAGCACGTACAAGCGCCATAATTCTGATATTAAAGGTATTTTGCTCGATACTTTCAAAGAAGTGGACCGGAAATTTCCGGGCATCGAGCTGCAGGTCAGCATTACCGGTTCCGGTGGTGTTCTGGTTGCTGAATGGCTGGATTTGCCGTTCGTTCAGGAAGTGATTGCCGAGACAAAGGCTATTCAGAAATATAACCCGGAAGCGGATGTCATCATTGAGCTCGGTGGTGAGGATGCGAAAATTACCTACCTTCACCCGACCCCTGAACAGCGCATGAACGGTACTTGCGCCGGCGGCACGGGCTCTTTTATTGACCAGATGGCCCAGCTATTGCAGACGGACGCGGATGGCCTCAATGAGATGGCTTCCCGTTACCAGCAACTGTATCCGATCGCTTCCCGCTGCGGAGTGTTTGCGAAGTCCGACCTTCAGCCCCTCCTGAACGAAGGTGCGGCGAAGGAAGACCTGGCTGCTTCGGTTCTGCAAGCGGTGGTTACCCAGACGATCGCCGGCTTGTCGCAGGGCCGCGTCATCAAGGGGAACGTGGTTTTCCTGGGCGGTCCTCTGCATTTCCTGCCGGAACTGCGCCATGCGTTTGAGCGTACGCTGATTAACCAGGTTGATAAGTTTATTCTGCCTGAAAATGCGAACCTCTACGTCGCAATCGGTGCGGCGCTGATGTCCCAAGATTCGCGCAAAACGTCTGTTCCGGAAATTATCAAACGTTTTTCCTCGGCACGTAACCTCGGTGAAGATATTGCGCACATCCCGCCGCTCTTCGCAGATGAGGCTGAGTACCAAGAATTCAAGACCAGACATGCCAAGGCGACGATTGATACTTTGCCTTTAGCTTCGGCCAAAGGCCCCTTATTCTTCGGTCTTGACGCTGGTTCGACTACTACGAAGGCCGTCCTCATGGATCAACAGGGGAACTTGGTTTATACCCATTACCAGAGTAATGAGGGTTCGCCTGTCAATTCTTCTCGGAAAATTCTCAAAGACATTTACGAGCAACTTCCCGCGGACGCCTACATCGCGCGCTCTTGCGCAACGGGCTACGGCGAAGCGCTCTTGAAGACCGCACTGAATCTTGAAGAGGGCGAAATCGAGACGATGGCCCACTACAAGGCCGCCGAACATTTCCTGCCGGGTGTGGACTTCATTGTGGACATCGGCGGCCAGGATATGAAATGTATGCGTGTCCACGACGGTGTTATTGACAGCATCATGCTAAACGAGGCCTGCTCTTCCGGTTGCGGCTCCTTCATTCAGACCTTTGCCAACGGCCTGGGGCTCAGTACGCCGGACTTCGCGCAGGCGGCTTTGACAGCCAAAAACCCGGTCGACTTGGGCACACGCTGCACCGTCTTCATGAACTCCCGCGTCAAGCAGGCGCAGAAAGAAGGGGCCACGGTCGGCGACATTTCCGCCGGACTTTCGTATTCTGTGGTCCGTAATGCGCTCTACAAAGTCATCAAGATCCGCGACCCTGAACAAATGGGCAAAAATATCGTTGTCCAGGGTGGCACGTTCCTCAATGAAGCCATTTTGCGCTGTTTCGAGCAGGTGTCCGGCCGCGAAGTTATCAGGCCGAATATTTCGGGTTTGATGGGTGCTTTTGGTTGCGCGCTGATTGCGCAGAACAATTGGGATGGCGTTTCGGCTTCCACAATCCTGACCCCCGCTGAGCTCGAGCTGTTCACCATGGACACTGAATCTACGAACTGCAAGCTCTGCGGCAACCACTGCAAGCTCACGATTAACACGTTTGCCAACGGCACGCGCCACGTTTCCGGCAATCGTTGCGAGCGCGGTGCGGGTGTCGAGCGGGTGGGCGAGCCTTTGCCGAACCTTTTCGATTACAAGTACAAGCGCACGTTCGCGGCATATAAGTCTCTTCCGGTCAAAGACGCCCCCAACGGCATCATCGGGATCCCGCGAGTGCTCAATATGTATGAGAATTATCCTTTGTGGCACACAATCTTCACGAAGCTTGGTTTCCGTGTGCAGCTTTCGTCGCGGTCGACGCATAAGATTTTTGATAAGGGTATTGACTCGATTCCGTCTGAGAGTGTTTGCTATCCGGCGAAACTCACCCACGGTCATGTGATGGACCTGATTGAAAAGGGTGTCAAACTTATTTTCTACCCCGACTTGCCATACGAGCAAAATGAAAATGAGAATGCTAACAACCATTTCAATTGTCCGATTGTGACTTCCTATCCGGAAGTTCTGAAGAACAACATGGATGAGCTGATTGACTCAGACATTACCTACCTGAACCCTTTCTTAGGTCTACATCATCCGAAAAAGCTGGCGGAGAAACTCCTGGAATGTCTGCATGGCGCAGGCTTCACGAATATCACGGCTTCGGAAATGCAGGAAGCCGTGGACGCGGGCTACGAAGAGTATTCCCGTTACAAGGAAGATATCGCTGACGAAGGCATCCGTGTCCGTCAGTGGGTGAAAGACAATAATAAAAAAGCCATTGTCCTGGCCGGCCGTCCTTATCACGTGGACCCGGAAATCAACCACGGCATCCCGGAACTGATTAATTCTCTGGGCATGGCGGTGCTGACGGAGGACTCGGTTGCGGATCCCGGTAAATTGCAACGCCCGATACGTGTGGTTGACCAGTGGATGTATCACACCAGGTTATATGAAGCGGCTGCGGTTGTGGCCGAAGACCCCAGCTTGGAACTTGTGCAGTTGAATTCGTTTGGCTGTGGTCTTGATGCCGTCACGACGGACCAGACGCAGGAAATTCTGGAAGCTTCCGGCGATATTTACACTTGCTTGAAGATTGACGAAGTGTCGAACTTGGGCGCTGCCCGAATCCGCCTCCGTTCGCTGAAAGTGGCGATGGATGAGCGCGAACGTCAGGCGGCGAAGAGAGAGAAGCAGATGGCGGCTTTGGCCGAGGCTGAAGGCGGAATGGAAGTGGCGGAAAACGGTACGAAAGAACCTGCTTACGTCATGTACCGAGCGGAATTCACTGAAGAAATGGTGAAGGACTACACGATTCTCGCCCCGCAAATGGCGCCAACGCAGTTTAGACTCCTGGAGAAGGTGTTCAACCGCTACGGCTACAACACCAAAATCTTGGAGAAGGCTACGCCTCAGGATGTGGAAGTCGGCTTAAAATACGTCCACAACGACGCTTGCTACCCGACGATCATGGTGGTTGGCCAGATGATGAACGCGCTTCTGAGCGGCGAATATAATCTGAACAAAACCGCCCTCCTGATCACGCAAACCGGCGGTGGCTGCCGTGCGACCAACTATGTTGCCTTCTTGCGCAAGGCCCTGAAGGACGCCGGCATGGAGCAGATTCCGGTCATTGCGATCTCTGCTACCGGTATTGAAAAGAACTCCGGCATGAAATATACGCTGCCTTTCCTCCATCACGCTATTCAGGGAATTGTCTTGGGTGACATGCTGACGACGGTCTTATTGCGCGTGAGACCTTACGAACTGGAACCCGGCTCGGCGAACCGCCTCTATGAGACGTGGATGAAAAAGGCGGAGCTTTTCTTCAGCGGTGAGTCGAAGGAACTTGGCTACAACCAGTTTATCGACCAGATTGTTGAAGCGTTTGATAAGTTCCCAATGCAGGATATCCCGCGCAAACCGAGAGTCGGTGTTGTCGGCGAAATCTTGGTTAAGTTCCAGCCCGACGCGAACAACAACGTCATCGGGGTTATCGAGGATGAAGGCTGCGAAGCAGTGATGCCGGGTCTTACTGACTTCTTGCTCTATTGTTCTTTGAACCCAAGTTTCAAAGCCGAGCAACTCGGCAACAGTAAACTGGCTGCCTTCGGCGGCGAAGCCGCGATCAACATTATGGAACTGTATCGTAAGCGCGTGAAAAAGAGACTGGCCGAAACCGGCAAATTCTCCGTTCCGGAGGACATCCACAAGCTGGCCGACTATGCCCAAGAGATTCTGTCTCTCGGCAACGCCACCGGTGAAGGCTGGTTCCTGACTGCCGAAATGATCGAGCTAATTCACGACGATGTGCCGAACATCATCATGGCGTCGCCATTTGCCTGCTTACCAAACCACGTCACGGGCAAAGGCATGGTCAAAGCCATCCGCCGCAAATACCCTCAAGCGAACATTACGCCGATCGACTACGATCCCGGCGCTAGTGAAGTCAACCAGCTGAACCGTATCAAGCTGATGATTTCGACGGCTCTTTCCAACGAACCCGTCAAGGATAACCTTGACGACCAAGACCGCATCAACACCGCAGTGGCCATTTCCAGTTGCGGCACCGGCGGCTGCCATGTCGCCGGCTCCAGCGCCGCCGCCGGTGCTGGTGCAGGTTCCGGCGCTTGTGCCGCGGGTGCAGGCTCCCGCACCGGCTCTAGCTCGGGTTCTGGCTTCGGCTCGGCCTCCGGCTCCTATGCCGCGGGTGCGGGCTCCTATGCCGCGGGTGCGGGCTCCGGCTCCGGTGCCGCGGGTGCGGGCTCCCGTACCTATACCGCGGGTGCGGGCTCCGGCTCTGTATCTCGTTCCGGTGTGGCAGGCAGAGTTGTTAACAAAGTGACCGGCACAGTAAGTGCGGCCGGCAAAGCAGCTGGCAGAGTGGTCGACTCCGCAGTCAGTAAAGCAGCTGGCAAAGCAGTCGATACATTTGGCGCGGATGACTCAGACGACATGAACGGTTGTAGCACGTGTGCAATCAGTGCGTCTTGTGGTAACTCGTATGCCGTCAGCGCTGGTGCCCAAAACTCCGCAAACACTGTGGAAGCCACTGAGTAAAAATCGAATTATGCGCCTCTTCGGCGTCCTGCGCTATGCGCCACCATGTACAGAAATGTATGAAGCAATATAATATTCCTAGGCCGCCCCACTGATGGGCGGCCTTTTGTTATTTACCCCAATTCCCGGAAATTTAGTAGTCTACGCTCCGAATTGGAGGATAGCTGAAA
>CAYZSO010000017.1:0-45898 GCA_964479695.1 uncultured Fastidiosipila sp.
GTCCTCTCTCCTTTGTTTTTTGCCCTTTTTTCACCTAAAAAATTATTTTTCCCGCTCATTTGCAGGAAAAAGCAAATGACCGAAAAAAAACTGCAGCTTCAGGCTGCATAAACCCTACTTTCGACACCCGAACCGAAAATAAAGTTCTGCGGTTCTTTACGTCAGGGCAGGCTGTCAGGCGTATTTTCCCTCTGATATTTCTTATTTGGTCTGGAATGTTAAGATTGCGCGGAAATAGTCGCGGTCTTCTGTGTTGGAGGCCTTGACCGCGACTTTGGTTCGCTCAGCTGTTTCTGCTACTTTCACAGCATTGAGCGAGATTTCCTGACCTTTGCGAATCTCTGAAACATAGTTGATATCGACGCCCCTCAAGATCCCGTTCACACCTAATTCGTCGGCGGCGTCGCGGCACATGGCAATGTAGCGGGTGTTGTTGACATGACCTAAACGATCGACATCGCTGTAGCCGGGGGTGCGTTGTGTGATATTGGCATCGGTGAAATCGGCGAAGTTTGCCCGAAGCCTCTTGGGATCTTTCTCTGCGACTTTGTAATCGACAATCCAGGGGTATTCACCTCTGGCTACGATTGCGGCGGGGCTTACCAATTTATGCTCTGTTGCGGAGACTAAATTCCATGCTGATCTGGCAGAACCCAATGGCTCGCCTGCCTCCGTGTAGAGATAGAAGTCACGGAAGAAATTCGCGCGGTCCAAGCCGGACTGCCAGGTATAGATTCGCACGGTATCTTTCCATGCCGGGTTCTTCTTGAGGCGAAGGCTCATTCGGCTTAAAACCCAAGCACTACCAATTGTATCAAGATTCACAGCATCAATCCCTGCGCGAATCGCCGCGAAATTAGCAGCTTCCTGCATAATTGAGAAGATCACATCGGTATGCACTAAGTCATGCATGTCACATTCGCTGGCTCTGATTGAGTACTCGCTGACAACAACCTTATCAGGTCTGGCCAAAGCATCAATATCCTCTGTAAAAATCGCTTCTGTCAAAAAATCCATGGTAACCTCTAAAATTTCACATTAATAATCAATGAATATTTCATTCTGCAGCTCATCTTAGCTTAATGGCCTGGCACTAAACTACAACCTGCTCTAGTATAATAGAAAGAGATTACAAGGTAAACGGAAGGATGGGTCAATTATGGAAAAGAAATATGACTATCTGATTGTAGGTGCGGGACTTTACGGTGCGACATGTGCGGACCTCCTGAGACAAGCGGGGAAAACCTGTTTAGTTGTCGAAAAGAGTGACCATATTGCCGGACACATTTACACGGAAGAGAAGGAAGGCATTCAGGTGCACGTCAATGGTGCGCACATTTTTCACACGGCCAATGATGAAGTATGGGATTACGTGACGGGAAAGGTCAAACTGAACCGATTCACGAACTCGCCTTTGGCCAACTATAAGGGTGAAATCTACAACCTCCCGTTTAACATGAACACGTTCAACAAGCTCTGGGGTGTCGTGACACCGGCCGAAGCGGAGGCTGTGATTAACGAGCAGAGGAAGGAAGCACCTGCTGTACCTTCGAATCTGGAAGAGCAAGCTCTCCGCCTGGTGGGCCGTGATGTGTATGAGAAGTTGGTCAAGGGCTACACGGAGAAGCAGTGGGGGAGACCTTGTTCGGAGCTGCCGGCTTTTATTATCCGCAGGCTTCCGGTGCGCCTTACCTATGACAACAATTATTTTGATGATCCCTACCAAGGAATTCCGGTGGAGGGGTACACAAACCTCGTGGCGAAACTTCTGGAAAATACGGAGACGATCCTGAATGTAAATTTTTTGGATCAGCGTCACGAATTGGCTCAATTGGCTTCAAAGATCATTTATTCTGGTACAATCGATTCGTATTTCGAATACTCTCTGGGAAAACTCGAATACAGGTCGCTGCGCTTTGAGACGGAAACGCTTGATCAGGAAAATTATCAAGGTGTGGCTGTTATGAATTTCACTGATGTTGAAACACCTTACACTCGTGTGATTGAGCATAAGCATTTCGCCTTTGGCACGGGTCCTAAGACGATTATCTCCAGAGAATACCCGAAGGAATGGGAAGAAGGCGATGAACCTTTCTATCCCATCAACGACAACCGCAACCAAGATCTTTATAAGCAGTATGCAAGACTTGCTGCTGCTGATGATCGTGTGATCTTCGGCGGACGTCTGGGCGAATACAAGTATTACAACATGGATCAAGTCATTGCATCCGCAATGGCTGTCGTTGAAAAAGAATTGGGGCAGTAAGCCCTCACCGGAGAATACATGAATAACGCGCCTGAAGAGGCAAGAGCCAATACAACTGTCAGACCCGCCAGAGTGACTGTCGAGCTTAATCATAACGACTGGACAAGACCGGAGCTTCGCCGTGTCTATAACGGGAACATCCGATCTGGCCATGTCTATAATGAGAATCCCCAATTAAGCAGAAGACCTATGTCGCAAGGGCTGGTAAGGCCTGCTGCCCTCCAGAATCCGCCGGATGAACCGTTGGTCAGGCCGGCCCAGCCAACGATTGCGAATCCTCCGGCTTCCGCGGGAGATTTCGCGGCGGGTTCCGCAGGAGATCCAGCGTCGGATTTCGTGGGAGATGTCGCGGCTGATTTCGTGGGAGATACCGCGAGAGAATCGTTGCAACCGGCGGGACAGATCGGTGGTAGTGGTTTCGGCGGCAATGGCTCAGGTGGCAATGGCTCAGGTGGCAATGGCTCAGGTGGCAGTAGCTCAGGCGGCAGTGGCTCCGGCGGAATGGGAGATGCGGGTAGCGGCGATCAGCCTGCGAAGAAGCTACCTAAGAAGGAGCCCCGGAAAAGAATCAAGCGCAAAGGGCTGGTGATCACCCTTGTCGTGGTAATCGCGTTGGTATCCTTCGTCGCTTTTTATATCGCAAGTAAGCTCAACTTGATTCAATACGTGACAAACTCTTCGCCAAACCAAGTTGTGAGTACACAAGAACAAGGCGTTATCGTCCTCGATCCGGATCAGTCTTTGCCATCAGGAGTAACGGACCTGGATCCTAAGACCTTGGAGTCTTTGAACCAGCAGCTCAATGTCGATAACAGCAATGGCTTGATGTATGACAAGGATGTTATTAACGTCCTTCTCATCGGGGTAGATTCTCGCGAAGACGACCACCAATCACTCTCGGACTCTATGATTCTTTTGTCCATAGATAATAAGAATAAAACGATTCAGCTCAACTCCTTGATGAGGGATATGTATGTTCGTATCCCTGGATATGGATACAGCAAGCTCAATGCCGCCAACGCAATTGGTGGACCTGATCTGCTTCTGGAGACAATCCGTGAGAATTTTCTGATTTCGGTGGATCATTATGCCTTGGTCAACTTCCGAAACATGGCGCGTATCATTGATGCCGTGGGAGGGATCTATCTAGATATCTCCGAAGCAGAACGCTATGAAGTCAATTTGATGGTCAATGAATTTCAATGGGAAACCGGTAAGCCCTATGAATCTACACCTCTGACCAAAGTCGGCTACCAACAGCTCAATGGGGCGCAGGCGACTTCTTTTGCAAGGATCCGCAGAATTGGTAACAATGATTATGAACGAACGGAGCGTCAGAGGCGCGTCTTGCAAGCGATTATCTCCAAGACGAAGAATGCCAATCTGTTCCAATTAAATGCCCTTCTGGATGCTTTGCTTCCTGAGGTTATGACCAATTACAGCCGTTCTGATATTCTTTCTCTCGCAACCTTCGCACCGGCTATGTTGAACTATGAGGTGAAAAATAGTCGCATCCCTGCTGACGGGACTTTCGAAGAAACGTACATTGAAGGCATGGCTGTTCTGGTGCCGGATCTGCAGAGAAATATTGATTATTTGTCTGAGCTTATTTATGGTTTCGTCTATTCAGAGGTCGATTCCGGCGATCCCCGTTTAACCCTTGCAAGTTCAGAGGAGGCTCAGCCTCCGTACGTGCCACCGGCAAATCAAACCGATGCTTGGGTTCCAACCCCAATTCCCGCGACACCTACCCCGGTACCTGCGAGACCAACGCCAGTTCCGGCAACACCAACGCCAGTTCCGGCGACACCAACACCAGTACCGGCGACACCAACTCCGGTGCCGGCAACGCCGACCCCGGTTCCGGCAACACCAACTCCGGTTCCGGCGACACCGACCCCGGTTCCGGCAACGCCAACTCCGGTGCCGGCAACACCGACCCCGATTCCGGCGACTCCGACCCCGGTTCCGGCAACACCAACTCCGGTGCCGGCGACACCGACTCCACTGCCGGAGCCGACAACCCTCCTGCCAAGCACAGAAGCAACACCAACGGAAACGGTGGTACGGGCGGCTTTGGCCAACGTTTGAACGAATCCCCGAAACGAATCCCCTGAACTGATCCCCTAATCGAATCCCCGAAACGAATCGGCTAAATAGATCCCCTAAGCGAATCCGCAAATGAAGCCCCTGAGAGAAGAGGAGAGCCATGAGTGAGGATTTTACTGAGAAGATACGCAGATACATTCAACAAACCTTCACGGGTAAGTGGTTCCGCACGCTGATTTATCAGAGGCTTTTCGTCATTCTGCTGATTCTCCTGCAAATCGTGACGTACATTGTTTTGTCCGTGTGGGTGAGTCGCCTCTCGGTTGCCCTGAACACGGCCATGCGTCTGTTCAGCTGGATCGTGGTTTTCATTATTCTTGCGGGGAGCAAAGTCGACGCCTACAAACTCAGTTGGATCGTGATTGTGCTGGCTTTTCCCCTGGTGGGCGGGGGGATGTATGCCATTCTCTATTTGAATGTTTTCGCTCGCCGACTGAAGAAGAAACTCACAAATGCTCTGCAGGTCATCGCACCGATCAGAAGGAGCAGGCCTTCGCTCTACCGAGGTCTGGGGAAACAACATGATGGGCAGCGGGCTTTGGCCAACTATATTAACAATACTTCGGGCTACCCTCTCTACCAAGGGGGGCAGGCGCGTTACTTGGCGCAAGGCGAAGAGATGTTTGAAGATATGCTCCGGGAGATGGGCAAGGCGGAAAAGTACATTTTTCTGGAGTTTTTTATCGTGGAAAATGGCAGCATGCTAGACCGTACCTTGGAAGTGCTGACTCAGCGAGCCATGGCGGGGGTTGAAGTTTGTTTCCTCTACGATGATATGGGAAGTCTTCTCCGCCTGCCGCAGAATTTCCCGGAGATTTTGGGGGCTGTGGGGATCAACTGTCGGCGTTTTAATCACTTGACACCGGTTCTGAGCACCCAATTCAACAATCGCGATCACCGCAAAATTTGTGTGATTGATGGGAAAACCGCATACACAGGCGGCATTAATCTTGCAGATGAGTACATTAATGAGAAGGAGCGGTTCGGTCACTGGAAGGACAGTGGGATTGTCTTCAACGGCGAAGCGGCTTGGGGGCTCGCTCTGATGTTCCTTGAGTTGTGGTCTGCAATGGGGGATGGCACGAAAATTACGCAAGAGGACGTTGAGAGCTATTGCCCGGATCCGGCGTATTTGGAGGAGGAAGTGGTTTCGGAGGATGAGCAGGCTCTGGAGGATGAGCAAGCTCTGGAGGAGGCTACTTTGGCCAAAGCCGCCGCTTCTACTGATTCCCTCGAAGCTACGGAAGGGTACATTCAGCCATTCGGTGACACGCCCTTCGACACACTCTATATGGGGCGCACGGTCTATAACAAGTTGATATACTATGCTGACCGCTATTTATATATCACAACCCCTTACCTCGTTATCGATGAGGAGATGGTGCAGTCCATCTGTCAAGCGGCGCAAAGTGGCGTTGATGTCAGAATTATTACACCGCATATTTGGGACAAAGCCTACGTCCGCGTCGTTTCACGCTCTTACTATGAAAAATTTATTCTGGCCGGCGTGAAAATTTACGAGTACACGCCCGGCTTCATTCACTCCAAAACACTCGTGACCGATGATGAAACCTGTGTTGTGGGCACCATCAATTTCGATTTCCGAAGCTTATATCTGCACTTTGAAGACGCGATTGTCGTCTACAATCAGCCTTGTGTCAGTGAAGTCAAGGAGGACTTCCTGAAAACGCTGGCGCAATCCCAAAGAATACTTCTTGAAGATTGCAAGCTGAGTTTGCCGAAGAAACTTTTTGCCCAATTCCTCCGCCTCTTCGCTCCATTAATGTAGAATTGAATGTAATGAGCGAAAGGAGGCCTCGCATTTGAAAATCAAATCCACAACACATGTTGCCGGAAGGCCTCATCTCGAAGAGCCTCATTCCGGAAGGCCTCGTCTTGGAAAGCCTCATCTCGGAAGGCCTCGTCTTGGAAAGCCTCATCTCGGAAGGCCTCGTCTCGAAAAGCCTCGCCGCCTAGGGCGACTGCTGATCGTTCTGTGCTTAGTCCTGGGGGCTTTACTGAATCCGGGCTCGCTCCTTCGACCCAGCGAATTACATGCGAGTGGGCAAGGAAGTGGGCAAGGAAGTGGGCAAGCAAGTAATTATCTTGCGTCCCCGCTTGCGTCCCCGTTGGCAGCGCCAATGGCAGCGCCGCTGGCAGCACCTAAAGAGCCTCCAGTGAGGACCGCGCAGGCAGCAGTGGATCCTATCGGCTACCGTTTTCGTAAAATAAGAATGAATCTGCAAGTGCTGCGGAACGGAACCATTGATGTTACCTTAGAAGCTGATTTCGCCCTGACCCGAGATCTGCGAATTTCCGCCTTTTCTTTGCCTTACGCAGCAGGCCAAGGCCTGGTGGTGAATCAGCTGTCGGTCACCGAAATTGGTGAGACGGGAACCGGGACGGTTTATACCGGACATGAAGTGAACGATCTTGCGCAATCTTCCCAGGTAGGAAGCTACCAAATCATCGACAATGGGCGAGGGGTCGACCTGTCACTTCTGACCTCAGCGCCGCAAGGCAGCGTCAGGCGGGTGAGACTGAATTATTTAATCTACCAAGGCAGCGTTCGCTATGAAGATGTAGCGACAATCACCCAGATGGTCCTTGGCGGAACATCAAGCTCCGCGATAGATAAACTTGGGATAACCATTTCGTTCGAAGCGGCCCAAATGGAGTCCGAAGTGGCGTCATTTCGGCTCTTCGAGCATCATAATCAAGAAACCGCCGACAATCTCCTGAAGGCAGTCAGCACCTTGGACTTTGCAGAACTTATGGAAGTTCCTGTACTCAATTCGGATCATGCCCCGCAGTATATCTGGTGCTACTACGGCGAGAATATTCCCGCCAGAACCAGATTGGAACTTCGTCTGATCGCCCCCTCCGTTTGGCTACCCCGAGCGCAAGTCACGGCCGGCGAGGGCCCCGCTCTTCCGCAGATTTTGAGGGAGGAAGACGCTTATACCAGAAGTCTCCTGCAGCGCTTCGAATACCGCGTCATTATTAACCGTGTTGTGATCGGTTTGTTTGTGGTTGCGCTGATCCTGCTGCTCGTGATGCATCGCTATAACATTTTGGCGGGGTACACCTACTCCCGCAAGAAGATCAGTGAACCGCCGGAGTCTGTTCCTCCGGGTCTTCTGCCTTATTTGGCCAAAGAACGCGTCACCTCCCGTGTCATCCTCTCCAGCGTCTATCGCCTGGTCGATCAGGGTTTTCTGCTTCATGACGGGCGAGCGGTCTCGAGGGTTCCGGAGAGGCTCCTGCCGGATGACCGTGTCCTCAGGCCTTATGAATCCGCCATCTTGCATTTCATTTGGAATTTGATGGATGGCGAGGATCGCCTGGTCTTGAACCAGATGGATCAGTTGATCAGCGATTCTGAAACCGTCGATCGTTTGGCCCTCATCCGCATCCGTAATCTCTTGGATGCGGAAGCAGCTGTCTTGGGCTTGATGCCGCTCCCGGATGAACGGAAACCGGCGATTGACCAAATCCTCGCCGGAGCCATGTACCTGCTGTTGGCCGTTGCCTTAAGTGCCGTCGGTCAATACTATATTCCCTTGCTTCTCTTACTGCCTTCCGCAACCTTCTTCGCACTTGCCTTCTTAGGAGCCCGTTTAACGCAGAAGGGACGACAAGTCTTGTCCGAGGCGCAAGCCTACAGCCGCTATTTGTCAGAAATTGACCGTCAGGGTCTTTCTTCCGCTGATGAGTTGAAGAACCTCGACCGCGATTTTATTTATTCTGTCGCCCTTGGGTGTGAAAAGAATTTCCTGACAAATATTCGGTATGTCATCCCACTGGAAGAAGTCTTGAGCCGTGGTTTCTTCGGCAAGTTCGGTTTCAGCCGGATGCAAAAGGTCGTGGAGTCCTATATCGACCGTCACGGCTCCATCAAAGCCCGCTACATCCGCCAGATGGTGACCCACATGTACCGACGAGTCCAACTGGAACTGGTCGAATGGCAATCCGCAATTGTGCGCTTGAATTTGCTTCGTGGACCGCAGGAAGTACCTGAATCGGAGTATAGTGAGGTCTGAAGGATTGAAGGGTGCACGAAGGCACTTTTCTGTGATAGGCTAAAAAAGCTAAAAAAGCTAAAAAAGCTAAAAAAGCTCAAAAGCTCAAAAGTTAAAAATAGCTCAAAAGTTGAAAAAGGCCGCTTTGGCCAAAGAAAAACCATTCAAGGATTTCTGCTATAATTATCGCCAGAAATCCTGCCATTGGAGGAACTATGGCTAAACACACAAGATTAGCAACAACAATTACCGCGAACTATGTGGCGGCGCAAGGCGCAACGGATGCATTCTACTTGGATGGCAGAATGAGCCAGCCACGAAGATTTAGAACATCGGACATCACCTTGGATCGCACGGACGTTGGTTTTTATTATGCGATTTTTGCCTCGACCGAACTGGCAATTGATTCTGACCGCACCTACGCCCAGAAGAAGCGGAGCCTTGACCGCATCGCTGATTTGATTAAGGATGAGAACCGCGGTAACATTGACTCCGCGATTAACGACATGGCTGAAAATGCTGTGCATATGACAGGCCGGCTCACCATCAGTGACAACCAGTCCCGCCACCCTTATTACGCGGGCATTTTGGTTCGCGAAGGGGAGATGGCGGCAGTGACGATGTCATCCGGCTTGGCCTATCTCTACCGGAATGATGCTCTGTTCCCGCTGACTCAGGATGATTTCCCGATGGAAGCTGTGGATCAAGCAGGCAATCCGGTTGATAATTTCGACATCTACGGAGCCGGCAAGGCGGGGACCATCCGCTATTCCAACATCTCACAGATCCAAGTGGACGACTGCATCATTCT
The DNA here is from genome assembly GCA_964479695.1 of uncultured Fastidiosipila sp. Classification (GTDB taxonomy): domain Bacteria; phylum Bacillota; class Clostridia; order Saccharofermentanales; family Fastidiosipilaceae; genus JAAYZH01. The sequence goes on from CAYZSO010000017.1 coordinate 9,209, forward strand.
CACCACCCGTGAAGTCATGGAGACCATTGGCCAGCAAGGCATGCTGGACCTTTTGGAACAGGCCTATGACCAAGAGGAAGCGGCGGAAGCCGTAGCGGATATCATGGCTCAGAATGCCGCAGGTGTCCCGTTCCAGTTTATGATGAGCTTCGTCGAGGATATCATTTTACCTTCTCGCCGCGGCCGTGGCAGAGATCAGACCGGCATGCACCGTGTGGTCACAGAACAAACCATTTCTGAATCCGCGATGACCGATGAAACGACCCGTTTCGACCCGAAATCGATCAGCCCTTATTCCGCTGCCGCAGCAGGTCTGGTAAAGCCTTCTGAGCCGGAATCCCCCGGTATGAGCGAGGTCATTGGAACCGGCAAGTCCGCAAGCGATGCGATTTATGAAGAAACGGCCAAAGCCGCCGACACTACGGATGCTGCCTCTCAAGAGGACTGGGGAAGTGAGGCGGAGGATAAGGTCTGGAGCCGCCGTTCCGGCTCGGATGAGACGCAAGAGAGGGTTACGACTTACGGCGATTCGGAACCCGCTGCCAAGGACCTAACGCAATTTGCCGGGGCTGAAGGCGAAGATGAAGGCGCTGACCATGAACCGGTAGCCGGTGAACCAGATTACACGGTTTCCGGAACGACAGCCGCTTCTGCCCTCTATGGTGCGAGCCGGACAACTGCCGACACGGAAGAAGCCAAGAGCCCGGCGCAAACCAGTGCTCAGGTTAACCATCGTCTTGATATTAATACCGACAATGAGTGGGAAGAGAGTACGCATGCGGCGAGGCCGAAGCGTAATCAGAACGGCAGGATTTTACTGACGATTCTGGTCATCGTTCTCCTTGCACTGATTTTCATTGGGGTTGCCTATCTGCTGAACCGTGACAATGCGTCATCGGGGACGACGACCCCCGGCACAACAACGCTCCTTGACACGTCTGCTCCGACAGAGACAACGCTGCCTAGCCAAACCACGACCCCTCCGACGACGGAGACTACAACCGAGCTGACCACGTCACCGAGTACTTCTTTTGGTGAAGCGGTTACCTTGGAAGGCGCAAACGGCGGAACTTATCCTTCTGTGTACCATGTTCAGAGCGGTGATACGTTCTATGCCATTTTTGATTCTGTTTATGCAGCGTACGATTTGACGGCTCTGGATAACACAACCGTCAACGAATTGATCCAGCTCTTCATTGATGCGAACCCGGACACGATTTCCGGTTCCGTTGAGAATAATGACGTCTTGATCTACGCCGACACAATCATCAATGTCCCGGATCCGTCGGAAATCCTGACGGCGAATTAAGCTCATTCAAGGATGCCAGGTCGCGGCAGCGCGACGCTTCACCAGCGTGAAGACAGACATTTACCCAAACAAAAGAGGCTCCTCGGAGCCTCTTTTTTGCCTCTCATAAACACTTTCATACCTTCTGTTCACCCTTCGGCAAAGGGGTACACTTGGAGGATATAATCTGTGCCGCTTTGGAAGACGATGTCGCCCAGGAGCTTCAAGCGATCCTCATTAATCTCAGGAAATTTGATCCGTTCCAGTTCACCGACAACGATGTAGGACACGTGATATTTCTGCAAGAAAGTCAGCATGGTTTCAGGACTTCTGGCTTCGTAGAAATCACGGATCTCCTCTTGCAGCGGCAAGACGATTTCGCCATAAGCATTACTGACCTTTTCGGATGTCCGCCAGAGCCACTCGTGTGTTTGCCAGCCCAGAACGGTTGGCAGACCCGTGTAGGCGGACACCGAATTATAGTCGGAATAGGAGTCACCATAGGCCTCGAGAATGACCTCCTGGCCAGGCACATTTTCGTTAAACCAAGTAATCATATTCAGGCGATGGCTTAATTCATAATATTGTCCATCATCAGCCTGGGTATATAGGGTGCCGAGGTAAAGATCACCCGCCAAACCTTGCTGCCGTTCCCGCGTGAGAGGGCCGTACCACGAGGTGAGTTGGCCGGTGTAACGGAAGGGAATCAGCAGTAGGAGAACGGTTAAAACAAGGGGCAGAATGGCGTCCGGAAGCCACTTGCGGTCATCAGAACGGTGGCCCCGATAGCGCTTAGGAAGCGTAAGACTCGTGGCATCGTCCACCTCCTGCTGCTGGGGAGGGGTGTGGGTGGAGGCGGCTTTGGCCTCCAGAGGAACGAGTCTCTGCAACAAGGCACCCAGCGTCACTCCACCCGCGAGGCTCAGCATGGCGAAAGCTTGATAGGTGAACTTAAACATCGTGTTGGCCCGGCTGAAGCTGCCTTCATAAATATCTCTGACGTAGACGATTTCCGGTGCGATGATTAGACCAAAGCCGCACAGCACCAGGATCGCTGTGAAGAGATGGTTGGGTTCTTGCCTGCAAATTTGAACGAGAAAATTCTGCTGCGTGCTGCGGCGGAGCTTGCCATCCTTGTGTTTGAAGTAGAAGAAAGAAATGAGGAACAAGACCCCCAAACTGACGTGAGCAAACCAGAGAATAAAGAGCCTGTAAAAGCCGCTGTGGTTCTGTGCCAGCGCAAACGATTTCGCCATAGGATCGAAATTCAGATTGAACGACAGCGCTACAAGGTGAGTTGTGGTGAAGAGCAGGGCGCTACTGAGGCCTGCATGCGTCCAGGCGTTGGGCCTGAAACGATACAAGAGAAAAGAGAGGGCCGTGGCAAGAAAGAAGAAAACGAGCTGCCAAACCGGCTGCTTGACGAAAAGAAAAGGCACAAACACTAGGACAAATTGAACCGCCATGAGCAGGAAATCTGTAAATTTTGCCAGCGAACCATAGCGGCCGATGTAGGTGACGACCAATGTGACTGCACAGACCACGAAGTAAATGACGAAATCCCAATAATTCGCCATTGCCGATACACCCAGCAAGAGCCCCAGAAGCAGGAGATAGGGAATTTCGCCCTTGTCTATACGGCTTGCGGGATAATACTTGGTCCAAAGGGTTGGCTGATGTGCGCCGAGATCGAGCGGCTTGGAAGGATCGGGCTTGTAAGCGCTGGGCTTAGATGGGTCGGGCTTGTAAGCGCTGGGTTTAGATGGGGCGTGCTTGGAGCCGAGTTTGGAAGGGCCTGACTTGGGGCCAAAGCGAATTCGCAAAGTCAATTGATAAAGGACGGCCAGCAACAAGAGCACAACACTGAGGTTGATCATATGGGCATGAAGGTCTGCGACCAGATAAGAATAATAGGGAAACTCATGAATCGTCCGGTCCGCTGTCTCCGGATTATAGCCGATGAAACGCGTGGAATCGGAGAAATAATAGTTCCCCAACTGTCCTGTGTTCACGCCGCTTCTCTCCAGGAAACGAACGAAGAAATTCCCGGGTTCGTTATTCCCATAGAAAAAGGCATGGCTGTTCCCCGCAAGCGTGAGGAGTGCCGCTCCGACGAGACCGGAGATGGAGGGGATGAAGGCCTTGCGGATGCTTCGGCGTGTGCCTTCTTCTTGGGGCTCCTCGGAGGCTTGGGCGGATGGGGGTTCAGGTGTTTTGCCGCTTAACAGATCCCGGATCAGCGCAAAGGCGAGCGTGAAGGAGAGTGCAAAACTTGCTGCGATACTGAGGTTGTAGCTGACAGCCGGGCGGATCCCGGACAGTTTGGCCATGAAGGTAAAGAGGTACTGGCCGAAGTAATAATAATTAATATTGCTGCCGGCGAGCCACATGTCTTTGGCAGGGAGTGTGGGGGAACGCCAGAGCGACATCATGAAACCGTAGTCCATGAATTTCTCGAGGCCGTAGATTTCCGGCTTCAAGGTGCGTAAGAAGGTCCAAAAAAGGAAGCAAGTGAAGAATAAACCGCTCTCGGCCAGAATGAGGGTAATTTGGCTCCAAATGGTCTGCGAACGGTTTTTCTCGGGGAATGGCTCCTTGGGTTTTACGAAGAAGAGCAAAATGGCCGCCAATATGAGCACCACAATAATCGGAACTTGGCTGAAGACCGGAAGGCCTGTATGTGCCAGTGTCCAAATCAGGAGCGCGGGTAGCAGAAGTCCTAGGAACATGCCGTAGAGCCAACCGCCATCCGGGCTACCCGGGAAAATGCGTTTGGCCAGTGGGGCGAAAATCAGTCCGAAGAGGACGAATAAGAGACACCAGATCAGGTAGGAAGAAGCATCCCCTCCTAGGATTACCCCCGAAAGCGTCAGGGGCAAGAGGAAAAAAACGGCTGCGAAGCCCAAAAGAAGTTTCTCCTGAAGATTCAGCATACGAAACACCGGGGTAGTGCTCCTTTCTGTTGTTGGGTTGCTTTTGTACTATTATAATAACAATCTGCATCGGGCGCCTGCTCACTGCTACATACGGTGTGCCCCAAGCGCCAAGTAAGGCGCGGCAGGGTGTATGCGTGGCGCTGAAGCGGTGTGCAAGCGGCTCGCAAGTGGCTCGCAAGTGGCCCACAAGTGGCTCACAAGCGGCTCACAAGCGGATTCTGCACACGCCAAAAGTGGAATGTGCCCTGTGCTATAATTACCCTTACATTTTACATGCTAACGAGGTTACAAATGGAGAAGTTTGGCTTAAATGAGATCCGTGAGAAGTATCTCACTTTTTTTGAGGAGAAAGGTCACCTGAGGTTGCCCAGTTTTTCGTTGGTGCCCAAGGACGACCCATCCATATTATTAATCAACGCGGGAATGACTCCGATGAAGCCCTACTTTACCGGTGCCGTTGAACCGCCTGCAAAGCGCATTACCACCTGTCAGAAGTGCATCCGTACAGGGGACATTGAGAATGTCGGCTATACGGATCGTCATGGTACTTTCTTTGAAATGTTGGGAAATTTTTCCTTCGGTGATTATTTCAAAGAAGAGATGATCCCCTGGATTTGGGAATTCTGCACCGAAGTGCTGGGCATGGATCCTGCGAGACTTTATCCTTCGGTTTATGAGGAAGATGATGAAGCCTTTGACATTTGGCGTGACAAGGTAGGTCTTGAAGAGTCAAGGATTTACCGTTTCGGCAAAGAAGATAATTTCTGGGAACATGGTACAGGTCCCTGCGGTCCTTGTACAGAAGTTTACTATGACCGAGGCGAGAAATATGGCTGCGGGAAGGAGACCTGTGCTCCGGGCTGCGAGTGTGACCGTTTCGTCGAATTCTGGAACTCTGTCTTCACCCAATTTGACAAACAAGAAGATGACACCTATTTGCCGCTCGCACAGAAGAATATTGACACCGGTGTCGGTCTTGAACGTTTAGCCACCATTTGCCAGGATGTCGGCAGTATTTTTGAAGTTGATACGATTCATTCGATTCTGGATCTGGTCTGTGAACTGGCAGGGGTGGAATACGGCAAATCCCGAGCGATTGATGTCCCGGTCCGCATCATTACCGATCACATCCGTTCGACTGTGATGATGATAGGTGATGGCATTACCCCGTCGAACGGCGGGCGTGGCTATGTGTTGCGTCGGCTGATGCGCCGCGCTATTCGCAACGGACGCATGTTGGGGATTGAAGGACCGTTCCTGACCCAACTGGCAGAGAAAGTGATTGAACAATCCGGGGAAGCCTATCCGGAACTCACGGAACATCGGGCTTTTATCATGAATACAATTGCCAACGAGGAAAAATCGTTCGATCGTACGCTTTCGCAAGGAAATATTCTGCTTGCTGAATATATTGTCGCAACCAAATCAGGCGGGGGAGAGGTTCTGCCTGCTGAGGATGTTTTCCGCCTGCATGACACTTATGGTTTCCCACTTGACTTGACGAAGGAAATCGCCGCCGAAGCCGGTTTGAAGGTTGATGAGGCGGGTTTCACCAAGCTCATGGAAGAGCAACGGAAGCGCGCTCAGGAGAATACCAGATCCAACGTGAAAACCGCTTGGGGCGGCATGACGATGCCTGAGGCTGTGGGTAAGCTTAGAGGGACGGAATTTACCGGCTATGACGAGTTGACCAGCGAAGCCGAACTGCTTTTCATTGTTACGCAGAATGAGGAAACCGGCGAACTTCACACGGTGGAATCGCTTGGGGAAGGCGAGAACTTCCTCGCTGTCACGAACCGGACGCCATTTTATGGGACAGGCGGCGGGCAGGAGGGCGACTTTGGCCGAATCAGCCAAGGCAACGATGTCGAAGCGAGCGTTACAACCACAACCAAGACGCCCGGGGGGATTTACTTGCACCATGGCGTTGTGCTCCGCGGGATTTTGCAAGCCGGGCGGCCGGTGGTGCTTGTGGTGGATCGGGAGAATCGGCGCGCGACGGCTCGAAATCACACGACGACTCACTTGCTCCACAAGGCGCTGCGCCAGGTTCTGGGAGATCATGTTACGCAAGCGGGTTCCGAGGTGAATGCCCAACATCTTCGCTTCGATTTCAACCACTACAGCGCCCTCACATCTGCGGAAATGGCAGAGATCGAGCGACTTGTGAATGAGGCGATTCTTGAGGACTACCCGGTTACGACCGAGATTATGTCTATTTCAGAGGCCAAAGACGCCGGTGCCATGGCTCTTTTTGATGAGAAGTATGGCGATGCGGTCCGGGTTGTGTCCTGTGGCGATTATTCCAAGGAGCTGTGCGGAGGCACGCACTTGCAGCATACTTCGCAGGCGGGGAGCTTCCGGATTTTGACGGAATCCTCCATTGCAGCCGGTGTGCGCCGTATCGATGCGGTGACGGGCCAAGCGGTTCTGGAACTCAGTATGGCTGACCGCACGAAACTTCAGAACCTTGCAGCCCAGCTCAAGACTTCACAAGCTGACTTGGAAGAGCGCGTTGCTGCTTTGCAACAAGAGAACAAAGACTTAGGCCGCGAGATCCAAGCCCTCGAGGCTGCGCAGACCAGAGCACAGAATGACGGTCTAGAAGCCAAGGTGGAAACGATCAACGGAATTCATGTCCTCGTTTCTGAAGCGCAAGCGGCTGATGCGGATGGCCTCCGAGACTTAGGTGACAGCCTACGTAGTCGCTTGGAGCCTGTGGTGTTGGCTTTGGCCATCAAGTCAAACGATAAGCTGAATTTCCTGGTTATGGCTTCTCCTGCCGCTGTCGAGAGGGGCATCCACGCCGGCCAGGTTGTAAAAGCCGCGGCCACAGCTGCCGGCGGCGGCGGTGGTGGCAGACCGGACATGGCTCAAGCCGGCGCGAAGAATGTCGCCAAGCTGGACGAGGCCCTGGCTGCTGCGAAAACAACGATCAGCCAACAACTGGGCAGGTAAGGAGGTTCCTTATGCATGAGGACAACTGTATTTTTTGCAAACTGGCCAACGGGCAAATCCCGACCGATATGGTTTATGAAAACGAGTGGGTCGCCTGTTTCCGCGACACCAATCCGCAGACGCAAACGCATGTCTTACTCATGCCGAAGAATCACTACGCCGATATCCGAGAGCTGGCTTCGACAGAAGCCGGCCGGGCGGACTGGGCTCATATTTTGGAAGCGGTCCCGGTGATTGCTGACATCCTGGGTGTGGAGGACTTTCGAGTCATCAATAATCGCGGCAAAGGCGCCGGCCAGAGTGTCTTCCACGTCCACTTTCACATCCTGTCCGACCCCGCCAAGCTGCGCGAACATCTGATTTGAGGAACATCTGGTTTGAGAAGCATCTGGTTTGAGGAACATCAGGTTTGAGACTGGTCTATTCAAACATTGATTCGATGAGTTGATCCTCGCTGTCATAGACGAGTTTGAGACTGAAAAATGGCTCTTCTTCCAGTAACAACGGCAAGAAGAGTCTGTCTCCAGGCCAAAGCGCCAGCCCCATGATCTCATCCTCGGGAATCCAGGCCAATTGCCCCTCTGCGCATTCGCCGAATTCTCGTGAAGCAGATTGTCCTTTACAGACGAAGATATATTCCGCCTCGCGATCTGCGTATATGAATGTCAGGACGCCTCTTATCTGGAGAATATCAGGGTATAGGGATGTCTCTTCGGCGATTTCTCTTTTCGCAGCCTCTAGAGGTGCTTCGCCTGCCTCGACTTTGCCGCCCACACCAATCCATTTTCCGTGATTGACGTCATTCTTTTTACTATTGCGGTAGAGCATCAGCCAGTCTTTGTCGTTGGTTAAATAACAAACCGTTGAGATGATCACGGTAGGTGCCTCCGTTTCGGTGATTCTTTGCAGTGATCCATTTTAGTGATCCATTGCAGTGATCCGTTTCAGTGATCCATAAAAGCGATTCTATAGAAAAAACGCACAAGCAAATAAGCCGTGCGTTTTCTTCTAATAAAGGGTGGATAGGAATCTTAAGGTACGAATTAGGAGACTGTTGCCTTCTGCTTGTGGTTGGCCTCATATTCATCCAAAGAACAGCATCTACCATCGCCAATGGCAATATCGTACAAGGTGAGGTCAGTCAGAAGTTGCTTCTCATAGGCTTCGATCTTGAGGACATTCTGGCGAAGGGCACAAGAATCACAAGCATTATCATGCGAGCAAAGATCGCCATAGAGACGACAAGCATCATCTCTATCAACCTTCTCAGTCGCGGCATCGATAATAGCAACTACCGGGATTTCCTTGGGGCTTCTGCCGAGGGCAAATCCACCATGTTTGCCGCGAGTGATGTCAATCAAATCTCTCTGAGAGAGTAGATGCGAGATCTTCTGGAAATACTTGTAGGGGATATCGCAGGCATCACTAATCTTACGGGTGTTGTTGATTCCTTCATTACGAGAAAGGAAAATCATGGTCCTCAGGGCGTACTCAGTTGTTTTGCTGAATTTCATAATACTGCAGCTCCATCTGTTTAAATTCTTGCTTGGTTTCAATTTGCGAACCTTCAACAAGTGACATATCTAATATACCAGATATCCTATCAAAATCAACAATCATTTTTACAAAAGCTCGACAAATTTGATAAACTCAAGCATTTTCAAATTATAACAGACCAAGAATGTATAGCAAGCCTTTTTTTGGAACGTTCCAAAATTTTTTTGATCAATTCATGCCAATTCGTAAAGATGGTTGAAAAGGTTAAGAAAACAGAACGAAAAGCATCATTTTAGTGCACTGGGGACGATTCGAGATGGTTTCAAGTCGTATCCAGGATGCTCCGGAGACGGTTTCGAGGCTGCAAAAGGTAGCTTCACCCGAAGTGAATGCTTCTTACGGAAGAAGTCGCTGCAACGATCAGAGGGGGAGGGGGGCGGCTTTGGCCGAAAATAGCACAAAGATGATGGCGAAGGTAGAAGTGAGGAGAATCCGCGCAAGGATTCGTTACCATTTCATTCATAAAAACCCGTATAATTTAAACACGTCTGCAGTTCTTTGCGGACGTGAGCCTCGGGAGGGAGAACCCGGGGAGAATAATCAGAGGAGAACAATGAATGAAAAAAATTCTACAGCGTCTAAGTGCCGCTTTGCTTGCGGGTGTTCTGGCATTTTCACTAGCTGCTTGCGGTGATCCGACGAACCCGTCAACGGGAGGGTCAACTGCCGGGGGGACTGAAGGAAGTCAGCCCTCGACTTCAAGCGAAGGGACAACCACCGAGGATAAAATTGTCAACGTGGGTATGACTTATTCCATCACGAGCATGAATCCGATCTTGATCGATGCTTCGGAGTCCATGAAGTACGCGGTCGGTCTGGCTTATCTGCCACTGGTCGAAATTGGGAGTGACAATACGTTCCAGGGTGTTTTGGCCAAAGAATTCACCACCAATGAGGATGGCACGGTTTTCACCGTTACACTGGATGAGAACGCGAAATGGTCTGATGGCCAGCCGCTTACGGTTGATGACGTGATCTATACCATCCTGAAGCAGACTTCGAAGTCCGTATCGAACGTCTCGATGTCGGGTTATGGGAATCTGAAGGGCTTCGATGAGTCCGGCCAGGTTGCGGATGATGCTACCGAAGTGGAAGGTCTTAAGAAGATTGACGAGCAAACCATGGAATTCCACGCGTCGGTGCCGATGAGCTTGGAAACGTTCAGCTACAATTTCCTTTGCTACATTTTCCCGATTCCGCAGCATGAGTTTGAAGGCAAAACCGCGGCTGAGATGGCTACCAGTGACTATTTCCTGGCGCCTACCGTTGTCAGCGGCCCTTTCCGCACCATTTCTGCTGATGTGGCTCATAACGTAAGTTATGTGAAGAATGAGAATTATTACAAGGGTGCGCCGATCATCGACAAGTTGAACATCTTGATCCGCACTTCGAGCCAGCTTTATTCCGGTTTGGCTTCCGGTGAGATCGACTTCGTGCAGCAAACTACAGGTGTGTTCGCAGTTGAAGATATCCCTTCAATCGAGACTCTTTCTAATGCCAAAGCCGTCTACGGCGACCCTGTTACCTCCGTGCTGACTTTCATCAATAATGAGTCTGTCCCGGATAAGCGAGTTCGTCAGGCGATCCTCTATGCCATCAACCGCCCGCTCCTGGTTGAGCAGTTCTTGAATGGCAAGGGCGAAGTGGTCGATGGATTCCAGACCTCAGCTAGCCCATACTTCGATCCAACACTCGAAGTGATTCAGTATGATCCTGATAAGGCCAAAGCCCTCTTAGCCGATGCCGGTTGGGACGGCAGCCAAACCTTGATCTTCAAGATCGATTCCGGTGACGGCACTTATGCCCAAGCCGCAAACGTGATCGTCGCCCAGCTTGCCGAAGTCGGCATCAATGTCCAACTGCAAACGGTGAATTTCAACCAGCTTTTGACCGATGCGAACAACCATGATTTCGACATGATGGCGGTTCAATACACCATTGCCCCAACGGCTCCGGCACTGGATATCCAATGGCTTACTTATGCTGAAGGATGGCCTCTCTACAACAATCCTGAGGTTGATGCCCTTGTCAACGAAGCGGCTCTGATCAGTAATGACCAGGCGAAGCTCACGGAAATTTATGGTAAAATCAATCGCTGGATGCAAGAAGATGTCCCGATCTTCAGCTCCTATGTCCTGAGCCCTCTGGGCGCGGTCTCCAACCGCCTTGTGGGCGCGACCCCATCCGTTTACGGAAGTTTCCACAACGTGGAGAAGTGGGACGTGCAGTAAGCCGGTGCAGTAGGCCGTGCAATAAGCCGGTGCAGTAGGCCGTACGATAAGCCGGTGCACAAGCCGTGCAAGTACGACGTGCATAAGGGAGCAGCATCTGCAGACTCGAACTTGTAAAACAGGTCTAGTGTAAAACAGGTTTAGTGTAAAACAGGTTTAGTGTAAAATCGGTTTCGGGTATAGCCGGGTGGCTGTTCCCGAAACTTGTTCAATTTGTTAAATTAGAGCATGGCAAATGCTCAGATGGAGAAAGGTGTAGGTTATTGAAGCCCTTACTTGATGTGCGAAATCTCCGAACCACCTTCAGCAGTGACTGGGGGACCAAGGAGGCGCTTGATGGCGTCTCTTTCACTATTTCACCGAAAGAGATTCTTTGCATTGTCGGGGAATCGGGAAGTGGCAAGAGTGTAACGGCTCTTTCCCTCATGGGACTTCTGCCGCGCAATGGCAAGGTTCTCGACGGTGAAGCGTTTTTTAACGGCATGGATATTCTGAAGATGTCCGAAACGGAGCTTGACGAGATCCGCGGCGGCGATATGGCCATGGTTTTCCAGGATGCCATCTCATCCCTGAACCCGGTGTTCACAATTGGCAATCAGCTGATTGAGGCGATTAGGGCTCACCGCAAAATGTCTGCCGCCGATGCCCGTGAAAAGGCTGTGGCCTTGCTTGACCGTGTGGGGCTCCCTGAACCGGAATTGATGTTGGAACGCTACCCTTATGCACTCTCTGGAGGCATGAGGCAGAGAGTGATGATTGCGATGGCTTTGGCCGGATCACCGAAACTCTTGATTGCTGACGAACCGACCACAGCCCTCGATGTGACCATTCAGGCGCAAATTATGAAATTGCTGCGCGAGTTGGTGGATGAAACGGATCTGGCTGTGATTCTGATTACCCATGATATTGGCCTGGTTGCGCAGATGGCGGACCGTGTGCTGGTGATGTATGCGGGCCAGATTGTGGAGCAGTCGGATGTGAATGTTCTGTTTGACAGCCCGGATCATCCGTATACGCAGGGTCTGATGCATGCGATTCCGTCGATTTATGACAACAAGGAGCGTCGCCTTGTGGCGATTCCCGGAAGCGTGCCCGAAAATTATGAGCATATTGTCGGTTGCCGTTTTGCGAGCCGCTGTGCTTTCCGTGTGCCGGCTTGCGATTTGCCGCAGGAGCTCAAAGTGATTAATGACAGTGCGATTTTCCCGCATTGTGTTCGCTGCCATCGCGCGGTCAATAGCGAACTTCCGCCCTATGTGCCGATCGACGTCAGCGTCGAGCACGGCAGCGTCGCCGGCAGCATCGGTGGTGAGGGCAGCGTCGGTGGCGTCAGTGGTGACGGCAGCGCCACAAACAACGTCAGCGCAAACGCCGGCAGCCACAAGGTCGGCGGTGGTGACGTCGGCGCCACAAACAACGTCAGCGCAAACGCCGGCAGCCACAAGGCCGACAGCAGTGGCAGCGCCACAAACAACATCAGCGCAAGCGCCGGTAGCCACAAGGTCGACAGCAGTGATGGCGACAGCAAAGACAGCCTCGGAGGTGCCGGCCAATGATTGATTATCGAAACAGTGAGCCGCTGCTTCGCGTAGAGCATTTGACGAAGCATTATCCGGCCTATAGTCAGAGTCTTTGGCCACGCAAAGAAGTCGTGCACGCCGTGGACGACGTCAGCTTTACGATTTATGAGGGCGAGACGCTGGGGCTTGTGGGAGAATCCGGTTCCGGGAAATCCACGATCGGCCGCCAGATTGTTGCCCTCGAGAAGCCGGATGCCGGGCAAATTTACTATCGCGGCAAGAGTCTGATTGACATGAGTCGGCAAGAGCTTCATGAGATCCGTCGTCAAGTGCAGATGGTCTTTCAAGATCCCAATACCTCGCTTAACCCGCGTAAGCATATCCGCGAAATCTTGGCTGAACCGATGCTTTATCATGAGGTGGCTGACAAAACGACGGTTGACGCCGCAGTGAAGAGGCTGCTTGACCTGGTCGGTTTGCCGCAAAACAGCCTCGGCCGATATCCTTACGAGTTTTCGGGCGGGCAGAGACAGCGTCTTGGGATTGCCAAAGCCCTCAGCCTCAACCCGTCTTTAATTGTTTTGGACGAGCCGGTTTCAGCACTCGACGTTTCGATCCAGGCGCAGATCCTGAATTTGCTTCGTGATCTGCAAAAAGAGCTGAACCTAACCTACCTTTTCATTGCCCACGGCCTCGGCGCCGTCCACTACATCAGCGATCGCATCGCCGTCCTCTATTTAGGTAAAATGATGGAGATTGCGACCGGCAGTGAGCTTTTCCGCAATCCGCAGCACCCTTACACCTTAGCGCTCACCCAGGCCGACCCCATACCGGATCCGTCGGGCCGCACGAGTGACACGCTCGAAGGCGAAGTTCCTTCGGGCGTTGATCCGCCTCCCGGCTGTCGATTCCACACCCGCTGCCCCTACGTGGAGGCCTCGTGCAGAGTCGAAGAGCCACTGTTGGTTGAGGTGGAGACGGCGACTTTGGCCAAAGACGCCCCCCTCCACCTTGCTGCCTGTCCCGTTTGGCAGAGACTTAAGAAGGAGGGGAAGCTCCCGTAATGCTGAAATACATCCTCAAGCGTATCCTAATCGCGATCCCGGTCCTTCTCGGCATCACCTTGCTGGACTATTTTGTGATGACTCTGGCGGGGAATCCTATGGAAATGATGATGGGCCCTCGCATCACGCAGGCGGCCATTGACGAGCGCGCGGCGCTGCTGGGCCTCGACCAACCGGTCATTGTCCAGTACTGGAATTGGCTCAAAGAGGCCCTCAGCGGCAACCTGGGCTTTTCGTTCCGCCAAAACATGCCGGTCACGACCCTGATCGGCACCTACATCGGGCCGACGGTCCTGTTGATGGCGACATCGCTTGTGATTTCCATGCTCATCGCCATCCCCGCCGGTATTTACAGTTCGGTTCACCAATATCAAACGTCTGATTTCACGATTGTGACGCTGTCTTTTATTGGCACCAGTATCCCGAGTTTTTTCATGGCGCTCGTTCTAATTTACATTTTCAATCTCAAGCTCGGCTGGCTCCCTTCCGCCGGCATGACGACGCTTGGCACGGACGGCGGTTTTGTCGACGTTGTGCTCCATATGATCATGCCTGTTGCCGTGATGGTTTTCTCAATTGTCGGCGTCAATATCCGCTACATACGCTCCTCAATGCTGGAAATCCTCGAGCAGGACTACCTGCGCACAGCCCGTGCCAAAGGCATCGGCCGCAAAAAGGTAATCTACAAGCATGCTTTCCGCAATGCCCTGTTGCCCATCATCACCCTTTTCGGCATGCAGGTCCCCATGCTCTTCAGCGGTTCGGTGGTGATCGAACAGGTCTTCTCCTGGCCAGGTTTGGGCCTCCTCACCATGAGCTCCATCCTGAACCGTGACTACCCACTGATCATGGGCGTAAGCCTCCTCTCCGCCGTCGTCGTGCTCATTGCCAATCTGATCACCGATGTCCTTTACGCCGTCGCTGATCCGACGATCCAATACAGCTAGGAGGGCCAAGCAATGACAGACCAAGACCGAGACAAAGACATAGACATAGACAAAGACATCGACATGGACATAGACATCGACATGGAACATAAGGGCATTAAGGCCACAGAAAATATGGCCACAGTCGGCACGGCTGACGTGCCTGGCAATTCCGGCGCGGTTGGCACGGCTGGCAATTCCGGCGCGGTTGGCACGGCTGGCAATTTCGGCGCGGTTGGCATTTCCGGCGGCTCCGATAATTCAGTAGGCAATGCCGGTGGCCCGAGTGACCCCGTTGGCAATTCCGGTGGCCCTAGTGATTACCTTGCTGACAAAATCGCGCATGAAAACTACTATCAAACAGTCTTTCGGCGCTTTAAACGGCATAAGCTAGGGTACGTGAGCTTGATATTTCTATTCATCACGCTCATCCTCATTATTGTCGTTCCAAGAATCTCTCCTTATGGACCCAACCAAATTACAGGGTCCTTTCGCCAAGCTCCGTCAGCAGCCCATTGGTTCGGCACGGATCGCGAAGGGCGCGACATGCTTACGCGTGTGTTTACAGGCGCGGGTGTATCACTTTTTGTCGCATTTTTAGCTACACTGATTTCGTCTGTGGTGGGCGTTGTTCTCGGCTTGATTTCCGGCTATTTCGGCGGTTGGTTTGATACTGTGATTATGAGGATCACAGATGTGGTGATGTCGTTCCCTTACATGCTGCTGGTATTGGTGGCGGCGGCCATCTTTGGCCCAGGGATGTGGAATATTATCCTGATTATGGGATTTGTGAATTGGCCCGGAATGGCGCGTATGGTGCGAAGTAATGTTATGAGCTTGCGCAAATCCAATTATGTACTCGGTGCGCAAGTCGCCGGCATGCCAAATCGCTACATCTTATTTAAAGAGATCCTCCCCAACACGATTGCGCCTGTACTGATTTACGCTACCACCGTCATGGCGCAAACTATGCTCGACGAGGCAGCCCTCTCTTTCCTCGGTATGGGCGTCCAGCCTCCGACTGCCAGCCTGGGGAACTTGCTTAATGTTGCCCAGTCTTTCTCGATTCTGGAAAACTACGTCTGGATGTGGCTGCCACCCGGCATTCTGACGGTCTTGTTGGTCGTTGCCGTGAATTTCGTTGGGGATGCGCTGAGAGACGCGTTTGATCCGCGGAATTTGCAGTGAATTTGTAGTGTGGCTTGCTGTGAGGCCGACTGTGAGTTTGTAGCGAAGCCGACTTTTATTACTGGTCCATATTTAAACCTGTGAATTACACCGCGACGGGCTCCCCAAGTTGAGTTGGGGGGCCTTTTTCGGCTGTAGCCTATACACAGGTCCATATCTGGACCAGTGAATTTTCACCGCTGGGCTCCAGGGTAGTGAATCCCGCATGTAGCCTATTGGGAGGTCCATATCTGGACCAACGAATCCCCCCAGCTGGTATACAAGTCGGATTGACATTGTATGAAGCCTATTAGGAGGTCCAGATATGGACCTCCATATTTTTACATCTGGGCTTCAGCCGATGTTCTTCTGGCCTGCAGCCGAAGTCAACCTCACGGCTTAGGTAACGCGGCTGGCCGTTCGGCACGTTTTGCGGCAAATGTGATTTTCAAACAGGCGCGAGTCAGGCGAAAAAGCGACAATTGGACATGGCAAATAAGCCTTGGGTGGAAGGCTTCGAAGTGAATCGTGGAGGAGCGTGGAGACCCTGCGATTCAATGCATAGAATGCGAAAAATGCATTCAATGCGTAATATGTGTCAAAACGTCGACGCTAGAGTCGCCGGACCCGGATCTTGAGACTTCGGAGGAATTCCCAAAGGGTCATGACGTCTGGGCCGTCTTCAATCGGTCTGGGGCACAGTGAACGGATGTAGCGGAAGTAAGGCTCAAATTTGGGTGTGCGGATGCGGACACGACGGTTGATATCGTCGGCCATGTTGTCGCAGATGGTACCGATCTGCGCATAGTCGGCGAGGACGTCACGGGTAATGACGTGAACGACGTAGCCATACTTACGGAGGATTTTGCGGCGGATTTCGTCATGCTCTTTCTGCGCGGGAGTACTATGGTACAAAGCGCCGTCATACTCAACGATTCGTTTATGTATCTCGTCGCAGAGGTCCACTTTGAGGTAGAGGGATTTTTGGCCAAGCTCATCTGCTTCCTCCTGGGTGATGGCGATCACGCAAGAGACTAGATTGAGGTCGGTGAAGCCGAGTCCACCCAAGCGGCAGGGGAGGCTGAAGGTCATATAGACGAGGATTTCCATGGGGGATTCGAAGCCGTTCTTGATGTAGGTGAGGGCGTAGAGGGCCCGGGGACGACCATTGATGTAGTTGGCCTTAAGGGCGTACTCGCTGAGCTTTTCGACGGTGGTGAGCGGTGGCTCACCGTTGGGACCGCGGCTGCAGAGAAGGCAGCCCATGAGGATGGAAGGAAGGGCGTCGCCTAAGAGGTGGCAGAGCTGGAGGAAGAGATGTTCGACGGAGACGACGTGGTGACCCCAAAGGGAAGCCGCAGACCCTTCGGCCGGTAAGATCTTACAGACCTCGCAATTTTCGGGTCCGACGAGATACTTCTCCTCCTTGGTGGTGACGGTGTAGAAATTATGGTTGGTAAAGAGTTGCCGAAAGTACGATGTCGCATAAGGAATGTTCCATAAGCGGGCTGCAGACCAATGGCTAAGCAAAATCATGATGAAGAGATCCTTTCAGTTGAAGTACCTTAAAGCTTAGCGAAGGAAAAGGTCTTGAGAAGCCCCAAAAAACGAAGAAATTCCCACAAAAAGTACGAAAACGGGAGGCTCATCGGATGTAGCCGATCAACAGGTTCAAATATGGACCAGTAAAAGCTGGCATGGACCATGAGTGGCGCGACTGCCAATGGAGCCCGAGTGGTACGACTGTCAATGGGCCACTGTGCACAACTAGTCAGTCCAAAATTCATTGCTCGACTGGACCATATTTAGACCTGTACAAGCACCCTTAAGACAACCCGTTAAAAAGAACCCCATAAAAGCACAAGTAAAACCACCCATAAACCCACCCATAGAATCACCCAATAAAAAATTGCATAAAAAACCTGAAAAAAGCTGCAAAAAAAGCAACATACGCACTTGCGCTCTGCGCCCCGCGTCTTTACAATCAATTTACATACAATTCGTTAACAACATTGCATTCCCGAGACGGGAAGTGATAGGAGGTTAGGAATGAAAAAAGATCCGACTACGACTATAGGAATGAAAAGCGATTCGAGCACCGGTAATCACTCGAGCACCGGTAATCATTCAGTCGCCACTAAGAATTCAACCACCGGTAATCACTCGAGCACCGGCAGTCATTCGGTCGCCAACAATCACGGTAATCACACGACTGTCGGTAATCACACGACTGTCAGTAATCACACGACTGTCAGTAATCAGATGACGAACCAGGAGCGGGCGAAGAAGACACGCAGGCTGACGATGTTTGCGATGTTTTTGACTTTGGAGTTGTTGCTGATTTTTACGCCGCTGGGATTTGTTCCTTTGGGAGCAATAAACGCGACAACGTTGCACATACCGGTGATTTTGGCCGGAATATTGATGGGACCGCTCGAAGGTGCGGCGCTGGGATTTGTGTTTGGGCTGTCGAGCCTGATTAGGAACACCGTGGCGCCGAATCTAACAAGTTTTGTTTTTTCGCCGTTCATTACCATTAGTGGCTTCAGCGGGAACGGCTGGAGTGTTTGGATAGCCATTGGCCCCCGAATCCTGTTGGGACTTCTCGCGGCGTGGATTTTCCGTTTCCTCAACAAGCGATTCAAATTGGGCACAGTTGCGGCCGGAATTTCAGCTGGGCTGAGCACTTTTCTGCACACGATTATGGTCATGGGCAGTATTTATGTGTTCTTTGGTAGTGAGTACGCAGCCGCGCAGAATATGACGCGGAGCGCACTTCTCGGGCTGATCGGCACAGTAATCAGCGTGAATGGCGTAGCAGAGCTGATTTTAGCGGCGGTTGTCGTTATGGCGGTCTACGCAGTTACGTCAGTTCGTAAGGCCAAAGCCCCCCACAACACGGTTCGCGAAGCTCTTTCAGAAGGTTCCTCGGCTAAGTCCGGAGGCAGTGGATCCGGTTCTGCGGAGACTGCGGATACTGCGGAGACTGCGGAAACGCCTGAGACGACACGTAAGAAGGAATAAAAAGGAGAGTATACATGGCAAATGATCGCAAGAAGAAAATTCTGGTGGGGATCAGCGGAGGCATCGCGATTTATAAGGTGGCGCAGCTGGTGTCGAATTTGGCCAAAAAGCACGAAGTTCAAGTGGTGATGAGTGAGCATGCGACGGAGCTGATGAGCCCTTTGACATTTGAAACGCTGACGGAAAGGCCGGTTGTGACCAAGATGTTTGGGCCGGAAATCAAACATGATAAAGTGCCGCACATTGAGTTGGCGAAATGGGCTGATCTGATAATTTTGGCGCCGGCGACGGCGAATTTGGTTGCAAAAATGGCGCACGGCATTGCGGATGATATGCTTTCGACCATGCTTTTGGCGGCGCGTAGTCCGATTCTGGTCGCGCCGGCCATGAACACATATATGCTGAATCATCCGGCGACTGTGGAGAACCTCAACACGTTACTGAGCCGGGGCATTGAGATAATGGATACTGAGGTTGGTATGCTGGCTTGCCAAGATTTCGGGTCGGGCAAGTTGGCTTCGCCCGAGGCGATTCAGGAGAGGGCTGAGGAGATGCTTCAGCGCCACTACGGCACCCGTGAAGTCAGTGGTGACGGCGCGGGCGACGTCAGAAGTGGTGACGGCGCGGGCGACGTCAGAAGCGGTGACGGCGAGATTAGCAATGGGGGCGGCTTTGGCCAAAGACGCGATCTGGCAGGGGTCAGAGTGACGGTGACGGCGGGGCCTACGGAGGAAGCGCTGGATCCGGTGCGATTTGTGACGAACCACTCGAGTGGCAAAATGGGTTATGCGGTGGCGGAAGCGGCGAGGGAGCGGGGAGCGGATGTGCTTCTGATTTCTGGGCCGGTTCACTTGGAGGAGCCGGAAGGGGTCGAGGTGCGGAGGGTGACGAGTGCCTTGGAGATGTATGAGGAGGTGAGGGCGGCTTTGGCCGAAACCGATATCCTCATAAAAGCCGCCGCTGTGAGCGATTACCGCCCGGCGGAAGTGAGTGAGGAGAAGATCAAGAAGGGCCAGGGGGACCTCGTGGTGAGGTTTGTGCGGAACCCGGACATTCTGGCCTGGGCGGGGGAGAATAAGCGACCTGGGACGATTCTGGCGGGCTTTGCGATGGAGACAGAGGATCTTCTGACGAATGCGAAACATAAGCTGGAGACGAAGCATCTGGACCTCGTTGTGGCGAACAGTCTGAAGGTGCAGGGGGCTGGGTTTGGTGTGGATACGAATGTGGCGACGCTGATTTGGCCGGATCGGGAAGAGGCGTTACCGCTGATGGCGAAATCGGAGCTGGCGGGGCGCATTTTGGACGAATGTGTGAAGTTATATCGAGCGAACGAGGCGGATGCATAATTATGTTGATGACGATTGATGTAGGGAATACACATATTTCGATAGGCGTATTTAACGGGGAGATGCTGGAGGCGAGTTTCCGGCTGAACAGTAAGACCGAGCGGACTTCGGATGAGTTGGGAATTTTGCTGATTGACCTTTTGCACTCGCGGGCGATTTCGCTTTCGGCAATTTCGGACATCATCATTTCCAGCGTCGTGCCGAAAATTATGCATTCCCTGACGAACAGTTTCTTGAAATATTTTGAAATTCAGCCACTGATCGTGGGGCCCGGATCGCGCACGGGGATCAGCATCCGGACAGACAATCCCAAAGAAGTCGGCGCCGACCGTATCGTCAACGTTGCCGCGGCGCACGAAATTTACAAAACCGACGTGATTATCGTCGACTTTGGCACCGCGACTACGTTCGATTTTGTCAACAAAGCCGGCGAATTCCATTACACAGTCATCATGCCGGGTCTGGAGATTTCGGCGAGGGCTTTGACAACCAACACGGCCAAGCTCCCGGAAGTTGAGATCGTGAAGCCGGCGAGCATCCTTGCCTCCAACACAATTGAAGGCATGCAATCCGGCATTGTCTACGGCTACATCGGCGCGGTCGAGTACACGATTCACGAGATGAAACGGGCGCTGGGTCTCAATCCGCACGTCGTGGCTACGGGCGGCCTGGGGCGTGTCATTAGTCCGGAGACGGATTTGATTGACGAGTACGATCCTGATTTTGCCTATAAGGGCATGAAGATTATCTACAAGAAGACTCGCCGCATCACTTCTGATCTCGTAGGTTAGTTGGCCAAAGCCGCCCCCCTCCAGTCTCTTGATGAAGTTGGCCAAAGCCGCCTCCCTCCATCTTCGTCTGTGGACTTTTTCAGCAAGAGGGCATTCCGTTCTTCTGTAAAAAAGGCCTGTCATATCCGTAACATGACAGGCCTTTTGTGTGCGGATTTTATCGGATTTCTGTATCTTCAGTATCTCAGATTTCCGTTTTCTGCTTCTCAGATGTCGGTTTCTCAGATGTCCATATCTCAGATGTCGGTATCCGTTGGCTCCTCATCAGAAGATTCAACATCTGAAGGCTCATCATCAGCCGAAGATTCTTCAGAAGACTCTCCAGAAGAATCTTCTGATGACAAAGTCGCCCACGTCATCGGCACAGCAGCCGGTGTTACGAATGGTTCATCCGAATTGCCGATGTAATTGGTTCCTTCGACGAAATCCTCATTAGCGACTACCGCCGCTGAATCTTTCCGACGTAAGTGAACAATCACAACGATAATGGCAATCACGACAAGCAAAATCCCCGCCAGAATCCCCAAAACCACCGGATCTATCACGAGTCCGCCGAAACTCATACCACCGGAATTGTCACCGCCCGAAGCTGCCGGAGGAACGGTAAGGCCGTCCCAAGCGCTTGTTTCTGACGTGTTTCCCGGACTGTTTTCTTCGCTGGTGGTTACACCAGTCGTCCCGCCTGTAGTTCCGCCTGTTGTCTCGCCGGTTTCCGTGGAGCTTGCGCTTGTCTCATCGGTTCCGGCGTTACTTGTCGTTGGTGCAGAAGTTGATGCGCCGCTTGCCGTTGTGGCTCCGCTTACTTCTACCAGATAAGCACCGGGTAAATAAGCCTCGCTGCCGTTAATCAGCGTGATATACCAGTTGGAATCGGTCCGCCCGACAATTTCGACGACCACGTCTCTGTCGATATAAGCTACAGTGTCGGAGTTCATGCTGGGGGCGGCTTTGGCCAAAATATTGTCTGTTGCTCTGTACTGCCCTTCCATCGCTGTGAAGGGTGGCGTGGTTGGCCTGGGTGTAGTGCTTGGCGTCGTGGTCGCTTGCGGCGTGGTTGTGGTGCGCGGGGTGGTTGTGGTTCGTGGCGTTGTGGTAGGCGCCTGCGTGGTTGTCGGCCTGGTGGTTGTGGTGGGAGTCGGGGTCGTGGTAGGAGTTGTGGTTGTGGTAGGGGTGGTGAAATTCAGGCTTACACTGGAACTTGTTGCATTAAAATAGTCAAAATAATCTGCTCCGTCGGTTGTCGAAGCAACGACTACAGCATGCACAGTATAATTTTTATTTGCCGGAAAACTTGCGTTGATTGTGCCGCTGTGACTGGTTTTCGTTTCACCAATTGACTCGAAATCGATGTATTTCTTGTCTGTGATCTCTGCCCCATCACCGTCGAAAAGTTGAACAGTATAGTCCCGTAAATAATAGTTACCCGCTGCCACTGTATAGGCAAATGTTGCGGTTCGACTCGACTCATTCACACTGCTCACACTGAGACTCGCACTTCCCGTGGCCTCTGCATGAACTGGCTGAATCTGCTGCAGAGCTATAGGGAATACAAAAGTTATTATAAAAGCAAGTAACCCAATCAAAAATTTCTGTAACTTGGTTTGAGAAGTTCTTCTTGTCACGATTTTCACCTCACTGGCGCTTATTTTTTCGCTTACTAATTGTCGCAATGATGACTACCAAAATCAAGGCAATTATTCCTAAAATTACGAGCAGGGGACCAATCGATCCTCCGAGAAAGTTCGAGCGTTCGTTGGTTTCAGTCGGGATCACTGCGTCGGAAGTACCCGTCGTTTGCAATCCGGTTTCTATCGTGTCTGAAGTCGATGTTTCTTCCGGAATAGAAGTCTCTAAGCTGGTTTCGCTGCTAAGTGATGAAGGAGCGGTAGTCAAATGAGGAATCGTCGTTTCTTCGGCTGTGTTCGCAGCAGTGGTGCCCTCTGTCTCAACAGAAGTTGTGGTGGCCAAAGTCGCCTCTCTCGTAGTACTTGTCGTCGCCACCGCATCTTGCATATTCAACGTATAGTAGCGCAGTAAGGTACCGGGGATGGTATTCCCACTTGTGTCCGTAAATGAAGATCTCGTCAAGACAACCGTGGCGACGCCGGGGGCTTTGGCTTGAAGCGTAATCGTCGCAAGGAGGTGATTTCCGCCGGAAAGAGTACCGTTTCCGCGAATCACGGCGATGCCATTGGATTCTTGGGAAACGGAAATCGAGCCTGTTGCCCCGCTCCCGCTGATGTACGTAAAAGCATCACTGTTGTAGTTTACATAAACCACGAAACTGGATACTGTGGTGGGAATATTTCCACCGATCTGTAAATCGACCCGATCACTGGTGATCGGGCTTTCTGTTCCAAAAGTAAGGTTTGCACTGTCTGCTTTGAGTTGCGTTACTGGTTGTAGAAAAACAACAAGGGCAAGCAAACCTACAAGAAGTCCGTTGAATACATGTTTCATATGATTCACGAGAGAGGCCTGCGGCCCATGATATGGTACTTGATCAGCGTTACATCAAGCACATTAACAATTCCATCGTTATTGACGTCTGCTGCTAGGAGACTATTCCCAGTCAGTGCTCTTCTACCCATAATATGATATTTCACCAAAGTGACATCCAAAACATTAACAATGCCATCGCCTGACGCGTCACCGTTCAAAACCTTCGGCTTGGGCGTAGGCGTCGGTGCCACGGTCGGCTTAGGTGTCGGAGTTGGCGCCACGGTCGGCTTCGGTGTCGGTGCTGCAGTAGGCGCCGCGGTCGGTGCCGCGGTAGGTGCTGCAGTAGGCGCAGGAGTAGGCGAGCCAGAAGAGACAATCTTTTGGCCGGTCGGATCGGCGATCATGTAGCCAACATAATTGCCATACGAGACCTTGTACCATTGATCCGTGAAACCCTCTTCCTTCGTGCCGGTAACACGGCCCATGACCGTGATTTGGTCGCCGGGTTCAAGGGTCAGGTGGTAACTGCTGCTGGAAGTCGCCGCCGTGCGCAGCATGAAGTATCTGCCGCTCACAGGAGTCAGCACATCACCTTGCTCCGCGTAGAGTTTAGGCTCTGTTACAATCGGGGTCTCTTCTTCAACAGGCTGTTGCGGTTTGACCGAGTCAGGATACTGGGTGCCGGGGTTCGGGTAGGCGGAACTTGACATGTTTTGAAACACCGGAATTTCGAAGGTGAATGAATCATTCATGGTTCCGGAACGTAGGTTCGCCAAATACTGCTGCGAGCCCTCCGTAGCCGGAGCAAAAGCATTGCCCATGTACTGGTGCCATACTTTTGACGGCAGGACAGAACTGGAATATTTGAGGTTGTACTTCATGTAGTAATTAGAATCCTAGCCAACACCGATGTAGCTATTCTTGATAAAAGCGATGCCGCCATAAATCGCACGGTATTGGGACGTCCAGGGAAGCATCAATTCCTGCATGCGAGCCGCAGATGTTGGTGTGCCGCCATCATAGCCCATAGCAAAGAGGATGCCATTGGTACGGGGGCTGGAACCCTGGTAAGCGCCGATATTGAAGACATTGTAATAACGCTGCGAAGTATCGGCGTCGATTCCCAGAAGCGTCAGCGTTTCCTGGGGGACGGAGAGCTCGCCTTTGGCCGAATTAATTATGGTACTCCCTGTAGCCACTTCTGTCTTAATTCTCGTCCCGACGAAAACCGCCGACACGCGGTGGGCATTTGAAGCACTGATAATATCAGGAATCATTGCGAGAAGGTCACTATTTCCCGCAAAAAGATTCTGAAGCCGCTTATCCGAAGGCCCGTTATCCGTATCGGTCAACTTCTCAAACATAAAAACATATTTATCGTTCAGCCAATTGCGCGGATCCATCGTGAAGAGTAGCCCGTCACGGGAAATTGCGTACCAACCACCGGCGTCATACATCCGGGTGTCGGACATGTTCCGGTAGGCAGGCCAATTCGGAGTGAGGTTCCGGGCCGGCACTTGCAGCTCAACATCCACAGCATATTCAAGGCTGAAATCGTGGTTGTAGGGCACAAACTTCCAATTGGGATGATCTTGATGCATCTTATTGAGGCTCTCGCGATAGGAGGCAGGGAAGGAGTTAAGTACGGCCTCCCATTCGGCTGCCGTGTACGCGGCGCCACCTGGAGTAGGGTCAGTCCCTCCAGGCCCCGGTGTCGGTGTGACCGTTCCCGGGCCGGGCGTAGGCGTAGGTTTGGGCGGGACCGGTGTCGGCACTGCGCCTGTGTTCACCGTAACAAGCTGTTTGGTGCTGTCTTCGACAACCATCACATAGGCGACATTGCCGTTGTAATTCAGCTGATACCAGCGGTTTCCGCCGGCGTGCGCATCCCCGGTAACGACGTTGGTCACAGTGAATTTATAGCCCTGTGAGAGGACACCATAGCGCTCGGAAGTGCTCGTCGCGTAAGCGCGGACGCTGTAGCCGTTGCTGTTGCGGACTTCAACGGAGTCGCCGACTTTGGCCAAAGTCGCCTGAGGCACTGCAGGAGTAGGACTTGGAGTCGGTGCAGGAGTCGGTGTACCCGTAGAGGCGGGGATCACAATTTGGCGGCTCACGTCAGCGCTTAAATAACCGGTGAAGCCATTGGGTGCCTGCGCATCGGGTGCGTAGTAGACCTTATACCACTGGTCACCCCAGGGCTGCATTTCCCCGGTCACACGCTCTTGCACGAGGTACACTTCATCATTTTCCGCATACCAGAAAAGTCCGGAAGTCGTGTTCGGCTCCCTGCGAATGTTCATGCGTAGACCAGGAGCCATTTTCACAGAGTCACCCGGATCGGCATATTGGCCGGTAACTGCATAAATGGGTGTTCGTGGAATCAGTGAAAAGAGTAGAGAAAAGATCAGCAACACGGCTTCAAGCCGGATGAGTTTACTGGCAGTCCGTCTGGATTCTTGTCTGGATGTCACGATAGACCTCCTAATAATTACCTGATTTATTGAAATCAGATTACGGGATTATTTCAAAATTGTTACGAGGAGCATTATAACCAACAAAATCATTCATCGTCTAGGGGTAATCTCCTCAAATATTGTTGGCCAAAGCCCCCGAGCTTATGTATGCTTCTTTTATCCTATGGTAAAATATTTATGATAATTATGCAATTTTTTCAAAGCGGAGGGGATTTACATGGCGAAGATCGCAATTGGCGCTGATCATGGTGGGTTTGAGCTCAAGGAATTTTTGATCGGCAAATTCCGTGAAACCGAATCGGAATACGAAATCATCGACTGCGGCATCTATTCACTTGAGCGTGCCGATTATCCTGATTTGGCACAGGTAGTGTGTCGCCATGTCGTTTCGGGCGATGCGGAGGTCGGGATCGTCCTTTGCGGGACCGGAATCGGCATCAGCATTGCCGCGAACAAGATTAAGGGAATTCGCGCGGGTCTCTGCGCAGAATCTTATTCCGCGCGCATGGCACATGAGCATAACAACTGTAACGTGATCGCTTTGGGTGGCAGGACAACCGGTCCTGAGCTGGCTTGGGATATCGTGCAATCCTTTTTGCATGCGAAATTCCAGGGGGGCCGCCACCAGGTCAGAGTCGACAAAATTATGGACTTGGAGGAGAAGGGCTGCTGATGAGGGTCTCCCTCACATCTCTCACATCCCTCGGGTTTAACCATGACAAAAGAAGAAATCAGAAACGTCCTCGGCTACTGGTACCATAAAGAGTTATATAAGCCATTACCGCCTGAGCCTGACTTCGCCGGCACTTTCCCTTGGGAGGACAGCGAGCCGGATTCTACGCCTGTGACGTATCATCTCTCCGGCGGCAGAGCAGTAGTCAAGGATCTTCAGGACTTTTTTGGCCAAAGCCGCAGCTCCGACCTCTTCTTCCTCGATCGGGATCAGGAGACTGTTTTCTATACACTCTCCCTTGACCAGCAAGGCCGCTATGTGAAGGATAGTTTCCGCCTAAGTTATTTTTGCTGGGCGATTTCGCGAGTGCAAGGTGAAGAGGAGCCGTCCCTTAATCCTGCGCTTTGTGAAGAGTTGAACATTGAGCTGGATGAGGAACTTCGCCAGGCGAACCCTTCCTTTACCGATGACATTATTCACGCCCTTACAAACTCCATTGCCCAGCTCCTCTACGGCGAGCGGACGTTGCCGGCGGACCTGAATGCCTTTTCTCTGACCACGAATTTTCCGGAGGATTCTCTGCTCCTGACCGAACTTCGTCAGGCGGCTGGAAGAATCACCGCGCGCGATCAGGTCATGGATTACGCCGCAGGCCTCACAGAAGAACCTAAACTGGCGAATCTCCATGACGCAGATATTTGGAAACAGTATTTGAAACCGGAAGACTACCCCTTGACCCAATGGCCGGATGCTGAAGATTTGAATTTGAGTCAGCAATGGGTGGTCAATCGGGTGACCGATCCCGGAGCCCGGGGGAAGATCATGGCTTTTCATGCGCCTTCCCGAACTGGCCGCGATAAGATCATTACCGATATCGTGGCAGACTCCATCTATAAGAAAGCGGAGCTGTTGGCGGCTTTGGCCAAACCATCCGACGCATTCACGATGCGACGTTTTGCCTTCCCACCGAACGATTTCTCCGGGAATTTCTATGTGCCGCTCTTGGAACTAAGCAATCAACAGGTGCAGATCACGGCTGATAATCGGGCGGTGCTGGAAATTATGCTCCACATCCTGACTGACCGGGATCAAGCGGACAGGCAGGCGGCTCATACGGATGCGTTCGATGCGTCGGAAGCAAAGGAGCTTTACTTCACGAAATTTGCCGGCCAATATCTGGACTCGGATGCCTGGGGTTTGTCGGCGGTTATCTTGGCGAAAGATCAGGACCTGAAGCGCTTGGTTGAAGGCTTGCTGCCGTTGATGTCTCCGCAAGCGTCCGGTTGGCAGAATCTCTCCACTACGGAGGAGCGTTTGCTCAGCTGGGATGAGGCGAAGAATCGCTTCTTCCGGGCGAAGGATAAAGTGGAGAAAAAACTCGAGAATTTGGCGACCACCTATGCGGCCAGTGAAGAGGCTGCGGCGATCGAGGTTGAGAAAGAAGAGATTTCCCTGCGGATTGAGACCATGCGGATCGAATCGCAGAAAACCTCCCGTGAGCTGGCTGCAGTGGAAAGCGAGATCCGCACAGCCCGCTTGCACTTGGATGGGCGAGAAGATGACTTGAGGCACCTACATAAGGAGATGCGCGGCTTTGGCCGAATTCTCTTCAAACTCTTCCGAGTGGGCAAATATGCGCCCGAAGTGCGTGTGCTGGAACAGCAGATCGCGGAGAGTCGCGAGGAACTGAGGCGCAGGGAAAATCGGCAGCAGGAGGTTTCCAGGGAGAACCGCGACCAGCGCTTGAAACTTGAACTTCTTGAGAAGCAACTGGAGATCAAAGAGCAGCAGCTGCTCGAGAGACGCCCAGCTACGGATCTGATGAAGGCGGCCCTGGGGCGGAACTATGCGGATCACTGGTTTTATAAGTCCCTTGAGAGCGAAGAGACTCAAGCGGCTTGCCCTTGGATGGATTTTGAATTTGCGTCCCTCCGTGAGCGCTTGCTGAAGGCTTCGTTTGATCTTCTGAAATCTTTTGTCATTCATGCTTCGGAAGTGTCGCAGAACTTGAATCGTCTGGATCTCTTGCTGAAAGGCTCCTATACAGAAGAGGATGTGGAATATGCGTTGCCCTCCCTCTTACATACCTTGCAGCTGATTGTGCCTGTGACACTAATCCCGCAAGACTACATGCGCGAACTGATGAAACATGGGCGCAAAGCGGAAAATGGCACGCTGATCATTCTTGACCCGGAGCGCAGTGAGCCGGCTGAATTGGTGGGTCCGATCTGGCGCTCGAATAAGACGATTACTCTGGGTGACCACTTACAGTTGGCGAGGCGCAAGACGCCTGACATCCGCTTCTTGCACGTCCTGGCTCGGAATTTCCGCTTGCCGGAAGTGTACAGTCATCCGGATTATTCTGCGGCGGATTTCCTTCAGGGGACGCAGGAATGGGTGTTTCAGTTGGATGGCCAAACGACGCCGTTCCCGATGACCGGCCGGCGCTTCCTCACGGAACCCCTCTGGAGCTTGGATAATGAGCTCAGTTGGGGCGGCCGTTTATATGGCACGGCTCAAGAGAGTGTGACGATGGAGCGGTCTTTCTTGAACTCTTCTTCGTGGCTGGAAATCGGTGGCGAGTGCAGCCCCGAATCTCTGTTCGTTCCGCTCCAGGCGGATCTATTGACGGATCAAATTGCAACTTACGTGGAGCGGCACAAGGCGCTTCCGGAGATTAGTATTGTTTGTTATTTCCCTTCGGTTTACCAAGGCTTTTGCGACTATGTGGCGGAAGTCTGGCAGAAAGAAGATAGTGTTTTCCTGCTGCACTTCTCTGCGGAGGAGATTTCTCACTGGCTTCAGGAGCACGTCTTCCTTCTGAGCCAATGGGATGGCCGGGTGCGGGAGGAAGTCGTTTTCCTGACCGGAGGAGCGGAGGATACCCCGCTCGAAACGATGGATCGATTCACCCTTTCTGCGAAACCTTTGCATACGCTGTTTAATACGGTCAGCGGGCGTCTCGAGATCATCGGCGATCCGGCCGTTTGGGCGAATCGGCCGCCTCTCGACAAAATCTACAACAGCCTGAATCGAGACAACACGCCTCAAGGTCTGTACCGAAAAACCGTTGTTTTCATCCGGGCGGGTCGCACAGCGGAAGATCGAGAGGACATGATCAGCGATACGGACAGCCATCTAAGTGAGGAGGGGGAAGAGGAGCTTCGCCTGAAAGGCCCTTACCCCGAGACGGCGGCGTACTATACGTCCGGGCTTGTCCGGGCGAAAGAAAGCCTGCGAATCTTGTTCCCCAATGTCCATCTGAAATTGGAGCGCGCGGATTTTAACGAAGCGCAACTCCGCGACTGGGTCAAGGAAGACTACGACCCTGTGGAAGCCAAAGCCTTCATCCAATGCTGGTACGCCGGCGATGATCTGGGCGAAGAGGTCGAAACGTACAAGCACCTTCTGAAACGCTGCCAGGACGCCGTCAATACGCTCTTGATGGAACTTGAGCGCGTGGGTTCGGCCAGCGCGACTGTGGTGACGCATAAATTATGGCTCCGAACCTATTTCATGAATCTCCAAGATCATGCTGAGCATTACGATCCCTACATCTCCTTCAATCATGGCGAAGGTTTCCGGGTCGAATACCACAAGGTCGGCAAGCAATGGAAACCCGGCAAGGTTGACCTGATCCCGGGCTCTTCCGCAGTACAGGAGGATTATGCGATTCCGGAAGACCACACGACTGAGGGTTCTCCCTCGCTACCGGAAGCTCAGGCGACTGCGGGTTCTCCCGCGTCATCGGAAGTTCAGTCGGCTGCGGGTTCTCCCGCGTCATCGGAAGTTCAGGCGGCTCCTGTAGTTCGTAAGGCTCCGGAAATTCATTTGGCTCAGGAAGTTCAAGAGACGCCGGACGACCTTCCGATGCCCGACGACCTCGCATCACCCGACGACCTCGCGACACCCGACGACCTCGCGGCACCCGACGACTCCGCGACACCGGACGATTCATCAGCTTATGATGTTCGCTAAGCATTACAGACTATTGCGTTATGCCCTTCTGATTCTGCAGTTTAGTGTCTTGTTTCGCGAAGTCACGGGGGCTTCTGATCTCCGCATGGTCCTGTCCCTGCTGATTTTCATCAACAACCAGATCCGCTACTATTTGTGGGAAAATCGGCTGGTGCTGAGTTTGCTTTCCGTCGCGGCAGAGCTGTTTTTCCTCATGTATTGGCCTTTTGCGGAGCCCTTTACGCTGCTCTTTTCGCTGACTCCGCTCATGCTGGATCTGGCCTTTCTTAACGTGAATGGGGTGCCTCGCTACGCGATCCTCGCCGTTCCGACTGCGTATTTCATTTTGCGTGCCTACACATTTTCCAACTTTTGGTGGGGGCTCGCAGCAGTGGTGGTCATCACGTATGTGTTTTATTTGCTGGAGCAGCTGTCGGGGGCTTTGGCCAAAGCCGCCGCCTCCAACCTCCGTGCTGAGAGCGACTTACAAGCCCTGCAGCAAGATCTGAAACTTCGCCGGAATGAAATTGAGAATCGGGAAGAGCTGGTCATTTTACGTGAGCGCAACCGCATCTCACGGGATATCCATGATTCTGTCGGCCATGGATTCTCCACGATCAGCATCCAACTTTCGGCGATCGAGAAAATCGCCCCTTACGAGCCTGAGCAGGCAGCGTCGATGGCAAAAGCGCTGGGTGAATTTTCCCGAGACAGTCTGGCCCGGATCCGCCAGGCACTCCGTGAACTCAAGCCTCAGACCTATTCGGCCTACGAGACAGTGCTTCTTCTCGACGATTTGTGCTCGAAGACGGCGAAACTCAGCAACATGGCCATCCATTTTCGCCACACCGGAAATGTCCGTACGATTGGTGAGGAACAGAGTCAGGCGCTCTATGCCATAACCCAGGAATTTCTCGCGAATTCGTCTCGGCACGGCAAAGCCGCCAATGTCTGGATCCATTTACATTTCCGCGATGATGAACTGGTTTATAATCTTGAGGATGACGGCGTCGGCTGCCCACCGGACACGCCGCTTGGTATTGGCCTTCGCAGCATGGGCGAGCGTGTCCGTGAAAATCACGGCACGTGGCTATGGCAAGGGCAGCCCGGTTTCCGGGTCAAAGTCATTTTGCCGCTGCTGCTCGAGGCTGACGATTGAGGCTGATGATTTGGCTGATGATTTGGCTGACGATTGAGGCTGATGTTTGAGACTGAAGATTGAGGCTGAAGATTGAGGCTGACGATTGAGGCTGACGATTGAGGCTGACGATTGAGGAGGCTAGAGGAGGATATCCATGTCTGAACAATCCGCAAAAGTCAGAGTGCTCTTGGTCGATGATGAGAAACTCATTCGCCAGGGACTCCGGGTTCTTCTTAGCTTGAATCCCCGAATTGAAATTGTCGGCGAGGCGGCTGATGGCCTCGAGGCGATCTCGCTTGCTGCTGAACTGAATCCACAAGTTGTCCTCATGGATATCCGTATGCCTAACCTAGATGGCCGCGAAGCGACACGCGTCATTTGCGAACAGAACGGCGGGGTTCGCGTGCTGATTCTGACTACTTTTTCTGACATGCAATACATCCGTGAAGCGATGCGGAATGGCGCTTCTGGCTACTTACTGAAGGACTCGTCTCCTGAACTTATTGCTGAAAGCATCTTGGCTGTGGCCAAGGACGTCATGGCTTTTCACCCCGACATTGCCTCGAAACTGCTTGACCCGCCACCCGCGGCGGGTGCTGCGGTGCCTTTGGCGACGGCGCCATCTTCGGCAGCGCCACAGGCCGCGGGAGCGCCATCTTCGGCAGCGCCACAGGCCAAGGGGGCGGCGGTGGATGCGCCGTCAGCGGAAGAGCGCGCTTCTGTTGTTCGGGAGGCAGGCTTGAGCACAAGTCAGGTGGATATTATCAAACTTGTTGCTTCGGGTCATTCCAACAATGAGATTGCGGAAATTTTGTATCTTTCAGAAGGGACCATCAAGAACAAAATTTCCATCATATTGCAAACGTTGAATCTGCGTGACCGCACACAGCTCGCGATTTTTGCTTGGGAAAACCATATTATGGATAAAAAGTAACTCAAGTCATGTCATAAAAAAGTGACTCAAGTCATGTCAAAAAAGTGACTTGGGTGAATTCCTCTGGGGGCGGCTTTGGCCGATACTAAAGCCAACGAACGTAAGGAGGAACTACCATGTCATATATCGCAATTGACGAAATTACCAAACATTTTGACCAGAAAACGGTGCTGAAAAATGTGAGTTTCGATGTGCGCAAAGGTGAGATTATGGGTCTCATCGGACCGAATGGCGCCGGCAAAACTACCCTGATCAACATCATCCTCGGGCTGCTGCAGCCGGACGCGGGTTCGATTACGATCGACGGCCTTTCCATGGCCAAAGACGAAGCCACCATCAAACAGATGATTGGCTACATTCCTCAGGAAATCGCGCTCATCGATGATTCCTCGTGCTGGAATAATTTGCTCTATTTCGCTACGCTGTACAACCTCAAGGGTTCGGAGCGGAAAGCACGTTGCGAGATGGCGCTGGAGCTCACCGGCCTCACGGAGGAGAAGGGCAAGAAGGTCAGCAAGCTCTCCGGCGGCATGAAGAGACGCCTCAATATCGCCTGTGCAACCATGCATGACCCGTCGATCCTGATTCTCGACGAGCCGACGGTCGGTATCGATCCGCAATCCAGAAATTATATTTTTGAGTATCTGCTTCATTTGAACCGTGACAAGACTTGCACTATCCTTTACACATCACATTATATGGAGGAAGTGGACCGCCTGTGCGACCGCCTCTTCATCTTGGATGAGGGGCAGGAGGTGGCTTTTGGCGACAAGGAGAGCGTGCGCGGGCTGGTTGAGTCCGGCAGGCAGATCGAATTTGTGACGGAGCAGGCTTTGGCCAAAGACGTCACTCAACTCATCGCTGCCCTTCCGGGTGTCAAAGACCTCTCCACCCGCGACAATGTCCTCCTCATTGAAACCCTGCCGGCGCTCTTCTCCCTCGGGCAAGCGATCCGCGTTCTGGAGGACAACAACGTCACGCTCTTATCTGTCGACTCGAAGCAAATCAGCCTTGAGCAGGTCTTCCTCGAGCTGACCGGCAAAGAGCTGAGAGAGTAGGTGGCTGCCATGGAAAATCAATCACAGCCGAAAAACCAACACCAGCCGAAAAAACAAGACCTGCCGAAAAACCAAGACCTGCCGAAAAAGCAAGACCAGATGGAAAACCAAAGCCAGCCGAAAAAGCAAGACCAGATGGAAAACCAAAGCCAGCCGAAAAAGCAAAGCCATTTGCGCAAAAGCCTCACCCTAGCGCTCGACAACATGCGCATGAACGCCGACAATTTCCTCATCATTGCGCTCCTCTATCTGGGCTTGCCACTAGGGCTCAGCATCTTCATGATTTTCTCAGTTACAGGCGCGGTCACTTCCGAAACCGACCCGAAACTCAGCGTGACCTTCATCGACAACGACCGAAGCACCATCTCCGAATCCTACATCCAAACCCTCGAAGCCACCGGCCTTTTCCTGCCCGTGACCGACGGCGATTACATCATCACGTTTCCAGAAGGCTTCGGCCGCGCCTTGTTGGCCGGCGACACCTTGGTCGGCGGCGACGCCGCGCGGGCCAGCGACACCTTGGTCGGCGGCGACACCTTGGTCGCCAGCGACGCAGCGCGGGCCAGCGACGCAGCGCCGGAGCTGGGGCTCGACGATTACTACCCAACGCTCGAAAATATCAACGGTGGCAGCAGCGGCGAGCAGTTGATCGAAAATGTTATGGAAGAAGTTGGCAAAACGTTTTACCGCAGCGCCGCCATCCAAGCCAATATGGCCGAGGCCGGCCTGAGCGCCGCTGAACAAAGCGCGCTCCTTAACCGCATCGCGACCAGTGAACAGGCGTTTTCGATTACTACGGAGACCATCAACCAGGACACACAGGATCTCCAAAGCAGCATGAATGAATCGTTTGCTTTTGGTTATCTTTCGTACATCATTGTCATGTTTGCCATGGCGATCCCGACCAGCATGCGTGATATGCAGAAAAAAGGCACAGCCGCGCGCGTCGCCAGCACCCCCACAAGCAAAAGCGACCTGATCACATCGGATTTCTTTGCCACGTGGTGGCTAGCATTGGTCATTTTGTTCCTTTATCTCATGTTTCATCGCCAGCTCACAGGAGCCTTTCAGGGCAATTTGGGCATCTACATTCTCATCCTCGCCGTTTTCAGCGCCGTCTCGATTTCCGCAATCGTGCTGCTCAACACGCTCATCCCCAACACCACCGCCACGACGGCCATCGTCAGCATCCTGATGATCATCCAAGTGATGGGCGCATCCATCGGGCCCATGATTGCAACCGATGAAGGCAGCCCCGTGGCCCTCCTACTCGAGAAAGTACGGATCGATCAGAGTATGCAGCAAATGTTTACGAACAATAGGGTGGGCGGCTTTGGCCAAAGCGACCTCCTCCAACTCTCGATCCTCGCCGCGCTTGCGATCTTGTTCATTGTTCTTTCCATCCTCCGTGAAAATGCCAGAAAGGAAGCCAGAATATGAGAAAACTACTCGACCTAACCTATCTCTTCCTGAAAAGAAACTTGACAACCACCGGCCTACTCTCACTTCTGTTCCCGATCGTGATGATTGGGTTCGTGGCGCTCGTTTCCGGCGACGCTCCCCAACCCAAAACCGCCGTCCTCCTCGAAGACCAAGGCACAATCGCTGCCGAAATCATCTCCGGCAACTCCGGCTACTCCGGCAACTCCGGCAGCTCCGGCAACTCCGGCAACTCCGGCAGCGCCGGCAACTCCGGCAACTCCGGCAACCAAACCCCGCAATCCGCGGACTCTGCAGACTCGGCGGAGGGGACCCAGGCTGCAGAGGGGGGGAAGCCCGTGCTACATATCTCCAAAGACCGCGAGGAAGCCTTTGCCAGGCTCGAAGACGGTGCCGATGATGACCTCTATATTTTAGGGCCTGACTTTTCTGCGAAAATCGCTGCCGGTGAGGCGCCCGAAGTTTCGCATGTCAAGCTCGACAACCAAGCCTCCGGCGACTTGCAATTCGCCCTTTACCTCCAATACAAAGTCAATGAGGCGCTGACGGCAAGCCAACTCCAAGCCGCCGGCGTAGCAGTGCCTACCAGCTACGGCTACTGGTCCATAAACAAACCTGTGGAGCCGGTGTCGTCCAAAGAAATGACCGTTGTTATCCTCGTCGCTTTCTCTGTGCTCTACGGCTCAGCATTTATGGGCACGGATCTCGTAAATCAGCGTAAAAACAAAGTCCTCCGTCGCGGCCTCGCAACCCCGACCTCCGGCAGATCGGTCCTCGGTGCAAACCTCCTCGGAAGCTGGCTTCTTCAATACCTGACAAGCGTCTTGACGCTGCTGATTATCAGTATCTTTACACCATTTTCTGCCAGGAACATCGGCATTTATCTACTGATGTTCGCGTTGTTGTGCTTCTATTCGATCTGCATTCAGATCCTGTACTTGCGGATCTTCAAGAACCCCCAACTTTCAGCGTTTTTCGGTATGATGATTGCCGTATTCCTGATGTTCCTGGCGATGTTGGAAGACATGAAAGACCTGCTGAGCGACGTGCCGGATTTGCTCTTCAAAGCCGCCTACCTTTCCCCGTTTTACTGGATACTTCAAGCGTTCCAAACCGGCAACCTTCTCCTACCTGCCGCCATCCTCTTCCTCCTTGGGGCGGCCTGCTTCTTTGCGGGCAGTTTCCAGGTGCGGGAGTTCGCGGATTAGCCTGTACCCCATACACAGGTCCATATCTGGACCAGCGAATTACGCCTTGACGGGCCTCCCAAGTTGACTTGGGGGGCCTTTTTTCGGCTGTAGCCCATTTACAGGTCCATATCTGGACCTGTGAATTTGCCAAGCAGGTATACAAGTCGGATTGACATTGTATGTAGCCTATTAGGAGGTCCAGATATGGACCTGCATATTTTTATATCTGGGCTACAGCCGAAGTCAACCTGGGCTGCAGCCGAAGTCAACCAGCCAGCTAGGCAAATCCGGCTGGCCGTTTGCCACGTTTTGTGCCAAATGTGATTTTCAAACAGGCGTGAGTCAGGCGAAAAAGCGACAATTGGACATGGCAAATAAGCCTTGGGTGGAAGGCTTCCAAGTGAATCGTGGAGGATCGAGGGGGATCTGGGAGAAACCTGCGATTCAATGCATTGAATGCGTAATATGTGTCAAAAGGTCGACGCTAGAGCCGCCGGACCCGGATCTTGAGGCTTCGGAGGAATTCCCAAAGGGTCATGACGTCTGGGCCGTCTTCAATCGGTCTGG
>CAYZSO010000018.1:0-45296 GCA_964479695.1 uncultured Fastidiosipila sp.
GAGCAATGGTCTCCAAAACCATCGGTTGCGGGTTCAAATCCTGTCTCCCCTGCCAAGTAGAGGCACCAGTCGAAGTTTTTTTGCTTCGGTTGGTGTTTTTTTCGTTCTGACTTCCATGGTAAAATATAAGAAGGTCATTCGTGGAAAGGGGCATTTTCTTATTGGCTGAAATGCAAGTAGATGTTTATACAGATGGCGCTTGTTCAGGGAACCCCGGAGTTGGTGGATGGGCGGCTATTTTAGTGTATGGCAAGGTGGAGAAAGAAATTTCAGGCGGCTTTGGCCATACAACCAATAATCGCATGGAACTGCAGGCGGCGATTGAAGGACTTAAGGCTCTGAAGGTACCCTGCACAGTGAGACTCTACTCAGACAGCGCCTACCTGGTCAATGCGTTGAATCAGAATTGGCTGGAGAATTGGAAGAAGCGAGGCTGGGTGAATGCCGCGAGACAACCTGTGAGTAATCGTGATCTCTGGGAAGAATTAGATCTCTTGCTGCAGAAGCATGATGTGACGTTTATTAAGGTGAAAGGCCATGCCGATAACCGCTATAATAATCGCTGTGATGAATTAGCGGTGGCGGAAGTCTTGAAATATAAGAAGGAGCACGGATTATGATAAGAGAGAAGGTCTTACATACTGAGGAGATTTTCAACGGCCGCATTTTCCGTGTTGTGAAGAAGCAAGTCGAGATTGAATCGGGAGAGACGGCAGAACGAGAGCTCGTCTACCATAATGGAGGCTCCTGTGTTCTGGCCATGAACGGACGGATGGAAATTTGCCTGGTGAGGCAATACCGGATCGCCGTGGATGATTTTCTCTTGGAACTGCCTGCCGGCAAGTTGGAAGCCGGTGAAGATCCGGAAACTTGTGCCAGACGTGAACTGATCGAAGAGTGCGGTTGGGAAGCGGAGGACATGAATTTTTTGGCAAAGGTTCATCCCACGCCGGGCTACTGCTCGGAATCGATTAACATATTCTGGACCCGCCATGTGCGGGAGGTCCCGCAGAAACTGGATGACGGCGAGTTCCTGGATAAACTGGTGCTCCCTTTTACTGAGGCCTTGGAGCTGGCTCTGCAAGGGAAAATTACGGATTCGAAGACTCTTATTGCTCTTTATCAAGCAGCGTTATTACTGAACAAGGAAACAGAGATTCGGCATGACTGATAAGCAAGAAGTGAATAAGACGAATGAGATTTTGGGGCTGATTTATCTCCTGATTGCAGCGATTTTGGGTGTGGCCTATTACATTCCGGCTGCGAACAGCGGGCCTTTGGGCACGGCGCTCTTGAATGTGGGTAAAGGGCTTGTGGGGCCTTCTGCTTATGCTTTTCCGGTTTTATTTCTTATTTTGGCGGTGACGACTTTCCTTCATAACTTGATTCGCAAACATAAAATACGCGTCAATCATATTTTCTTGATCGTTATTCTTACAGCCTCGCTTTTTCATGCGTTTTCCGTGGAATACGAGTGGATTGCCCAGCTCAGCACGGACGAACTGGGGCAGCAAACCGTGTTCAAAACCTTTGAAGTTTTATGGAAGGGTTCACAGGATCCTTCGCAGTATGAACTTCTGCAAGGCTCATTCCCGGGTGGTGTCTTGGGCGGCTTGGTTGCGCTTGGCTTGCAGCGTGTAACCGGACGCTTCGGTGCGATTGCGATCCTGATCACGGCGATTTTGGCCGAAGCCGTCGTGCTGGGCAATTTCTCCATCGAACGAATTCTGCGCGGCATTGGGGCTGTTCTTGGCTTCATTTTCCGCAGCATCGGCAATGTGGTTCAGAATGCTTCTAATGCCCTATATGACTTAACTTCGGGCAAACTGGATGACCCTGAGGAGGCTCAGGCAGAGTCGATGGCCACAGCGAGTGGCCCTACGCAGCTCAGGGCTGAAATACCGGTACGAACGAAGACTGCCAAGAAGAAAGCAAACGATCTAGCGGTTGGCGGCGAGTCTTCCGGGGCGAAACCTGTGGCTGATTCATTCTCTGTTTCGGACATCCCGATTGATACTTTCGTTATTCCTTCCGCAGGTGCAGCGGCAAGTCAGACGAAGGCGGGTCAAGCACAGGCTGGTCAAGCACAGATCCGAAATTACACCGTTGAAGAGTTCAAAGCACCGGATTTTCTCTTGACCGAGGCCGACCGGAAACAGAAAGCCGAACCGAAACCATCTTCGCAAGACTTCTTACTGCAAGCGGACGAAAATGAGCAGTTGACCTTCCGTTCGAGTTCCGATGAGCAGAAGAGACGGTTTAAGGATCAGGCGCTGCAAGATATGAAAACAGCTGTGAAACCGGTTGCTCTACCGGATATTCCACAGCTGGTGGAAGAGGAAGTTGCTCCCATTCAAGTGGCGGAAGTGAAGCCTTCGGCTTCGGCAGGTTCTGAAACGGAGAGTTTGGCGAATGAACCGGATCTTCTGGAGCTTGCCGAAGAAAAACCCTATGAATTCCCGCCGCTTACCTTGCTGGAACCTCGTCCGGTCATCAATTCCACCTCGAACACAGCCAGAATTCATGAGTTGGCGGCGAAGTTGGAGGCGACTTTGGCCAGCTTCGGAGTAGAAGCGAAGGTCGTTCACATCACGACCGGACCCTCGATTACCCGCTTCGAACTGAGGCCGGGTGTCGGGGTCAAGATCAGTAAAATTGTCGGCTTGGGCGATGATATTGCGCTGAGCCTGGCGGCTATGGCCGTCCGTATTGAGGCGCCGATTCCGGGGAAATCCGCGATTGGTATTGAGATCCCGAACCCGGAGACCGCAATTGTGGGGCTCAGGTCACTCTTGGAAGCGGAAGACTATAAGTCGCGTAAGGAGAAGCTTCTGGTGCCTCTGGGAAGAGATATTCCGGGGCAACCGATCTACTGTGATTTGGCCAAAATGCCTCACCTCCTGATTGCCGGTGCAACGGGTTCCGGTAAATCGATTTCAATTAACTCGATTTTAATCAGCCTTTTATACAGGAACTCACCTCAGGAGTTAAAATTAATCCTGATTGACCCCAAGGTCGTGGAACTCTCGGTCTATAATGGAATTCCGCACCTCATGGCGCCGGTGGTTACCGACCCCAAGAAGGCGGCGAACACCTTGAATTGGGCAGTGAATGAGATGACCAGGCGGTATCAGCTCTTTGCGGAACGGCAAGTGCGCGATATGCGAGGGTACAATGAGGACGCGGACAGCAAAGGCTATGAGAAATTGCCTTTTATTGTCATTATCATTGATGAGTTGTCGGACTTGATGGCAGTTGCGGCGAATGAAGTAGAAGATATGATTTCGCGCTTAACCGCGATGGCCAGAGCTGCGGGAATTCATCTGATTATTGCCACCCAGAGACCTTCTGTTGATGTCATCACAGGGGTGATCAAGGCCAATGTGCCTTCGCGTTTGGCCTTTGCTGTGGCTTCACAAGTGGACTCCAGAACGATTCTGGACGGGGGTGGGGCCGAGAAGTTGCTTGGCAAAGGTGACATGCTCTATTCGCCGCAAAGTTCTTCTAAGCCAACACGCGGGCAGGGAGCTTTTGTCAGTGACCATGAGGTTGAGAATGTTGTATCCTTCTTAAAAGCCCAGAAGATCAAGGCTTTTGACAAAGAGGAGGCGGAACAAATCATCAATACCCCGGCACCGGGTGTGGACACCGGTGGTTCTGGGGAAGAGCCTGAAGAGGATGAGCTGCTGGATGAAGCGGTGGATGTTGTCTTGGATGCCGGCTACGCTTCGGTTTCCGTATTGCAAAGACGCTTGAATATTGGGTACCCCAGAGCCGGGCGTTTGATTGACGCCATGGAAATGAAAGGTTATATCGGACCTTTCGTAGGTTCCAAACCTCGACAGGTGATTCTGACCAGGACGGATTGGGCACTACGGCAAGCACAAAACCAGTTGGAGGAGAAGCAAGATGACAGCGCAGATTATTGATGGCAAGAAAGTTTCACAAGAAGTCAAAGACGAGATCAAAGAGCAACTGGCCGTCTACCTCGATACCGGCCGGCGTACGCCTTGTCTGGCGGTGATCTTGGCGGGGAACGATCCGGGTTCAGCGGTCTATGTGAGAAACAAGCGGAAAGCATGCGAAGCCACAGGCATCAAGTCCATTGTGAGACGTTTGCCGGAGACCGTGACACATGAAGAGTTGATTGCTGTGATCGGGGAACTTAATGATGACCCGGAGATCGACGGAATTCTCTTGCAATTGCCGCTTCCGGGAGCTCTCCACGCAGGGGAGAATCAGTACTTGGAATTGGTTTCGCCTGAAAAGGATGTGGACGGCTTCCATCCGCTGAATATCGGCCGCTTGGTTCTGGGTCTTCCGGCACCGCAAGCTTGCACCCCGGCCGGTGTTATGAGACTGCTTGACGAAACCGGTGAAAGTCTGGAGGGTAAGCTGGCACTTATTATCGGGCGCAGCAATACCGTGGGGAAACCGCTCATCCAGCTCCTTTTGCAGCAAAATGCGACGGTGATTGTGGCGCACTCACGAACGAGGAATCTGGAGGCTTTGGCCAAACAAGCGGATGTCTTGATCGCTGCAGTTGGCAAAGCGCACTTTGTCACTGCGGATATGGTGAAACCGGGAGCGATCGTAATTGATGTCGGGATTAACCGCGGCGAAGATGGCAAAGTTACCGGAGATGTGGATTTCGGGCCTGTCAGTGAGAAGGCTTCCTATATCACGACCGTTCCGGGAGGCGTCGGTCCCATGACGATTGCCATGTTATTACAAAATACACTCTATTGTTATGAAATACGCGAGGGGAAAAATGAATCTTTGCTCTGATCTTGTGATCAAGTCAGCTGAAACGATTGCGGTAGGAACGGAAATTTTGATGGGGCAGATTGTGAACAGCAATGCTGCCTTCATTGCGTCCGAGCTGCAGAAAATCGGCATCAGCCAATATTATCAGACGGTTGTGGGAGATAATCCCGGTAGACTGAAAGAAACGATCGAGCGCGCCATGGGGCGCTCTGAGGCGGTCATTATTACCGGAGGCTTGGGACCCACCCGAGATGATCTGACGATGGAAGTGGCGGCTTCGGCAGTCGGACAGAAACTGATTACGAATGAAGCCGCTGTAGCGGAGATCAAGTCGTACTTCACGTCCCGTGGACGGAGGATGGCTGAATCGAATCTGAAACAAGCCCTGCTGCCGGAATTTGCGACGAGTATCCCTAATCATAACGGGACGGCACCGGGCGCTTTCATCCCTTACTACAAGGATGGCAAATGCAGCTGTCTCTTGATTTTGCTTCCCGGTCCTCCTAATGAGAATCAGCCCATGTTCCGGGACTCGGTGGCGCCGCTTCTGCGTGAGCATGGCTCGGTTGTGCTGGACAACACGTTCATACACATGATTGATATCGGAGAGTCCGATGCGGCTGAGGTCCTGGCCGATCTCTTGGCGGACAGCCAGGTGAATCCTTCACTGGCTCCTTACGCGTCGACAGGCGAAGTGACCTTCCGCCTGACTCTGCGGCGCGAGAACAATGAATCGGGGGCTTTGGCCCAAGAAATGTTGGACGAGATCCAAGCGAGACTCGGGAAATACATCTACCACATTGGGAATAAGTCACTGACCGAAGTGACCGCTGACCTTCTGTTCGAACAGGAGCAATCCGTTGCCTTCGTGGAATCGCTGACCGCGGGCATGGCTTGCGCAGAGCTGGCAAAAGTCCCCGGCATTTCCCAAGTGTTACGAGGCGGAATCTGTACCTATCAGACCGAAACGAAGCACAGTGTTCTGGGGGTTTCAGAAGAACTCTTAGCGCAATACGGAGCGGTGAGTCCCGAGTGTGCCGCGGAGATGGCGAGACTTGGGAGAACCTTATTCGCGAGTGACTATTGTGTCTCGACGACCGGTGTTGCAGGGCCGGGGACTGTAGAAGGCAAAACGGCCGGACTATTTTACATCGGGGTTGCAACGCCTCAAGCTGTGTTCACACGTGAGTTCCATTATCGCGGCAATCGCCAGAAAAATCGGGACACGGCGGTCAAACAAGCGCTTAATCAACTGCGCAAAGCGTTGCTTGGCCAATTGACGCAAACAGAAACAGAAAATATTTCAGCATAATTCTTAGTATTTGTTCGTTTTTCGTCATTGCTTCCGACTTGAAAAACGCTTATAATGAGAACAAATGTTCGTATGACTCGGAGGTAACTATGGCTAAGAAGAAGAGCGGCAAGTCCACTCAAGAAGTAAGCAACGTATCAATGGATGAACGCGAGAAGGCGCTGCAGGCGGCTCTCGACAAGATAGAAACGCAATTTGGCAGAGGCTCGGTCATGCGACTGGGTGATCAGGGGGAAGTGAGTATCCGCTCAATTCCCACCGGAGCCTTATCTCTGGACATTGCGCTAGGTATCGGCGGTGTTCCTTGCGGACGTATTGTCGAGATCTATGGCCCGGAATCATCCGGTAAGACTACGGTCGCGCTCCACATTGCCGCGGAGGCGCAAGCGATGGGTGGCACGGCCGCCTTCATCGATGCCGAGCACGCCCTGGATCCTAACTATGCGGCGAATCTCGGTGTGGATATCGACAATTTGATCGTTTCCCAGCCCGACAATGGCGAACAGGCCTTGGAAATTTGTGAAGCCCTGGTGCGTTCCGGCGCGATTGACGTCGTGGTTGTGGACTCGGTGGCCGCATTGACTCCGAAGGCGGAGATTGACGGGGAAATGGGAGACTCGCACGTTGGTTTACAAGCCCGTTTGATGTCTCAGGCTCTGCGTAAATTGACTTCTGTCATTTCCAAGTCTGAAACGGTGGTCATCTTCATCAACCAGCTTCGTGAGAAGATCGGTGTCATGTTCGGAAACCCCGAGACGACCCCCGGAGGGAGAGCTCTTAAGTTCTATTCCTCAGTCAGACTGGATGTAAGACGTGTGGAGACACTTCGCAACGGCACGGAGTCCATCGGGAACCGCACTCGGGTGAAGGTGGTCAAGAATAAATTGTCACCGCCGTTTAAGGAAGCGGAATTCGACTTAATTTACGGCAAGGGCATTTCGAAGTCCGGTTGTATTCTGGATCTCGCTGTTGAGGCGGATATTGTTCGCAAGAGCGGTGCTTGGTTCTCCTATGAAGAGGAGAGAATCGGTCAAGGCCGTGAAAACGCCAAGATTTGGCTCGATGAGCATCCTGATGATCGTGACCTGATTGAACATAAGATTCGTGTCCTGCATAATCTGGATCAGGACGAGGAGGGTGAGGCTACCTCCGGTACCGAAACCGCAGCGGATCCGGCTGATACCGTACCGGATGGCGCAGGGAAGAGCGGTGAGGAATTGATTGATGATATCCTGGGAATCGATTCTCTCTGAGAAAACTCCTCAGGAACGACAGGAGGAGGAAGCAGAGCAAGCCTGCCGCATGGCTGCTATACAATACGCTGCCGGCAGGATGCGCAGTTCGGGACAGGTCAGGAAGAAACTGGAAGAGCAAGGTTTCGCCTCTGATCTGATTCTGAAGGTGTTAGCAGGTTTAGCCGCTGACTCTTATCTGAAGGACGAGGAAATGGCACAGGGCATCCTCCGCGAGAGACGCGGACGGAAGGCGGAGAGTGTCCAGGCGATCCGGCAGCGCATGATGCGCTTCGGGATCGCGACTTCGGTTGTTTCCGAGGTTCTGGCGGATGCTCCTTCGGACAGAGTGTTGGCACAAGAATTTTTGCTAGGAAATTGTCCGACGCAAATTGACGAATTGAGGATTAATCAGGATAATTACGAGAGAAGGCAGAAAATTCTCGCTGTTCTGGTTCGTAAGGCGGGTTCGCGGGGATTTACAGCAGAGACTGCTCTCGCTTGCCTGAGAGATTTTACTCCGGAGGAAAATTATGATTGAAACCCTTGTTAGCCCTGTCAGTGGGGCTCTCCGGGATAAACATGTGTACTTGCTCAGTCTGGGCTGTGCCAAGAATTTGGTCGACGGTGAGTACATGTCAGAGGCTTGCCGCAGCGCGGGTCTAAGGCTTACGGATACACCGACAGAGGCTGAGGTGATTATTGTCAACACCTGCGGTTTCATAGAGGCGGCGAAACAAGAATCCATCAGCGCGATTCTCGATATGGCGGATTATAAGAGCGGCGGAACTTGTGAGTTGCTCTTGGCAACGGGTTGCCTTTCGGAGCGTTATGCGGATGAAATCCGTGAATCGTTG
This sequence comes from uncultured Fastidiosipila sp., assembly GCA_964479695.1. Classification (GTDB taxonomy): domain Bacteria; phylum Bacillota; class Clostridia; order Saccharofermentanales; family Fastidiosipilaceae; genus JAAYZH01. Next base: position 8,169 of record CAYZSO010000018.1, read on the forward strand.
CCGGAAGTCGATGCTATTCTCGGAGTTAAGAATTATAAGGACATTGTGCCGGCTATTACCGACTTTTATCGGGATAAGGAAACGGCAGAAGGGGAGAGCCCTTTGCCCGGCAGGATTTATCATACAGGTGAGAGGGCCGATGTGTTGGCCCATGTGACAGGGATCAGAACGCCTTCGACACATGGCTATGCTTATCTGAAGATTGCCGAAGGCTGTTCGAATCATTGCGCCTTCTGCGCGATTCCGGGGATCAGGGGCCCTTATCGTTCCCGATTGCCGGGGGATGTGCTGGCCGAAGCGCGTGATTTGGCTCAGAGAGGCTATGACGAACTGATTGTGATTGCGCAGGACAGCGGTTTTTACGGCTTGGACATTGAACAGAAGCGACTTTTGCCGGAACTTCTGGATCAATTGTGTGAAATTGAAGGTATTCGCTGGATCCGCGTTCAGTATCTCTATGCGGCGGGACTTACTCAAGAATTGATTGATGTTTATAAGAGAAGGCCACAACTTGTGCCCTACTTCGATATCCCGATTCAGCATGCGTCCGACAAGATTCTGCAGGCAATGGATCGTCAAGAAACCGAGGCGACACTTCGGGAAACTATTGCCTCCCTTCGTGAACAGCTCCCCGGGGTTGTCATTCGCACGACTGTGATGACCGGTTTCCCTGGCGAAACGGAAGAAGAATTCCAGAAATTGCTTTCCTTCATTGAAGAGATCCGTTTTGATTATTTGGGTGGATTCGCTTTTTGTCCGGAAGAAGGGACAAGAGCCGCGACACTCCCGGATCAACTCCCCGAATCGGTGAAGCAAGCCCGCCTGGCTCAGGTGATGGCGAAACAACAAACGATTTCTCGCGAGCGTAATTCCCGCTATATTGGGACGATTCTTGAAGTGAAGATTGAAGAAGCGGCTTCTGATGGTATATATTATCAGGGCAGATCTTCTCTGCAAACACCTGAAGTAGACCCCTGTATCATGGTCTTGAACACTCGTGAAACACTGCCTGTTCCGGGGCAAGTGTACCCTGTGAAGATTGTTGAAGCGGATGCCTATGAATTGACGGGAGTATTGGAATGAATTTACCGAATAAAATTACGATTGTCCGCATTTTGCTGATCCCTGTGATGATGGTCTTCATGTTGCCCATCCCTCTTCCCGGTTTCGAAGGTTGGAATGCCTTTATCCGTGAAAATGGGATGATTGTCGCCCTCATCATCTTCTCTATTGCAGCCTACACGGATCACCTGGATGGCGCGATCGCCAGGAAACGTAATATTGTGACCAATATGGGGAAATTTTTGGATCCCATCGCGGACAAACTCTTAGTTCTTTCTGCCTTCATTTGTCTGGTGGAACGAGGCCTCTTGACCTCATGGGTGCCGGTCATCGTCTTGTTCCGTGAACTGGCCGTAACCGGAATTCGTCTCTTGGCTGTTGAACGCGGGAAGGTGATCGCTGCGAGTAAACTCGGCAAGTTGAAGACAGTCACGCAAATTATTGCGATTATTGTCATCATGTTATTGGACATTATTCGTGTGAAACTGCCGAATATGACGCTCATTGCCTTCATGGACGGCCTGGGTTATTTTACGGTATTCCTGGCTCTTGTGATGACGATTATTTCCGGCGTGGATTATTATCTGAAAAATAAGGAATTGTTCGCGGAAGAGTAGAAAATAGTCATTTTGCGTGCATTTCTTAGGCGATATAGAGGATTTTTCGGCCATTTTTCAGGCAGATAAAAGATTTCACGTATTGACAAACGTATTTATTACACTTATATTCACCGTGACTTATTTTTCACTGATTTTGAGATTTGAGTTTTAGATGAACCGAAATACTAGGAGGAAGTTAAGAATGTCTACTGAGCAAATTCTGGAAAAGGTAACAGCAATTCTGGTCGATCAGCTGGGTGTTGAACCCGATGACGTCACGATGGAAGCGAATTTTATCGACGACCTGAACGCTGATTCCCTTGATATCGTTGAGTTGATTATGGCTCTCGAACAGGAATTCGACATGGCAATCCCGGATGAAGAAGCCGAGCGCATTGCAACTGTCGGCGATGCAGTCAATTACATCAAGAACAACGCAGAGTAAGCTTACTACTATAAATCTCTGACTGTAGAGAAGACCACAGCAAATGCCTGCGGTCTTTTCTTTTCGTGGTACAATACTTCGAGTAGCTTTACGGGGTATACCCATGTTACCCTTTGAGAAACGAGGAATTTTTTCTTGAGCCAAGAGAGAGAAGAGCGAGAAGAGAGAGAAGAGCGAGATCCGGATCTGTTAGCCTTTCAACAAGATGATTTAGGCTATGAGTTTTGTGACTTGTCTCTGCTACTTGAAGCCTTGACCCATTCCTCTTATGCTTATGAGAATCCCGCGCAGGGACCGGATAATGAGCGCCTGGAATTTCTGGGTGACTCTGTCCTGGGTGCCATTATCAGTAAGCAGCTCTATTTGCGTGAACCGAAACTTCCGGAAGGGAAGATGACCCGAATTCGTTCCCTGACTGTGAGAAGTGAGAGTTTGGCTCTGATCGCAAGGAAACTTCACATCACAGACCATTTACGACTGGGGCAAGGTGAAGAGAAGACTTCCGGCCGCAGGAAAATGTCGAATGCCGAAGATGCGATGGAAGCAATTGTCGGCGCAATTTTTCTGGACGGCGGCTGGGATCCCGCGGAAGCGTTCGTTCTGCGTAATTTCTCAGAGAGACTGGAAGAGGCACTGGCCGGAAATCTCGTTTATGATTACAAGAGCCGACTCTATGAAATGCTTCAGATTACAGAGGTGAACCCTAAGGTTTCTTTTGTCGTCTTGCGTGAAGAAGGTCCCGCGCATGACAAGCGTTTCACGGTGGCGGTGAACTATAATGGAGTCCTCTATCCGGAGGCCACTGCCCAATCGAAGAAGAATGCCGAACAGGGAGCGGCAAAAAATTTCCTGGATACGTTCACACCTTGAGAAAGGTTTTTGTTTCTGCCCATGATTCTGAAGTCATTGACGCTGCAAGGTTTTAAATCATTTCCGGAAAGGACGGTCATCCGTTTCCATGAAGGGGTGACCGCAATTGTTGGTCCAAACGGTTCCGGTAAATCAAATGTCACCGATGCGATACGCTGGGTTCTAGGCGAGCAGAGTGTGAGAATTTTGCGCGCGTCGAAGATGGAAGAATTAATTTTCTCCGGCACGGCGACTCGCAGGCCTTTATCCTATGCTGAAGTGACCCTGACGATGGACAATTCTGACCGGCAGCTCCCGGTGGATTTTTCGGAAATTCGTGTGAGCCGCCGGATTTACCGTTCTGGTGAAAGTGAATATTTACTGAATGACACCCGCTGTCGCCTGAAGGACATCACGGAACTCTTCTTAGATACGGGAATTGGCCGCGACGGGTATTCCATGATCGGCCAGGGTAAGGTCGACGATATTTTGTCGGGCAAGGCTGAGTTGCGCCGCAAGATGCTCGATGAAGCCAGTGGAATTACGAAATATAAACTTCGCCGGGAAGAATCGGAAAAGAAGCTTGCGTTGACGGAACAGAACTTGATCCGTTTAGACGATATTATTCAGGAAATTGAGAAACAAAAAGGCCCCTTGGAACGACAAGCCAAGAAGGCAAACACCTACTTAAAACTTCGTGAACAGCTGAAAGAGAGTGATCTGGCACTTCTTTACTATGAAATAGACCAGAAGGAACTGGCCCTGACGGGGTTTAGTCAAGAATCTCTCCGCTTGAGCCAAATGACGGAAGAAGCGGAACTCACGAAACAAAAGGTGATCGCGGAAGCTGCTGAATGGCGCGAACAGCTCCAAGGAACCGGGAGTGAGGCGGAGACGCTGCAGGCGGAAGAACAAACTCTTCTGGAGAGTATCAACCAACATGCGCAGGAGCTGGCTTTGGCCGGACAAAAACTCGAACAAATTGAACAAAGAAAACACCGATTCAAGACGCAAACCGAAGAGCTGGAGAGCCGCAAACTGGCACTTGAAGCGGAAGAGCAGGCGACGGCTGCTGAATTCACTGTACTAAAAGAGAAGACGGAAGAGGTGGAGCAGGCTTTGGCCACCACCCAAAAAGCGTATGCGAAACAGGATGCCGAAAATCGTGATGGTCTCCGCAAACGGGAAGAATTGGAGGCCGCCGAGGCTGAGAAACAGTCCCTGTTGGCGAATCTCAAGATCCTTCTGAACGATACGGAGACCAACCGCCAAGTGCTCTTGTCCCATCGTTCGATGCTGGCGAAGGACTTAGAATCGGTGGGAAGTGAACTCACGGAACAATCGGGCGAAGTGAATAAACTGCTAAACCGCCTGGATGAAGTCCGAGCCAAGCTCAAGGAGTCCAGAAGTCAGAGCCAGACGCTCGAGAGGCAAAGGGAGGAGAAACGCCTATCGCTGTCCGAGGTCAGCCGCGAAGTTTCCGAAACGGAAAATAAACTGCATAATCTGCAGTATCAGAAGCAGACCCAACAGGAGCTCTCAGAAAGCTACGAAGGCTATGGCTACCCAATCAAACGGATCATGGAATATGCGAAGGGTCGTGACGCGGAAGTCTATGGTCCTCTCGCGGACCTCTTGCAAGTGCCGGCCGAATTCGAAGCAGCCATTGAGAGTGTTCTAGGCGGAACCGCGCAAAATATCGTGGTCGCTACAGAAGATACTGCCTCCCGCATGATTACGAAACTCAAACAGGAACGTTGGGGACGAGCCACCTTCTTGCCGATCAGTCGCGTCTCAGGTCAGCGTCCGCCTGATCAGCTCTTGGCCCAGGTGAAGCATATGCCGGGTTACCGTGGCTTAGCAAGCGAGCTGGTTACGTTCGAAGGACATATTCAGAATGCTGTTGACTATGCCTTGGGCCGGACGGTTGTCGCGGATACGCTTGAGCAGGCACTGGCTATGGCCAAAGCAACATCCTTCAAACTTCGCATAGCCAGCACCGACGGTGACCTCTTGAATCCAGGCGGCGCGATGTCCGGCGGTTCACGTAAACAGCAGGCCAGCGGAATTTTGAGCCGTAGGCGACTTCTGGAAGATTTGGTCTCACAAATTGAAGAACTGACGCAGAATCTGGAGAAGAGCAGACAGAAGCAAGCCGCTGAGGAGAGTCGAATTGCCGCGATCGAAGAAGAGATTGGCAAGGTTTACCAGAGCACGCAAGGCTTGGCTAGGGAAGAAATTCAGCTGGATTCCCATAACAAGCAGTATGAACAGAATCGCATCAGGCTTCAGAGCAAGCAAGACCAGAACCAGGCAGATCTTGAACGTTTGGACAAGGAGCTTGCCGACTTGGTCGAGGCTTCTAGGTCCAAGACTGCGGAGATGGATCTGCTGACTTCGCAAGTGGACGAAATCAACGAGGAGCGAACGAGTTTACGCTCCCAAGTTGCCGAACAAACGGACCGGCTGAACCGTCTGGCTGAGGAGAGAGCGGAACTGCAGGTGGCTTTGGCCACAGCAAAAACCCAGATGGACTCGGCCAGAGTTTTGCTGGAAAGAGTGAGTCGTGAGAGGAGCCAAGTCGAAGAGGAAGTCGCTTTGCAGGAGCAAGACGCTGAAGCGGATGAAGCGGAAGAAGAGCGCTTACAAGCCTTGATCCAAGATGGTGGCACGAGTAAGGCTGCGTATCAGGCGGACTTGGCTGTTTTGCGTGAGAAATTGAAGATCGCAGAGACCAAGCGCCGTGAAGCGGTGTCCGCACTCGAAGACAATACCGGTGAAATGGATCGGGTCTCAGGCCTTCTGGCGAAGCTCGGGCAAGATCAGGGTCGACTCGAGCAGCGTCAGGAGAACACGCAAACGGCTCTGATGGACCTCCGCTCGCGTTTATGGGAAGAGTACAATCTCACCTTTGCCAATCGCGAGGAATACTACCAGGAGAATCTCAACCTGGAGGAGACCAGGGCCAGTGTCAAGGACTTGCGCCAGAAAATCCGCGATCTCGGTCAGGTCAATGTTCAAGCGATCGAGGAGAGCCGCGAGACATCTGAACGTTATGAGTTCATGATGAAGCAGCGGGAGGATATTGTTCAGGCCAAAGCCGATCTCAGCCAGATCATCCGTGAGATTACAGATGAGATGCAAAAACAATTTCAGGAGTCTTTTCAGTTTATCAATGAGCAATTCCGCATCGTGTTCCGGGAACTTTTCGGTGGCGGTGAAGCGGAGCTGGTTCTGGAAGATTCCAAGGATATCTTGAACAGTCCGATCGAAATCAAAGTCATGCCGCCCGGAAAACGTCTGCAAAATATGCTGGCCTTATCTGGTGGGGAGCGCTGTCTCACGGCGATCGCGCTGCTCTTCGCCATCCAGAAACTCAACCCTTCGCCGTTTTGTGTCTTGGATGAGGTGGAAGCGGCGCTGGATGAAGCGAATGTTTTCCGTTTCACCGATTATGTCAAAGCCAACTCCGACAAAACCCAGTATATCCTGGTTACCCACCGTCGGGGTACAATGGAGGCGGCACGGATGATTTATGGTGTCACCATGCAGGAGCGGGGTGTCTCGCAGATTATCTCGGTGAAGCTAGATGAGAATTAGATGAAATCTAGATGAGGATTAGACGAAATCTGGATGAGAATGAGATCAGAATTATGTGCACTCGATTAAGTGCACTCGCGCGTTGGTGAGAGAAAAAAGAGGTACTTCATGGGTATATTTGATAAATTCAAGGAAGGCTTAAGCAAAACCAGGGATTTCTTCCTGGGTCAGGTGGAGAGCATCGCGGCCGCGCTCGGTTATTTCGATGAAGAAGAGCTGGATGAACTGGAAATGACCTTGATCCAGGCGGACATCGGAGCTGCTTGCACGGATGAACTGATGACAAGCCTTCGCTCCAAGATGAAACAAGAGAAGAATCGCTCGACGGAATTCGTTTTGACGACACTGAAGACCGATATTCGTGAAATTCTGGGTGAGAAACAGACCCTCACCTTGACGGAAGGCAAGCTCAACATTTTAGTGATGGTAGGCGTCAACGGAACCGGCAAAACGACGACTGCCGGTAAACTGGCTCTGCGTTTCAAGAATGAAAATCGCAAAGTGCTCATGGCGGCCGCAGATACTTTCCGTGCTGCGGCTATTCAGCAACTGGCTGCGTGGTGCGAGCAAACCGACACACCGCTGATCTCGCAAAAAGACGGCAATGATCCGGCGGCTGTTGTCTATGACAGCATCAAGGCCGCCGAAGCCCGCGGATCCGATGTTTTAATTGTTGACACGGCAGGTCGCTTGCATAATAAGAAAAACCTCATGGATGAATTAGGGAAGATCACCCGCATTATCAAACGGGAAGCACCTGATGCAGTTGTGCAGACACTCTTGGTGATTGATGCCACGTCCGGCCAGAATGCGGTAATCCAGACGGAGACCTTCACGGAGGTGGCGGAAGTGACCGGTTTGGTGATCACCAAGCTTGACGGTAATGCGAAAGGCGGCGTCGCTGTTGCGGTTGCTCATCAAGCGAAGGTGCCTATTCTGCTTGCTGGTCTGGGTGAATCTGCTGATGATCTGGTCGATTTCGACCCGGATGCCTTCGTAGAGTCCTTGCTGCCGGACAGTGAGCTGAAGGCTCTTGCGAAGTAAATTTTTCTTGTCAGTTTGCTGTGTAAATTTTCTTTTTCCCATCTTTTTCCCGATCTTTTCTTGTCTTTTCCCGATCTTTTTCTTGTCTTTTTCTTGTCAAGGAAAAAAGCTTGACAAGTATTTGTTCATCCGTATAATAATCGCTATGGATAAGAACTGGCAGGATGTATTGGACAAGACCCGCTCGATTTTCCTCATGGATATGTACGGAGGACTTCTGACGGATAAGGCAAGAGAGACGCTTTCTCTCTACCTTAATGAAGACTTCTCCATTACAGAAATTGCCGAGGAACTTAAGGTCAGCCGCCAGGCAATCCACGACAGTTTACAGCGTAGCTTGGAGCACTTGGAGAATTTCGAGAAGCAACTGGGTGTTGTAGCCTCCCGCGCGGAACTGAAGAAGGCCTTGAGACTTCTCTCGGAAACACTGCAGGAAGGCCGCTTAGACCAGGCACAAGCACTTATTAAAGAAATGGAAACTGGCCTTTAGGCTTCAGCTAGGCCTTTAGGCTTCAGCTAGCCCCTAGGCTTAAGCAGATAAGGAATTTTATGGCGCTATTCGAAGGTTTATCGACGAAACTTCAAGATATAACAGCCAAGATGCGAGGCAAGTCCCGCGTTACGGAACAAGACATCAAGGATATGATGAAGGAGATCCGCATCGCCCTTTTAGAGGCCGATGTGAATTATCTGGTTGTCAAGGAATTGACGAAGGAAATCTCTGAGAAGGCAAAGGGCCAGGAGGTCATGGAGAGCCTGACGCCGGGTCAGCAGGTTGTGAAGATCGTCCACGAGTCACTCGTAGCGATTCTGGGTCAAGGAGATAACCAGATTAAGTTTCAGTCTTCCGGCTTCACAGTCATTATGCTTTACGGTCTCCAAGGCTCCGGTAAAACCACGACCGCGGCGAAACTGGCCCTCCACCTGCGTAAGGCGCAGGGGAAGAAACCATTTTTGGTTTCCGTAGACACCCACAGACCCGCCGCGCAAGAGCAACTCGCAATCCTTGCGAAGAGCATTGATATTCCCTATTACATCAATCCGGAAGAGAAGGATGCCGTCAAAATTGCGAAGGAAGGGCTCGATAAGGCCCATTACCTGATGCGCGATGTCCTGATCGTCGATACCGCAGGTCGCATGACCGTCGATGATGAGCTGATGACCGAACTCAAACAGATCGCCGAAGTCGTGAAACCAGACGAGAAACTTCTGATCGTCGACGCCATGATCGGTCAAGAAGCGGTGAATGTCGCCAAGGCTTTTGATGAAGAAATCGGTCTCGACGGCTTCATCATGACGAAACTGGATGGCGACGCCCGAGGTGGTGCCGCACTATCCATCTACCGCATGACGCAGAAACCGATCAAGTTCATTGCGACCGGGGAGAAGGTCGATGCCTTGGAAGAATTCCATCCGGATCGTATGGCCTCAAGAATTCTCGGCATGGGTGACGTCCTGACGCTCATAGAGAAAGCCGGACGTGTGCTCGATGAAGAGAAGGCTAAGGAATCGCTGGAGAAGCTTCAGAGTAACCAATTCACCCTCGACGACATGTTGGAACAATTCGAACAAGTCCAGAAGATGGGTTCGCTGAAGGAGATTCTGGGGATGATCCCGGGCATCAACAACAAGCAACTGGAAGACGTCAACGTGGATGAGAAACAAATGGATCGGACGAAGGCGATCATCAGGTCCATGACTTTGAAAGAACGTGCCAACGTCAAACTCTTGAATGCCAGTCGCAGACAACGCATCGCCAAGGGCTCAGGCACCACCGTTCAAGACGTCAATCGCCTGGTCAAACAATATGAGGAGAGTCTCAAAATGATGGACAAGATGGGGCTCACCGGCAAAAAAGGCTCTAAGGGCAAAAAGAAGAGAAAAGGCGGAATCTCCGGCTTACGCTTCCCAATGTAACCTCAAGCATAGATATTTTTTCTTAATTGAAAGGAACAAGAACTACATGGCAGTAAAAATCAGACTGAAGAGAATCGGCGCGAAGAAGAACCCTTATTATCGTGTTGTCGTAGCCGACTCCAGATCCCCCCGCGACGGCCGTTTCATCGAAGAAATCGGCACCTATAACCCCATGACTGAACCTTCCGAGGTCAAGATCGATCAAGAAGCCGCGAAGAAGTGGCTCGCAAACGGCGCTCAGCCAACCGAAACAGTCAAGGCATTGTTGAAGAAAACAGGAGTAATTGAGTAATGACAGAACAAGCGATCACAGAAATGCAGGAGCTCCTTCGCACGATGGCTACTGCTCTCGTGGAAGCTCCGGATGACGTTACTGTAACTTCGAGAGTTGACGGCGGAACCGTCGTCCTGGAACTCCGGGTTGCCCCGGATGACATGGGCAGAGTTATTGGCAAAGGGGGCAGGAGAGCACAGGCAATCCGCTCCATAATGAAGGCGAAGGCCAGCCGCGAGAATACTCGCGTAGCAGTCGACATCGTCGACTGAAGGCGGAAATCATGGCATGGCCTGTTTCCGAATATCTCCATATCGCCGTCCTGACTTCGCCGCACGGAGTCAAGGGCGAAATGAAGGCAAAAATCCTCTCTGACCTGCCGGATCGTCTGGCAGGCCTGGAAGAGGTTTATTTATTTTCTCCCAATGCAAAACAGAACCTCGGCAAACGCAAGATCGAGAGCGTCAGAGGCGCTGCCCATGACCTTGTCAAACTGGCGGGTGTCGAGAGCAGAGAAGAAGCGGAGAAGCTGAAAGGCACATACCTGTCCTTGAGCCGGGCAGAGGCCATGCCCCTTGCCGAAGGCCAGTATTATATTACGGATCTTATCGGCATGCGAGTTGCAGACCATAACCGTGGCCTGATTGGGACCCTGAAGGATGTGCTGGACACACCATCCGGTGATCTCTTTGTGATCAAACGCGAGGGAGCAAAAGATCTTTTACTTCCGATTCGCGGCGGCGCCTTAAGCGAAGTTGATTTTGCGGAAGGGATCATACAGGTCCAGCTCCCCGAAGGACTCTGGGAAATTTACGAATGATGCAATTTGATATCTTAACCCTGTTTCCGGAGGTACTGGAGCCCTATCTTTCTGGGAGTATTCTGGGCAGAGCGCAGGAGAGAGGCGTGTTCAGCTGCAAACTTCATCAGATCCGCGAGCACGCAATCGATCCGTATGGGCACGTGGATGATACGCTCTATGGCGGCGGTACGGGTATGCTCATGCGTCCCGAACCGATCTATGAGAGCTGGCAAGAGGCGGTGGAGGGGGCGGCTTTGGCCAAAGCCAAAAGACTCACCCTTTTTCTCTCGCCGAAAGGTCGTCTGTTCACGCAAGAACTTGCCCGAGAATATGCTCGGTATGATCAAATCATCTTGCTCTGCGGCCACTACGAAGGGGTCGATCAGAGGGTACTGGACGAAATTGTCGACGAAGAAGTCTCGGTCGGAGATTATGTCCTTACGGGCGGAGAATTGGCTTCGCTGATCGTCATTGACGCGACGAGCCGCATGCTGGAGGGGACGCTCCCGGATAAAAGTGCCTACGAAAATGAATCCCACTACAACGGGCTCTTGGAGGCACGCCAATATACAAGACCCCCTGTATGGCGGGGCCGAACGGTACCGGACGTGCTGCTGGGCGGACACCACGAACAGCAAGAGCAGTATAGGCACCTGGACGCCTTGAATGAAACCTTGGAGAAGAGGCCGGACCTGTTTGATCAATACGATCTTTCGCAAGAAGAACTGGAAAAACTCTTGAGATACCGTAGGCAGTTACCGAAAAATACCACAGATCATTCAGCAGAAAAAAAGTGAGGTTCACACCTCACTTTTTTATTCCTCTTACTCGCTGTACAGCATATCCTGGTAAGTCGGGTAGGGGACGAAACACTGACTTTCGATCAACTCAATTTGGTCCGCCGCATCACGGAGGTCAGCCATCAATTGGAGAATAACATCATGGTACCAGTTGCCCGCAACAGCCGGATCATCGTGCTTCGGGGCTTGGCGGAGTTTGCGACGAAGTTCCGCCATCGTGCTTGACATGCGGGACGTGAGATTACAGATATCTTGGAGAAGATGTTCTTCAGCTGTCGTGTCAATCCCATCCACCGCCTGCCGCTTCATCACAATCGTGTCAGCCAACTGTTTCTGGTAGGCCAAAGCCTGCGGGATGATCCCGCGGTTCGCCATCTCCAGCATGGTAAAAGCCTCAATCTGCACGGTTGAGCTGTAGTTCTCCAACAAGACATCGCGGCGCATTCTAAGTTCATCCTGGGTTAAAACCCCTTGACGACTAAACATCGCTACATACTCCGGATCCGTGTAGTGACTCAGGGCTTCAACGGAGCTTCGCCAGTTCGTGAGGCCTCTTCGCTCGGCTTCTTCTTGCCATTCGGGAGAATAGGAGTTGCCGTTAAAAATGATGCGCTTGTGATCACGGATGGTTTCCGCAACCAGCGCGGTGAGTTCTTCGGAGAAATTTTCTTTGCCTTCGAGGCGATCCGCAAATTGGCTCAGTGTATCCGCGACAATGGAATTAATGATCATATTGGGGCACGCCGCCGAGGCTGAACTTCCCACCATACGGAACTCAAAACGATTGCCGGTAAAGGAGAAGGGAGACGTGCGGTTGCGATCGGCGATGTCCCGTTTGAAATGAGGGAGGACGTCGACACCGATTTCAATATCTGTATCCAAATGCTTCGGCGACAAGGAACCCGTGCCGACCGCTTCCAGAATTTGGGTCAATTCGTCTCCCAGGAAGATTGACAGGATCGCCGGCGGCGCCTCATGAGCGCCTAAACGGTGGTCGTTGCCGGCACTGGCAGCAGAAATGCGAAGGAGACCTTGATAATCGTCCACCGCCTTGATAATCGCACACAAGAAGAGCAGAAATTTCGCATTTTCAGCCGGCGTGTGGCCTGGATCCAGCAAATTATCGCCGGTGTTTGTCCCCAGGGACCAGTTGATATGTTTGCCGGAGCCATTCAGGCCTTTATAAGGTTTCTCATGCAAGAGGCAAACTAGGCCATGGTGGCCGGCCACCGTCTTCATGGTTTCCATCATCAGCTGATTTTGGTCGCAAGCCACGTTCACCGTGGCGTAAATCGGTGCTAATTCATGTTGGGAGGGAGCAACCTCATTGTGTTTCGTCTTCGCAGGTACACCCAGTTTCCACAATTCACGATCCAGCTCTTGCATAAAGGCGGATACGCGAGGTTTCAGACTGCCGAAATAATGGTCACCCATTTCCTGCCCTTTGGGAGCCCGGGCGCCGAAGAGGGTGCGGGAGCAGTTCACGAGGTCGGGGCGTTTCTTGAAGATCTCCTGGTCAATCAGGAAATATTCTTGTTCAATCCCGGCATTTGCGGTGGCCAAAGTCGCCTCCTCATCACCAAATAAGCGCAAGATCCGCAGAGTCTGTCGGTTCAGTGCTTGCATGGAGCGCAGAAGCGGTGTTTTCTTATCCATGGCATGGCCGCCATAGGAACAAAAAGCCGTGGGGATGCATAAGGTACCGTCTTTGACAAAAGCAAACGAAGAAGGATCCCAAGCCGTATATCCCCTGGCTTCAAACGTACTGCGAAGTCCCGCACTCGGGAAACTGGAGGCATCGGGTTCACCCTTCACAAGTTCTTTGCCCCGAAATTCCAGAATCGCCTTACCCCCGTCCACCGGATTCAGAAACGCTTCATGTTTCTCCGCAATCACTCCGGTCATCGGTTGGAACCAATGGGAATAATGCGTAGCCCCTTTGCTGACCGCCCAATTCTTCATCCCCTGGGCAACCGGATCCGCCAGATCTTCCTGGAGAGGCTGCCCCAGATCGCGGGTTTGTTTCAGCCTCTTATAGATATCAGTAGGTAGGTGAAGTTTCATCGCTTCATCATTAAACACCATGGAGCCGAAGTTTCCGATTAAATCATCCATCTTTGCAGGTCCCCCTTTTGAATTCGGTTTATTGTAGCAGGCTTGAGCCTCGCTGTTAAATCACGTATAGTAATTTCAATAAATTTTTTTGCTATTATGACACAAGTGAGAACTTTGGCCTATAATACAGCGGATACGCAGGCTAACGCATATAATACAGAGTTTATGAATGATTCCTGTATAGAAAGGCATTTTATGCAAAATACCCAGCAAGTCTATCTGGTGCTCGCTGATGGCAGTGTCTACCCGGGTCAATGCTTCGGCGCCTCCCCTCGAGATGAATCAGCGGAACTCGTCTTCACAACGGGCATGTCTGGTTATCTCGAGACCCTAACCGACCCCAGTTTCAGTGCCCAGATCATTATTCAGACCTTCCCTTTGATTGGTAATTACGGCTTCATCCCCGAGGATTTGGAGAGTAGCCACGTGAGTTGCAAAGGTTATGTCGTCCGGCACCTCTCAAAACATGCCTCCAACTTCAGAGCCCAAGCGACGCTCGACCAGTATTTGAAACAAGAGGGCGTTGTGGGAATTCAAGGGATTGACACCCGCATGCTGACCAGGCGAATTCGCGAGGAAGGGGTCATGAATGCGGTGATTACCGAAGACCCTTCCACCATCGACTTAGAGGCGCTGAGAAATTTCCACCCTGCGCCGCAAGTGCCCGAAGTTTCGGTGAAAGAAACGAGAACGTGGCTCCCGGCAGGTATAGCGAAGTACCGTGTGGCCATTCCGGACACAGGCGTCAAGAAGAGTATTATTGTGAGTCTCCTGAATCTGGGCTGCGAAGTCACCCTCTTTCCCTACGACACCGATCCCAGGGCCATCTTAGCCGGCAGTCCCGACGGCATCTTACTGGGCAATGGACCGGGGGATCCGCGGGAGTACCGGGAGCTGATCGACAACACCGGAATTCTTGCTGATTCCGGTGTGCCGCTGATGGGAATCTGCCTGGGTCATCAACTGCTTGCGTTAGCCAACGGTTTCAATATCCGCAAGATGAAGTATGGCCACAGAGGCGAGAATCAGGGGGTGCAAGATCTGGTGACCGGCCGGATCTACATGACTTCGCAAAATCACGGGTTTCTGGTCGACACCACTCATTTGGCCAAAGGCGCCTCCATCCGCTTCCGCAACGTCAACGACGGCAGCTGCGAAGGGCTGGATTATACCGGCAAACCGCAATTCTCCGTCCAGTTCCACCCGGAAGCTTGTGGGGGACCGGAAGAAACCCGTTATCTTTTCGAACGTTTTACAGCATTGATGGAGGCAAATCATGCCACTCGATAAATCTCTGCACAAAGTCATGGTGATTGGTTCAGGCCCAATTGTGATCGGCCAAGCGGCCGAATTCGACTACTCCGGAACCCAGGCCTGCCGGGTGCTCCGTGAAGACAATATTGAAATCGTCCTCGTGAACTCCAACCCCGCAACGATCATGACCGATCCCGGCATCGCCGATAAGATCTATCTTGAACCGCTGACGGAGAAGACACTGGAGCGCATCATCGAAAAAGAAAGACCCGATGCGATTCTCTCCGGCTTTGGCGGACAGAACGGCCTGAACCTCTCGATGAAGCTGGCGAAGGCAGGGGTCCTTGATCGCTATCACGTCCGTTTATTGGGCGCTGACCCGGTGGCGATTGATCGAGCGGAAGACCGTCTCAAGTTCAAAGAAATGATGGATCTTCTGGACCAGCCGTCCACGCGCTCGGAAATTGTCACGGAGATAGAGGCCGCGGTCGGGGCTGCCGAAGAGATCGGTTACCCCGTGATTGTGCGCCCCGCCTTTACCTTGGGCGGCAGCGGCGGGGGAATTGCGGATAACGAAACCCAACTTCGTGAGATCGTGCACCAAGGGCTGGATCTCTCACCCATTCACCAATGCCTGATCGAACAATCAATTGCCGGCTGGAAAGAAATTGAATTTGAAGTCATCCGCGACGGGGACGGCAATGCCTTGACCGTCTGTTCCATGGAGAATTTTGACCCGGTCGGTGTCCATACCGGTGACTCCATTGTCGTGGCTCCGGCGGTCACCTTAGCCGACAAGGAATATCAAATGCTCCGCAGTGCAGCCTTGAAAATCATAGAGGAGCTGAAACTGGAAGGGGGCTGCAATATCCAATTTGCCTTACACCCCGAATCCTTTGAATACGCGGTCATCGAAGTCAACCCGCGAGTGTCCAGGTCTTCGGCTTTGGCCTCCAAGGCCACGGGCTACCCTATCGCCCGAGTCTCAGCCAAGATTGCTCTGGGCTACCGCCTAAACGAGATCACAAACGAAGTCACGGGTAACACGACCGCCGCCTTCGAACCCGCCATTGACTATCTTGCGGTGAAATTCCCCAAATGGCCGTTTGACAAATTCGTCTATGCGGAAAGAAGGCTGGGCACGCAGATGAAAGCAACGGGTGAAGTGATGGCGATCAGCGATCGTTTCAGTTCCGGCATCATCAAGGCAGTCCAAGGCGCGGAAATCGGCTGTGACACCTTGAATCTCCCGAAATACGCCGACAGTACCCGAGAAGAATTACTGGAAGTCATTGCCCGCCAAACGGACGAACGCATTTTCGCCGTATTTTCAGCCCTGAAGGCCGGCGTTTCCGTGGAAGAACTTCATCATTTGACCATGATCGACGAGTGGTTCCTCTATGAGCTCCTGGATCTGGCGGATTATGAAAAACGTCTCGCAACAGAAGGGCTTACGGAGAAGCTCTATTACGAGGGGAAATCCTTTAATTACTTGGACAGCACCTTGATGCGCCTCTCCGGCCAGAGCCTGCCTGTGGCGCCGCATAAACCGGTCTATAAGATGGTTGATACCTGCGCAGGTGAGTTTGCGGCGAAAACCCCTTATTTCTACTCGCTCTACCCGCCCGAAGCCTCCGGTGGCGAGAACGAGGCACTGCCTTTCATCGAGCAGTCCGCCAAGCAGACGATCGTCGTTTTCGGCTCCGGCCCCATTCGTATCGGCCAGGGAATCGAATTTGACTATGCCTCAGTCCACGCGGTCCGCGCGCTTCAGAATATGGGCTTCGAGGTTGTCACGATTAACAATAACCCGGAAACCGTGTCGACGGACTACGACTCGTCGGATAGGCTCTATTTTGAGCCACTGGTTGCCGAATCGGTTCTTCACATTCTGGAGATTGAGAAGCCGCTGGGCTGTATCGTCTCCTTCGGCGGGCAGACTTCGATTAAACTCACAAAGGCGGTTTCAGAAGCAGGGTATACGATTTTTGGTTCTTCGGCCAAAGCCATCGATATGGCAGAGAATCGCGAAGAGTTCGATGATCTCCTGACCCGGCTGGATATTGCGAGACCCAGGGGGCATGCGATCCGCAACGTGGAAGAGGCGATCGAGACGGCTAATGAACTGGGTTTCCCGGTCCTTATGAGACCTTCTTTTGTTCTGGGTGGCCAGAATATGATCATTGCCCACAATGAGGATGACATTCGCGAATATCTGAAAGTTATTTTGGAAATCAATCCGGACAATATCGTTCTTCTGGATAAATACCTCATGGGCCGGGAAGTGGAAGTGGACGGCATCTATGACGGGGAAGACTTGCTCTTACCGGGCATTATGGAACATGTCGAAAGAGCCGGCGTCCATTCCGGTGACTCGATTGCGGTCTACCCGGCGCTTAATGTGTCCGAAGAAATGCGCCGCCAGATTCTGCAAACGACCCGCAGACTCTGCCAGGGGCTGGATGTCCGCGGGATCGTAAACCTCCAGTACATCATCCAAGATGAGAAACTCTATGTCATTGAAGTAAATCCCAGAGCCTCGCGAACCGTGCCGTATTTATCTAAGGTGACCGGAATCCCCATCGTGGATCTGGCCACAGAAGTCTGCATGGGCAGGAAATTGCGGGACTTGGGCTATGGTACGGGTCTTCATCCGGATCAGGATTTTTATGCAGTGAAAGTACCTGTCTTCTCGTTTGCCAAGTTGACCGGAACCGATACACAGCTTGGCCCGGAAATGAAGTCCACCGGTGAGGTCTTAGGCATCGGCCGAACGATGCAGGAAGCGCTTTATAAGGGCCTCTTAGCTGCCGGTTTCTCGATGAAAAAGTCAGGCGGTATTTTCTTCACGGTCAGAAACTGGGACAAACCGGAATTGGCACCGGTAGCTCAGAAGTTTGCGAACTTGGGTTTCCAACTCTACGCAACCGAAGGTACAGCCGAACTTCTGGAAGAGAATTTCCTCTGGGTTACCCATGTGGGGAAAATCCACGAGGGCCGTAAGAACGGTCTGGATCTGATGGAAGAAAAAAGGGTACAGTATGTGGTGAGCACCTCGACTCATGGCAGAAACCCGGAGAAGGATGGGGTGAAAATCAGGCTCAAAGCAACCCAACTCGGCATCCCGTGCCTCAGCTCGATTGACACGGCCAACGCGCTGGCGGATGCCCTACAGAGCGGCTTCTCTGAAGAAAACACTGAATTGATCGACATCGTGAAGTTGGGCGAGGAGATTCGGCGGATTCGGTGATTCGGGATTCGGCAGATGAAAAAATAAAATTTGACTTCAGCTCGTGTTTCATTATATAATCCCACGGGTTAATAAGGGCGGTCCTCTGTATAGAAATGGTGCACGAACGTCCGGCGAAGAGAGGAGGATATTATTATGGATCTGATAAAAGCAGTGGAACAGTCTCAGCTGAGACAGGATCTGCCGGCTCTCGAGATCGGCGATTATCTGAAGGTTTCCTTGAGAATTACAGAAGGCTCTCGTGAGCGAATCCAGGTTTTTGAAGGAACCTTGATTGCGATGAAGGGACAAGGACTTAGTCAGACGATTACCGTTCGTCGTGTCTCTTATGGTGTAGGTGTTGAGCGTACGCTCCCCCTGCATTCTCCCAAGATTGACAAGATCGAGGTTGTCCGCAAGGGTGTAACCAGACGCGCGAAGCTCTACTATCTGCGTGACCGTGTCGGTAAGAAGGCCCGCCTGAAGGAGAAGCTGGTGTCCAAGAACTAGTTTCCCAAGAAGTTTCACGATGGAAGACCGTCTGCGGAGTGCAGGCGGTCTTCTTGGTTTTTGGGTGAAATTCTGAGTATTTTGTAGTATTTCGTCGTGTTTCGGGGGAGGCGCAAGCCTCGGGCTGACTGCTATAATGGATGAATCATCGAAGAGGAGGGTTCTTGTATGAATATTAACTGGTTTCCGGGGCACATGGCAAAGGCCTTGCGCAATATCAGAGAACATCTTCCCCTGGTCGATGTCGTCGTGGAAACAGCGGATGCGAGAATTCCCCGCTCTTCCCGAAATCCCGAGCTGCAGAAGATTCTGGCTGGGAAACCAACGATCCTCGTGTTGAATAAGGCGGATTTGGCCGACCCTGAAGTGACAGAATTATGGGTTAGAGATGGATCAGAGAACGATCTCGTACTGATTCCTTGCAACAGTAAGACTCGAGATGGGTTCAAGCAAGTGACCCTGGAAGCAAATAAATTAGTGAGCGAGAAGCTGAAACGGATTGCGGACAGTGGCCGGGAGAACCGACCTTTACGCCTTATGGTGGTGGGCATTCCGAATACGGGGAAATCAACGTTAATTAACAGCATGAGCGGGCGTAAGTCTGCACAGACGTCCGATAGACCCGGGGTGACCAGGGGCCCGCAGTGGGTGAGAAGCCGCGACCAGAAACTGGAATGGCTGGATATGCCCGGAGTTCTCTGGCCGAAACTGGAGACAGAGGAGCAGAAACTCAATCTGGCTGCTACCGGCGCGATTGCCGACAATGTCTTGCCTGTAGAAGAGGTTGCCTTCAAACTTTTTACGCACTTACTGCATACTTATCCACATTTGCTGCAAGAGCGTTATAAACTGCGTCATCCGGAGGCCGATCCCTATGATGTCTATTTAGAAGCCGCGAGACGCAGAGGGACGATTCTATCGGGGGGCCGCGTGGATGAATTGCGCTTTGCGGAGCTTTTTCTCAACGAATTCCGCGGTGGCACGATTGGACGAATTTCGCTGGAACGGCCACAAACTGCGGAAGAATTAAACCAAGACGAAGACAATGAGGAACCGGCAGGGCTTGATCCTGATTCTGACGAGGGCTTCATCCATGGCACTTACTAAACGCGAGCTGAAACTTTCCGAGCGGTTCCAGCGGATGAACGTGGTCGAAACGGCACTTCATCAGAAGGGTATGCGTTATGTTGCCGGTTTGGATGAAGCAGGGAGAGGTCCCTTGGCAGGTCCGGTCTATGCCGCGGCCGTCATTTTGGATCCGGAGCAGCCTATCCTGGGTCTTAATGACTCGAAGAAATTGAGCCCTAAGGTGCGTGATGCCTTGGCCTCAGAGATCAAGGAGAAGTCACTCGCCTGGGCGATCGCGAGAATTGATGCCGCGACAATCGACCGGCTGAATATTCTGGAGGCCACTCGCGAGGCCATGAGCTTGGCACTGGGTAAACTTGATCCACCCGCGGATTTTCTCTTAGTGGATGCCTTGCGACTTGAAGGTTTCCCGGAAGAGCGACAGGAGGCCGTCGTGAAAGGGGATGCAACATGTAATTGTATCGCCGCGGCTTCTATCTTGGCGAAGACAGCCCGAGATCAGGAATTGATTGAAATGGATGAGCGCTACCCCGGCTATGGTTTCGCTCAACACAAGGGTTATGGGACGAAGGCGCATTATGAAGCCTTGGATCAGCTTGGGCCCTGTCCGATCCACAGACAGTCTTTCTTGGGCTCTTGGTACGAAAGGCGGAACTTGCATGATAAATGAATCCTATTCCATGAATGATATCCCGCCATTTGTCTCTGCGGAACGTCATGTGGAGAAAGTTTTGCTATCATATGGGCACATCATCTTGGCAAGAAATTATCGGGTGCCGCGCTTGGGAGAAATTGATCTGATCAGCCTCCATAAGGGGAAGGTCTATGCAGTGGAAGTAAAGGCTAGGCAAGTCACGGATCGCTATGGTGCGGAGAGCCGCTTCACTGCCGCGAAACAGCAGAAGGTCATCAAGACTTTATATCGTTATCTTTCCGATCAACACCAGACCGACCGGGAGCTTGGCCTTTTGGCAGCCGAAATTTATTGGGACCGGGATTTTGTCATTCGCGATTGTTCTATACATGAATGGGAGATATAGTTAATGGAAAATTATCTTACACTGTCCATGGCCGCCAGAGACCTCGAGCAGAAGCGCGTAGAAGGCGCTCTGCAAGACTGTCAAGCCCTGAATCTTGAACTTAATCTCTCACGCGGTAATCCGCCTACGAGCCAATTAGACCAGGTTTCTGCTCTTTTTCGCGAAGCTTCTACCGACCATTATCTCAGTGAAGAGGGCCTTGACTGCCGAAATTACGGAGGACTTCTGGGGTTGTGGGAAATGCGGGTTTTCTTCGCCGACTTGATCAACAGCAGCCCTGAGAGAGTTTGGGTATTGGGGTCATCGAGTCTTAACATAGAATATGATCTTCTGACGCGCTGCTTACTCTTTCCCTTGCCCGGCATGACGAAGCCGTGGGGCGAGAAACGGAAATTTCTCTGTCCGGTTCCAGGTTACGACAGACATTTTGCGATTTCTGAGCTTTTAGGTTTCGAGTCAATCCCTGTGCCGCTCTTAGAGGATGGTCCCGATATGGATCTGATCGAGGAACTCTGTGCAAATGACCCCTCGATCAAGGGCATGTGGGCTGTACCTGTCTATTCAAACCCTGATGGCACCTGCTACAGCAAGACCTGTTTGGAACGCCTTCTCTCCATGAAGGCCGCTCCGGATTTCCGGATTTTTGCTGATCTGGCCTATTGTGCGCACCATTTCGATGAGGCAAATCCGCCCGAAGTACCGGATTTGCTGACAATGGCCACAGAGGCGGGAAATCCCGATCGTGTTTTTGTCTTCGCATCCACCTCGAAAATTACGTACGCCGGTTCCGGTGAGGCTTGCGTTGCCTTATCCGACGCCAACCAGAACTGGCTGATCCCCAGTCTTACCACCCAAATGATTGGGGCTGATAAGATGAACCAGCTTCGTCATGCAGAAGTTTTCCGCCAAGTCGGAGGGATGAGACAAGTGTTAGACCTACACCGTCCCGCCCTACGCGAGAAATTCCACTTGACCTTCCGCATGCTCGCCAAGCATCTGGCACCCGCCGGAATCGCCAAATGGCGTGAGCCGGAAGGCGGGTATTTCGTGTCTGTCGAGCTTCTTCCGGGCACCGCACGAGCAACGGTCAAGCGCTGTCGCGAGTTGGGGTTGATTTTAACACCGGCAGGCTCGATGTTCCCCGGGGGGCTTGATCCAAATGACAGTTTTATCCGCTTAGCACCGACCTTTCCCGATATGGCTGATTTGGAAAAGGCTTTGCTGGTCTTCTGCCTGTCCGCCCGGGCTGAGGCGCTCCGGAAACTCAGCCAAACCGAAGAAAACACTTGAAATCATCATGTAGATCGGGAGTTAAACCATGTACGACACCTATATTTCACCACTGAATAACCGCTATGCCAGTACCGAGATGCTGGAGATTTTTTCGCCGCAGTATAAATTTCGCACGTGGCGGAAATTGTGGGTCGCTTTGGCCGAAGCAGAACAGGCTCTGGGTTTACCGATAACTGACGAACAGATCGCCGAACTGAAGGCAAATCAAGACAATATTAATTTTGAAGACGCCGAAGAACAGGAGGCAAAAGTCCGCCACGACGTCATGGCGCATGTCTATGCCTACGGTCTGCAGTGCCCGAAGGCAAAGGGCATTATCCACCTAGGGGCTACCTCCGCCTACGTCGGCGACAACACCGACCTGATTCAGATGCGCGAAGGTTTACGCCTGATTCGCAAGCGCTTGCTGTGCGTGATGGATAAACTGGCGAAATTCAGCTGGGACTACCGCGAGATGCCTACCCTGGGTTTTACGCACTTCCAGCCGGCACAGTTGGTGACTGTGGGGAAGAGGGCCAGCTTGTGGCTCCAGGATCTTTACCTTGATTATCAGAATCTTGAACATACTTTGGCGAACCTTCGCTTCTTGGGCAGCCGAGGAACGACCGGGACGCAAGCGAGTTTCATGGAACTATTCGACGGCGATGAAGAGAAGTGCCGAAGCCTCGACGATCGTATTGCCAAGGCCATGGGTTTCCAAGAAGTCTACCCGGTGTCCGGCCAAACGTACACGCGTAAAGTGGACAGTTTCGTTTTGCATGACCTATCGGCGATTGCCCAGAGTGCCGCGAAATTCTCTAACGATCTGCGCCTTCTGCAACATCTGAAAGAAATTGAAGAGCCCTTCGAATCCGGCCAGATCGGTTCTTCCGCGATGGCTTACAAACGCAATCCGATGCGCTCCGAAAGGATCGCGTCTCTGGCTCGCTATGTTATCACCACTGCGTTGAACCCGGACTTTACTGCAGCCTCCCAGTGGTTTGAGAGAACCCTCGATGACTCGGCGAACAAACGCATCTCTGTACCGGAATGTTTCCTGGCCCTCGACTCCATCCTGCTTCTCTATGACAACGTCGTGGATGGTCTAGTCGTTCACCCCAAGGTCATTCAGAAAAACATCGACGCGGAACTCCCTTTCATGTGCACAGAAAATATCTTGATGGCCGCTGTGAAGCGCGGCGGTGACCGGCAAGAACTTCATGAGAAAATTCGTCAGTACTCTATGGAAGCAGCTCGTCAGATTAAGGATGAAGGGAAGAAGAATCCTCTCCTGCATCTGATTGCCCGCGACAAGGCTTTTGGCCTGCAAGAAGAAGATCTAAACGGTATTCTGGATGCATCCCTGTACATCGGCAGAGCTCCGGGCCAAGTGGAGGATTTCCTGAACGAATATATTTACCCCTTACTTGAAGCCAACCAAGACCTCTTGAATGCACAGGACGGAAACGAGATTCACGTCTAATCTCTGCCGGAGACTGTTTCTAGATAAAGGACACCTATGATCTACTTAGACCACGCAGCCACGACGAAGCCTTACCCGGAAGTTACTGAGGCGGTAAGAGCAGCCATGGCGGAAGATTTCTACAATCCCTCTTCGCTCTATCGTCCGGCCAAAGCCGTAGAGAAGCAAGAACAGCGGGCTTTTGCGACTTTGGCCGAAACCTTAGGGTGCGAGCCGGAAGAACTCGTCCAAACCTCTTCAGCTACCGAGGCGACGAACCACGCCCTGAAAGGTTTATTTTCACGTTATGGGAAGCGCCTGAATCGCATCATTGCGACGGCCTCGGACCACGATGCCACCCTCAGCACCTTGACTTATCTGGCGGCTCACGGCGCCGATGTTGTTCTGCTGACCCCCGGCCGCGATGGCCTGATTGACCCGGCGGAACTGAGCTCCGCATTGACCGACAAGACTCTGGCGGTCAGTCTCTTACTCGTGAATAACGAGAGTGGTGTGGTTCAGGATTTTGCGAGCCTGATCCCCCTCATCCGTGAGCGTGCGCCGAAAGCCTATGTCCATGCGGATCTCGTGCAGGCTTGGGGTAAAATGAAAGTGAACTTGCATGCACTTGATGTCGATCTGGCCTCATTTAGCGCCCATAAAATCCATGGGCCAAAAGGCGTGGGTTTGCTCTACCATAAAATGAGCGTCCTTCCGGATCCCTTGATTCATGGTGGCGGCCAGCAAAAGGGTTTTCGCTCCGGCACGGACAACTGGCCGCTCCTCAGCGGGATGGCTGTGGCTGCAGCCAGGCAAGACGCGACTTTGGCCGAACGTCTAGAAAAGGTCCTGAAGTCCCGCGCCTATCTGGAGATAGAGCTTCAGAAACTGGGTGGTGTCGTGAATTTCCCCGGTAGTGTGCCGGCGATCATGAGTGTGGCCTTCCCAGGCTTGAAGGGTGAAACCCTGGTCCATATGCTGGAGGAACAAGATATTTATCTCTCCACCTCTTCCGCTTGCCATGCCGGCAGTAAGGCTTCCCATGTACTCCGGGCCTGCAAGGTTCCCGCCGAACAAGCGGCCGGGACACTGCGCATCAGTCTGGATGCGGAGAACAGCAGGGAAGAACTGGAAACGTTTGTGAAGACCCTCAGCACCTGTATAGAGCAACTGAAGCGCTGGGCGTCAGTGAAATAAGTATTTTTGAAGAAAGAGAACTACGTGCAAACCTATAATCAATTAGTCCTGGCCCGTGTCGGCGAAATCGCCTTGAAGGGCCTGAACCGTTATAAATTTATTAACCGTGTGATCGAAAATCTGAACTGGCGGCTGGGCGGCTTGGGTAATTATAAAGTCTATGCGGACCAGAGCCGCATTTGGGCAGAACCTTTGGATGACGAAGCCGCTTCACCCGAGATGATGGAGAAAGCGCTGGACATTAGCTGCAAAGTCTTCGGTATCGTCTCCGCGAGCCTCGTGGCGAAAATTGACGGTGGCTTCACCGAAATTTGTGAAGAGGCAAACCGACAAGTGACCCTCTTGTTATCGAAGAGTCGAGCCGATCTGAAGTTCAAAGTCGAGAGTAAGCGCGGCAGAAAAAGTTTTCCCATGACTTCGCCTGAGATCGCCACAGAGCTGGGCGCTTACCTTCTGGACAGACAACCTCGCCTCCGGGTCGATGTGAATGAGCCGGATTTCGTAGTCTATGTCGAAGTACGTGAAGATATTTTCATCTACACCGGCAAAAAACCGGGGCTCAAAGGCCTCCCGGTCGGCACAGGTGGCAAAGGCATGTTGCTCTTGTCCGGTGGGATCGATTCGCCGGTTGCCGGTTTCCAGATGGCTTCACGCGGCATGGAACTGGAAGCGGTTTATTTTCACAGCTTTCCTTTTACTTCTGATGAGGCGAAAGAAAAAGTGATTACCTTGGCCAAGATTCTCAGCGAATACAGCGGCAAGATCCGCCTGCACATTGTGAATTTCACCGAAATCCAAGTCACCCTCCGCCAGAACTGCCCGGCCGATATGCTGACCATCATCATGCGGCGTGTAATGATGCGGATTGCGGAGAGAATCGCCCGCGAATCTTCTTGCCTGGCACTCATTACCGGCGAGTCCTTAGGCCAAGTCGCAAGCCAGACCTTACAAGCCCTGGTGACAACCGATGACGTGGTTGGGATGCCGGTTTTCCGCCCTTTGATCGGCGTGGACAAAGACTACACCACGGCGATCGCCAGGAAAATCGGAACCTATGAAACATCGATTCTGCCCTATGAAGATTGTTGTACCGTCTTCGTCGCTAAGCATCCGAAGACGAAACCGACACTGCATGACGCGGAAACGGCGGAAACCGGCTTGGATATGGAGGCCTTGGTTCAAGAAGGTTTCGAAAAACGCGAAACATTACTGATTTCCGGACACAGAACTTGAAAATCCAAGATCTGTGTCAGAGAATAAGAAAATAAGCGAGGCATCTACAGAGGTGCCGCAAAATCGAAGCAGCAAGAGGGAGAATGATTTATGTACGGAGAACACCTGAAACAAGAAGATCCCCAAGTCTATGAAGCCATCCGATCGGAATGGCAGAGACAGAACGACAAACTTGAAATGATCGCTTCAGAGAACTTCACCTCTCTGGCCGTCATGGAGGCACAAGGGTCTGTCATGACGAACAAATATGCCGAAGGGTATCCCGGCAGGCGTTATTACGGTGGTTGCGAGTATGTCGATATCGTCGAGAACTTAGCCATCGAGCGGGCGAAGGAGCTGTTCGGAGCTGAAGCCTGCAACGTGCAGCCTCACTCCGGCGCCCAGGCCAACATGGCTGTCTATTTCAGTGTTTTGAAACCCGGCGACCGAATCTTAGGCATGGATCTATCTCACGGCGGGCATCTGACGCACGGGATGGCGAAGAATTTTTCCGGCAGCCTTTACGATGCTCACTTCTATCAGGTGTCGCCTGATGATGAGCAGATCGATTACGACCGTTTGGCCGCCCAAACTCTGGAGCTGAAGCCGAAAATGCTGGTTGTCGGCGCCTCCGCCTATCCTCGTGAATTCAACTTCCCCAGAATGCGTGAGATCGCGGACAGTGTCGGTGCTTACCTCTTCGTTGATATGGCCCATGTGGCAGGTCTCGTAGCAGCAGGCCTTCACTCCAGCCCGGTTCCTTACGCCGACTTCGTGACGACGACCACGCACAAGACGCTCCGGGGTCCTCGAGGCGGCCTGATTCTCTGCAAGGAGAAGTACATCAAACAGGTGAATTCCGCGGTCTTCCCGGGGATTCAGGGTGGTCCTCTGATGCATGTGATTGCGGCCAAAGCCACCGCTCTGGCTGAGGCGTTGAAACCTGAGTTCAAAGAATATCAAGCACGCGTACTGGCGAATTCGCAGGCTTTGGCCAAAGGCTTGATGAACCGCGGCCTGAAACTTGTCTCGAACGGCACGGATAACCACCTCTGCCTGCTGGATCTGAGACCCAACGAAGTCAGTGGCAAAGAGGTCCAGGAACGACTCGACCACGTGGGCATCACCGCCAACAAAAACACCATCCCTTACGAGACAGCGAAACCCACGGTCACCTCCGGCGTCCGCCTCGGCACTCCTGCCTTGACCACGAGAGGTCTTGGCACAGCCGAAATGGACGAGATCGCAGGCTACATCTACTTGGCGGTGACCGATTATGAGAATAGTCAAGAGAAGATCCGCGAAGGGGTGAAGAAGCTCTGCAAGAAATATCCCCTCTATCCGGATCTTTTTGCAGAGTGATGAGAGTAATGAAAGCCAGTAGTGTGTTGAGAGTGATGAGAGTGATGAGAGGATCCATGTCGCAATGAAACAAGAACCCCTGGCCTACCGCATGTCCCCGTTGACGCTGGACGATTTCGTCGGCCAAGAACATATTCTAGGTCCGGGGAAGATGCTGCGGCGCATGATTCAGGCGGACCAACTGAGTTCGATTATTCTTTTTGGCCCGCCCGGAACAGGGAAGACGTCGATTGCCAGAATCATTGCCAATACTACGAAGGCCACCTTCCGCCAGATCAACGCAGTGACTTCCGGAATCAAGGATATCAAGGCCATTGTCGAAGAGAGCGGCAATTACCTGATGAACCCGACCGGGCGGATGGTGCTCTTTGTTGATGAGATTCATCGATTCAATAAGTCCCAACAAGACGCATTGCTGCCGCATGTTGAGAATGGCCAGCTGATCTTAGTTGGCGCCACCACAGAAAATCCCTACTTCGAAGTGAACAAGGCCTTACTGTCGAGATCAACGGTCTTCCAACTCTATCCGCTCACGACTGACAATATCAAAGAAATCATCCGCCAAACCCTGACAGATCCCACGAGAGGTTTAGGCCAAGAGAAGATTGTCCTTCAGGACGATGCCTTGGACTTTCTTGCCGACGTGTCAAACGGTGACGCCAGAACCGCGCTCAATGCCCTGGAACTGGCCTACATGACCACCGGCGCGTCACCGGACGGCACGATCGACCTGACCTTGGAAGTGATCCAGGAATGTGTGCAGAAGAAGCCTCTTCGCTACGATGCCAGTGGGGAAGAGCATTACGACACAATTAGTGCCTTTATTAAGTCTATGCGCGGCTCCGACCCGGATGCCACGGTTTTCTATTTGGCACGCATGTTGGAAGCGGGTGAAGACCCCGCATTCATCGCCAGGCGGATTGTCATCTGCGCTTCAGAGGACGTCGGCATGGCCAATCCTCAAGCCTTAAGTATTGCTGTAGCGGCTTGGCAAGCCGTCGAAATGATCGGCATGCCGGAAGCCAGGATCGTTCTGGCCGAAGCTGCAATCATGGTCGCAACCAGCCAGAAGTCAAACCGCGCGTATTTGGCCATCGATCAGGCCTTGACCGATGTCAGAACCCGCGACACCGGCGAAATCCCCTTCTATTTGCGAAATGCGCCGGTTAAGGAAATGCAGACAAATCTAGGCTATGGTACCGGTTACAAGTATGCCCATGACTATCCTCAAGCGGTGGCTCCTCAGGAGTTCCTGCCGGAGAAGATGCGGGGCACAAAATATTACGAGCCTTCCGATCAGGGCTTCGAAGCGAAGGTCCAAGCCAGGATGAAAGTCGTAAACGAAATCCTCCACAGTGAGGACAGTTAAGCAAACTCAAATTCAAGCAAACATAAATTCAAACAGTTCTTAATTCAAGTGAACTCAAACTCAAATTCAAACTCAAACTCAAATTCCAACCGAACGTTAAATCGCTTGATAAACCGGTTTCTGCTCTTCAAAATACACCACAGCGCGGAAACCCAACTCCTGTAGCCACTGGACGGTCTCTCTGAAGAAACCACCCACGTACCCCTTATGGTGCGCGTCCGAGCCAAGCGAGATCATCTCACCGCCCAGGTCCTTATATCGCAGCAAGATTTCTCGGTCCGGCAAGCCCATCGGACGGCCATCGCTTTCCTTCGCCCGCTGCGAACCGGAATTCAGTTCCAGCGACACACCATTTTGGATCATCACACGGAACAGTTCGTCGAACTCATCGGCGAGATCCCGATACAACATTTTCTTGTGATCATAGTGGGCATAGCGGGAAATATAGTCAAAATGCCCCAAGATATTCGCAAAATCCATGTCTTCCAGCATCGTACGCAAGCCATTAAGATACAGCCTGTAGACCTCAATCTTCTCCCGTTGGTACAGTTCCTTGAACCAATACACATCGCGAAATTCCAAATTGTGGAGCGAGGCGATGATGGAGTCCATCGGGTAGTTGCTCATTAATTCGCGGTAAGGCTCGGCCAGGGCAGGCGCATAGCCCAGTTCTACGCCAAGGAGAAGTTTAAATGGATCTCGTTTCTCGGCCAAAGCCGCCTTCTCCACCTTGTACCGCTCATAGTAGTCCGGAAAATAGAAAATCCATTCTCCCGGTTTCGGTCTGGAGCCCATCGGTGACAAACCGGGGAGCACTTCCTGGTCGACCAGATCCTTGTCATAGTGGTCGGTCATAACAATTCCGGCAAGTCCCAGCGCTTTCGCCTCGGCAATACGCTCCGCCAGAGGCTGGCCGGAATCCGGTGAAAATTCTTGACAATGATTATGGACATCAACAAAGGGCAAGCCTTGCATAATACTACCTCCTGCCTTTCGGCATGCCGCTATTGTACCAGTAAGTCGAAACTTCTATCGTTACTGACTGTGTTAAAATAACAGGCAGCTAATTAACTACGTACCCAATACGGCAACTCATGCTTAAAAATATTTCGAAAGAAGGATTACGCTATGACAGAAAATCAGAATAAGAATAGCAAAGACGCGTTAACGCAGGATGAATTAAACCAGCTCTTCCGTGCGGAAGAAACCCCTGCACCCGAGGAGAAAGAACTCACACCCGGCAAGAAACTGGAAGAATCCCTGCTGAATAAGTACAAGAATCTCTATGACGTCTATGATCCGGCCAAACAGCAGAGCGCGTTCTCCTTTGCCGAGGACTACAAGAGCTTCCTTGACCAATCGAAGACCGAACGCGAAGCCGTAAGATCCTCTATCACGCTCCTCAATAATCTCGGTTTCGTCGACATTCGTACGAAAGAGCAATTGGTACCAGGGGATAAGGTCTACAGCAGTATCCATGGCAAAGGCCTAATGGCCGCTGTGATCGGCGAAGGGAAGGCGAAGGAAGGCTTCAACATCTTAGGCGCCCACGTCGACTCCCCGCGACTGGATCTTAAGCCTAACCCCATCTATGAAGATACCGATATGGTCTATTTCAAGACCCATTATTACGGCGGTGTGAAGAAGTACCAGTGGACAACCGTTCCCCTGGCCTTGCACGGTATTGTCGTCAAACAAGACGGCTCCACTGTTGAAATTGCCATCGGTGAGCGAGAGGAAGATCCGGTCTTCATGCTGACCGACCTTCTGATCCATCTATCACGCGAGCAACTCACCAAGAAGGCCTCTGAGGTCGTTACAGCCGAAGAGCTGAACTTACTCGTAGGCGGACGCCCGGTGCCTTATAAGGACGTTTCTGAGCGTTTTAAGCTGGGTCTGCTGCTGATCCTCAAGGAAAAGTACGGAATTAGTGAACGTGATTTTGTCACCGCAGAGATTGAAATTGTACCTGCCGCCAGGGCAAGGGATGTAGGCTTCGACAGGACCTTCATCGCCGCTTACGGCCATGATGACCGCGTCTGCGCGTACCCCGCGCTTCGCGCTGTCGCAGCCCAAGAGAAGTCTGCCAAGACCGTAATGCTCATGCTGACGGACAAGGAAGAAATCGGCAGCGTCGGCAATACGGGCGCCCAGTCCCAGGAATACGAAACCTTCATGGCCGACGTCTATGCAAAGTCCGAAGGCGGCTACGATGAGTTGGGTTTCCTCCGCACCTTGGAGAAGAGCAAGATGTTGTCCACGGATGTCACCAACGGTTACGATCCCACCTTCGCTTCTGTGTCGGATAAACGCAACAGCGCTTTGATGGGCTACGGCGTGACCCTCAGCAAATATACCGGCAGCGGCGGGAAGAGCGGCGCCAGCGACGCGAACAGCGAATTCATGGCCGAAGTCGTCCACATGCTCGATCGCGAAGAGCTGCCGTGGCAAACCGGTGAATTGGGCAAAGTCGATGCCGGCGGTGGCGGCACAATCTCGAAGTACGCAGCCCAGCGGGGCATGGAAGTTTTGGATTGCGGCGTGCCGGTTCTCAGCATGCACGCGCCGGTCGAAGTGATCCACAAACTTGATCTCTATTCGACCTATCAGATGTACAAGGCCTTTATTGAAAAAATCTGAGAAAACCTGAGAAAACCTGAGTAGATCAGGACCTCGCGCGGATTAAGTACAAGTCTCGCGCAGATCCTGTTATCGATCTACAGTGCCGGCAGTGCTTGACCTTTCGACTGCCGGCATGCTATTTTAGTTTCATTCGTACGCTGATGAAGAGGAGTAGGGCGAAGAGGTCTTAACAGAGAATATGCGGTTTGCTGTGAGCATATAGACCTCTCGTTACGAAGCTGGCTTCGGAGTACAGCTTGCCTAACGGCCTTTGGCCAAGTAAGCGGGTTCGCCTGACAAACGTTATCTTGTCATGTATTTCCGTCCGAAGACGGAATCAGAGCTGCGTTTCCCGGCAACGGGCAAGCGAATCGGAGTGGTACCGCGTGTCAATCGTCTCCCGGAAGTTATTTTCCGGGAGATTTTTTATTTTTCAACGAGAGGTGAATCCATGTCAACTATGAATTATCAGAAATATCGTTCGTATCTGCCCGTCCAATTACCGGACCGCACGTGGCCTGACAAGCAAATTACGCAAGCGCCCATCTGGTGCTCCGTTGACCTGCGCGACGGCAATCAGGCACTGGAAATTCCCATGACCTTGGAGCAGAAGCTCGACTTCTTTGCCTATCTGGTCAAGATCGGTTTCAAGGAAATTGAAATCGGCTTCCCCGCTGCCTCCGATACCGAATTCAAGCTCGCCCGTCACCTGATCGACAACGACCTGATTCCGGATGACGTCACCATCCAGGTCCTGACCCAAGCGCGCCCCGAAATCATCGAGCGGACATTCGAGTCCGTCAGAGGAGCGAAGAAGGCGATCATTCACCTTTATAATTCCACGTCCACGCTGCAGCGCGACGTCGTCTTCCGCATGAACCAAGATGAGATTACCGAGCTCGCTGTAGCCGGTGCGAAGTTAGTTAAGGATTTCGCGGCCAAAGACGCCTCCGGCACAGACTTCACCTTCGAATACTCTCCCGAGAGTTTCAGTGGCACCGAACCCGATTTCGCGGTACGCATCTGCGACGCGGTACTCGATGTGTGGCAGCCGACTTTGGCCAAAAAAGCCATCATCAACCTCCCGAACACAGTCGAAATGACCATGCCCAACGTCCACGCCGACGTCATCGAATACTACTGCCGCAACACGCGCTGGCGCCAAGAAAGCATCATAAGCCTCCATCCGCACAATGACCGGGGGACAGCGGTCGCATCCACGGAATTGGGGCTCCTGGCCGGTGCGGACCGCGTGGAAGGAACGCTCTTCGGCAATGGGGAAAGAACCGGAAATGTGGACATCTTGACTTGTGCCCTGAACCTCTTCTCACAAGGTGTCGACCCGAAACTGGACTTCAGCAACATCAATGAAACCATTGACGTGTACGAGCGGAACACCGGGATGGACGTCCACCCCAGACACCCCTATGCCGGCGCGCTGGTCTACACGGCCTTCTCCGGCTCACACCAAGACGCGATTAACAAGGGGGTAAAAGCCCTTGAAGAAAGCACAAACGTAACTTGGCAAGTGCCCTATCTGCCGATCGATCCCGCGGATGTAGGCAGAAGTTACGACCCGATCATCCGCATCAACTCCCAGTCAGGCAAGGGCGGTATGGCCTACATTCTGGAACGCCATTTTGGGTACAAACTGCCAAAAGAAATGCAGAAAGAGTACAGCTTAATCGTCACTGATATCTCTGACCACGAAGCGCGTGAACTGGAGTTTGCGGAACTACTTGATATTTTCAAGGCGAATTACGAGAATTTGACTTCACCCTTGAAACTGGAAAATTTCGTCGAAAGTTTCGTTTCTGATTCAGAGGTTGCGATTGACGCAAACATCACCTATGAGGGGGAACCTAAGCGCCTTCAGGCCACCGGCAACGGGGTTCTCGATGCCTTCAACAGAGCGCTCAGCGAAAATTTCGGTTTGTACCCGAATATCAGCGGCTATTCTCAGCACGCCCTAGAGAAAGAAAGCACCTCCAGAGCCGTCTCTTACATTAGCCTCACTCTAGATGACCAAACTTGTTTCGGAGCCGGCAACTCCAGTAACATTACGAAGGCCTCACTAAGAGCCCTCGTCAGCGCATGGAACCACCTCCTGACGATTGGAACCACCTCCTGACGAAAGGAAAATGATCAAAATATTTAAAATAACCAAAATAATCCACACCGATCCACACCGTCATGGAAACAAATAATCCAATACTGATTATGTCAATGTTATACTAAGCTAACAAAACTTCCCGGAGGTACCCTGCATGAATAAAAATGCTCCGTTGTATGATGTGCGTAAGATTCGCGATCTGAGAGAAATGTTCCAAGGATCGATCGAAGAGTACGCCGACAAGAATGCTTTTTTAACGAAACCCGTCATCGGCCAGCCTTACGTGCCTGTAACGTATCGCGCGTTCGGCGATGATATCCAGGCATTTGGCACGAAACTCCATGATCTGGGTGTCTTACATGACGTTCGTGTCGCGATTCTTTCCGAGACGCGCTATGAATGGTATGTGTCCTATGCGGCGATTGTTTGCGGGCTGGGCGTTGTCGTTCCCTTGGACAAGGAATTGCCGGCGGTTGAGATCACTTCGATGTTGGAGAGAGCCCAGGTATCCGTGGTCATCGTCTCGCCCGGCAAACTGGACATTTTGCGCGAAGCAGCAAGCGGTCTGGACTTTATCAAAGCATTCATCGTCATGGACTACCAAGACAAGGCTCCATACAACACCGAGCCTGCTGCCCATTCGGCTGGTCTCCCGCTCGAATATTCTTGGACCTATGTCCGCCAAGAAGGCCAGAAGCTCCTGGACCAGGGCCATCGCGGCTACCTCGACTGCGAGATTGACCCCCATGAGATGCGCATCCTCTTGTTTACTTCCGGAACTACGGATAAATCAAAGGCCGTCATGCACTCGCACAGCACCATTTCTTATAACCTGATGGCCATGTGCTCCATGCTCTACGTCGGCAATGATACGGTGCTCTCGCTTCTTCCTTTGCACCACACGTACGAAGCCACCTGCGATTTCCTCTGCCAGATTTATCGTGGCAGCACCATTGCCCAAGCAGAGGGCTTACGGTATATCGCAGATAACTTGAAGGAGAGTAAGACCACCTTGCTCTTGACCGTACCGCTCTTGACAGAGGCCTTTCACAAACGCATCTGGAAAAGTATTGATAAACAAGGGAAACGGAAAACCGTGGAAACCGGAATCAAGCTGACCCGTTTCCTCCGCAAAATCGGCATCGATGTCCGCCGCAAAGTCTTCAAGGATATCCTGAACGGCCTGGGTGGCGGTTACCTTAAGACGATCATCGCCGGCGGCGCTGCCATTGATCCTCAGGTTCTGCGAGACTTCAACGACTGGGGAATCACAGCTGTCCAGGGCTATGGCTTGACCGAATGCGGACCCATCCTAGCCCTGAATCGCGATGTCTATCACAAGGATGAGTCAGCCGGTTTGCCGCTCCCGGGTGTCGAGGTCAAGGTCGCGAATCCAGATGAGAACGGCATCGGCGAATTCATTGCCAAAGGCGGCAACATCATGTTGGGCTACTATGGCGATGAGGAGCTCACACGCAAGAGCATCGTGAACGGCTATTACTACACCGGCGATCTGGGCTACATCGACGAAGATGGTTTCCTGATTATCACCGGGCGCAAGAAGAATGTCATCGTCACTAAGAATGGCAAGAATATTTTCCCCGAAGAACTGGAAGCCCTCTTACAGCGCAACGCTGAGATTAAGGAAGCCATTGTCAGCGGTGTCCCGGACAAGCGCGGTGACATCGATGTCGTTGTTGAGATCTTCCCGGATCTCGATGAAGTGAAACTCACCTTGGGCAAAGACAACCCAAGCGACGCTGAAATTCAAGATCTCATCCAGAAGCGCGTTACCGCAATGAACCACAATGTCCCGCCGTATAAGGCCATCAAGCAGGTCACTTTGCGAAGCGAGCCGTTCGCCAAGAACACTTCGTCGAAGATCAAGCGCGACTACAGCAAGTCCCAGCAGGCCTAGGCAGGGAAGAGGCTTCTGTAGCTTCTAGTGGCCAAAGCCGCCCGCAGCTACTTCATCCCCGAGGACCTCGCTTCGACTCAATAGGCAAGATCCTCTTTCAAAGACCACTCTGGTAAACATCCCGGGTGGTCTTTTTCTTACCAATCTAAATGCCAAATCCGTTTCCCAAATAGCAAATTAGTTGCGTCTCATGCAATAATCTGGCTTGTTATTTTCCAAGACAACACGATTATTGTTTGTCTTCTTTTATTATATGGTATTTATTTAAGAAAACTTAGGTTACACCTGAATTACAAAACGATTCATTAAACATTGCAATAAGGTTGCAATCAGATTACAATACTTACATTGAAAGAACCGTCAATCACTGAATCTACGCACTTTCGCGAACGGTTCATGACACAAATATTACTGTAATCATTTTGTAATGACGCAAACTGCTGCAGACAGTAATATTACGTCCTCAGACGATGCACAGCCGTTCGTCAGATAAATACAGTATTCCGCCACGGACTGACAGTCGTGCGTGCGTCAGGGATACATGGTTCCGGCAGAAAAACACAAGATTTCAGCAGACGGACTGAGGACTTTGTCCTGTGTACATCTGTACCTCACGAAACAACAACTGTACCTAGCAAAACAACAACTGTTCATCCAAACAAAACATCTCCAAACACATCAAAATCTTAGAATGTAAGCTGTGACCGCCTCCGGCGGACAATTGAGTGGAATCCGTAAATCTTTTATTTTGATCCCCCCACATGAACAAAATTATTATTTTGTTCATGTGGATAGATGGTGGAAAAGCGTGGATAAACCCCTTCTCCCAACATTGAGGGATTTTTCGGTCTGCTTTATCGTGTTCTTCTTCTTATTGATGTGATCAAAATGGTTGATCTGGAGGAAGCCTCAATGTGACAGGCAAATTGTCTTCAGGCATGCTGGCATTCCTGCGTTCTAGCAAAGTGCCAATACATGCCAATACATGATTCAAAATAACTG
Organism: uncultured Fastidiosipila sp.; assembly: GCA_964479695.1. Taxonomy (GTDB): domain Bacteria; phylum Bacillota; class Clostridia; order Saccharofermentanales; family Fastidiosipilaceae; genus JAAYZH01. The sequence continues at coordinate 44,327 of CAYZSO010000018.1, forward strand.
ATAATTTCAATCTGTGACTCTACATTTTCCGATTTCGAGATTCTTGTACAGAATTAGCTAATGGGACAAACGCCAGTAAATTAGCTGCGTAAACATCAGCCAACGTTTGAATCCACTCGCTATTTAGAGATCCCTTCTTTCTTCAGTATCGTATCTAATCAGTTATTTCTCGTGTGTTGTGCTGTTCTCTTCATTTTTCAGTTTTTCAATTTCTTCCATAAATTGTTGAGTGAACTCTCTGAGTTTTTCTTTCACTTCAGGCGGTTCTCCATCTAAGCCCATACTTCCATACTTTTGCTTTGCCCATATCATATATTCTGTTTGGATAGCAAGATATTTTTCAGCAATCTTATAGATTTCTTCTGCTTCGTTCATAGTAATAACCTACAATTCAAGCCCCTTTAGCCGCGGTCATATGCCTTGTGTTTTATAAAGTCTTTTAGTGGTGCAATAACTTGGTATTTCGGAAGTCCTGCTGCTTCGATTTATGCAGTAGTTTTTATATAGAACGTTCACCCGAAGTCCTCGCTTATTTTGAAGATGTTTCTTCAATAAAAGTAGTTGCCTCAGCTTCTGAAATCTCTTCGTACAAATCATAGTAGTCACTCTCGTCACAAAAATACTGTGTCAATATGGCAGACCTAACCCAGCCTTTACCAGGCACATAGGTATGTTGGTTGGGCCCATTCGTACGAATGATAGCTCCTTTGTTGTTCACATCAAGTAAGCGATAGTAGATATATTTCATAGGACTGCACCTCCTCAATAGTGTTCACTCCATTGCAATGGTCACCATCCTTTAGCCAGTAGTACTTAACTATTATCGTTTCGTATCCTTACCTCTTAAAAAATCTAATGCTATCCATAATTATTTTTAGCAAAAATTTCAGGATTCGGATTGCCTTGTCCAAGTATCTAATCATACCACGTTCGAGACGTTCTGAATCGAGTGTAAAGTCCGTTAATCAGG
>CAYZSO010000019.1:0-44961 GCA_964479695.1 uncultured Fastidiosipila sp.
TGTCTTAGCCATTTAGGGGGTTTTTGTATATGCGAAAAACCGACGGGAATTTAGGCTGCATTCATAATTCCGCAAGGAGCCAAATGGCTGAAACATTCCTGAACGATTTGGGTCAAGGAAGATTCGTAGCCGAGAGCGCGGGTTTGGAAAAAGGCACGTTGAATCCAATCGTCGTCGAGGTTATGGCCGAAGTTGGTTATGATATTTCGCAAAACCAGACAAAATCTGTCTTTGAATTTTACAAAGAAGGCCGCGAATACGATTATGTAATCAAAGTCTGTGACCAAGCTGCCGCACAACAGTGCCCGGTCTTCCCTTCTCAAAAAATGAGTTGGAACTGGGACTTCCGTGATCCATCCTCATTCACCGGCACTCACGAAGAACTCCTTGCCCAGACTCGTGTCGTGCGCGATGAGATCAAGAAGAAAGTAGAAGAATTCCTCAGCGTTGCTGTGCATGGTTGATTGGGTTGCGCATGTCCAGCCGTTGTATGATCGCAGCCTGGTATGGGCAAAGCCTGGTATGGTCGAAGTGCAAACAATCAAAATAAGCTTACATCACTACTGGCAGAAGCTCATTTCACAAGATGAAGATATTCAGTTGATGATATTCATTAAATTAATAAAACCCCGCAAACCATTGGGATGCGGGGCTATGTTATGGTGGGCGATACTGGGCTCGAACCAGCGACCTCACGCGTGTGAAGCGTGCGCTCTGACCAACTGAGCTAATCGCCCTTGAACAAGGAAATTATACGTAACTTAAGTGAAACCGTCAATCAACCAAATTTTTTTCGTGGGTTTTTTGAGGGGCTTTGAGGGCAATTTCAGCGATTCGCAGAAAACATGGAGGCTGGAGTTAGTCCCACGGCTCATTTGTTGTGACTTCCCTCACAAAGCGTCAGTGTCTATTGACACCCGAACCTAATTTGAAGATATACGCAAGCTAGATGACATGTCATGCATAAACTTCGGCTCTATCATGCACATAAAAGCAAATTTGGAGATATGCGCAAGCTGGGTGGCGTGTCACGTATAAACTTCGGCTCTAGCATGCACATTTAAGTAAATTTGAAGATATGTGCAAGTTGGATGACGTGTCACGCATGAACTTCGGCTCTATCATGCACATTTAAGGAAAGTTGGAGATATGCGCACGCTGGGTGACATGTCATGTATAAACTTCGGCTCTATCATGCACATAAAAGCAAATTTGGAGATATGCGCAAGCTGGGTGGCGTGTTATTCAATACGGTAAACTGCCAGAAAACGATTCACAGGAACAATACGTTGTCAAAAAACGTATCTACAACGCCAGAACCCCACAACAGCACCACCTCACAACGGCAAAATGACCATGAACGAGGTTCCGCTGCCTTGCTCACAGTCGACCAAAACCGCTCCGCCATAGAAAACTACTACAAATGTTTAAAAATAAACTTATGTAGTCGAGTAGAAACAATACGCAGCCAAAACCGTTCCTTCTTAATCTCTCAACAACAGAAGAACTACAAAAAGGAACAATACGCCGTCAAAACCGCCCCGCCACAAAAAAACTCACTACATATGTTTGAAATTAAACCTATGTAGTCAAATCACCGCCGAACCCGATCCCGCCTAACGTGAACTTGCGCCGACTATCTTACCTACCAGCACCAGCGCCTGCACCAGCACCAGCGCCAGCACCATCACCAGCGTCACCCACCGAATCCGCCTCAGAAGCCGGCACCGGCTTTTGATACGGAACACGCCTGTTGCGGTAGAAATACACAGCAGCAAAAATCGCCAACACGAAGAACGCAATCTCCGCAATGCTGACGATATTAGAAAGTGTCGCATTGTCACCAATCATCATGGGCACAACAGAGCCAACGAAGTTATACACCATGTGCATGACGATCGGAATCAAGATCGATTCAGACCAGATATACGCAGCCGCCAGCGCCATGCCGGCAACAAAAGCATACACCCCCTGCACCAAATTCCCATGGAAAAGCGCAAAAATCAAACCATTCAAAATAATCGCCAAGCCCGCCGGCATAAAGCGCCTCATCTCCGCAAGAACAATCCCGCGAAACAGCAGCTCCTCAGCTATCGGAACAAGAATGGCCACCCCAATCGTGAGCAGTAGTAAATTGTCACTGGAAATCGCCTGAGAAAGATTATCGTAGCCTTGCAGCATGTCCCGGAAATTAGGCAGTGTCGAAGCCAGGAAATTCAGCAGCCACATCCAGAGAATCGCGAAACCCATACAGCCAAGAATCATCGTAATCGAACTCACCCAATCCATTGGCCGGCCGGGTCTGGTCAAGACATAATAACGCTCCTTGTTCTCACGCGAACGCAAGAACAGTGCGTAAATCACAATTTGAACAACCGAATAAATCGAAGCCAAAAGTGCAAAATTATCGTACAACAGCTTCATCAGAGCCTCGCTAAGCGCTTGGCTGCTCCCAATCTGGAGTCCCTGCAAGACTTTTGGATCCCGAAACCCAAGCACGAAGATAAACACCAACTGAATCACGACAGAAGTCATGAGGTGAATCACCATGAATACAACGGGAATAAGTATGGAGCCGGCGTCAAACCCCGGTTTCCTATACGAATATACAGAATACTTAGTTACGCGATTTTTGTCGGAATGAATTCCAGAACTACTGTCATTTGGGCCGAAATAGCCCGGATCGTAAGGATCATTTTTTCCCATAAAGGACCTGCGCTTTCTTAGCGATTATCGAAACCTCATCCTGAGTAACTTCTGGGTAACTTCTGAGTAACTTCTGGATACCTTCTGGTGGCCAAAGCCGCCTCCATCAAGCCGCCTCCATCAAGCCGCCCCCATCAAGCCGCCCCCATCAAGCCGCCCCTATCAAGTCACCTCAATCGAGCCACCCCAGCGGCGTCGCAACGGCAACTCCGCGACAACACGCCGCCCCCATCAAGTCACCTCATCAAGCTATGTCAGACGGTGCTCTCCATGCGCTTGTAGAAAGCATTGAATACTTTGTCAAGTTCCTCGGAGTCGCGGATGGATTCGTAATACTGCTGGTGGTCATCACTCTCGAGCTGCCGCATGATCACAAGCTGAGGCTCCGTGTGAGTCCCGGTTTCCGGCTCGTAACTGGCCATGCAGACATAGACCCGGCCAAGCATGCGAAAGGTGTCGAGCTTATAAAGGTAATATTCATTCCCGTTATCCAGGTCCTCGATGACCATGAGGTCCTGGTCGGGGCTGATATTAGCAGGAAAAGGCCGAGCTTTCGCTCGATTCTTTTCCTGCTTCATTGAATTCTTTTCTTGATTTCTAGCCATGACTTGCGAATTAAGACGGAAGATTACTCTTCGTCATCTTCCTCTTCATCTTCTTCATCTTCTTCATCTTCTTCGTCGTCTTCGTCATCGTCGTCGTCATCTTCGTCGAATTCTTCATCTTCTTTTGCACAAAGCTCTTCATAGAAGTCCGCGACGCGTTCGAACTCATCATCCTCGAGAGTCTCGAAACCATCGGTACCATCTTCCATGGTCACGACTTTGGCAAAAATAGCCTCCGGATCTTCGTCTACTGATAAGAGAACGCAGTAAACTTCACCTTCCATCTCGAAGTCATCCGCCAGATAGAAGGTGTACTCCTCACCGGTCTCCTCGTCGATCATGGTGATGGTGTACTCTTCGAGATCTTCCGGCAAAATGTCGTCAAACACTTCACTAGCATCCTTCATCTCATGATGGTGATGCTCGTGGTCATGATCGTGATCGTGATGATGGTGATGATCATGGTCGTGATCGTGATCGTGATCATGGTTGTGATTGTGCTCAGACAAATCGATGATGTTATCATTCTCGTCGTTCATAAGGTTCCTCCTCAAAATGCTTACGCCTTGCTGCTACTCTAGTCTATCGTCATCAGAGTTTGCGACGTTGTTCTTCTAAGTAATCTTGGAGGATAATCTCCGCGGCTACCTGATCGACCACATCCCGTCGATTCTCTCTTCTCACATTGCCATCTCTCAGAAACTGATGCGCCATCACAGTCGTCAAGCGCTCGTCGCGGAGCGTCACCGGAAGGCCTGTCGCCTCCTTAAGTTCCGCAGCAAAAACGAGGGTTTGCTCTTCCTTCTCACCCGGACGGTTATCCGTGCGTTTCGGCAAACCCAAGACAATTTCTGAGATCTCATGTTCGCGGGTAAGTTCCGCAATTCTGGCAAGAGCCCACGTTTTATCGACGCCATTCCAGCGAACCGTTTCAATCCCTCTGGCTGTAATGCCTAGAGGGTCACTCACCGCTACACCGATCCTGGCCATACCGTAGTCTATGCCCATTAAGCGCGTCATTACCCGCTCCCCGATCCTTACTCTCTGGCCTTCGCAGGCCGCCGTCGACGCCTTCGCAGGCTCCGCGAGGCCTCCACAGGCCCTCTACCTGATCCTTCTCAGCCCTTCTCAATATCGTCAAGATACTGACGGATGATCACTTCCAGGAGCTCATCGCGTTCCATACGGCGGATCACGCCTCTGGCGCTGTTGTGGTTCGTAATATAGGTGGGGTCACCCGATAGGAAATAGCCGACAAACTGGTTGACAGGGTTGTAACCCTTCTCTTCCAGAGCGTGCAAAACCTCGGTCATGATCTCCTTGACTTCTTCGCTCTTATCCATCTTCATACTGAAGCGCGTTGTTTCATCGTGCATGGCGGTATCCTCCTGCCCTATTTTGCATCCTGACTTTCACCTAGTTTATCATAGTACATTGACCATTTCAGCGTTAATTCGGTTGTCTTTTCCATCATGTAATTGAACGTTCACAATCTGTCCCTCTTTTAGGACAGAGCCCTCGTCGCCTCCGTCCGGCAAGCAGATGTAGAGGTAGTCCGGGGTGTACCCTTGCCAGTTTCCGGCCTCATCGCGGTTCTCCAAGAGCACCTCGCAGGTTCGTCCCTTGGCCTCGGCAAACGCCTTTTGTTGCAAGCGGTTACCGAGGGAGATCATGAGTTCGGAGCGGGCTTTGGCCAAAGCCGCCGGAACCTTCCACTTAAACCCCACAGCCTTCGTTCCAGGGCGCTCCGAGTAGCGGAAGACGTGGAGCCTCGAGAACCCGATCTCCTCGGCAAATGCCAGCGACTCCTCGAAATTCTCTTCTGTCTCTCCGGGGAAACCCACGATCACATCGGTGGTGATCCCGCAGACCGGAAAGGCCTCACGAAGGCGGCTCACCACCTCGCGGTACTTCGCTGTGTCATAGTTGCGATTCATGGCCTTCAGCACAGCATCCGAGCCGCTCTGAAGCGAAAGGTGGAAATGCGGGCACAGCTTCGGAATCGCCTTGATTTTCTCAACAAAAGCCTCCGTAATCGACTGCGGCTCAAGCGAAGACAAGCGAATCCTGCGGATCCCCTCAACTTCTGCCAACTGGGCAATAAGATCCGCAAGCGCCTCGGGGCCTTCCCCGCGGTCGGCGCCATACGAACAGACGTGGATTCCGGTCAGCACAACTTCTTGGAAGCCTTCCGCCGCCAGCTGCTCCGCCTCTGCCAGAACATTGGCCGCTTCACGGCTCCGCACACGCCCCCTGGCATACGGAATCGCACAATAAGAACAAAAATTATTGCAGCCGTCTTGCACTTTCAGGTACGCGCGCGTTTCTTGCTGCTGCGTCACCCGGCCAAATTCCGCATATTCACGCTCGCGGCCGATCTCCACCCGGTCCGGCTGCGTGCCGTACTGCAGAAAATCCTCAACGGTTGTCACCAAGTTCTCTTTGCCGCTGTTGCCGACACAGAGGTCAGCCGGCAACTCATCAGGCGCAAGCTCGGCTTGGCAACCGATGGCCACTACGAGGGCCTCAGGATTCTGTTTCTTCGCGCGATGCAGCAGTTGACGCGATTTGCGCGCGGCCTCCGCCGTGACGCCGCAGGTATTCAAAATGTAGATATCTGCCTTGCCACTGTAGTCCACAACTTGATAACCGGCTGCGGTAAAACTCTGCGATATGGCATCTGATTCATAACGATTGACCTTGCAGCCCAAATTCTCCACGGCGACAAGGCCTCGGGTTTCACTCATTTTTTCTTGCCTTTCTTCTTGTTAGAAGAGGTAAAATTCTTCGATTTTGTTTTCGACTTTTTCTTGTCCGACTTGTCAGACTTATCCGATCTATCTGACCTGTCCGATCGATCCGACCTACCTGATCGATCCGACTTGAAGTCGCGGTCCGACTTGAAATCGCGCGAGCTTTTCTTGCCTCTTCGTTCGCTGCCGGCGGGCGTCGGAGTGAGCTTAGCGTCAAGGTCGATGCGCCCCGCCGATTTCTCATCCACGAGCGCCAGATCAATCTGTCGCTTGATGAGATCCACCCTGGCAATCTGGACAGGCATTTTGTCACCGATGCGGAAAACGCGATGTTTCGAGCGTCCAATGGCGGTCATCGTAACCTCGTCGTAGGCGTAATAGTCATCCATGCTGCGAAACGGCACCATCCCCTCGACGGTCGAAGGTAACATAATAAACATACCACCGCCGACAAAACCCGTGACTTCGCCATCATAGACCTCGCCCAAGCGGCTTGAATAGTATTCAGCGGCCTTCTGGTCGACAGAATCACGTTCCGCGGCAATCGCTGTACGCTCCGTCTCGGAACAGTGTTTGGCCACTTCAGGAGCGTCCTTCGTCCACGTCTTCATCTTCACCTGATCGCGCAGGTACCCCCTGATCACGCGATGGATGAAGAGGTCCGGATAGCGGCGGATGGGGGAAGTGAAGTGCGAATAATCGTGCAGTGCGAGGCCGAAATGACCGATCGGCTCGGAGGAATAGACGGCTTTGGCCAAAGAACGCAACAACAAACTCTGGAGCGCCTCTGAACCTGGCATCTCCGAGATACTCTTCAGAATCTCAGACAATTCCTTGGGCGTTGGCTGATCCGAAATCTTGATCGTCTTGCCCTGCATCCTCAGGAGCGCGCGGAAACGCTCGAGCTTCTCCGGATCGGGATAATCATGGACACGATAGAGGAAGGGCAAATTCAGCTCGCGGAACTTCTGTCCCACGAAACGATTCGCCGAAATCATAAAATGCTCAATAATCTCATTCGCAAAACTTGTTGGGTACGCGTGAATATCCTTCACGGTTCCGTCCGAATTCATCTCGATCTTCGTCTCCGGAAAAGTGAATTCCAAAGCTCCCCGATGATCCGCCTGCTCCTCAAGTATTGAAGCCAGCTCCCGCATCAGCCGTAGCTCGACCATGAAATCCTCATAGCCGGGCTCAGGACTGTCATTCTCAATCGTTATGCGAACGTCCTCATAATTGGCTCTCAGGTCGGAACGGATCAAACTTTCGTACAAATCCCCGTCAACGACCTCGCCCTTCGCCGTAAAGTCCAGACAAACCGTCATCGCCAAACGATCCACTTGCGGGTTCAGCGAACAAATCCCATTCGACAGTTCAGGCGGCAACATCGGCAACACCCGATCCGCAAGATACACACTGTTACCGCGCTCACGAGCTTCGCGATCCAGTGCGGATCCCTCTTTCACATAATAAGTTACGTCAGCAATGTGGACCCACAGCCGATAGCCATTTTCCAGCTTCGCAATCGAAATAGCGTCGTCCAGATCCCTCGCATCCAAACCGTCAATGGTCATGGTTTTAAGTTCGCGAAGATCTTGGCGGCCGGCCTTCAGTTCCTCTTGGATCAGTTCCTCGGTAAGGCTCGTCGGTACCTTCTCTGCTTCGGCCAAAACCGCCTGCGGAAAGCTCTGCGACAGCCCATGCATGCGGATGATCCCTTCCATGGCGACATCCGGTCTCGCCGGGTCGCCCAGAACCTCCACCACTTTGCCACGTGGCGTTTCCGCGTCTTCCGGAGAAATCAGTTCGACAACAACTTTCATGCCAAATGGCGCGCCGATGAGATCCGCCTGGGAGATCGTCACCATACCGATTCCGCTCTTGCCGTCCGGCAAGACCTGGCCACCTCTTCCGGCCATTTCCAGGATTCCAACTATTTGTGTCATCTTCTCTCCCTTCGCGGATCACGCTCTCTTGCTTGTGACTTCATGCCTGCGTCTTTTTTCTCATTATCATTTTTGCACTTCTCTCATTGTACATGAACAACTCCCCGATCTGCGACATGAACGGTGTAAAGTCCCTGGTGCGCGCAGATGGTGCACGCAGAGGGCGCACGCTGAAGGTGTGAGCAGATGGTGTGCGTAGATCACTATACAGGCAGAAGAAATCACTTCAAAAATGAAGGTGAACAAAAAATCCGGCCGCATGGCCGGATATCATAAGCAACGTTTAAAACAATAGTTGTTGTTAACCCATAATCTTGCCGATGACAATCACGATCGCAACAAAAGCAATCCCAAGGCCAATCGTCAACTTACGCATCAATACATCCTTCGTTCTACCCTTATTACTGTTATAGAACGAGTCATTCGAACTGCCGGCAAGTGTTCCCATTCCGCGGTCGTTTGTATCCTGGAACAAAACCAACAGCACAATAGCTACGGCAATAATAATCAAGAGCACAGCCAAAATAATCAACAAGACATTCATTCGTATTTCTCCCACGAGTTCTGGTATCTAACGAACTATAGCACAGAACGTCTGTCACCGCAAATAGCAAAATTGCAAAGTCCTTTGCACTACATAAGTTTATTTTTAAACATATGTAGTGGTTTTTGAAGTGGCGTTCAAAGTCTTAGCTGGACAACAACGAACCCTAACAAACCATCGAAAAACACCACAACAGTAAAATGCCGCCGTTTCACTTGTAGAAACGACGGCATCTTGAGCATTTATTCTTTGCTACAACTCAGATTTGCGAATCTCCGCGGCCACCTCAGCCGCAACCGCCACCGTAGCCACCAACCTGCAACCTACAAACCTACAAACCTACAGCCCAACCCACAAACTACTCTGCGTCTTGGAGCGCCTTCGCTTTGCGGGTGTCGCGATGGTACGCGAGCTTGAAAATCTCACCCGCTGCGAAGGGAATCAACACGAGCGGGATAATGACCACCCAGTCTCGCAGTCCCAAAGGAATGGTATCGAAAATCGGATTCATGAACGGCAGGTACACAACAGCCAGAGTCAAGATAAGCGCCAGCAGAATCGACTTATTCATCACCGGGTTACTGAAGAAACCTTGTGTGAACACACTGTAGTGCTCAGAACGGTTCGAGTAAGCACGCAGCAGCTCCGCGAGAATCAAGGTAATGAACGCATACGTATAGGCACCGGCAGAAGGTCCGAAATTCACTAAATTACCATTCTCGTCGTGGTAACCATCTTCCTGGGTATTCACATGAGCACCGGGAACCGGTGTCAGCTCATCATTCTCCAGCGTCGCTTCCACAACAGCCCTGCCATTGCCATCAACGAACATGTAGAGTGGGCTGCCATCGCCGCTGTTATTCTTATCCTTCACACCATAACGGTCAATACCAATGTTGAACGCAATGAACACCGCAACGAAAATCGCTACCGCTTGGATGGAAATCGACAAGAGCATTTCTTTGTTCAAGATCTTGTCCGACTTGCGGCGCGGAGGTTGGCTCATGATATCGGGTTCAGCCGCTTCTTGTCCCAGGGCCAAAGCCGGGAAGGAGTCCGTCACCAGGTTCAGCCAGAGAAGCTGAATCGGCAGTAAGGGAGTCATATCAGGTCCCATGACCAGCATCGTGATGAAGATAACCAAGATCTCACCAACATTACAAGACAAGAGGAAGCCGACAAACTTGCGGATATTACTGTAAATAACACGGCCTTCTTCAACCGCGTGGACAATTGTCGCGAAGTTGTCGTCCGTCAGGATCATGTCAGCAGCAGACTTCGCAACTTCCGTTCCGGTAATGCCCATAGCCACACCGATATTGGCGCGCTTCAGAGCCGGCGCGTCATTCACGCCGTCACCCGTCATCGAGACGATGTGGTCATTCGCCTGCAAGGCTTCAACAATACGGACTTTGTGCTCAGGCGAAACACGGGCATAAACCGATGTCGTTTCACAAGCCACACGGAGCTCTTCATCGGACATTTTCTCCAGTTCGGCACCGGTCAAAACTGTATCGCCTTCGTGGTGCAGACCCAAGTCATTCGCAATCGCCACAGCCGTTTCTAAATAGTCACCGGTGATCATAACGGCACGGATACCCGCATCGTTACAAACAGTAATCGCATCACGGGCTTCCGGACGCGCCGGGTCAATCATACCCATGAGGCCAACAAACGTCATGCCATTCTCAGCAGATTCGAAATTTCCGTCCGGGTGCTCACTATATGCAAACGAAAGAACACGCAACGCCGTCCTGGCAAAAGCAGAGTTCGCATCAAGAATTTCCTTACGACGAGCGTCCGTCAGAGGAACCACGCCATTTTTCGTCAATTCAAAATCGGATCTGGCCAAGACAATATCCGGAGCGCCTTTCGTCAAGGAAATCTTCCCTTCAACGAAGCCATCATGGAAGACAGACATCATCTTACGTTCAGAGTCAAAAGGCAAGTCGCCAAGTCTCGGGTATTTTGCGTCAAGCTCAGCACGATTCGTGCCGTACTTACCGGAAACAGAAAGCATCGCAGCTTCAGTCGGGTCACCGATAATCCCCCAGCTGCCATCCTCCTGTTGCTGCAATTGCGACTCATTACACAAGGTCGCAACTTCCATCAAGCGCTGCAGAACCGGATTATCTTGCACAGATGCGCCTTGAGAACTCGAAATCTCACCGACCGGCGCATAACCGGAACCGGAAACTTCATACATATGTTCGCCGGCATAAAGGCGAGTAACAGTCATTTCGTTCTGGGTCAAGGTACCAGTCTTATCCGAACAGATCGTGTCGATCGAACCCAGGGTTTCAACGGCCAGCAGACGTTTCACGATCGCATTGCGCTTCGCCATACGGTTCATGCCCAGCGCAAGAACAATCGTCACAACCGCGGACAAACCTTCCGGAATCGCAGCAACCGCCAGCGAAACCGACGTCATGAACATATCGAGCACATCACCCTGACGCGCAACACCAACGACAAAGGTGATCGCCACAACAATCAGACAGAAAATACCCAGGTACTTACCAAGCACATTGAGGTTCACCTGTAACGGGGTAAGTTCTTGCTCCATAGAAGACAAACGACCGGCAATCTTGCCCATCTCTGTCTTCTCACCGGTACTGACAGCAACAGCCGTGCCGCGTCCGTAGGTAATAGCCGTAGAACTGAAGAGCATATTCTGGCGATCGCCGATGCCCACATTCTCATCTGTAGTAAACGAAGCATCCTTCTCAACCGCAACAGATTCACCGGTCAAAGCCGACTCATCCGCCTTGAGGTTCGAAGCCTCAATCAAGCGGCAATCCGCAGGCACGATATCACCCGCTTCAATCAGGATAATATCTCCGGGAACAACTTCCTCCGAAGTGACAACAACCTGAACACCGTCACGCAGAACTCTCGCTGTCGGCGAAGACATCTTCTGCAGCGCATCCACAGCCTGCTCGGCTCTGCCTTCCTGGTACACACCCAAGAATGCGTTGATAATAACGATCGCGATAATCAGAAGCGCTTCAACCCAGTCACCCAGGAAACCGGAAACAATCGCCGCGATAATCAGAATGATGACCAAGACGTCCTTAAACTGTTCCAAGATTCGTTTGTAAAGGGGAACTTTCTTCTCTTCTTGAAGCTTATTCAAGCCATACTCGGCTTGCCTGGAACTCACCTCTGCTTGGGATAAACCCTGCGACGTTTCAACGCCCACCGCTTCCAAAACTTGTTGAACCGTTCCCTGATACAATTCAGGGGTTTCAACCGTCTTCTGCTCTAAACTACCTTCCATCTAACTAACTTCCTCCCGATAAGGATATTGTCCTATAGCAGTGCTTATGATCCAGAGTCAGAAAAGAGATACAAATAAAAAAGCGCTGTACAGGCGGTAACTGTATCAGCGTCTCACTGTTGCTGATAGTGCCAGGTAAGATACCGCGTTGTTGACACTATCTCCGCATGAAGCGGCAGTTACTCCCGATGAATTACGATTAAGTGTACCTGACCACGAACTCGAATTCAAGTTACAGATTCAGGATTTTGTTCAATTTCACGAACGAAAATGCAATGTTTCCGGCCGAGAATAGAATGAGCTCCGTAGCGAGACCTCAAGTCCCGGTTTCAGCCAGTCTCAAGTCACCTCCGGGGCAAGTTTCAGGAATTTGACCAGGTCTTCCGGTTCTAGGCGGTGCGCGGAGCCGGCACCTTGGAAGAAACCATGGTCCTCGATCAAGTGGATGTGGAGGTCAGACCATGCCATCGTTTGGCCGCTTGCGGGGTCCGTAACGGTCGTGATTCGTTTGGCCGCGCGATGAGCGTCCTTGAACGGGCACCCGAGCCAGCCGCGAAACTCCTCCGAGCTAACATCGAATCCCTCCACGCGTACGGTTTGCCCCAGAGCTCTCATCCCTTCGCGGGTGAGGGTTCGCATGGCTTTGGCCAAAGCCGCCGCAGACACACCCATCACGTCGAGTCTGGCTCTGTCCTCCTCAATGATTTCTTGCAGTTGGCGCTTATCGGCGCCCAGAAACCCGTCAAGGACGAGGCGACCGGGCTCCATGTCCCGCTTCTTATTTTGTTCGCCGGGGTTTTCTTTCATAGTAGGTCCTCCTCGCTTCAGAACATTGTAGGTTCTCTTCGCTTCTGAATCAGAATCAGAATTTATCGAAGAAAATCGTTTTATCGGTGAAGCCGACACTTTTGAGTGCTTTGATCGAGGCAGCCAGCATACCGGGGCCGCCGCAGAGATATGCCTCTTTGCCGTCCGCGTTTTGCGTGTGCCGAAGCATGACGTCTACCACAGTGCCCTTCTCGCCTTCCCAACCGTCCCCTTCAGAACCGCCGGACAGGGCGGGCACGAAGTGGAACTTCGGATAGGTGCGGGCGAGCTCTTGGAAGCGCTCCACATAGAAAATGTCGCGAATCGTCACAGCTCCGAAGAAAAAGTAAATTTCATAATCAAGCCCTTTGTCGACGATGTCTTCAATCAGCGAAACCATCGGTGCCATGCCCGAGCCTCCGGCCATCAAGACCAGCGTGTGAATGCCTTCGCCGCCTCGTCGGTAGAAATCGCCGTAAGGACCGGACAAACGTACCTCGTCACCTACTTTCAGCGCATCGTGCGCATAACCGGTCGCAATGCCATCCGGCACTCTGCGGATGATGAGGTCAATGTATTCTTTCTCCTTCGGTGGTGAGGCAATGGAGTAGGCGCGGAACACTTCTTCTTTTATCTTGCCGTAGGGTTTCGTGTAGAACTGGACGAATTGGCCGGCTTTGAAGGTAATTTCATCGCCCTCCGCCAGCTTCATGCGGATAAATTTGATATCGTAGGTGAGTTCCTGGATGTCCACAACCTTCGTAATATATTCCCGGATATTGAAGAGCTCCGGCGGAATATGCAGCACCAGGTCATTCTTCACCTTGAGCTGGCAAGCCAGGCGAAAATGATCCTCTCGTTCACTGGTCGTGAGGTAGGGCTCTTCAGTTGGCAACAAGGGGCCTGCGCCCTCAAGGACTTGGACTTTGCAGAGGCCGCAGGTTGCTTTGCCTCCGCAAGCCGAGGGAATGAAGATTTTTTGCGCAGCTAGGCTGGACAGCAACGAAGAGCCGCCGTCTACTTCCAAGACTTTTTCGCCGTCGTTGATGTCGAGCTTGCACACACCATAATTGTTAAGAAATTTTTCTGCCACGGAGATGATTATAGCCAAAGCAACCGATATCAAAGCGACACTTCCGGTCGTTTGCAAAATCTGTACCAACATGCGTCACCCCTCCTTATTGAATCGTGAAGATGCCGGAAAATCCGACAAAAGCCATCGCCATAATTCCGGTGATGATGAAACTGATTGCTGTGCCGCTGAGGCCTGGGGGGAGCTTGGCTTTGGCCATACGCTCACGAATGGCGGCCAACATCGAAATCGCAAGCCACCATCCAAGGCCTGAACCCAAGCCGAAAAGCACCGACTGAAGGAAATCGTACTGCCGAATGACCATGAAGAGCGTCGCACCGAGGATCGCGCAATTGACGGTGATGAGCGGCAAGAAAATACCCAACTTGGCATGGAGATCCGGCATGTAGCGATCGAAGAACATCTCGAGAATCTGCACGAGCGCCGCGATCACCATGATAAAGACGATGTTTGATAAATACTCAATCCCCAAAGGAATGATCACGAAGCGGTGGATCAGCCAGTTGATTGCATTGGTCAGAACCATGACCAAAGTGACCGCTTTGCCGAGGCCACTGGCGGTCTTGTATTCACCGGACACCGAGAGGTATGAACACATGCCCAGGAAGTTGGAGAAAATCATGTTGCTCGTGATAATCGAAGCAAAGAAGATAATCCAAGGACTAATTGGCGGAGCCGTAAGCATAGCTT
Organism: uncultured Fastidiosipila sp.; assembly: GCA_964479695.1. Classification (GTDB taxonomy): domain Bacteria; phylum Bacillota; class Clostridia; order Saccharofermentanales; family Fastidiosipilaceae; genus JAAYZH01. The sequence goes on from CAYZSO010000019.1 coordinate 14,425, forward strand.
ATTTACCCCCCTTCTGTTCACGCTTAATCTTGCGTGCAGTGATAAACCAGATCATGCTGCCGATGATGAAGAAGGCAGCCGGCGGCATCACCATGATCGTCCAAACTTCAAACGATTCCGGCATCACTTGAATCCCGAAAACGGTGCCGAAGCCCAAGAGCTCACGGATGAACGACACGATCAGCAGCACCATCGTGTAACCCAAGCCCGCAAACAGGCCGTCCATAAACGAAGGGAGCGGCGGGTTCTTCTGGGCGTAGGCTTCCGCCCGGCCCATGACGATGCAATTCGTGATAATAAGGCCGACATAAGGGCCCAGCTGTTTGGATACGTCCGGCAAATAAGCGCGGATCACAATGTCCACAACAATAACCCAAGAGGCAATCACCAAAGTCTGCACAATCATGCGGATGCGATGCGGAATCAAGTTACGCATCGCCGACAAGGTGAGTGACGACAGAGCCGTGGCAAAAGTCACGCCCAAGCCCATGACCAGCGAGTTGGACATATTATTGGTCACGGCCAAGCTGGAGCAAATCCCTAAGATGGCGCGAAGCACTTGGTTTTCCGTGAACATATTGCGTTTAATTATTGACTTATTAGATTCAACCGGCATTTACTTCACCTCCACCAAAGGCAGAACCTCCGCCCGCACTTCATTCAAGATTCTCAGCACCGCATTCGAAGATTGCGTCGCTCCCGTAATCGCGTCAAGTTGGACGCCGTCTTTCACCCCGTAAGTCAGAGGCCCCTCCAAATCGAGCTTCACACCGCGGAACTGATCTGTGTACCAGCGCTCCACGATCCGGCCGCCCAGACCAGGTGTCTCATTTTGATCCGTGAAGACGAGCCCCTGCACCTGCGCCAGATCCGGCGACACCGCAAGCCACCCACGGATCGTCCCCCACAGCCCGCCGCCGGCAAAAGGCACAGCGTAGCCTTTCGTCTCCCCATTCTCAATATGGGTGTAATAAGTTAAATCGCTTGTCTCGGTTTTCTGCACAGCCTGGGTGAAGCGCTGCGCAATCTCCTCGTTCGTCCCTTCCGCATCGAGATTGAAGGCATAAAGCACCGATTTCATCTCATCCAACCTGGAATTCTCAGCAATTCTCTCGGCAGTCAGGGCATTCGTCCCCGCGAGGAAGAACGTAAACACAGCGCTCACAATCAGCATGAAAACTATGGTGTACACATATCCGCGCTTCATGATTCACCCTCCTTCCCAACTTCCGGCTGCGAAGTTGTGGTTACGGCGGCTTTGGCCAAAGCCGCAGGAGCCCCCTCCCCCTTCCGCCTCTGCTGCATCTTCACCTTCAGTTCGCGAACATTTCGGTCGAGCAACGGAGCCAACGCATTGGCAATCAGGATCGCAAACATCGCCCCCTCGACGAACACGCCAAACCTTCTTATGATAATTGTAATGGCGCCGATCAAAGCCCCAAAAATCCACTTCGACGTCTCGTCACGCGGCGCCGAAACCGGATCCGTCGCCATAAACACGGCTGCAAAAACCAGCCCGCCGCTCAAAATCTGATACTGCGGCGGCACCGTCGTCACACCGGCTGCCCAGAGAATTGTTGCCAAAATCGCCGCCGACCCCAAAGTCGACACCATAATCTTCCACGATGCGGTCTTCGTAACCACCAGATAAATCCCGCAGAGCAAAATCAGCACCGCCGACGCTTCCCCCAGTGACCCGGAACTGAAGCCCAGCAGCAAATTGGGCAGCGACGGCAAGGGCCCCGCATTACTCTGCACAATCGGCGTCGCCTCGCTCAGAACATCCGCACTATATTGCGCAAACCCCGCCGGGAAACTAAATGCCGCTGAGCTAGCTGCCAGGGAGCCGGGCGCAGCAATACCCGACGCAGCGAAACCGGACGCGCCCCCCACAAAGGGCTCCACCCACCCCCGCGTCATGTGCGCAGGAAACGTAATATAAATGAAACATCTGCCCACAAGTGCCGGATTGAAAATATTCTGGCCGAAACCGCCAAACACCGCCTTGCCAAAGCCTATCCCAAACAAGATCCCAATCACGGCCACCCAAACCGGTGTGGCCGGCGGCAGCGTCAACGTAAAGAGCGCCGCACTGACGAAGCAGGCCTCGGTCAGCTTCACCTTGTCTTGCTGAACCAAGCGCATTATGGCTAGCTCTGCTACGGCCCCCGCAATCAGCGTTGCCGCAAGCAAAAGAAGCACCCGCCAACCAAACAAGTAAATACTCATCAGGTAGACAGGCACCAGTGCGATCAGCACTTTTGTCATCATTTTCTGGTGCATGAAATGCTTTTTGAACATCAGCAAACCCCCACACGTTGGGCATCCCCAATTGGTCACTCCCTTGGGTCACTCCCTTGGGTGCCCAATTGGACGCTCCCAATCGGACGTCCCCAGTTGGGCGTTCCCTTGGGTGCCGTGTTGGGCATCCCCAATTGGACGTTCCCAGTTGGGCACTCCCAATCGGACGTCCCAAGTTGGGCGTTCCCACTTGAGCGCCACCATAAGGACACTCCCAAGACCTGATTCACTCTATTGTTCAAGAGAAAAATTAAAAACGCACAGATTTTTGCAGTAAAGCCTGTAGTTTCATGTATTTTTCGCTAACAACATTTTCAGTATACAATACGTTTCCCGGAATTTAAAGCGATCTACAGAAATTATCCTGCCTTCGTCATTTTTCGTTTGTGGAAAAGTCGCACCGTTTGAACACAATGTCGTCTTGCTTGATTATTGCTCGATTATTGATCGATAATTGATCGATAATTATTTTTTTACTGTTTATACATATAAATCAGGATGGAGAATCGGGGAATACAAAAAGAACGCAGGTGGGTTGGGTCCGGTCCTACGTTCTTATGGTGCCCAGAGTCGGAATCGAACCAACGACACGCGGATTTTCAGTCCGCTGCTCTACCGACTGAGCTATCTGGGCATATAACAAACCGATTCCTATCAGGGAACCGGCTGTATATTGGCGACGCAGAAGGGGCTCGAACCCTCGACCTCCAGCGTGACAGGCTGGCATTCTAACCGACTGAACTACTGCGCCATTTGTACCCTCTTTGAGAGTGCTTAATGATTTTATATGTTAATCTAAATCTTGTCAACGACTTGTAGGAATTTCTTCGATTGCGTTCAGCACGTTTATTCTATGCCATGCTAATGCTCTTTTAATTTCTCTTGAACGTTCAATTGAAGGCCTATTTGAAGGTCCAGTCGAAGTTTCCGTTTTGTTACCCTTCTCAATGCAATACATCTGTGCATATAAAACATCAATGCATCATAAGTGAAAATAAACGAAACGGTAATGACAACGCATTCCGCTTATAACGGTCTTGGCAACGCATTCAGCTTATACAAGTACAGCTATCATTTCATTTTTCTTAATGGATAGAGCGGTTTGGGCTGCGTATACTTTCCACACTTGTTCTAATGTCATTGAGTTTTGGTTTGTGGTACGGTATTGGCGGCGTATGGCTCCTCTAGCAGATTCTTTTTTGCACGATTTTTCTTGTATGTACGCTAACTGCGACGTATAGTTTCCTTTGCGAGTTCGTATTTGCCGGAGTTTTTCTTTGTAAGTGCGCTAACTGCGACTAATCGCTACAAGCCCCACCCAAGCCAAATAAATTTCCAAACTGGTTCGGATCGGGATCTTTGCGACAACAAATATTTTCCCGGGAAGAACTTGACACTTGTTTTGCACCCAGATGAATGATTACTGACCTGAAGGCAGAATTTATGAATGAATACTGACCTCGAAGGTTGCACAGGCTGCAAGAGTACAGAACCAACAGGCAAATACCTTTCAAAGCGCAGAGTCTGCTAATCTGATGTCGCAAGTTTCCGGATCCCAACCAACCTGCAAATAAGATAACAATTACCCTATGCTCCGAAGAACAAATTCAGGAAGAATACGCAGCCAAAACCGCTCCGCCAACAAGAACTCACTACATATGTCTAAAATTAAACTTATGTAGTGCCACCAGCCCTCGCCCCCTGCCGCTGTACCGGGGTCTGCCCCCAGTCTGCCGCATAACCTCCTGCCGCCTGCCGCGGCATGCCGCCAAGCCAAAAACCGGCTTGACAATTTTGCTCTCTATGGTAATATTTTTTGTGCTCAGCGTTATTGCTGAACGTCATCCGAGCTCAGAGAAACTCTGCAGCATTTCAAGGAAACTTTTGGGGGGTTAGCTCAGTTGGTCAGAGCACCTGCCTTACAAGCAGGGGGTCGTGGGTTCGAGCCCCTCACCCCCCACCATCAGAAGATCCTCGTAAATCAAGCATTTGCGGGGATTTATTTCTTATAAGTCTTTAAGTCCTAACGAATAATATATAACATTTATAATTTACATGCTTGTTCCCTTGGAAACTACAACTCATTCACGCACGCAACGCAGGCAACACAACACAACACAAAACAACCCCAACACAACCCCAGCAACCAACAACTTACTTCAACAACTTAAACGTGCTGTTTTCGTCGGCGAGGGTCACCACGTTGTACAAGAACATCACTTCGCTATAGTCCGCGCGCTCCAGCAAGTCCGCCATCCCCTCATTCAGGTAGCGCAAATCCACCATCGTAATCGTTTCGTAATAGGGGCACAGAAACGGCACCAGCGCATTCGCGTAGGAATCCTTGAAGAGCAGTAAGTGCCTGCCCCGAGCGGATCCCTCGCTGCCAGTTTCGAGTTTCAGCCAATCGCGGTTCTCACCAACGAAGAATTCGTAGGGGTCATAGGTGGCCAAAGCCGCCTCATCATAAATCCCTTCCCGAATCAAAGTACCCTCTTTATCGACAAGTTTCACTCTGTCCAGAGAGGGGTCGCGATACGCTGCGATGGAATCAGAAGGAACGGTCCAGAGGTTCGCTTTGGCAGCAGTTGTGCCGCGGAAATCATTGGTCACGATTTCTCGACGGAAAGTCGAGCTGACATTTGCTTCTCCGCCCAATTCACGCCCCTCAAGCCAAGTGAGGAAAGCAAGCCTGGCTCCGTCTTGAGTCCAGTGATGATCGGTTCGGAAATAGAGTTGTTGTCCGCTCGAAACAGCGTTCCCATCAACTGGGTCAGACGCATCCGACATAGCAGCAGCGCCCTCTTGCAGGTCGCCACCTTGCAGAGCGCCACCTTGCAGAGCGCCAAGCAGGTCGGGTGCGTAGATGCCGGAAGCGTCGGCCAAGGAGCGGAGATCCGTGAGGATGTCCGCTTGGGGGGCTTCCTGGGAGCCGGGGGGCAAGAGGTCAGGCGAGACGCCGGCGACAGTGGGGGCAAGGAGGAGGGAAGCGGGTCTGCCGGCAGGCCAGAAATTTTGGATGAAAGAAACGACATCGCCGATGTTGCGGCGGAGCTTGGTTTCGTCAAGGCTTTCATGAATTTCGATGAGGTAATTGTCGCGGGCGAAGTAGACGCGGTCATTGTCAGCTTGGCCGGTGAATTGCTGTGTTTGGGCCTTGAGAGAGAGCCAGAATGGGCGCGCTGGGAATTGGTCTGCGAGCCATTTGCTCGTTTGGGAGGCAAATTGACCGTCAAACCAGGAGGAAAGGGTGGGGGTGGGGGCTTTGGCCAAAGGACGACGCTCCTGCGTCGAGAATTCCTGATCAGGGGTCGCGAGGTGGAAGAGGCCCAGCACACCGAAGAGGGCGAGGAAGAGGCTTGCGCAAATGGTTGTGAATTTCTTCATAGTGCCTCCTCAGAAATTGAAATACAGGAAGGATGCGAAACTCTGATCCAGCATAAAAGCGATGGTCAGGAGCATCAGCAACGCGGCGGCTGTGTATTGGAGAACGATGCCCAGAGGTTGGTGGCGGAGGGGGCTTTGGTTCCAGCGGTCTGTGAGTTTGCGATGGAGGCCAAAGACGCAGACCGCCGCCACAATCAGCAAGAGCGCGTGGCTCCCGAGTTGGTAGAGAGCTGCGGGTCCGCCTGCGCCTTGCCGGCCGAAGAGGGCGCCAACGAAGGATGAGAGCGCCCCGAAATCGGGGAAAGCAAATAGCACCCAGCCGAGATTCACAATGAGGAAAGTGAGGGCTTGGCGTGCGATCTTTGGCCACGAAGAGGTCCAGCGGTTGAGCAGAAATTTCTCCAAGAGCAGCCAGGCTGCGTAATAGAGTCCCCAGAAAAGGAAGTTCAGACTGCTGCCGTGCCAAATGCCGGTGAGCGACCAGACGATCAGGATGTTGAGGATTTGGCGGGCGGTGCCTTTGCGGTTGCCGCCCAAAGGAATGTAGACGTAGTCACGAAACCAGCTGCTGAGCGAGATGTGCCAACGGCGCCAGAAATCGGAAACGCTGTCGGCCTGGTAGGGCAGGCGGAAGTTCTCTAATGTTTCGAAACCCAACATCCGGCCCAGGGCGATGGCCATGTTGGAGTAGGCGGAGAAATCTAAGTAGATATAGAACGTGTAAAGGAGTGCGGCGAGCCACGCTTCGGCGGCGCCGGGGTTCGTGAGCAGGCGCTCACGGATGGCGAAGACAGGATCGGCGAGGAGGACTTTGATGAAAAGTCCGGACAGGAATCGAGGCAGCCCTGTGGCCAGTTGCGTAACTTGGCCTTGCAAATTGGGCAGCTGCCTCACGAAGTGTTCATAACGACCAATCGGGCCGGAAATGACTTGCGGGTAAAACGAAATATACAGAGCAAAGTGGATGAAAGTAAACGGCACAGCCGCGTCATTTTGAGCGGCGTTGGCATTAGCGGCAGTGGTTTCGGCTGTGGCATTGGTGCCACCAACAGCGTCAGCAGCTGCGTCAGCCAACCGCTTGCGGTCAAACCAGGCGGACAGGAGCTTGAAGGTGTAAAAGGACAAACCGAGCGGCAAAGAAGCCGCGAAATATTTGCCCCAGACGAGAACCAGGATATTCAGAAGTACGGAGACGATAAGGAGTGCCCTGCCATAATTCGCCCGTTCCCAGAGGCGAAGCAGGAGGTAGTTTACGAGAATCGATCCGGCTAAGAGAAAGACCAGTTTCGGTTCGCCCCAAGAATAGAAAAAGAGGCTGATCAGCAGCAAATAGACCTGTCGGCTGCGGCTGCCCGGACCACCCCAAAGAGGCAGATAGTAGAACAGCAAAGTGACAGGAAGGAAGAAAAAGAGGAAAACCGGAGTGTTGAATGCCATCCTGAAATCCTCAAATACTTACTTATTTTTGTCGATCCAAGCCTCGATAATTTGCTTGGCTTTTGGATTGTCAGATGAGATTACGCTCAGCACATAGTTGCCGTTGCGGATCAGGACCGGGTCTTCCAGATTCACCAATTGTTCCGGTGTATAGTTGCCAAAAGAAGTCCTGAAATACTCGAAGCGCTCGTTCATAGCCGTCTCGACACGGGCGGCGGAGTCGGCGTCTTTGGCCTGAAAAAGTGCAATTTCTTCGGCTGTGGCACCCCCACCTGCAATCACCATGTGGGCTGCTAAGTCGGCTTGATCGACTTGGTCGATGTAACGATCCCAGAGCTGATCGGGGAGCTGAGCCAGATCCTTGTCCTGCCAAGCCATGCCGGTCAGGAGGTCTTCGGCCAAAGTCTGCAGATCCAGACCGTCCTTGAGCTGGCCGGAACCGGAGCAGGCGGCGAGTGAAATGACCATGACCAGAGACAGGGCGATCGCACAAATTTTCGTTACATGTTTCATCAATGAACCTTCTTTCGTTTTGTATTTTCAACCGTTGCGCAGTGGCTACTTACCTCGGTCGATTCGCTTCAGCACCCACGCAGTTCAGTGGCTACTTAGCGCAGAGCTACGCACTTCAGTGTCTGCTTACCGCGGAGCTACGTGTGTCTGGATATAAGCCTGCCATTTCTCAACATAGTCGCGGTCGAAATGCACACCGTCAGGCGTGGAGCCTGCGGGAATTGCGCCATCAGGACCAGCTACGGCGGGAGTCGCATCCAGGAAGTAGACACCTTCTTCAACTGTCATCTTAGCAATAGCTTCGTTAAAAGTCTTGATTACTTTGTTATTCAAATACGTATTGCCGTCCTGAGAGGCTTCCACCGGCAGGATGGCCATGACATAGATGGACGCACCGGCATGGTAGGATTTCACGTGCTGCACGACACTGCGGTAGTACGAAATGAAGTTTCCCAGAGGCCAGCCGGTCTCATTAATCCCGAAGCCCAAGTACACATCGTTGAAATTCCCAGATTGGCTCTGCACATAGGCAGCTCCGGTCATTTTCGAAGTTCCCGTGTTCACCACTTCATCGAAATATTGGCCGACATTATAGCCTTTGTTATAGATAAAGGTCGCATCGTAAAGAGTCCCGTAAAGCATCAAGCCCTGTGTCCGAGAATCGCCGATGAAGAGGGCATCTTTGAAGTAGGCGGGGTCTTTTGCAGCGCTCTCAGGGGGTTGGTTGGCGGAAACAGCTGGCGTCGATGCCTCATCCGCTGTCGTTTCACCGGGTGAAGTGACCTCCGCTGAGGTCGTCTCTTCGGGTGTTGTTCCCTCTGCTCCGGGGTCGGTCGTCAGCGTTGTGCCGTTGGCATCAACAGACGAAGGCGTTGGCGTTGTACCCTCAACGGATCCGGCCGATCCCGCGGGTAAGGTGGGCGCCGATAAGGCAGGGTCTTCGCTGCCTTGCGAGCCGCCGTTTGTGCCATTGAACGTGCCGCCGTTTGTGCCGCCGGGAGAAGTCAGCGTGTCAGGCGCGCTCCCCCCCGTCGTCTGCTGGGCACTCACAGGATCCGGCGCTTGGCAAGCCGAAACCCCCGCAAGGCTAACGGTCAGTGCTAGGCCAAGTGCCAGTAATCGAACTATCTTACTCATCGTGATTCCCTCGCAGCAACATCAGACACCGAACAAATGTCGGGCATTGTTCGTCGTTATTTCGGCCAAAGCCGCCGCCTCATACCCTCTTGCCTCCGCCAGTCGCTCGTTGATGTAGCGAAGATAGGAGGGTTCGTTTCTCTTCCCCCGCAGAGGTTCCGGCGAGAGATAGGGGCAATCGGTTTCCAGCAGCAAGCTGTCCAAGGGTGTGTCTGTGGCCACAGCCAAAGGCTTCTTCCCATTCTTAAAAGTCACCGGCCCATCGAAACCCAGATAGAACCCAAGCGCCAAGAGCCCTTTGCTGAACTCCACCGAACCGGAATAGCAGTGAAAAACACCCGGTTCATCTCGCAGAAGGCCCTCTTCCCTGATCTCCTCAATGGCTTCTAGAGAATCCTGATGGGCATCCCGATCATGGACGACGAAAGGCAATTGATATTCATGAGCCAAGCGCATTTGCTCTTGAAAAGCCTGTTTCTGCACTTCTTTCGGCAAAGAGTCGTCATAGTGGTAATCAAGGCCGATCTCGCCTATGGCCACAATTTTCTCACGGTGCAGAGAAAGGAGTTCACGGAAACGGGCAGCCGTCTCCGGAGTCCAGGTGTCGGCATCGTGCGGATGCACACCAATGACCGCATAGACGCCCTCCGCGGCCGAGGCAATAGCAACGGCCCTTTCAGAGCTGGCCAAGTCATAGCCAATGACATTCATGAGACGCACATCCGCCTCATGTGCACGTGAAATCACTGCCTCCAGGTCTTCCCTGTAGCAGTCATCATTCAGGTGCGCGTGTGTATCATATAACATATAAGAACTTGATTTTCCTCGTTTAACTCAGCTGACATCGGATCCGGGCGTGACCTTGCGGTCAGGACCCAGCAAGCTCAGTTTGCCATCGCTGTCTTCGGCACATAGGAGCATTCCTTGTGAGAGAATTCCCCGGATCTTTCGCGGTTCCAAATTCTCCAAAAGGAGCACTTGCCGTCCCGGCAGGTCGGTCGGATCGTAGAATTCCGCAATGCCTGAAACAACAATGCGCTCTTCGCCGCCTCCGACGTCGAGGGTTGATTTCAGGAGACGGTCGGCGCCTTTGACACGTTCGGACGCTTTGATTTCCGCAATGGTCAACTTCAGTTTCGTAAAGTCAGCATATTGGATCAAGGCAACGCCCGGGACCTCTTCCGCAGGATTTCCACCTCCCGCTGTCGCCGAGCCCTCCGCCGCCTTCGCACTCTGCATAGGGGTAGTGGAGATGGTTTCTGCGGCTTTGGCCGAATCAGCTGAATCAGCCGAATCAGCCGGAGCTCCGCCTAACTGTTCATCCAGCCATTCGATCTCCGTTTTCAGGTCCAAACGCGGGAAGAGCGGCTTACTCGCCTCGATCGCTGTCTGCGTCTCGAAACGACCAAATGCGGCGTCCTCCAGAGTCACGTCCGTGGGCAGACCCAGAGCCTTCAGAATCGCAGCCGAGGTGGAAGGCAGGAAGGGCTTCAGGAGCACCGCGACGACCCGCAAAGACTCACAAAGATTCCCCAGAACCGCCGCTAAACGGGCTGCCTGAGCCTCAGACTTGCCGAGTTTCCAGGGCTCGGTTTCATCAATATACTTGTTTGCTCGCGAAATCAGACGCCAGATCGAAGCCAAAGCATGGCTGAACTGCATCTTCTCAAGATGAGTGTCCACTTCCGTCAGCGTTGTGGCCGCTTGCGCGATGATCTCGTCATCCACCGGCGCTGCTTCACGCTCTGCGGGCAGGATGCCGCCGAAATATTTCGCCAACATCGCGGTTGTGCGGCTCAGCAGGTTGCCGAGGTCGTTGGCCAAATCCGAATTGATCCGCTCGACCAAAGCCTCGTTCGTAAAGTTGCCATCCAAACCGAAGGGTACCTCACGCAGGAGGAAATAGCGCACACTGTCCACGCCGTAGCGCTCACAGAGCACGACCGGATCCACCACGTTGCCCTTGGATTTCGACATCTTGCTCTCATTCATGAGGAGCCACCCGTGGCCGAACACATGTTTCGGCAGTGGCTCACCCAGCGCCATCAGGACGGCCGGCCAGATGATCGCATGGAAACGAACAATTTCCTTGCCCACCAGATGGACATCCGCAGGCCAATAACGTTTGTAATCGCCATTCGGATCATCGGGATAACCCAGCGCGGTAATGTAGTTTGCCAGCGCGTCGATCCACACATAGACCACGTGCTTCTCGTCAAAAGGCACCTTCACACCCCAGTCGAACGAGGTGCGAGACACGGCCAAGTCTTCCAGGCCTTGTTCCATAAAACGCAGCATTTCGTTCCGCGACGTTTCCGGTTGCAGGAAATCCGGATGCTCCGCATAATGCTGAACCAACTTGTCGCGATACTCACTCAAGCGGAAAAAATAACTCTCCTCCTTCGTCAGGGTCACAGGTCCGCCACAGTCCGGGCAATGCCCGTCCACGAGCTGCGACTCGGTCCAGAAGGCCTCACAGGACGTGCAGTACCAGCCTTCGTAGAAGTCCTTATAGATAGCACCATTGTCATAGAGTTTCTGGAAAATCTTCTGTATCGCCTGCTCATGCATAGGATCCGTGGTGCGGATGAAACGGTCATAGCTGATATCCATGAGTTTCCACAGACTCTTAATTCCCACAGCCATGTTGTCGACGAAGGTCTGGGGGGCGAGACCGGCTTCCTCGGCTTTCTTCTGGATCTTCTGGCCATGCTCATCCATGCCGGTTAAGAACATGACATCTTTGCCTTTCAGCCGCTGGAATCTGGCGATTGTGTCCGCTGCGACTGTCGTGTAGGAGTGCCCGATATGGAGTTTATTACTCGGGTAATAAATGGGCGTTGTTATAAAAAAGCTTTGTTTCTCAGCCATAAGTCCCTCTGTTGTTTATGTTTTATGTTTTATGCTTTGGCCAAAGAGCCCGCTGTTCTCAGTTCTTGTGTTCTCAGCGCTTACGTACTCAGTGCTTGTGTTCTCAGCGCTTACGTACTCAGCCCTTGACTGCCGGGGCCAGTTCTTCTTTCCCTTCGGTAATGACGATGGAACGAATCACTTGGTCTTCCAACGGGCGATCTTGGCGGCCGGTCGGGGTGGTTGCAATTTCTTCCAGGACATCCAAGCCTCCGGTCAGTCGGCCAAAGGCGGCGTACTGCCCATCTAGGTGTGGGGAATCCTTGTGCATGATGAAGAACTGTGAACCTGCAGAGTCAGGGGACATCGAACGTGCCATTGAGAGGACACCTGGTGTATGCTTCAGTTCATTGGGGAAGCCGTTTCCGGAAAATTCACCCTTGATCTGATAACCCGGGCCACCCATGCCGGTGCCGTTGGGGTCACCGCCTTGGATCATGAAGCCTTTGATCACGCGATGGAAAATAAGTCCGTTATAGAAACCGGCCTCCGCCAGTTCCGCAAAATTGTTCACTGTGTTGGGCGCATACTGGGGGAAAAGTTCAAAAGGCATTTCCTTGCCGTTCTCCATTGTGATTACACCTTTAATTGCCATGTTCTACCTCTTTCTTGGTCTGTTGTTAACTTCGTTTTCGTCTGTTATCAGCTTTATTTATCAACGTTAGTTATCAGCTGAATTCATGAATCTTTCAACCTAATTCCTGAAGCATTTTATGTTTTAAATCCCAGAGCTTCTGGGACAAGTCCACGTAGTAATTATGCGGGTTATCAAAACGTGTGACAGAAGGCCAGAGCCTCGTCATTTGTCTCGTTGAGTAATCCTTGATTTCCTGCAGCGAAGGGGACTCATAGACGGTAACTCCGCCTTTGAAAATAGGCACCAGCAAAGACTCGGCTGTAAAGTTCTCAACCGTCTTGCGTTTCCAGGTCGCTTCCGGGTCGAACAGTTCGTAGGGTTTCGACTCGTCTATCTCTTCCCCGTCAAGCGCGATCAGGTCTGCAATGAGCTTGCCGGTCGAATTGTCCACCAGACGATACACCCACTTGCTGCCGGGGTTTGTGATCTTCGTGATATTCTCCGAAACCTTCATCTTAGGAATCACTTGGCCGTTCTCATCTTCAATCGCACTCAATTTATACACACCGCCGAAAACCGGTTCGCTCCGCGATGTGATCAAGCGCTCACCGACTCCGAAAGAATCGATTTTCGCCCCCTGAGATAAGAGGTCTCTGATGATGTACTCATCCAGCGAAGAAGAGACAACGATCTTACAGTCCACGAGGCCCGCCTGATCCAGCATTTTCCTGGTCTCTTGGCTTAAATACGTGAGGTCACCGGAGTCAATTCTCACGCCCTTGAGCCTCTTCCCCAGTGGTGCCAAGTATTCCTTAGCCACACGAATGGCATTCGGAACGCCTTCATTCAGTACGTTATAGGTGTCAACCAGGAGCACCGTGTCGTCCGGATAGGTCTTCGCATACGCCAAGAACGCTTCGTATTCCGTCGGGAAAAGCTGCACGAAACTGTGTGCCATGGTTCCCGAAAGAGGAATCCCAAATTGCTCACCGGCCATCGTGCACGAGGTTCCGGCGACACCGCCGATATAAGCCGCTCTTGCGCCCAGAACCGAGGCATCATAGCCTTGCGCGCGTCTGGCACCAAACTCCATGATCGGGCGCCCTTCGGCAGCATAGACAATGCGAGAGGACTTCGTCGCAATCAGGCTCTGGTGGTTAACCGTCAGTAAGAGCATGGTCTCCACCATCTGGGCCTGAATAATCGGTCCCCTGACCTTCACAATCGGTTCGCCTTCGAAAATCGGTGTCCCTTCCGGGACAGCCCAAATATCGCAGGCAAGTTCCATATTCCGAATGTAGTCAAGGAAATCTTCGCTGAAATGACCCGTTTCGCGCAGAAACTGAATATCATCTTCTTCAAAACGCAAATCCTGCAGATAGGTGATCATCTGTTCCAAGCCGGCCATAATTGCATAACCGCCATTGTCGGGCACGCGTCGGAAAAAGAGATCGAAATAAGCGATCGTATCCTTCATCCCCCGGTCAAAGTACGCTTGTGACATCGTCAGCTCATAGTAGTCTGTCAACATGGTCATATTGGAAACTTCATTCCAATTCTTCATAGCAGCCTCCGTTCATGTGCAAGGCCAGATTTCCGGCAAATTATTGGGCTTATTATACCACTCAGCAAAAGGACTCTCGGGGTAATATACTTCATCCAGAAAGAGTCCCTGCGGTGCCAAGGTTTTCCCGGCCAAAGTCCGATCTCCGGTCTCCAGCATCACTTGGACATCATGAGGTTCGAGCTTTCCCAAGCCAATATAAAGCAGCGTTCCCGCAATGATGCGAACCATATTATAGAGAAACCCATCGCCCGCCACGATCAGCCGAAGCAGAGGTCCATTCGCTTCTAATTCAACCTTATGAAGTGTGCGGACGGTTGTTTTGGCCGAAGAACCAGACGCCATGAAACAGCGAAAATCCTTCTTCCCAACAAGCAAAGAAGCCCCTTCACGCATCGCCTCAAGATCCAAGTCACGGGATTCATGGAGCGAATAGCGGGAGAGGAGCGCACTTTTCTTGCGATCATTCCAGATGTAGTAGGAATACTGTTTGCCGGAAGTACCGAAACGGGCATGGAAATGATCCGGGACAACCTTGGCATCCAGAACACTGATATCCTCCGGTAAGAGGGTGCCGAGCGCCAAGTACAAACGATCCTCAGGCACCGTACAGGCACTGTCAAAATGGCTGATGTGGTGCCTGGCATGCACCCCGGCATCCGTGCGACTGCAGCCGATCAAGGTGATTTTTTCATGACAAAGCTTCGCGAGGCAGGCCTCAACCGTGCCTTGAACACTTTTCGCATTCGCCTGCCGCTGCCAGCCGGCATAAGAGGTGCCGTCAAACTGCAGAAGCAGCGCTGTTCTGTGCCGCATGACCCCTCCTTCAGAAGGCAAATTGAATAAACAAAATGAGTGCTACATAGACGAGCCCAATAACCAAGAAAACAATATCAGACGTCTTCATCTTCAACTGATTGAGCTTCGTCCGGCCCTCCCCGCCTCGGTAGCAACGAGCTTCCATAGCGGTCGCCAGTTCCTCAGCTCGCTTGATCGCACTGACGAAGAGCGGAATCAGGATGGTAACCAGGCCTTTCACACGCTGCATGAAACTGCCGGTGTCATAGTTCGCTCCACGGGAGGATTGCGCCTTCTGAATCTTATCCGCTTCGTCGGCCAAAGTCGGAATGAACCGCAATGCGATCGAGATCATCATAGAGATATCGTGAACGGGTACATGAAACACTTTCAGCGGCGAGAGCAACGATTCAACCGAATCCGCCAGCAGAAGCGAGGTCGTAGTCAGCGTCATCAGCGTGGATGAGCCCACGATGAGAAAGATCAGGCGCACGGCCATCAAAATACCGGTCTCCAAGCCCTCCCGAGTAATGCTGAGGGGGCCAATCGTCACAAGCTTCTCACCCGGTACCGAAAAAATATTCAGAATGAAGGCGAAGATCGTGATGAACAAGATGGGTTTGATCGTCTTCCAAACGGTCACTGCATCAATCTTGGCCAGGAGCACGAGCACCACGATTCCCAGACCATACAAGAGAAGCGGGATTGGTTTCGTCAGGAAAAAGACTGCGATCATCAGAAGCAGGGAGAACCCCAACTTGATCCTTGGATCCAGTCTGTGAATGTAGGAATTTCCGGGATAGTAGTTGCCGATCGTAAAAGTCATGACCGCTCCACCTCCTCAGAAACTTCTTCGGAAATATCTTCAGGAACCTCACCGGCAATAACTTCAGAAACCTCGTCAGGAACCTCTCCGGGATCTTCTTCAGCGTCTTCCCGCGCTGCCTCTCTCGCAGCTTCGAGAAGTCTCTCTTCACAATCTTCCGGAGTGAAGACTCGGGGGTCCAAGTTAGGGTATTCATCGGTGAAGCGCCCGGCAAAACGCATCACAGCAGGGATTTCCAAGTCATTAGCCAAGATCAGTTCTTCGTCCGCGAAGATTTCTTCAACGGTACCGATTCTGGCCAAATTCCCCTCTCGCAGGATCATGATCCGATCCGCCAGCTTAGCCAAATCATCCATGCTGTGGGAAACCAAAAGAATCGTCACCCCTTGTTGCTGGAGACCTAAGATCGTTTGGAAAATTTCGTCGCGCCCTTGTGGGTCGAGTCCGGCGGCCGGCTCATCAAGAATCAGCACCTCCGGCCGCATCGCCAAGATTCCGGCAATGGCGACGCGGCGCATTTGGCCGCCCGACAGCTCAAAAGGCGAACGGTCGAGATTCACATCGTCCAAGCCCACCAGACTCAAGGCCTTCAGGCAATTCTCTCGAACTTCCTCGTCACTCATCCCCAGGTGTTTAGGCCCGTAGGCCACATCGTCGAAAATCGTTTCCGCAAAGAGCTGCTGCTCAGGGTATTGAAAAACCATCCCCACATGGCGGCGCAGTTCGCGAATATCCTTATTCTCCGAAACGTCGAAGCCCATGACTTTAATCGTCCCGGACTGCGGCCTGATCAGCCCATTCAAGTGCTGAATCAAGGTCGATTTGCCGGAACCGGTGTGTCCCGCAATGCCGAGGAATTCACCGGGCCAGACCTTGAAGCTAATATCGGTGATGGCATCCATTTGGTCGGGTCGGTTGACATTGTACGAATGGGACAGGTGGTCCACTTCGATGATCGGGGAAGCGTTATAGTCAGCGTTGACATCTTCGTTCCGCAAACGGGTAGGGCGTTCAGAGGCGCCCGGTTCAGAGGCGTCCGTCTCTGAGTCAGCAGTCGCTTCGCCATAGGTTCCGCCGCGGGTTTCTCCATAAGTTTCACCGCGGGTTTCGCCATAAGTTCCGTCGAGGGTTTCGCCGCGGGCGTCCTCATGGGTTTCGCCGCGGGATTCGCGGAGGATCTTCTTCAGATAGCGAACTGCCGTGTCCTCGGACTCCAGATCCTCTCGGGTGCAGGGGTTGGAGGTGGCTTTGGCCAAAGCCTTCGTTATATGAATGTACGCGGGAACATCGAGTCCCAGGCGAGAGATCTTCTCGTGCTCGAAGAAAATTTCGTTCGGCGTCCCCTGCATGACCAGCTCACCGTGGCTCATGACCAGAACCCGATCCGCTTCCAGAACTTCGTCCATGTGATGCGTGACGTTGATGAGGGTGAGCCCGCGGGTGCGGCAGAGATCGGAAACCAGCGTCATCAACTCATGGCGGCTCCGGGGGTCGAGCATCGAAGTCGCTTCATCAAGAATGATGCAACGCGGGGACATCGCGAGAATGCCGGCCACAGCGAGCTTCTGCTTCTGCCCTCCGGAGAGTTCCGAAGGCTGACGCTTCTCCATGCCATCCATCCCAACCATGTGAAGGACGTCCGTAACGAGCTGTCTCAATTCTGCTTGAGGAACCCCCAGATTCTCGGGGCCAAAGGCGACATCCTCCTCCACAGTCGTGGCGACAATCTGATTATCCGGATTCTGGAAAACCATCCCGAGTTTCGAGCGGATTTCCCAGACCGCATCCTCATCCCTCGTGTCAAGCCCCATGACTTCAACACTTCCGGTTTGCGGCAATAAGAGTGCATTTAATAAACGAGCCAGCGTGGACTTGCCGGATCCGTTTCGCCCCAAGATGGCTAGATGCTCTCCCTCAGCTACAGAAAAATTGAGATTCCGAACCGCAACCAGCGCATCTTCGGTATCCTGGTCATAGGTGTATGAGGCATCCCGAACAACAATCAGTTGGTTTGTCACGCCAGCGCTCCTATTTCTTCGTTTAGATATTGTCTAGTATAAACAAAAGAAGGCCGAGAATCTCCCGGCCTTGAAAAATCGTAATCGAAACGGCCGTTCTTAGACCAGTTCGAGTCTTGCCATCTCCGCGGAATCACCACGGCGGGCACCTAATTGAATGATGCGAGTATAGCCGCCTTCGCAATCCTTGTAACGCGGGGCAACTTCATCGAACAAGATGTTGACAGGGTTGACCACGTCACCTTGCGGGGTCTTGCCCTTCACAAGCCAATTCATGGCTCTGCGGCGAGCGGCTAAACGGCTCGGATGATCAACTTGAACTTCTTTTGTCTTCAGTTCATGTTCAACTACATAATATTTACGGTCATTGACCGAAGTCTTGGGGGAAAGAACCTTCTTGCCCTTACCGTCAAGCTTCGCTGTGGACGAAAGAATTTCACGAGTGGTGAAATTATCCGCCTCACGGCTGGCTTCCGTAATCAGTTTCTCCGCAATACTGCGAACTTCCTTCGCGCGATCCAGCGTCGTCTCAACAGATCCGGAGACGATCAACTGTGTGGTCAGGTTTCTCAAAATGCTAAGTCTGACGCTGGTCTTGCGGCCCAATTTGCGATGTCCAGACATTCATAACCTCCTAATAACAGGTAATAGTGTTCGTGCTAAATTACATTTCCGGAGATTCGGCCAGACCGAGCCCCAGTTCGGCAAGTTTCTGTTCCACTTCTTCAAGGGATTTCTTGCCAAGGTTTCTCACCTTCATCATGTCTTCCTGTGTCCTGATGACCAGGTCGCCAATCGTGTTGATCGAAGCTCTTTTCAGACAGTTATAGGTTCTCACAGAAAAATCCATATCCTCGATGGCGGTGTCCAGAATCACATCGTGTTCTACTTCTTCTTCCGAATCGCCATAGGGTACCTGTCGCTCGATTTCGTCGAGATTCAGGAACAAACTCAGATGTTCGATCAAGATATCCGCAGCCTGGCTCACACCGGCTTCTGCCGTGATCGTTCCGTCCGTCCAGACTTCGAGTGTCAGCTTGTCGTAATCCGTAAACTGACCGACACGCGTGTTCTCGACGCTGTAATTGACCTTGTTGATCGGTGTGAAAATCGAGTCAATCGGGATGACACCGATCGGCTGATTCGGCCACTTATTGTTCTCGGCCGAGTTGTAGCCCTGGCCTTCGCTGACCGTGAATTCAATGAAAACACGGGACTCGCCGTTGAGTGTGCAGATCACGTGATTGGGATTCATGATCTCAATCTCTTCATCGTGCACGATATCGCCGGCAGTCAAGACACCGGTGGTACCTTCGTCGCTGCTCAAATAAACTGTCTTGGGACCTTCTACATTCATCTTGATGCGGATACCCTTAACATTCAAGATGATTTCGGTCATATCTTCAATAACGCCCTTGACAGTGGAAAATTCATGGAAAATTCCGTCTACGCGAAGAGCGGTTACCGCAGCCCCCGTTAACGATGAGAGAAGAACGCGGCGAAGGGAGTTACCCAACGTGATCCCGTACCCGCGCTCCAATGGCTCAACGATGAACTTGCCGTAAGAATTATCGGCTGAAAGGTCAGCAGTCGTGATGACCGGTTTATTACTTTCTAACATTCATTACCTCCCGGATTTCGTGCACAATAAATGTGAACTGGCCAATTTCCTCAGGATGATTAGCGGGAGTAAAGCTCGACAATTAAACGCTCGCTGACTTCCACATCAACATCTTCCCTGTTCGGGAGCTGTAGAATCTTGCCGGTTAATGTATCGGCATCCAGATTCAACCAGTGCGGGATTGTACGGTTCACTTCGAAGCCTTTGAAACGATTCTTCGCTCTCGAGGTCTCGGCTACTGCAATCACATCGCCTGCCTTCAAGGTCATGGAAGGAATGTTGGCCTTCTTCCCGTTCAGTGTGAAGTGTCCGTGTGTAACAAGCTGTCTGGCTTCCGCACGAGAATGGGCGAAGCCCAGGCGATAGACAATGCTGTCAAAACGCATCTCAAGCAAACGCAGGAAGTTGAAACCGGTGTTGCCTCTCTGACGATCCGCGCGATTGTAAATCGTGTGGAACTGGCCTTCTTGGAGACCATAGAAGCGCTTCGTCTTCTGCTTCTCGCGGAGCTGCAGACCGTATTCAGACTGCTTGCGGCGTGAGCCCGCGGGACCGTGCTGGCCCGGAGCATACCCTCTCTTCGCAATAGCGCACTTGCTGGAATAGCAACGGGCGCCCTTTAAAAATAATTTTGTTCCTTCTCTGCGGCACAGGCGGCAGGAAGCCTCAGTATATCTAGCCATTCATGTCCTCCTACTTAAATTCTTCTCTTCTTAGGAGGTCTGCAGCCGTTATGCGGAACGGGTGTAACATCCTTCAGCATCGTAACTTCGAGGCCGACATTTCCGAGAGCACGAATAGCAGATTCACGGCCTGAGCCGGGACCTTTGACAAAAACTTCAACCGTGCGAAGTCCCTGATCAACAGCCGCTTGCGCCGCCGTCTCACTGGCGAGCTGTGCAGCAAAAGGTGTGCCCTTACGAGAGCCCCTCATACCATGTGAACCGGCACTGGACCATGAAATCACGTTGCCCTGAGCATCGGTCACAGTCACGATTGTGTTGTTGAAAGTAGCATGGATATGCACTTGGCCACGGTCAACATTCTTACGCAGCTTCTTCCTGACCTTTGTTTTCGGTTTAGCCATTAATGTTAACCTCCTTACTTCTTCTTACCGGCCATGGTGCGGCGCGGGCCCTTGCGGGTTCTGGCATTCGTCTTGGTTCTCTGTCCTCTTACCGGCAGGCCCATTCTGTGGCGACGGCCGCGGTAGCTGCCGATCTCCTCCAGACGTTTAATGTTCATTGCGACTTCACGACGCAAGTCACCTTCAATTTTATATTCATTTTCCAGGACGTCACGAATTTTCGCGACTTCATCGTCGGTCAAATCTCTGACGCGGACGTCCGGACTGATATCGCATTTGGCCAAAACATCGTTGGACAACTTGCGGCCGATCCCATAAATGCTGGTCAGCGCAATTTCCACTCGCTTGTCATTTGGCAGGTCTACACCTGAAATACGAGCCATTCAATTTACCTCCACCGTATTTTACTCATTCGCTATATATAATCACGCACAGGCAATTCCGCATGCCGCGGCAGCCGCGCCTAACGTGTTAGTCGCCTCTTGACAGGCAAAGAGCCATAAGGCTCAGCCCTGTCTCTGCTTATGTTTCGGATCAGAGCATATGACCATGACACGACCTTTACGGCGGATGACACGGCATTTCTCACACATCGGTTTGACTGAAGATCTGACTTTCATATCGGGCTACCTCTTCTCACTAATTTCCACTCATTCACAGAATAAACCACTCTCCAAGGTGGAGAGCGCATGCTGTAATATTCTATCAGAAACTCTTAACTTCGCAAGTGTTTTTGGTTAAAACTATGAATTTACAGCATTTAATTCAACTTATTTCGCCATTTTACAACACTTATCACAAGTATTATTCAATGCGAATAGTTGACTTTCTATTTCCCGCGCCACGTAATGCGGCCGCGGTCCAGATCGTAGGGCGATAACTCCAGCGTAACTTTGTCGCCTTGCAGAATTTTGATGTAATTCTGTCTCAGCTTACCGGAGATGTGCGCCAGAACGATATGACCATTTTCAAGTCTGACTTTGAAGTTGGCATTCGGCAATACCTCAGCCACAATACCCTCAACTTCGATTACTCCTTCTTTAGCCATCCTAACTCCTTTCTCTCAAATTTCTCTCAAATTTCTCTCGAATTTCTCTCAAATTGCAGTTAATATGATTGGACCATCCGCAGTGATAACTACGGTGTTCTCGTAGTGGGCGGAAGGTTTCAGGTCTCGCATCGCCACGGTCCATTCGTCATCGGCCAAAGTCACATAACGGCTCCCGGAGGCGATCATCGGCTCAATGCAAATAACCATACCTTCCTGGAGTCTGGGTCCATGTCCTTTGCGGCCAAAGTTCGGTACATCAGGTGATTCGTGCATGTCCCGGCCGATCCCGTGTCCGGTGAGTTCTCGGATCACACTGTAGCCATGCCCTTCTGCGTACGCTTGCACGGCTGCGGAAATATCACCGATACGATTGCCCACAACCGCCTCGGCTAAGCCTGCTTCAAATGATGCTTTCGCCGCTTCCACCAGCGCTTCCTTCTCTTGCGAGATCTTGCCTACGGGAAACGTTCTGGCCGCATCCGCCATCCAGCCATCCAATTCCGCCACAACATCAAAGGTAACAATCTGGCCTTCTTCCAGTACTAAATCCTGCGAAGGGATCCCGTGCACAATTTCCTCATCCACAGAGATGCAGGTTTCCGCCGGGTAAGGTGGCTCGCCGTAGCCTAACGTAGGCGCGCTGCCACCCGCTTCACGGATCATTTTCGCGGCGATTTCGTTTAGTTCTGCTGTACTGACACCCGGCCTGATTGCCTGACGCATGGCTTCGATCACTTCCATGACGAGCCTGCCTGCCTCACGAATCTTGGCAATTTCGGCGTGTGACTTCAATTGGATCATTAGTTAAGCACTTTCTTGACTTGAGCCATGGTCTCTTCCACAGCTCCTCTGTTATCTACGTTCTTCAGAATTCCTTTGTTCTCATAGAAATCGATCAGTGGCTTGGTTGACTCTTCATAGGTTTCCAAGCGATGGTGGATCGTCTCTTCTGTGTCATCCGGGCGCTGAACCAGTCTGGCGCCGCAGGCATCACAGATGCCGGATTTTTTCGGCGGTTGTGTATAAACATTGTAGGTTGCCCCGCACTGCGGACAAACACGGCGTCCGGCTAAACGCTTCATAATGAAGGTTTCCGGAACGCAGACGTTCAGCGCGATGTCGATTTGCCAACCTTTATTCTGCATCAGGACATCCAGTGCCTCCGCCTGTTCGATTGTGCGCGGATACCCATCCAGCAAGAAGCCCTTCTCGCAGTCGGGCCTTCCGACACGCTCTTCCAACATGGCAATCGTTATTTGATCCGGCACCAGGTCGCCGCGATCCATGTAGCTCTTCGCTTCGAGCCCAATCGGCGTTTTCTCGCGAATGTTGTAACGGAATAAATCACCGGTTGAAATGTGGACTATGCCATACTCTTTGCCAATGATGCCGGAAATTGTCCCTTTGCCGGATCCAGGTGGCCCCAAAATAACAATTCTCATAATTAATCCCTCACAATACTTCTGAAATCATGAAATCGCTGAAATCGCTGAAATCATGAAATCTGTTTCATTCAGCGTAAATGACCCTAAATCAGGCAAGCCTTGTCCCCCTTGTGAGGGGTCAAGGCCTGCCTGAGGAAATTTAAGCGGCTGTCGCTGTCTGAAACATACCCTCTTCCAATCTCTTCTGAACCATTAATTCAGAAAGCCTTTGTAATGTTTCATCATCATTTGAGAATCTAATTGATTCACCAGATCGATACAGACACCAACAATAATGATGATGGATGTACCGCCGAACCAAATCGCCTGTGTGTTCGTCAATGTACCGACAATCATAGGCACTAAGGTAACAATAATCAGGAACAGCGCATCAAACCAGTTAAGCCTGTTCGCTGTCTTCCCAATGAACTCGGAAGTCGGGCGACCCGGACGAATACCGGGAATGAAACCGCCGTTCTTCTGCAAATTGTTCGAAATTTCGATCGGGTTAAACTGCGTCAGTGAATAGAAGAACGTAAAGCCCAAGATCAGCAAAGCCATGATCACATAGTAAAGCGGATTCGTACCCAAATTACGGAAGAATGTGACGACAGGACCTGTGCTGTCATAGAACAAAAAGCTGATAATGAGCGATGGCAGCTGGGAAATGGACATCGCGAAGATGACCGGCATAACCCCTGACTGATTCACCTTGATCGGCAAATAGGTCGACTGGCCGCCATACTGTTTACGGCCGACGACTCGCTTCGAGTACTGAATCGGAATTCTCCGCTCCGCCAAGTGAACGAAGATAACAAACACCAGGAGAGCAAGTGAAGCAGCCAAGAAAACGATGAGGAGAAGAGTCGCGACCCAAGGTCCCCACTGGTTATTGATATCCCAGCCTCTGACCACGAGCCACAGGGACTGCAGCATCGAGGGAATTCTGGAGACAACACCCGTAAAAATCAGGATCGAGATGCCGTTACCGACACCCTTGTCATTAATCTGCTCACCCAAGAACGTAACCAGACTGGTACCCGCAGTAAACGTCATGATCACCATAATCGCATTGAGCCAGGTCGGCAGAGCCGTCACGGCCGCGGATCTGGTGGAATACCAGAAAGCAAACGACTGCAAAAGTGCCAGACCCACCGACGTGTAGCGGGTGATCTTCTGGATCTTCTTGCGGCCGGTTTCGCCTTCTTTGGCCATATTCTCAAGAGACGGAATCGCCACCGTGAGCAGCTGGATGATGATCGATGCGTTGATGTAGGGCTGAACACCCAGTGCAAAAATCGACACCGAGGTCAGCGCGCCGCCGGCAATCAAGTCCATCATTTGTCCCAGCTGGCCGAAGTTGCGAACCAAATTGGTAAAGGCCAGGCGGTCAATCCCGGGGACCGGGATATGAGCACCTATGCGGTAAATGACAATAATGATGATGGTAAAAATCATGCGCTTGCGCAACTCGGGTGCCCTAAAGGCATTCCTTAATGTTCCAACCATGCTGGACATGACTTATACCTCCTCAGCTTGGCCCCCGGCCTGTTCAATTGCTTCTCTTGCCGAAGCGGTAAACTTCGCGGCGCGAACGGTCAGCTTGCGAGTAAACTCGCCGCCGCCCAGAATCTTGATGCCGTCATTGTTGTTATTGAATTTGACCAGACCCGACTCACGGATCTTATCAAGATCAACAACGGTGCCGTCTTCAAACTGTTGCAAACGTCCCAAAGAAATTTCAATGTAATTGTTTGCAAAACGCTTATTGTTGAAACCACGTTTCGGCAGTCTGCGGAACAAAGGGGTCTGGCCGCCTTCAAATCCCCAGCGGACGCCGC
The DNA here is from genome assembly GCA_964479695.1 of uncultured Fastidiosipila sp. GTDB lineage: Bacteria > Bacillota > Clostridia > Saccharofermentanales > Fastidiosipilaceae > JAAYZH01. The sequence continues at coordinate 38,917 of CAYZSO010000019.1, forward strand.
CGCCGGAACGGGCATTCTGCCCCTTATGGCCTCTGCCTGCAGTCTTACCATTACCGCTTCCGGAGCCTCTGCCCTTGCGGTAGGCCTTGGGGCTGGCACCCGGATTCGCTTGCATTTCGTTTAATTTCATTTCCGGACTCCTCCCTTAGATTTCTTCTGCTGTTACCAGATACTGGACCTGGCGCACCATTCCGCGGATTTGCGGAGTGTCTTCTTTCTCAACGGCTTGGCCGATCTTGCGAAGACCCAGCGCCTCGACCGTCTTGCGGTGCTTGCGATTCGTACTGTTCGTGCTCTTCACGAGCGTAATTTTAAGTTTCGCCATGTTGTTGATGTCCTTCCTCAGAGAATCTCATCGGCATTCTTGCCGCGGATTCTCGCTACATCCTCAACGGATTTCATTGCTTTCAACGCTTCCATTGTAGCATTGACAACATTGTTAGGATTGGAGGTCCCCAGAGACTTCGTGCGGACATCCTTTATGCCGGCCAATTCCATGACGGCGCGGACAGGGCCTCCGGCGATAACGCCGGTACCGGGTTTCGCAGGCTTCAGCAGAACCTGGCCGGCGCCGAAACGGCCGACGTAGGCATGCGGAAGTGTTGTGCCGTCGAGCGGTACGTGGATCATGTTGCGTTTAGCGGCTTCGACACCCTTGCGGATCGCTTCAGGGATTTCCACCGATTTACCGGTTCCCTTGCCGACATTGCCATGGCCGTCGCCGACGATGACGAGAGCGGAGAAACGCATGTTACGTCCGCCTTTTACGGTTTTGGAAACGCGGCCGATATGAATGACGCGCTCCATCAGTTCAGGCTGTGTTTGATCGTTATGCTGCATGTTTTCCTCCTCTTTTAAAATGTCAGGCCGGCTTCTCTGGCAGCTTCAGCCAGAGCGGCAACACGTCCGTGGTACAGGTAGCCGCCGCGGTCGAAGACAACCGTTGTGATGTCTTTGGCCAAAGCACGCTTCGCTACAAGTTCTCCGACTTTGGCAGCAGCGCTGACATTGCCGCCTTCGGTAGTTTCTGCCTTAATTTCCGGATCCTGAGTCGAAGCGGAAACGAGGGTTACCCCGGCTTCATCATCGATCAGTTGGACATAGATGTGACGGCTGCTGCGGAAGACGCAAAGGCGTGGTCTTGCAGCGGTTCCGCTGATCTTCTTACGTACGCGGGCATGTTTGCGCCGACGGACTTCATTTTTACTAGTTTTCTTAATCACGTGTAACCACCCTCCTTTACTTCACTTTGGCGCCGGTCTTACCTTCTTTATGGCGCAGAACTTCAGTATCATACTTGATACCCTTGCCATGGTAAACATCCGGGACACGGAAGGCGCGAATCTTAGCAGCGGTCTCACCGACCAACTGCTTATCAGCACCTTTGACCGTGATTTTGGTTAATGTAGGGACTTCAAGGGTGATTCCCTCAGGGACTTCCATCTCGATCGGATGGGAATACCCCAGGTTCAGCACCAATTTTTTGCCCTGCAACTGGGCACGGAAACCGATACCGTTGATTTCAAGATTCTTCGTGAAACCTTCGGTCAAGCCCACCACCATATTGTTGATGAGGGAGCGATACAAACCGTGAAGGGCCTTGGTCTCTTTCTCATCATTTGCGCGGACCAGTTTAATCTCGTCGTTTTCGACATTGACTTCAATGAGTTCGCTTACTTCTTGGCTAAGACTTGCTTTGCCGTTTGAAACGGTTACGGAATGGTCTTGGACTTTGACAGTCACACCGGCCGGAACCTTAATCAGCTTGTTGCCGATTCGGGACATACTTTCTTCCTCCTGCTCTTAAGATTGAGGACGGAAACCTTGAAGGTTTCTGCCCTTTTCAGAGTGCTTGACTTCCTTGTCTTACCAGACGTAGCAGAGCACTTCACCGCCGACTTTTTGTTGACGGCAAGTTTTATCAGTCATGATGCCGTTCGAAGTGGAGACTATAGCAATACCTAAGCCGTCCAAAACCTTGGGCATATCAGTCGCGCTGCTGTAGATGCGCAGACCCGGTTTCGATATACGCTTGATACCGGCAATGGCCGATTTACGATCAACGTATTTCAAAACAATGTGGATGTTATCTTCGTGTTCGCCTTTGGTGATCTCGAAGCCCTTGATGTAGCCCTCTTCCTTGAGGATCTCAGCAATGTTGACCTTCATCTTCGAGGAAGGGATGTCGACCGTTGCGTGGTTGGCTTGGGCTGCATTGCGGATGCGAGTAAGCATATCTGCGATTTTGTCAGTAATTTGCATGATTTTCTCTCCTTACCAGCTCGCCTTGTGGATACCGGGAATCTGTCCCTTGTATGCCAGCTCACGGAAGCAGAGTCGGCAGACTCCGTACTTGCGCATATAAGAATGCGGGCGACCGCAGATTTTGCAGCGATTGTGCTGTCTGGTGGCGTACTTCGGTTTACGCTGTGCCTTAATTTTCAGTGATGTTTTGGCCATCTGTTTCGTTCCCCCTTACTTCGCGAACGGCATGCCGAAGAGAGTCAGGAGCTCTCTGGCTTCTTCGTCGGTCTCGGCTGTCGTCACGATCGCGATATCCAGACCGCGAATCTTGTCGATCTTGTCATAATCGATTTCCGGGAAGATCAGCTGCTCTTTCATGCCCGTGGCATAGTTGCCGCGGCCATCAAATGAGTTTGCGGACAAACCGCGGAAGTCACGGACACGCGGAATCGCAACACTGATAAAACGATCCAGGAATTCGTACATTCTTTCTCCGCGCAAAGTTACCTTCGTGCCGATTTCCATTCCTTCACGCAATTTGAAGTTCGCAATGGATTTCTTCGCCTTCGTGATCACCGCTTTTTGGCCGGTAATCACACCCAAATCATGAGCGGCGTTCTCCACGGTCTTGTTATTCTCCCGCTCGCCAACGCCCATGTTCAGGACAATTTTCTCAAGCTTGGGGATCTGCATGACCGATTCGTATTTGAACTTCTCTTGCATAGCAGGAGCGATCTCGTTTTTGTACCTATCTTTTAATCTTGACATCTATCTGATCCTCACTTGCTGCTCTTACCGATCACACCGAGATCTGTGCCACTGTTCTTCGCGTAACGGACACGCTGCCCGTCGCTGTTCACTTTGACACCGGTCTTGGTGGGGATACCGGACTTGGGATCAACCAGCATGACGTTGGAAGCGTCAATTGCTGCTTCTGTTTCAATAATGCCGCCCACTTCGCCCATCTTCTTGGGTTTCGTGTGCTTCTTGACCAGATTAACGCCTTCCACAACAACGCGGCCGGTCTTGGGATTCACATCCAGGACTTTGCCGGTTTTTGCTCTGTCCTTGCCGGAGAGAACATACACCAGGTCGTCTTTTTTCACGTGTACTTTTGCCATGTTTCCTCCTTACAAAACTTCCGGAGCGAGTGAAAGAATACGCATATAACCATTCTCACGAAGCTCTCTGGCGATGGGCCCGAAAATACGGGTCCCTCTTGGGTTCTTATCATCCTTCACGATGACGCAGGCGTTCTCATCAAACTTGATGTAAGAACCGTCGCTGCGTCTTACACCTGTCTTGGAACGCACAATCACTGCCTTGACAATTTCGCCCTTCTTCACCATGCCGCCCGGTGTGGACTCATGGACTGCACAGACGATCACGTCGCCGATGTTGGCAGTTTTGCGTTTCGATCCACCGGGGACCTTGATGCACTTCAGGGAACGGGCACCGGTATTGTCAGCAGATTGAAGTACGGATTCTACTTGTATCATCTCTATTCTCCTTGCTGCTTACTTAGCTTTCTCGATGACTTCGACGAGACGCCAGTGCTTTTCCTTGCTGAGCTTACGTGTTTCCATTACACGAACGCGGTCACCGATGTTGCATTCGTTATTCTCGTCATGAGCCTTTAGGGTAAAGGTCTTCTTCACATATTTCTTATAAAGAGGATGCTTCGTCGGCTCGACGACAGCAACGACAATCGTCTTATCCATTTTGTTGGAAACGACTTCGCCAACCTTGGTCTTGCGGAGATTTCTCTCAACGGTCATGTTTTTTCCTCCTTATGCTTTCTTCTCTGCCTGAATTTCGCGTTCGCGGATAATGGTTTTTACCTTCGCGATATCGCGGCGAACCGTACGCAATTGAATCGGGTTCTCCAGGCGGCGGGTTGCGTGTTGAAAACGCAGTTTGAAGAGCTCTTCCTTGAGGGAGACCAGCTCCTGGTTCAAATCTTCATCAGACTTCGTTCTGAGTTCATTAGCCTTCATTGACAGTCTCCTCCTTCGCTCTTGTGATGATCTTCGTCTTCAAAGGCAACTTGTGGCCTGCGAGGCGAAGGGCTTCCCTGGCTTCTTCCTCAGGGACTCCGGCAACTTCAAACATGACTCTGCCGGGTTTAACAACGGCTACCCAGTATTCCGGAGAGCCTTTACCGGAACCCATGCGGGTTTCAGCAGGTTTCTGCGTTACGGGTTTATCAGGGAAAATCTTGATCCAGACTTTGCCGCCGCGGCGCAGGTGCCGGTTGATTGCGATACGGGCTGCCTCGATCTGATTGCTCTTGACCCAGGCCGGTTCAGTCGCTACGAGTCCGAACTCACCATAGGAGACGGTATTGCCGCGCGTAGCTTTGCCCTTCATGCGTCCGCGATGGACTCTTCTGTACTTAACTCTTTTCGGGAGCAGCATATTAGTTAGCGCCTCCTTCTGTGTTATTTCTTCTGCGGGGTTGTCTTAAGACTTCGCCGCGATAGATCCAAACCTTACAACCGATACGACCGTAGGTCGTTTTGGCCTCCGCAAAACCATAGTCGATGTCTGCGCGAAGAGTCTGCAAGGGGATGGTGCCTTCGTGGTAATGCTCACTTCTGGCAATTTCAGCGCCGCCTAAACGACCGCCGACCTGGCACTTAATACCCTTGACACCTGCCTTCATCGCGCGGCTGATCGCCTGCTTCATCGCACGGCGGAAAGAGATACGGCGCTCAAGCTGGGAAGCGATATTCTCGGCTACGAGCTGAGCTACGACATCTGGGTTCCCGGCTTCGCTGACGTTGATGAAGAAATCGCGGCCGAACTTCGCCTTGAGTTTCTTCTTCAAATCTTCGATGCCTGCGCCTTGACGGCCGATAATGATGCCGGGCTTGCCGGTGAAAATTGAAATTGTGGTCTTGTCATCGCCTTTGCGCTCAATATCAATCTGGGAGACACCTGCGGCGTAGCATTCTTTCTTGACATAGTCGCGAATCGCCTTGTCTTCCACCAGGTAGTCGGCAAAATTCTTCTTGTCGGCATACCATTTGGTGCTCCAGTCCTTGATCACGCCTACGCGGAAACCGTTCGGATTAACTTTTTGACCCATAAAACGCGGTACCCCCTTATTTCCTTTCCTTGACGACGACCGTAATATTCGAAGATCTCTTCAGAATCGGTCTTGCTGAGCCTTTACCTGCAGGGATGAAGCGTTTAAAAACAACACCCTGGCCGCAATAGACTTCAGACACCATCAAATTGTCCTCGCTCATACCGTTGTTATTGACGGCATTCGCGATTGCGGAATTAAGAACCTTAAGGATATAAGGCGCGGCGATCTTGGTTGTATACTGCAGAATTGCTCTGGCTTCGTTCACATCTTTGCCGCGGATCTGATCCATTACGACAGCGACTTTGCGGGGAGCGATGCGGACATTATTGACTCTGGCCTTGCCCAGGTTCTTATCTACGCCCAACACTTTGCGCTGTTTCTTCGTCAGGATGGCCGGACGGTTCGATTTCTTACGCGGAGCACTATAACGCTCGAGAATCTCTTCGCGATTCTCTTGCATATAGGCTTTTGTCATAGCTTCTTGTTTCAAAGTCTTGGCCTCCTTCCTTATCTTCTCGTGCTCTTCTCGCTGCCGGCGTGGCCGCGGAAGGTGCGTGTCAGGGCAAACTCGCCCAATTTATGACCTACCATGTCTTCGGTGATGAACACCGGCACATGCTTGCGACCGTCATGAACGGCGATCGTGTGGCCTACCATTTCAGGGAAGATGGTGGAAGATCTGGACCAGGTCTTGACAACTTTCTTCT
>CAYZSO010000020.1:0-44899 GCA_964479695.1 uncultured Fastidiosipila sp.
TGAAAAGTGGCCCAATTTGAAGATATATGGAGGGGATGCTTAATGATTAGGTGGGGTTTTGTATAGGTGAATTAAGCACGGGAATTTAGGATCCATCGCGTGAATACCCATACCCAGCTGGAATTCCAGAAAACATTAGAAGGGACAAAAAAGGAGCAGCCATCTGACCACTCCCAATAAGGAAATATTGAAAATTAAAGGGGCTAGTTTCAGCCCGGTGCCACCCAGCCAGCCAACCGGACACCCAGCCAGCCGCCCAGGCGGCCGAAATAAGCCAGCCAGCCAGCCCAGACAGCCGCATCAACGCAGCCACTGAACAAACCAACCAACCAACCACCCACCCAACCACCCAGCCAACCGGACAACCAACCAACCAGCCAGCACCCGCTCTACTTAACTCGCGCGGATCGGGTTTGGAGGAGGCGGACGGAGAGGATAATGAAGAGGGTGAATAGAAGGACGGCCATGGCGATTAGGAGGACGCCGGACCAGGTGCCGAAGGAGCTGGAGGCCCAGATGAAGCCGAGGGCGACTCGGTAGACGAGGAAGGAGATGAGCCAGGCGAGGGCGGTTTGGCCAAAGACGAAGAGGACGGTGTCGCGGCGGTTGCCGAGTTCGCGCCTGGCGGAAGCAATGGCTGCGACACAGGGGGAATAGAGAAGGGTGAAAGTTAAGAAGGAAGCGGCTGAGGCTGTGGTGAAAATAGAAGGAAGCCACGAGATGAGGGAGGTGCTGCTTTGGCCCATTAAAACGGCGAGAGTGCCGACTACGGCTTCTTTGGCCGTAAGACCTGCGGCGAGGGCTGTGACTGCCTGCCAATTGCCGAACCCCAAAGGTGCGAAGATTGGTGATAGGAATGAAGCAATTCTGGCGAGCATGCTCTCATTAATTTGCTCGGTGTAGCGAAGATCGAAGGTGAAGGTGCGCAGAACCCAGACAATGACGGTAGTCAGAAGGATGATGGTGAAGGCGCGGGTGAGGAAGTCTTTGGCCTTATCCCAAAGATTCTGGCGGATCGACTTGAAGGAGGGGAAGCGGTAGGACGGAAGCTCTAAGATGAACGGGATAGGCTCGCCGGAAAACGCAGTATTCTTCAAAATGGACGAGATGGCTACGGCCAAGAGGACGCCCGAAAGGTAAAGAATCGACATGACGAGCGCCGTGTTGCCGGGGAAAAACGCCGCGGCAAAAATGCCGTAAATCGGAACCTTCGCGCTGCATGACATAAATGGCGTCAAAAAAATCGTCAAACGCCGGTCTCGCCTGCTGGGCAGCGTCCTGGTCGCCATGGTGGCCGGCACCGTGCAACCAAAACCCATCAGCAGCGGCACAATTGACTCGCCGGACAAACCGATTTTGCGCATGGGTTTGTCCATTACAAACGCCACTCGGGCCATGTACCCGCTGTCTTCCAGCAGCGACAAAAAGAAAAACAAAACCAAAATCAACGGCAAAAACGACAATACACTCCCAACCCCGGCCAGCACCCCGGCCAGCAACAAGGAAGTCAAAACCGGATTCGCCTCCGCCGTCGTCAGCGTAAGCCTAAGATAATCGGATAGTTGGGTAATCCCACCTTCCAAAAGATCCGAAAGCCACGCCCCAATCCCGCCGAAACTTTGCCAGAAAATCAGGCCGAAAATGACAATAAATATCGGAATCGCAAAAACCTGATTCGTCAAAATACGATCCAATTTCTGAGTGAAAGTAGGCTTAACCTGCGTAGGATAATGGATGCATTCCTCCACCACTTGGTCAATAAAATCGTAACGCATCCCAATGACAGCGGCCGTTCGGTCCAGGCCCGTATCTTGTTCCATTTCCTCAGCCATGTGTTCGATGGTTTCTTTTTCATTCGAGTTGAGCTTCAAACGTCTCGCAAGCCCCTCATCACCATCAAGCAAGCGGAGCGCCACATAACGGGCGGGGAGCTGGGCTTTGGCCGCATGATCCTGAATAAAAGTCGCCAAAGCATGCGCCGTCCGATGCACCGGCCCCGAACAGATATCATGGGACCAATCCCTCGTCTTATCCTCACCCGCAGCGATCGCTTCTCTCACCAATTCACTGATACCATCGCCTTTAGCCGCCGAAATCGGCACAACCGGCACCCCTAGCATCTCTCGAAATTTCTCAAGGTGAATATGTCCTCCGGCACTTCCAAACTCATCCATCATATTGAGCGCAACCACAATCGGCATCTCGAGCTCCATCAACTGCACCGTAAGGTACAGGCCACGGCTCACATTATTGACATCAATAATGTTGATGATGACATCAGCCGATTTCTCGGTCAGGAAACTCAGCGTCACAATCTCATCATCCGAGTACGGCGTCAGCGAATAAATCCCCGGCAGGTCAATCACATCCACATTTTCATGGCGCTTCAAGGCCCCGCTCTTCCTCTCAACCGTCACCCCGGGAAAATTCCCCACCCGCTGATTCGATCCCGTGAGCTGATTAAACAAAGTCGTCTTCCCACTATTCTGATTGCCCAATAAGCCTATGATCATTTTTCGTCTCCTGTAGGTGTTTCGGTTGGCGTTTCGGTAGGTGTTACTCCTAGTTGATGCCGGTGTCGACGTTGACGGCGTCGTTGATATTTTGGTTGGCTGTGTTGGGGAGTTGCAGTTGGAGCAGGAGCTGCGGTTGGAGTTGTAGTTGAAGTAGGGGCAGTAATTGAAGTCCCTTCTTCGGCCAAAGCCGCCCCCTCCAACATATCTCCCTCTACGATGATGTTCTCCGCTTCTCTAACGCGCAGTGTTAAATCATAATTTCGCAGATGTATGAGCAAAGGATCACCCATTGGTGCCGGCTCTTTCATCTGCACCTCTGTGCCCGGAATCAGCCCCATTTCCAGAAGTCGCTTGCGAAGCGGCCCCTCTCCCCTCACTTCCTTAATCCTAATTCGCTGTCCAATTTTTGCATCCGCGAGTGTCATGCTGAACGAGCCTCCTCTATGTGTCTCAATTTGCATCTTGATCTCAATCTTTATAAAGTGAAATCAGTCTATCAGCATGAGTTAGCAATGGCAAACTCTCAAATCACAGTTTGCAACGAGGGTTGTTGGAGACTACCATCAGAGAGCAGGTGTAATAGGCAGTTTGAAGAAGGCAGTTTGAAGACGTTAGTTTGGAGAAGGTAGTATGAAGATGGCAGTTTGAAGACGTTAGTTTGGAGAAGGTAGTTTGAAGATGGCAGTTTGAAGAAGCTATCCTATGTTCTCCTTTGCAGAACTTACTCCTTTGCAGAACTTATCTCTTTGCAGAACTTACCCCTTTGCAGAACTTATCTCTTTGCAGAACTTACCCCCTGACCCAACAGGGGATTCGGAATTCAAATGAGGGATACTTAATTGATAATTTTTTCTCGTTGACTTCAGAAATTGATGTGGTAGAATATCTAAGCTATATCGGGGTGTGGCTCAGGTGGTAGAGCGCCTGGTTCGGGACCAGGAGGTCGCAAGTTCAAGTCTTGTCACTCCGACCAATGTGAAGATCCGTTGACTTCTTGTCTGCGGATCTTTTTTTCTTCATCAATTAGTAAAATTAGTAAGCGTTCGCCTCAGATAGGGAGTACTTGCAGCAAACTTGGGATCACGGGAAAAATATTTAGGATCTCTGCCAGATAAATTAGGGTCTCTTAAAGTTGATATAGGGACTCCACTTGCGATGCGCATTTCTATTGTGAGCTAACTATTATCGGAGTTTATGTTAGTCGGTACGCTAACTGCAACGTATCGTTCCTATTGCGGGTTCGCTGTTGTGCGACTTCATTTGTTGGTACGCTGACTGCAACAAAGCCAATTTCACTTCCAACTTGGTCAGGATCCTGAATTTTGCGACAAAAAAATTGTTAATAGAAAACTTCTCCCCTGCTTTGATGACCAACTGAACAATTACTGACCTAGGGGTAAAATTTTCTGAATGAATACTGACTTCTGTTGATAGTTAATTAAGTAAAAGCACAACTTCAGCAGATAAATCATCTTCACAACTCAGTGGCAACTCAGTAGAGATGAGTCCGCTGTCGCAAAGATCTCGATCTGGACCAATCTGGAATAAGTATAACAATCACTATAGATTCATCATGAGATCATTAGAAACAATACCTCGCCCAAACCGCTCCGCTATCATGAACTGCAACTATGAGGGGACATGCAAGAGAAACAATACCTCGTCCAAACCGCTCCGCCATCTGGGCCGCTATCAAGAACTGACTACATATGTTTAAAAATATACTTATGTAGTCAGTTCGAAACCATAGATCAGCAAAGCCTCCACTAAAAATCACTAACAACATTTCTACCCAAAGATTTACGCCCTAAGGCCTCAGCTGCCCCACCCGATGAGCGTGCTAGCGGACAAGCAGGTGCTAAATCAAGTAGAATCAGGGTATGAAAAGCAATAGAATAGATCAATCGAATAAAAATTCACTACGTGACGCTGCGGTACGTCTTGATTCTGCTGCCAACAACAACAGCAACAACAGCAACAACAGCAGCAGCAGCAGCAGGAACAGCAGCAATAGCAACAGCAACACCACCCCAGACACGACCACACAAACCCAAACCCCAAACTCCGCTACAACCACCTCAACCACCTCAACCACCACCGCTCCGAACACAAGCACTGACAAGCAAGCGGTGCGGCAGAGGTTAAATGGGTGGTCAGATCGGGCCGACCAGATCATCAGCAGCGACCGCTTCAGTCCTTGGCGGGAAAGGCTTGAGCGGCTAACAGCGCTTGATATTGGTAAGTCGGCAGCGGCTTCATGTTTTTATATTTTGTTTTCGGTGTTTCCATTGATCATTTTGGTGGTCAATATTTTCACATTGCTCGCGCCGAATCTCGTGTTGGATATACAAGAAAACACGGATGTCATTCGAGCGATTATTCCAGAGCAAATTTGGTATTTTCTAGTTGACTTTGTGGACAGCGCAGCACGGAGCAGTGGCCACATAGCGGCTGTGTCCGTCGCGGCAATCGGACTTTTCTGGGCCGCCGCCAAAGGCGTCGGCGTCATCATCGGCTCGCTCCATTCGATCTATAATTCGGATGCGAAGCAGCGTTCAGGCTTCCTGTTTGATCGGATTTTTGGGATTTTGGCCATTTTGGTCATCGCAATTTTGCTCCTGGCAATCCTGCTGTTCCTCAGCTTCAGCCGCCCAATCCTAGGTTACGCAGCGCAGTTCATTGCGTTGCCGGCTTTTTTGGCCAAAGACCTCTTCAGCCTCACGACTCTCCTTGTCGCTTTTGGTGCGCTCACACTAGTTTTCCTTCTGGTCTATCAAGTGTTGAGCCGAAACCGCAGCTATTTTCGCTACACATTACTATGTTCTCTAATCGCCGCGGCCGGGTGGCTGATCATTTCATCGGCTTTATCGATCTTTTTCGAATACCGGGCCGACTATTACAGCATGTACGGCAATGTCACCGGCATCATCTTTTTGATGCTTTGGCTCTTCCTCGCCAATTATATTTTGATGGCTGTGGCCTTTATCCACACCGAGCTCATGCGCAAATACCCCAAGCCCGGCAAAGATTTTCAAGAGTAAGCCCCAAGAATTATTGCGCAGCCTATTAGCACCAATCCTTCTGCAATCCTTCTGCGTGAGGCGGCTGGCTCTGGGCACTTTCAAATGTGGCCGCCATTAGGCCATTAGTAAGGCAGGACTTTCGAGTTTTCGAAGCGAACAAATTGATAGGTGAAGGGCGATTTCACGCCGGCATGCAAAGGTTCGGAGCGCGAAACTTCGGCCCAGCCCGGGATTTCCAAGAGGTTCGGGAAGTAGACGTCGGCGGGCCAAACTCGGTCCGCCATCGTGACCTCCGCCGCGCTGCAGTAGGGCAAGAATTGCTCGTAGATCGTAGCTCCACCGATGACATAAACTTTCTCGCCGGAACGTTCGATGGAGGCGGCTTTGGCCAAAGTCGCAGAGAACTCATTCATAATCTCCGCTCCTTCAACTTGGAGGTTCGGGTTGCGCGTCATGATCCAATTGGTGCGGCCTTCGAGAGGTTTACCACCCGGAAAAGTCGCCAGCGTCTTGCGGCCGTAGATGACCGTCTGGTTGAGCGTCAACTGGCGGAAATGCTCGAGATCCTGCTTGATGCGCACGATCTGGTCACCTTTGTAACCGATCGCCCAGTTCTTGTCCACAAGCACAATTAGTTCCATAAAAGCCCTCAACTCCCTTATCTCAAATCATGAATCTCGAATCTCGAATCATGGATTTCGAATTTCAACTTGCAACTTGCAACTTGCAACATGTAAATTTTAAACTGCAAAACCGAACCCGCAAATTTAAATTTTCAATCTTAAACGGCAATCTGTAAACTGCGAATCTTAAACGGCGACCGGAATTCCGCGGACAGTCTTTCCGTGCTGATAATTTTCCAGCGAAAAAGAATCAACTGTGAAATCATAGAAATTCTTGATTTCCGGATCCATGTGGAAGAGCGGTGCCGGGTACGATTGCCTGCTTAGGAGCTCCTCGACGATCGGCACATGGCGGTCATAAATGTGTGCATCGCTGATCACGTGGACGAGTTCGCCGGCTTCGAGGCCCGACACTTGTGCAAACATGTGCACCAAAACAGCATACTGCGTCACGTTCCAGCCGTTGGCCACGAGCATGTCTTGTGACCGCTGGTTCAGAATTGCATTGAGCTTGTTGCCTGTGACATTGAAAGTCATGGAGTAAGCGCATGGGTAGAGATTCATCTCATGGAGGTCTTCGAAATTGTATAACGACGTCATGATCCGGCGGCTGTAGGGGTTGTTCTTGAGGTCAAAAAGCACCCGGTCAACCTGGTCAAAGAGGCCTTCTTTGTATTGATGTTTGACCCCTAACTGGTAGCCATAGGCCTTGCCAATTGAGCCGGTTTCGTCTGCCCACGCGTCCCATATTTTGCTGTTTAAGTCGTGTACGTTGTTGGATTTCTTGGACCAAATCCAAAGGAGTTCGTCGACGGTGGCTTTGAAGTTGATTGTACGGAGTGTCTGGATCGGAAATTCTTTCGAAAGATCATAGCGGTTGACAATTCCAAAAGTCTTCAACGTATTTGCCGGTGTATGATCATCTGCCCAAATCGGCCTAATTTTCTGGTTCTCTGAACTCCATCCATTCGAAATAATTTCCCGACAATTCTCTATAAATATCTCATCTGCTCTACTCATTCCTGACATCCTCCGAAGGTTTTTATGGGTGTTTTTTTAGGGTTTATCTGCAGCCCGCCGTGGGGTTCATTTGCCCGTGATTCGTCTACATATCAATTTTCTGTTTGTGATCGTCCCCTATCGTATCACATTGATTCTGAACCTGGCTGTAATGCAAGAGCTGGACTGACTGTGGGCGGATGGGCTGACTTCAGGCGGCTGGACTGACTGTGGGCAGCAGGCTGACTGCAGTCGGTTGAACTGACTGTGGGCGGCTGGGCTGACTTCAGGCGGCTTTGGCCAAAATAGATCGATTCGCAGGATTAGCCGACTGTGATGAAGGATTTGACCTTAGCGAACTTTGCTTCCTTGATACCGGGGACGTTCATGAGGTCTTCGGCTTTGGCAAAAGGACCATTCTCCTCGCGATACCGGATGATTGCCTGCGCTGTTGATGGCCCTACTCCCGGCAAAGTTTCGAGCTCGGTTTGGGTCGCGCGGTTGATGTTGACCATAGCATTGGTCGCTTGTGCGGGATTCGTTGCCGGCGAAATCGGCTGACTGCCATTCTCTTCCCACTCGATCTGTTTCGGGATGTGGAGGTGGAGTTCTGGGATGGCTTTTTGGGCCAAATTCACCGCCTCGATCGCCGCTTCGTCGGTGAAACCTCCTGCTCGCTGGATTGCGTCTGCGAGATAATCACCTTCTTTCATCTGAACGAGTCCCGGTCGCTGGACTTCACCTGTGACATAGATTGGAAATTCTTCGGGCTCAGTGGGCTTAGTGGGTTCAGTGGATTTATTAGATTCTGACAGTTGCTCTGATTCGGGTGTAAGTGAAGTTTCGTTTGCCTTGATGATTTCGATTGCCTCTTGATCTTTTGGGAAAAGGTCGATTGTCTTGGACCAGTCACCATTCGTAAGGATGAACAAGGCGACTCCTAAAACACAGAATACAACGAGGATCAGAGTCGATACGAGTATTTTCTGATGTTTTATGTGCCTTTTGGTCATTGAGAACTCCTGTTGTGTGTTGTTGGTGGGGGTGTGGTGTTGACGAGTGGTTTGTTGCGGTTGGTGGGTTGTGTGGTGACTTCAGTTCTGGCCGTCCGCTTGTGATGAATTCTGTTTGATGACTTCGGTTGTGATAACCAAATTGTACGCTCTGAGCTCGACTGATTGTGATCAGAAATTCTCACAAATAACTCCAAAAAGTGACATTTGGTGAACTCTTCATGAGTAACAACTACATAAGTTGAAAATAAACTTATGTAGTTGGTTCGTTTTAGCTTAAGGATATTTCTTACGTATTTTCATGTTTGCGCAATTTGTTGGGCTAAAATATTTAGATAGCACGTTTGTCCGGACAGATTTAGCGCGGATTCACGGATTGAAAGAAATTTTCCTGTTACATATTTTCCAATCGAGCTTTTCTGCCGAAAATTGCAGAAAACTCAACTTAACATACTATATTTCTAGAAATATTTATCTATACCATGAATTTCAGCATCTGCACTAGTAAAAATTTTCGAAACTGGCTAGGATCAGGAAAGTTGCGACGTAGGATTACTTCAAGAGGGAATTCTATACTTAGTTGAGCTCATGACTGAATGATTACTGACCTGAATCTTGGAATTATCGAATGGATCCTGACATCCAGTGAAACATTACTCAATAATTGATCTATACCAGCCCTAATAGCTTTCCCGCTACGGAGTATTGGTCAGTTCGTTGTCGCAAATATCCGGAAGCTAACCAGCCCGGAATTAGCATAACAATCTCTGCAATCCCGGCAGAACATAATTAGAAAGAATAGGTTGCCGAAACCGCTCCTATACAAAAAAACTCAGCAGTAACTACGTTGGGCTTGCTAATTCACGAACTCAACAGCGAATTTACCAACGAACCCACTCGTAAACTCGTAAACTCGTAAACTCATAAACTCAGCACTAGACCGCATGAAATGATAACAACAACGCTTACAGCGGCAATTTACTCAGTCAATTTGAAAGTCAGCTTGAAAATCTAAGTACCGACAGCGACCTTTGACTTACTCAGCTGTCCGAGGGCTTGTTTTCCAAAGTCTCTCCAAGCTGTAAAAATCACGATCTTCAGCTAGGAAAATATGCACGACAATGTCAATGTAATCGAGCAGAACCCAGCGACGGCTGGAAAACCCCTCCGTATGTTGAGGCGCAAGGTCATATTCTTCTTTGATTTTGAATTCCACTTCTGAAGCCAGAGCCTTCACAGCAGTTGTTGAATTGGCCGAGCAAATCACAAACTTATCGGCCAAAGTGGTCTTCTCGCTGACATCAAGAACTTCGATGTCCAAAGCCTTCTTCGCATCCAAAATTTCAGCGATGCGATTTGTGAGTGCGGTAATTTCCTGGGTGGTTTTTTTCTCCATTCGATCCTCATTTTTCAATAATTTTGCTAGATTGTAGCAGATTGGTTCATCTTTTAACAGTTTAGCTGTTACAACGGCGGCTTAACGACGGCCTAACGGTGGCTTAACGAATTCAACGACTTCAACGACTTCAACGACAGCGACGGCAAAACGACTTCAACGAATTCAACGACAGCGGCGGCAAAGCGACTTCAGCGGGTGCGGGAGTCGATTTTTTTCGACAGATAGGCTCTGGCGGCGAGGGTATCTTGGTGGACATTGCCGCCGTGGGATTTGATGCTGGCGATGCTGGCGTCGATGGTCATAAGGACGGCTTTGTCCAGGTCCACTTCGGCCATTTTGCGGATTGCGGGCAGGTCGGAAAAAGGTCGGGCCGGTTCGATTTTGTCGGCCAAGTAGATGCATTTTTCCAGTGGCGAGGGCACAGGCGACAGGGAGCTGTGGTGGAAGATCGCGTCGCGGATGGCCGGGTCGTTCACGCCGAAGTAATCGATCACGAAGCTAGCGCCGACAGGGCCGTGGATGATGGGTTTGTTGGCCAAAGTCGCCTCATCCAAGCGCTGAAGCACATCGGGGAAGTTGTGGTAATCGAGTTCTTTGGCCGAATCATGAAGGAGTCCCGCAACAGCTGCCTTCCATACATCAATCCCTGGGAAACGCCGAGCGATGCGCACTGCCTCAAACATAACATTTAAGCTGTGCACCAGACGGTTGGTACTCATGAGCCCCATCAATTTGCGCTCGTACGTGCGCAAGGTCTGGATCTGCTCATCGCTGAAATCATATAATAGATCCTGCTCATAGAGGCGGTTCGTCTTGATGAATTCACGCACGGGCTTGGGAACCGGAACAGAATCCAGCTTGCCCTGAGCGATATCCCGGCGAATGGCCGTCGAAGATACATCATAGGGTTCCATTGGGAAAAACTGCACTCGGGCGCCGTAAAGTTTCTCAAGGCGAGTCTTCTGCCCTGCGAGCTCGAGATCCGTTTCGCCGGGTCTTCGTGCAACGAGGAGCGTCGTCTCCCTCAAGAGTTTGGAAAACTCGCGCCAGGTCTCAATTTGCATGAAAGAGTCGGAGCCTAGGACCAGGAAAATTTCCTCATCGACATGGGCCACTTGGTTACGAAAATGCCTCACAGTCTCAATCGTATAAGAGCGACCCTCTTGGCGAATCTCAAAATCGCTCACCTCGACAGCCGGATAGCCGGCAAGAGCCAGCTGCGCCATCTTGTACCGGTAGGTAGAAAATGAAACATCCCGCCTCCCTTTGTGAGGAGGCGTTCCGGCAGGGATCACGTACAACTTGTCGATGACTCCTGTCTTGAGAACCTGTTTGACAATGCGGCGGTGCGCTTTGTGAAAAGGGTCAAACGTACCGCCGTAAATGGCAATTCCCATTCGTCAGCTCCCGATGTCCTTGCGGTAGTGCCTATTTTCAAACGTAATTGTATCCGCCATTTCATAACAAGTTTTGAGGCATGTCTCCAAATCCTTGTCCCGGCTGACAACCGCCATGACTCTGCCGCCTGCCGTCACTTGCTGGTCGTACGAGTCCTCAACACCGGCTGTAAACACCAAGCGCAGCGGCCGCTCCCGGTATTCGGCCTCATCAGTCTTCCCGAGCGGCCAATTCCGCAGGCCTTTGATCGGGAGGCCTCTCTCGTAGGCTTCCGGATACCCGCCGGAGGCCAGAACTACGCAGGCAGCCGCCTGATTCTCCCATTCGAGATCCAGATCGGCCAAGGTCCCGTCAATGACCGCGTCCATAATATCCAGCAAATCCGTTTTCAGAAGCGGCAAGACCACTTGGGTTTCGGGGTCGCCGAAGCGCGCGTTGTATTCAATCACTTTCGGCCCTTTATTTGTCAGCATCAAGCCGAAGTAAAGGACACCCTGGAAGTGGCTGTTGATTTCGCGCATCCCTTTGAGAGTGGGGTCGATGATGTCTTTGGCCAAAGCCGCCCACTCACTCTCGGAGAAGACGTGAGATGGACAAATGGACCCCATTCCGCCGGTATTGAGACCTTCGTTGTTGTCGAGGGCGCGCTTATAATCTCGAGTAGGCGGCATGGCGCGCCACGCGGTTCCGTCCGTGAACACCATGAGTGTCACTTCTTCACCTTCCAGGTATTCTTCAATCAGGATCTTGTTGCCGGAATCGCCGAACATCTTGTCGACCATCAAGTCCTGGACAGCGATAGCCGCGTCGTCATAAGTGCGGCAAATTCTCACGCCTTTGCCAAGGGCCAAACCGTCTGCCTTGATCACCAACGGATATTTGGCTTGTGCCAAATACTGGAAAGCATCTTGTGAATGGTCAAAAACCAAAAAATCCGCCGTCGGAATAGAGCGTCTGTGCATAAGAGATTTCGCAAACTCTTTGCTCGCCTCGATTCTGGCCGCGGCTTTTGTCGGACCAAAAGTGCGGATACCGATTGCCCGCAAGCGGTTCACGAGACCCAGCGCCAACGGATCATCAGGGGCAACAAACACAACATCTACCGGATTCTTCCGTGCGAATTTGCAGATCCCATCAAGGTCGGTCGCTTCGAGCAAAACCCGTTCTGCCAAATTCTTCATGCCGCTGTTTCCCGGGGCACACCAAATCTTGCCGACACGGGGGCTCTGCGCAAGTTTCCAGACTATGGCTGCTTCTCTGCCACCTCCGCCGATCACCATAACATTCTGTTTTTCAGATGCCATACGCTGCTCCTTTCTCCTGCTCTCCATTTACTGTTCGATTTAAATTCTTCAACACTTCCACTCTTCAACGCTTCAACGCTTCAACGCTTCATCAATGCTTAAAATGGCACTAATGCTTAAAATGGCGCTGGCCGGTGAAGACCATGCAAATACCCAATTCATTGGCCGCGGCCACAGACTCATCATCGCGGATCGAGCCACCCGGCTGCACGATCAGACGGATCCCCTGTGCAGCGGCGTAGCGAACGCAGTCGTCGAAGGGGAAGAACGCATCCGAGGCTAAGACAGCTCCAAGCGCCTTCTCCCCGGCATTTTTGCATGCGATTTCCACAGAAGTAATTCGATTCGGTTGGCCGGGGCCGATGCCCACCGTCTGGAAGTCTTGCGTTAAACAGATTCCGTTCGATTTCACATGCTTCACCACTTTCATTGCAAAAGCAATCCGCGCAAAATCGCCTTCCTCCATGCCTTTCTCCGTCACGACATGGACATCATCCATCGTAAAGAGCGACGTATCCTGATCCTGAACCAGAAGGCCGCCGTGGATTTGTTTCAGGGCTTTCTTCTCAGCAGGGTAAGGCAAGGCCAGATCCGGTAAGAGCAGGAGTCGCAAGTTTTTCTTTTTGGCCAAAATCGCCTCCGCCTCCTCCGAAACCGCCGGAGCCACAACAACCTCCAGGAAGACCTGTTTCATTTCCTTCGCCATTTCCGCCGTGATCTCTCGGTTCGCCGCAATAATCCCGCCGAAAATAGAAACCGGATCCGCCTCATAAGCCAGACGCCAAGCTTCCTCAATCGACTTCGCGCTCGCAATGCCGCAAGGATTCGCATGCTTCACGGCAACAACCGTCGGCTCAGAAAATTCTTTCAACATCTGTAAGGCCGCATCCGTGTCAGCCAGATTGTTATAGCTAAGTTCCTTCCCCTGCAGTTGTTTCGCCTCGGACAAACTGTCTTTCTCAGGGAGCGAATCACGGTAAAACACCGCCGTCTGATGAGGATTCTCCCCATAGCGCAAATCCTGGACCTTCTCGAAGCTCAAAGTCAACGGCGTATTCTCCGAAGCGTAGAGCGCCTGCCAGTGCGAAGCCTCCGCCTCATCGTCACGATCAAGCGCTTCCTCATACCGCCTCGTCTCCTGCGCCTCTATATCTCTTGTCAAATACTGCGCAATGAGGGCATCGTAGCTCGCCGTGTGGCGGAAGACTTTGGCCGCCAAACGCTCTCTAGTGAAGACAGAAGTCGCTCCATCCGCTCGAAGTTCGGCCAAAACCGCCTCATAATCACTCGGATCAACAATCACCGTCACAGCGCTGTGGTTCTTGGCCGCGGCGCGGAGCATGGTGGGCCCGCCGATATCAATATTCTCTATCGCCAGTTCACGTGTCACATCCGCACGCTGAATCGTTTCCTTGAAAGGGTATAAATTCACGACCACAAGATCAATCGGCGAAATCCCCTTCTCCTCCAGAAACGCCATATCTTCTTCCTCATCGCGTCTCGCCAGAATGCCGGCATGCACGTTCGGATGAAGCGTCTTCACCCGTCCGCCCAGACACTCCGGGAAGCCCGTCACTTCGCTCACGTCCTCCACAGTCAGGCCATTCTCGCGGAGCATCGACGCGGTTCCTCCGGTCGAGATCAGGCCGAAACCCAAGTCTTCCAGTCCCTTGGCAAACGAAAGCACACCTTCTTTGTCAAATACACTAATCAATGCCTTTTTCATCTTGTTCCCCTTCAAATTCCACTTGTAAATCCCTAATCACTTCAGCATAAATCTGCCATTCCGCTTCTTCCATCACACGTTTCTGCAAAGTCTCAGGCGTGTCATCCGGCAGCACGCGCACCTTCTTCTGTTTGAGGATCTTACCTCTATCATACTCCCCATTCACCAGATGCACCGTTGCGCCAGTCCATTCTTCGTGATTCGCCAGAACCTCTTCGTGCGGCTTAATCCCGTACATTCCTTCTCCGCCATGCAGCGGTAGGAGTGCAGGATGGATATTCACAATTCGATTCGGCCAAAGCCGCAGCACTTCAGGTCCGATCTTCGCCAGATAGCCCGCTAAGAGGACATAATCCGGCTGATATTCCGCCAGAGCCTCAGCCAGAGCATGGTCGAAGTTTTCAGACGTGGCATAGTCTTTACGCCTCACAACGCGGGTAGGAATCCCCGCAAGCCGAGCCCGCTCAAGGGCGTAGGCACTCTTCAGCGAAGAGATCACCACACAGAAGGTCACACTAGGAAGCTTCCCTGCGGCCTTCTCATCGAGCAAGGCCTGAAGATTCGTCCCTCCACCGGAAACCAGCACAGCAACTCTCACGTCCATCCTCCGCGGTAAATCTTTACAGTAATCCCCACGTCAATCCTCCGCGGAAAGTCTCTGTTGAAGACGCTGGTGTTTCTTCACAACCCCTTGGGCCATCTTCTGTCTCGCATCCACGAGCTTCTCACGAAGCGATGGCTCACCCAGCGCCAAGATCTCCGCAGCCAAAATCGCCGCATTGCCCGCCCCGTTGATCGCAACCGTGGCAACCGGAATACCCGTCGGCATCTGCACTTCGGCCAAGAGCGCATCCACGCCGTTCAGGGGCCCCGAAGCGATTGGAACACCAATCACCGGCAAAGTGGTGTACGCCGCCAAAACACCGGGTAAATGGGCGGCAAGTCCTGCCGCGGCGATGATTACGCCGAACCCATTTTGCTCTGCTTCGCCGCTTAGTTTCGCCGCGCGTTCCGGTGTGCGATGAGCCGAGCATATCGCACCCTCGAATGGAATACCAAACATTTTCAATTGGTCAAAACAAGGTTTCATCAGGTCATAATCAGAATCCGAACCCATGACAACTAACACTTTTTTCATCCTGTGTGCCCTCTTTCATTTCAATTATAGAATACTCACTCTTGGGTGGCTTGAGGAATCTGGCCCGCCTCCCGTTTCTGTGCAAGATCATTCACAATTTCGCTGAATTTTGCCTCATCGATCCGATATTTCCAGCGGTAAATCAAGTAGCTGAGAACAATCAAGAGGAGTGGCAGAATCAGCATCGCAGACTTAAAAATCTGCAAACCTTCAGACGTCATATCTTGAGGTCCCTCCGCTTCTTTCATCCCCGAGATCACCAGCGTGAATCCGACGATACCGGCGGCAACAGCCGAACCCATTTTATTAATAAACGGCTGCAGTGACAAGGTTACCGAGTCGTTTCTACGGCCTAACTTCCACTCCCCGTACTCAACGCAGTCAGAAATGAACATCAACATCAGAAGCTGGATGAACGCGTCTCCCGCAAACAGGAGCACGCCGGCAAGCCCAATGAAGAGCATCGTATCCGTCGGAGCGAAAAAGAAGATCAAGTAGCCCAAACAAATAAGCACGGTTGACCCGAAGAAGAGTTGCCTTCTGGTGAATCGCTTCGAGAACAAGGGGTAAATGGCCAGAGCCGTGATTTGTGTAACACCCAGAATCGCGGCAAAAACCGCGTACATATTCTCATCGCCATAGACATATTTGAAGAAATAAAGGCCAAAAGACGTCGTGGTAATATAACCGATCTGAAAGAGCATCAGAGAAATGGTCGTCCAGAGCAGTTGGTCATTTTTGAAAATAATGGATAGAAGCTCACTGACTTTCGTCGTTTCCTCAACCGAAACCTTGACCTCTTCCTTCACGCCAAACAGGGTGAACGCTTGGAAGAACCACATAATAAGGACGATTGCCACAGCAAAAACCGTATACGCAATCTGCAAGGAACCGAAGATACCCGCCAACCAATTCGTGATGGGCACAACCCCAACAACGAAACTGAACATGCCGATATTGGCGCAAATTCTGGCAACTGCGCCAATCTTCTCGCGCTCTTTCGGATCTTGGGATAGTGACGGAAGCATCGACCAGTAGGCAATGTCATTCGCCGTAAAGGACACTTCCCAGAGGACATAGACCAGTGTGAAGACCAGCAGGAAACTTCCGCCCTCGAGGCCGAAGTTCGTGAACATGATCACCGTAAAGATCCCCGACAAGACCGCGCCAATCAGGATCCATGGTTTAAATTTTCCCCAACGGGATTTCGTGTTATCGACAATAACCCCCATAAAAGGATCATTGACGGCATCAAATATGCGGATCACCATCATGATCAGTGTGACTTGGACGAGCGTCTCGGTGGAAATCTCCAGCACGTCGGTGAGATAGAACATCAGCTGAAGCGAGAATATCGAATAAACCATATCCCGGCCGATCGTCCCCATGCCATACATATAGCGATTTTTCTTGCGATGCCGTTCTGTCATGGATTTTTACCTATCCCTTCCCCGCCCAGCGGTGTAAGCGGTGTGACCAGATATAAAGTCGAGCCGAAATCTCCCCAGAGCCGAAGCTCCGGGTCATAGCCGGTGCCAAGAAATTGCGAATTGAGCCAGACTCCATAGTCCAAAAGCGTGCCCGAAGCCTCCACTTCCTGGGTTTGATCCTGTAAGGCGTAATGCTTCGCGGCAGTGTGGAAAATGAGGCCGTTGGGATTGATCTTGCGAGGAAAAACATGTTTGACAAGTTCTCCGAAACGCTCGATCATGACTCGTTGAGGCCTCGCCGCAACGCGGTACCGCGCCTGCGGACTAAGGCCCAAAACCTGCAGGCGGTCTTGCGGCGGCGCCGCTTCTGCCATGGTCTGAAATTTCCCGACAATCGTCTCCTTAGCGCTCCCCACTTGCCAGGTATAAAGATTCAGACGTTCCCGGTTCTGCCGGCGGAACGTGCCGAATTGTAGCGTAGCCCGATGGGCTTTGTACCAGAAAATTTGTGCTTCGATTTCTTTCTTCTCAATTGCAGTCAGGTTAGCCAGATCCATTTCGTAGCCCAGCACACCGAAGGCCGCGACATTGAAACGCGTCGAGAGAGGGCTCTGCCGCAAAGTTTGTTGCGACGCGCCGCCTGCGACGTGAGCACCCATAGTCGAAGGCGGATAAAGGTACGAGAGCCCGCCCTGAATCTCGAGCCGACTGATGGGATCCGTGTTGTCCGAAGACCAGATCTGAGGGCTATAGGACAGCATACCCAGATCAAAACGATTCCCTCCTGAAGAGCAAGTCCCAAGTAGGACATGCGGCTTTGGCCCGAAAATGCGCCCCAGAACTTCATAGAGACCCAAAATATAGCGATGGTGGAACGAGCGATCCTCAAGGCTCCCGGCCTCCCCGACATCAGAGATATGACGATTCATATCCCATTTCACATAGGAAATATCGTACGTATCGATCAGCCCGCTCACTTGCTCCACAATATATTCGCGAACTTCGGGCTTCGTCAGATCCAGAACCAGCTGATTGCGGCCGAAACGCAAGTCTCTTCCCCCACCCAACGCGTAACCCAACGCGTAGTCCGGATGCGCACGATAGAGGTCGCTGTCGACGGAGATCATCTCCGGCTCAACCCAGATGCCGCACTTGAGACCCATGCCCTTCAGTTTAGCGAAGAAATGGCCCAAACCCCGCGGGAATTTCTGCCGATCAACTTCATAATTCGACAGACCCGCCAAGTCATTGTTGCGGTTCTTGAACCAGCCGTCATCGAGGACGAAGAGCTCCGCACCCAGGTCTCGGGCCTCGCGAGCCAATTTAACAAGTTTCGCTTCGTTATAGTCGAAGAACGTCCCTTCCCAGTGGTTGAAGAGCACCGGCCTCTCGCGACCGTCCCAATAGGGCGGAACAATGTGGTGATTCACGAAACGATGGAAATTACCCGAGGTTCCGTTGAAGCCCGTACCGCAAGTGAGCGCAAGTGACGGCGAGGCGAAACGCTCTCCGGGAGCAAGTAGCCAGGAAAACGTTTCATCATTGATTCCGCTTGTAACGCGGATCAGTTCGTGCGGCGTCCTTTCGATCGTGGTTTTGTGATTCCCCGAATAGAGCAAGTTCCCGCCATAGACGAGTCCTCTCTCCTCATCCGCACCCTTCTCACTCAAGAAGAATCCGGGGTTGTGCTGGTTCGAAGAAGCGCCGGTGAGCGAGGCAATCGCAGTTCTTCCCACAGCCAACGGGTGTCGCTGCATCGAGGTTTCCCTCGCCCAGCCGCCGTGAAAATCGGTCAGTTCGAAGTTCCGATTCATCATGTCGAGTGTTATGGCCAAAGCCGCCAGCAGGCAAGTCTCTTCGCTCGAGTTCACCACTTCGACGGTACGCATAATGACGTCCGCCTCCGGAAAAACGGTGTAATAAAGCACACAATAGATGCCGGTCAACCGGTCTTCCAGGGTGATCGCAAGCTGATCTTCTGCGTCCGCGCCATGGCCTCGCGGCAAACCTTCCGGAGGGCTTATGCCCAGCGCGAATCCAACGTAACGAAAATCGGTGGCCTGCCTCTTGCCCACACGGATATCACATCCCGAAACCCGATAATCGCCCGTCTGCGGCTCGGAAAATTCAAGCAAGCGCTGATCTTGCGAGGACAGTCCATCGCCTTTCCGGTAGAGGACTTGGCTGCCGAGTTCTTTGATCGGATGGAGTTGGAGAGCCTCCAGGGGCTCATCTTCCAGACGCGGGCCATAATATAGATGATTCAATTTCTCGTAGTCATCCACCATGAAAATGTAGGACGTATGGCGAGTTTGCAAATGGAAGCGTTGCGCACATTGCGCACCTTGCGCACCTTGCGCCTGAGAATCAGACCTCGCGCCAGTTTGTTCGTTAGTCTTCTGGCCAATCCTCGCGCCAGTCTTCTCGTCAACCCTCTCGTCAATTCGGATCATAGTGACTTCCCTCCACATAACGTTTGTAACAAGCCTCCGTCACGCCGTGGTCTCTGATGATGTCGCGATAGAAGAGCCCCGAGTCTTTTACTTGCCGTTCCTGCGTTTTGTAGTCAATATGAACCAAGCCAAACCTCGAACTCTCCCCCTCCGCCCACTCGAAATTGTCGCTAAAAGACCAATAATAGTAGCGCTTGATCGGCAGATCCGACTGATTAATGACCTCTACATGCTCATAAATGTAACGCGCGCGGAAGCGGTCATCGTTATCGCACGTACCATTTTCCGTAATGTAGATCGGCTTGGGCACATAGTCATAGATCTTCCGGCAGAGTTCCACCAGCCCTTCCGGATAGATGTCCCAACCGAGGTCGTTTTTCGGTAAGGTTTGGCCAAAGCCGGTTCGAATGCCCTTTACCACCGTTCTCGTGTAGTAATTCACCGCCCAAAAATCGATGTAGTCTCCGGGTTTCAACTTATGGTAATTGCGGAAAGGGAAGGGAAATTCGCCTTTGGCAAACATTTTCGTCACAGCATCCTGGAAGCCAAAACGCATCAGATGCATAAGTGGAGTATCCATCCTTCTCTTCGGAACAAACACGCGGAGGTGATGGGCAAAGGAGACTTGCGCCTTAGGATATGTTTCCTTGATCAGCTGATACGCTTCAATGTGGCAAGCCGCCAAGACACTCATCACCCGCACAGCCGAGAAGACGCCATTCTTCTCCGAAGGCGGCCACTCACGCATGAGATAACTCTCGATCGCCCAGACATTCGGCTCATTGATCGTGATATAGTCATCAACCAAATCACCCAAAGCCTTCAGAACTTCCTTCACGTAACGGAGAAAATAGCGCACATTGGCCTCTTCGTAGAAGCCACCCAGCCTCTCAAACCACATTGGATACGAAAAGTGCCAGAGAGTCAGGAGAGGCCTGATCCCACGACTCCGAAGATCCACTACCATGCCGCGATAATGTGCCAGAACCTCATCATCGAACTGCCCCTCTACAGGTTCGATGCGCGACCACTCCACACTGAAGCGATACTCTCGTATCCCCAAATCCTGCATGATCTGGTAATCTTCCGCATAACGCTTATAGTGATCATTTGCATTCGCGGGAGATGTGCCATCCTTGATCTTCCCCCGCCGATACCAGTCGTGCCAATTAGAATCCAATTCGCCGCCTTCTGTTTGCATGGAGGCGGAAGCCACACCGAGTACGAAATCATCTTTTAATTTGAACATGCAAAAGCCCCCTTGTGAAAAGCCTTGTAAAAAGTATAGCAAGGAATCGATTCATTGGGGGGCCTTTGCAGCGAAATTGCTGAATAAATTTGCATCGTATTTTGCCTGCAAATTCGTGTGCGCCGTTTGACTAAGCCTCTTAATTCGCGTGCGGCGTTTGACTAAGCCTCTTAATTCGCGTGCGCCGTTTAACTAAGCCTCTTAATTTGCGTGCGGCGTTTGATTCAGTTCAGGATCCGAGAGATACGCATTGATGAAGCCATCCAAATTGCCATCCATGACGCTATCCACATCCCCTTCCTCATAATCCGTCCGGTGATCCTTGACCATGGTGTACGGCTGGAAGACATAGGAGCGAATTTGGCTGCCCCAGGCAATCTCCATCTGGTTTCCTTTCAGATCCTCGATCTTGTCCATATGTTGTGATCTGGCCAAAGCAAACAACTTCGACTTCAGCATGTTCATAGCGGTTTCGCGGTTCTGGATCTGTGAACGCTCATTCTGACAAGCAACAACAATTCCGGTCGGCAAATGGGTAATTCGCACCGCCGAAGACGTTTTGTTCACGTGCTGGCCACCCTTGCCCGACGAGCGGTAGGTATCCACGCGCAGATCTTCCGGCCTGATCTTGACCTCAATCGAATCATCCAGCTCCGGGATCACTTCCACAGAGGCAAAAGACGTGTGCCTTCTTCCTGACGAGTCAAAAGGGCTGATGCGCACCAGCCTGTGAATCCCCATCTCCGAGCGCATATAACCATAGGCATTGGGCCCGGAAATCATGAATTCGGCAGACTTTACACCCGCTTCTTCCCCATCCAGAATGTCAGTCAAAGCGAATTCAAAATCATGCTGCTCCGCCCATCTGGTGTACATCCGAAGAAGCATCCCATTCCAGTCCATCGCCTCAGTGCCGCCGGCGCCCGCATGCAGGGTCATGATGGCGTTCTTGTCATCATATTCGCCGGTCAGTAAGGTCTCAAGACGCATGGTCTCAAACTCTTTGCCGAAGCGGTCCAGCTCTTGGGAAACTTCTTTTGCGGTTTCTTCATCATCCGATTCCTCGCCCAGTTCAATGAGCAAGAGAAGGTCCTCCTGCTTCTGGACCAGTTTGCGGAATCGGTCCACTTTGCTCTGGATGTGCTTCATTTTCGTCTGCACTTGTTGGGCTTTCTGGGTATCATTCCAGAAATCCGGCTCCTGAACACGCTGTTCCAACTCCTGATATTGATCCTTCAGTTCACGAATATGCAGAGCCGCCTCCAGCTTCTCGAGAGGTTCGGTGTAACTGTTTGCCTTACTGCGTAATTGTATATAATCCGCCATGGTGTTCTCCTAAAATTTCTGGCTCTAATGCTAACACAATCCGGGGCATCTCCGAAATAGGAAGGGGGCGGCTTTGGCCAAAAAAGGAAAAAGAAAAAAGAACTACGCAGGCTCCACTTGCCCCTCCTCTTGATCACCAAGTTCCACTTGCCCCTTACCCTTATCCTTGCGGACCAGGATGAAGGCGGACAAAATCGAGGTTGCAGGCGAAACCAGAACCAAGCCAATACAGCCGACAAACGTATGAAGAATTTCCGAGGCGACGGTTTGGGTGTTCACGATGCTCATCATGGGCGTCGCTTGGGCCATGTAGACCATGAGAATGGAGAGGTAACTTCCCATATACGCCAGAAGCAGTGTGGTCGTCTGACTCCCAACAACGGATTTACCAATGGTGAGTCCTGAGCGAATCAGCTCTTTGCGAGTGATCTCGGGTTTGTGAACCACCAATTCATTGAGCGCGGCGGAGATATCAATCGCAAGATCCAAGATCGCACCGGAGCAGGCCAGGTAGACTGCGGAAGTGTAGACAGCGGTTAGATCGAGGTTTTGGAAGCCCGAGTAGAGCAGCGATTCGGAGCCCTGCATCACCGCACCGTGGATCCCGAAGTAGGATGTGAAAATTTGTGCCAAGATGACTGTGATTAGTGAGCAGGCCATCGCCCCGCAGATTGCGGCCAAAGCCTTCCTCGTGAGTCCCGCAACCATAATGAGTGTCGTGACAGTGATCAGGCAGCCCAGGCCTAAGGAGACCAAGAGAGGTGGGTAGCCCTTCAACATGAGCGGAATCAGAAGTTTCCAGATGGCCAGCAGAGCGAAGGCGAAGGATAGGAGCGTTCGCACGCCTGTATAACCGGAGAAGATAATAATCAAAAGGGCGAAAAGGCCGATCAGCAAGATTTCTTTATCGAGGCGGAAATGATCCACGAGATTCACGAAGATAATCTTGCCTTCTGTGTCCCTTTCGATAATGGTCCAGGCGGTGTCTCCAGGGGAGAAGAGCTTGTCTTTGTCAAGCTGGCCCACCAACATGTTGTAACCGGCTGCCTGCAGACCTTTGTGTTCGCCGTCCATGATTTCGATGACGGCCTTCTGGTCGCCCTGACGAATCAAGCCATTAACGTAGACACCGGAGTTATCAACGGAAATAATTTTCGCTCTGGCTCCTACGGAGTTTACATAGATGGGCTTCGCAAAACCGGTCGGGAGTATAAGTAAGCCGATGATTAAGGCAAGAAATATCAAGGTAACGAGATGTTCTTTTCGCTTAGCGGTAGGCTTCATGTGTTTTCCTCATCTTGTTTTTAAGTTTTTGTGTTTTTGTTTTTGTGTTTTTGTTTTTGTTTGAAAAAACTAAGTCTCCCGACATACAGCCGAGAGACTTGCGCTTCGTTGTGTGAATTAGTTCATTTGTGGATTCGTCCTAGTGTGGACAAGTACTCGTGTATTCTCAGGGGATCAGCTGGCTACGCCGGTGACTTTGGCCAAAGAATGGAACACATCGGTATTGTCATAGAATCCGCCGAATTCCTCAGCACCGACACCCTGGACATAGACCGGAACCGGAACACCTGTATGTGAATAGGAAGTCCAGCCGATACCTGCCTTGTTGTTGATCAGATGAGTCAGCGAAATAGAAAGGGCATTGTAACCACCATAGAGGAGGTCCGTTTCGAAGGTTTCTTCCTGTGCATCCGCAGGGGTAACGGCTTGCGCAAAACCTTCTTGGAGTTTCTCATATTCGTAATCGTTCATCACCATGATATCTTCAGCGTCTTTTGCTGCATCGCCGGTAGGAGCTTTCAGACCGAAATTCTCAGTGATAATAGGCATGATTTCTTCGAAGGTGAGATTGGGATTTTCTTCCAACTTGGTGTTGAAGAGATTGTCAAATTCGACATAAGACATTTTCTGTGCATCGAGGATCTGGAAAGCCGTGTCATAACCCGTTGAAGCATAACCGATGGTCATCCCGCCGGTTTCGTGGTCACCGGTGACGATGATCAAGGTCTCATCCGGATGCTCGTTGGCGAAATCGATCGCTACCTGTACACCGGCTTCGAAATCCAGTACTTCGTCGATGGTGGTTTTCGCATCATTCGCATGGCAGGACCAGTCGATCTTACCGCCTTCACCCATCAGGAAGAAGCCTTCATTTTCGTTGTACATCACGTCGATGCCCTTTTGGACAAAGTCGGCGAACGAAAGATCGTCGGCTGTTTGGTCGATTGCATAAGGCATAGCGCCGGAATCCTGCGTTCTGGGCGTTACGGCATAGACTTTACCGCTGTTTTCGTCCAAAGCCTCAATCTCCGCTTTTGTATTTACGACGTTATAGCCGTTTTCCTTCATGATTTCGTAGGCGTCTTTTTGATCCTTTTCCTTGCCTGTAGCCTGGCTGATGGAGCCACCGCCGAAGTAGTCAAAGCCGGATTCTGCCATCTGCAAAGCGATGTCGTAATAACTATTACGGCTCTCGACATGTGCATAATAAGCTGCCGGGGTTGCGTGGTTGATAGTAACTGTCGAGACGATACCGATTTTCATACCTTGTTCTTTCAGCAATTCCGAGATAAGGGTCACTTCCGTTGTCTTATCTGCTGCAAGACCGATTACACCGCTGTGGGTTTTGTAACCGGATGCCAGGGAAGTTGCTGTAGAAGCGGAGTCAGGTGCGAATGAGGTAGAGTCTTGCGTGGTCGCCATACCAAGAACCGGGAAATTGGTAAATGCCAGGTTATCCGTCGCGATCTCACCATAGGTGTTGTTGCCATTCATGACTTGAGCGGAGTTCACTTGAACCGCACTCATGCCGTCGCCGATAAACATGAAAATGTATTTCGGTGCTTTTGTTGTTTGAGTGTTTACAGGCTCACCTGTCGGGTTCGATTTGGCCTCTTCCGCAGTTGTTTGCGCGGCGTCTGTTGTTGCTACGGGTGTTGTCGTACCTTCAGGGGTAGATGTCCCCTGCTGATTCGTCTGGCAGCCTGCCAAGCTTGTCAGCATGATGGCCGAGGTCATCACCAAAGCTAAAAATCTTTTCATAATTCCTCCTATTACTTGTGTTGCATACGTCACATGCGTTACATGCGTTACATCCGTTACGCGTTCACGCACCTTTCACAGAGTAAAGGTAAATGATTAAAAGAAGATTAACTTATGTTAAAAGAAGACAAGAATTCAAATGTGATGCCTCTCGAGGAATCGCTCCATGCGAACCAGAGCCTCCTCAATATGCTCCATAGAAGCCGCATAACTGATGCGGGCAAAGCCTTCCCCACAATCGCCAAAAGCCACCCCGGGGATAATCGCCACTTTCTCCTCCTCAAGTAGCGTCTCACAAAACTCATTCGAGCTCAGGCCTGACACCCGAATATCCGGGAACGCATAGAAGGCACCCTCCGCATCGTAGCAAGGCAAACCAATTTCATTGAGCCGCTTAATCAACACGCGCCTTCGCTGGTTATAGCTGTCTCGCATCGCCTCAACTTCACCCAAGCCCTCCCGCAGCGCCGTAATTCCGGCGTATTGGGCCGTCGTTGGCGAGCTCATAATGCCATATTGGTGAATTTTCGCCATCCCCGACAGCAAGTCTTCCGGCCCCGCCGCATAGCCCAGGCGCCAGCCGGTCATGGCGAAGGCTTTGGAGAAGCCATTGATGACAATTGTGCGGTTCCACATCGAAGGGAAGTTGGCCAAAGACGCATGCGGCAAGCCCGTATACGTTAGTTCAGCATAGAGCTCATCGGAAATCACCAGAAGATTCGGATGCGCCTCAAACACAGGCAATAGCTTCGCCAAATCGTCTCGCGACATGATTCCCCCGGTCGGATTATTCGGATAGGCCAGAACTAAAATTTTGCTCTTCTCAGTAATCGCCGCCTCTAGAGCTTCGGGCGTCAAGCGAAATCCATTCTCTGCCGAGGTCGGAATACTGACCGGAACCGCGTCAGACATGACAGCCAAAGACCGATACGCCACGAAACAAGGTTCCGGCAAAATGACTTCATCTCCGGGGTTCAAGATCGCCCGAAACGCCAAATCAATAGCCTCGCTCCCCCCAACCGTGACAAGAATCTCATGCACCGGGTCATAGCTCAAGTTGAAGCGTGTCTCCATGTACCTCGCAATTTCCCGGCGAAGTTCCATATAACCTGTGTTTGGCGAATAATGGGTATAGCCCTTTTCGAGACTGTAAATACCGGCTTCTCGCACAGACCAAGGGGTGACGAAATCCGGCTCCCCGATCGAAAGACTGATGACCTGCCCTTTCAGCTCATTGGCCATATCGAAGAAACGGCGAATCGCCGATGGCTTGACGCTCTCAACTTTGCGAGACAAGCGCCCAACTGGCTCCACGGGTTCTTTGGACTGATGCTGCAAAGATTGATCCACCTGCGGCGAAGATTGACTAGCCTGCTGCTGTGAAGATTGACTGGCCTGCGTCATAAGACCACCGCCTCACGTCTGTCTTCTTCGCCATCACTCATCACAACGCCATTTTCCTTATAGTGGCGCAAAATGAAATGAGTTTGTGTAGAATTCACTCCATCCATAGGTGCAATCTTATCGAACACAAAAGAAGAAACTTCTTTCATAGTCTTCGCCTTCATCACGACTAACAAGTCGTAGTTCCCGGACATAAGGTAGCAAGCTGTGACTTGCGGGAACTCATAAATTCGTTGAGCGATTTTGTCGAAACCCATGGTTCGCTGGGGCGTGATATTCACTTCAATCATGGCATGAACCGGCGCATCGTGCTCTGTGTCTACTTTCTCCCAGTTGATCACGGCGGTATAACCCATGATGATGCCGTCCGCAGTCATTTCGGCCAAATCCCGGATGACGTCTTCCTCATTCAAACCAAGACGTACCGCAATGTCCTCCGAAGTAAGTCGTCCATTTTCTTCCAAAAGGGTTAAAATCTGTTCCTTCAGTGTCATATATACCTCCATAGTTCAATCTTCCTTCCAAATGAATAGAGTCTGATTCGCGGAGTGTGAATACCTATTTATCTACCTACTTATCTACCTATGTTCTACATGCGTTCTACGTTTGCTGCTCGTCCGTTCATGTTTTTCCACGTAATCATCTGCACCCATGAATCACTTAATAAAGTGAATCGTCGTCATCATCCCCGCTGTCTTCCTCTTCTTCACCGGCAATTCTGCGATCCACTTCAGCAAAAAAAGCAGAAGGATCGTGAGGATGATAAGGTCCCGCCAAACGTCTGGACGGATAGGACCTCGAATAATAGAGATAGTAAAGGGCGTAGAGTCTGCCAGCCGTAAGCGCTTGAGCAGCCGAGAAAAAAGCCGAAATGAGTCCTCTGGACAACAAATTAGCAGGTACAAAAGAGATTATGAAATCTTTCGGAATGCCAAGTGTGAAGACGATAAATAGGTAAGAAAAAGTCATCTGTAAACGAATTCCTCTCGTTGATTCCACACTATCGTCCAACGCTTGGCTCAAAGGAGCCTTACGATCAATCATAAACATAGGTGCAAAAGCCAAAAGTGAAGCCAGAATCAAAAACGGCAGACCGAAGAAGAACAGGCTCAGTACATAAGGCACAGCCATCAGCAGTGCCAGAATGAGCAAGGAAGGCAGACTGCGAAAGAATTGCCTAATCCCTTTGCTCATCGGATAATCATCGAACCCCGCATTCACCGCAGAAGCATACACAAGAGCGAAACAAGCATTTCCAACAGCGATCAAGTACAAGAAAGCAAAATACACCAAGTTCCCAACAGAGAGGATCGACTGTGCATTAGGATCCGGGACCAGCGCAGAGGATCGAGGGGTAAGATTTTGCGTAGCATTCTGAATCCAAGCAAAGAGGCGGGTAAAATCCGTATCGCCAACCGGCAATATGATCGACAGAAAATTCCACGCAAATGCAACCATAAACAGAATACTTACGGTTTTGCTGTTCTTAATCCGCCAGAACTTAAAAGATTCAATTACGAAAGCCAGACTCATTCTTACTCCTGCTTTTCTTTTGGGATATTGTATCATAATCGCAAACGTTCTCCGGCCAAAATCGCCTGCAGCCCATTTGGTTCCGGAGCACTTGTCAACTACGCTTACGAAAAATGAATAATCAACGATATTCGTGAAAAATATTTATAAAATAGCGCTCATATCACAGATATTTTGAAAAAGTATGAAGAATTTGCAAAATATTTTCTTGTAAAATGAACGTTTCGGTGTTATCATCTGCTGGTATGGATCAGAAAATCCATCGCATTTTACCCAAGGAGTACATTACAATGCCCGACAGAACACTTAAGTGTAAGGATTGTGGATCCGATTTCGTTTTCACAGAAGGTGAACAACAGTTCTACCAAGAAAAAGGTTTTGAAAACGATCCGGTTCGTTGCCCGGAATGCCGTAGAGCACGCAAGGCACAGAGAAGAAACAACAACGGCGGAAACAACTACAATCGTTACTAATCTCATATAGATCTAAAGACTGTAGAATAGGACTTGGCATACCGAGTCCTTTTTGTTTGCCCATTTTTCCAAACTGGTCCGGATCCGGAAACTTGCGACATCAAATATTTTCCAGCGATGTCCATGACACTTGTTTTGCAGCCAGATGAATGAATACTTACCTGAAGTCAGAAATTATTGAATGAATACTGACCGCAACAGCGACACAGTCTGCAATAAGCACCAAACTAACTGGGAAATGCCTTAAAAATACTGAGTCCGTCAACGCGATGTCGCAAGATTCCGGATCCCAACCAACTTGCAAACAAGATAACAGTTACCCTAAGCTCCGATGAACAAATTTAGAAGAAATACGCCGCCCAAACCGCTCCGCCTCCACGAACTCACTACATATGTTTAAAAATAAACTTATGAAGTCGTTTGTAGTCGTTCAGGAGCGAAAACTCAGAGTTTTCGCAACACCTGCAGGCAAGAGCCTTCCGGCAATTGCTTGATAGCGGATTCGAGGCGGCCTTCGCGAAGTTCTTTGCTTCTCGTTTCGATGAGATATTCATCGGTAAAGGGGCTGTTCAAGAAACGGATGCCACCCAAGTCATGAAGTAGGTCGGTGATGGTTTCACGCGAAAGCTCATTTTTAACACGAAGAACAGCCGAAACCAGATTGTCACCGAAAGGCACGACACGACCGGGAGTCAAAGGCCTCCAAGTCTGTGCGGCTGCTTCATTCCAAGGATTCTGCGCAGCTTCCATAATATCGCCTAGAACAGCGCTAGCCGTCGGAAGTGAGCCGGCCCCTTTGCCATAAAGCATGACGTCACCTACGGGGTAGCCCCCGATAAGAACGGCGTTGTAGACGTCCTTGGCCGTGGCAACGGGATGATCTTTTGGTAACAAGGTTGGCGCGACTCGGAGCTCTAACTTCGTGTTCTCATCTGAATCGCGCGTGCGAAGTCGTGCGACGAGACGCAGCTTCGAATTCAACTTCTTGGCGACTGCCGCATCACGAAGCGTGATATCGCGGATTCCGAACATGGTGATGAGGTCGGGAGATACTTCTTCCCCACTTACCATTGAGGCCAAAATCGCCAGCTTCCGCCCCGTGTCGAGTCCATCAACATCGGCGGATGGGTCGCGTTCTGCATAGCCGCGATCTTGAGCATCTGCAAGAATGGAATCAAAGGTCTTCCCCTCTTCACCCAAATGCGTCAAGATAAAATTACAAGTACCATTCAAAATACCGGTGATTTCTAAGATGTCATTTGCTGCCAGCGCTTCACGAATGGTCACTAAGAGAGGAATTCCACCGCCGACAGAGGCTTCAAAAAAGTAATGGACATGGTGCTGGCGCGCGAGTTCCAGAAGTTCCGCCCCATGAACAGCGACCAACTCCTTATTGGAGGTAACCACATGTTTGCCGTTGCTTATCGCCTGTTTCGTATATTCATATGCGATGCGGCTGCCGCCGATTGTTTCTACAACGATATCGACCTCAGGGTCAGTGAAAACTTGTTCCGGATCATGCGTCACACGATCTGCGTAGGGATCACCCGGGAAATCACGGACATCCAAGATATATTTGACATCGATAGATAAGCCACGTTTTCTGGCAATCGTGTCGGCCTGCTCTCGCAGTAAGATGCCAACTCCTGAGCCAACAATTCCGTAGCCCAAAATCGCTATTTTTGTCATAAATCCTCCTCCGGTATGACCGGTACTAGTTTCCGTCCTCATCCGCAGACCATAGTTCAAGACGTCTGACTCCCGGAATTTTCGCCAACATTCTTTTCAGCGAAACCCTGTCGCCATCCGTTTCATGAAGATCTACGGTGAGCATAAGGTCTACTGACCCTCTTCTGGGTAAGCTTTGTGAGATATTTAACAGCTTAGCGCCCATATTCGTCAAGTTCAAGATCAGTTGACTTAAGGCATCTGATTCCAGCAGTAAAGACGCTACAATCGTAACGCTTTCCACACTAATTGGGTCCTGGTAGGCTTGAACGGAATCTCTATACTTATAAAAAGCAGAACGAGACATCCCCACCTGCTTCACAGCTTCGTTAACGGAATCAACTTGGCCGGACTGCAGAAGTGATTTCACTTGCATGACATTATTGAAAACCTCAGGCAGAACATCTGTCTTGATTAACAGATATTCACTGACCGGCTTATCCGTCCCGCCACTTGACCTGCCGCCTGCTTCCGCCATGCACCTCTCCCATACACACATGTCCGCCGCCGGGGGAACCGCCTGTCCACAGCTCACGAACATGTAACTGTTTTGTAATATAACATCGTGCTTGGGCAAGGTCAATACTTTTTCGTAAAATATGCAAAATAATTGATTTTGACACCATTTTTCAGGAAATTCACTTGATTCCCCCGTCTTTTATGGGAGGAATCTTTAGATTTGATGCGTTCGTCAATGGCGGAATCGGGTGGCGTAGTTCGTTCACCGTTGGCGGAATCGTAATATTGTTACAAAAACATTTCACCACAACTACAAATAGGTGACTAATTGGGGCATGATCACTGCAAATAAGCGACTAATCTAGGCACGGCGGTGACTTAAGTCTCCGCTCCTGCAAGTAGCCAACTAATTGTGCGAGAGCCTTACCTCTGTGGCTGATCGCATTCTTCAGTTCAGGGTCAATTTCAGCCGAAGTCATGCCATATTCAGGCAAGAAAAAAATCGGATCATAACCAAAACCATGCTCGCCCCTACTGTACGGCACGATCAATCCATCGAAACGCCCTTCAAAAATCACCGGCACCGTGTCCTCCGGCTCCCACCAGGCAATGGCGCAGGTGAAGCGCGCAGACCACTGATCCTCAGAAATGCCTCTGTCGCGGAGGGAAGTCCAGATCAGCTGGCTTTTGATTGCGTAATCGCTGGTGTCACCATAGCGTGCCGAGAAAATACCAGGCATGCCATCTAGGCCGTCCACCGACAGACCTGAGTCATCCGCCAAAATGTAGGCAGAAGGATATTGCGTGTGGTAGGCTTTGGCCTTAAGAGTCGCATTGCCTGCAAAAGTCGAGGCATCCTCCACAACCTCCAGCTCAGGACCCGCTTCAGCCGCACTGAGGACCTTGAAGGGGAAGTCCCGCAAAATGTCTCGGATCTCCGCCACTTTATCCACGTTGGAGGACGCAACAATACATAGCTTATTTTCGTTCATAATTCACCTCACCCAGCCACTCGGGTACATGTTCTTCACCGTGCTGCCATTCTGCTTGCCCCAACAGAGAAACCACTCCTCGATCGCGATGGCGAGGTAGGGGGCTTTGGCCAGAGATGCCTGCTCCGCCTCAGTCAAGAGGATCGTCTGTCCACCCAGAATCTGCTGCACCCGCGGGTCTGTAGCCGCTAAGCGCAGAACACTTTGCACACCATTCGCCGGAAGTTCCAGCAAGAAGGAATGAGCCGGCACCAGGAGGCCTTCCCCGCGCTTCTGCTTCACCTCCCCCAGGAACGTGCCGGACTTCAGCACATGCACACCTTGCAGCTCCGGGCAGTCCTCGGGCAAGAGATAGAGCCACTGTTTGTGGAGCCGGAGTCTCTCCTTGTCGTACGAGAATCCTACCAAGTTCTCCGCAGCAAATTTGGCCAAAGCCGCCTCCGCCACCCCCGAACTGCGGTTCATCTGCGTAACCCGTTTCGGAGTTTCGCCGGTCGGTGCTTTGATCAGGCAGACGCAGAAATGGCCCTCGCCCAAGCCATCTTGCGGCCAAATCCGACAAGCCAGAGACAAATCCTCATGAATCCCCTCGCCCGTAATTCCGGGCCTCAAGCCTTCCGAGGACGGAAGCCAAGCCCTGGAATCGGCCACAGAAAATTCCGGATGCTTCGCTAGAAAATCCGTAACCGCTTCTTCATTCTCATACGTGTTAAACGTGCAGGTTGAATAAACCAAGCGACCACCCGGTGCAAGCAAAGTCGCCGCTGCCTCCAGCAACTGATCTTGCGTTTCGCGAATGGATGCAGGCCCGTACTTCTCCCAGCTCTTGACGGCTGTCGGGTCACGGCGGAACATCCCTTCGCCTGAACAAGGGGCGTCGAGCTGGACAGCATCGAAGAAGCCTTGCCAAGAGGTCGGGAAATCTTTTTCCGGATCGGCATGGGTCACCAGGCAGTTGCGCAGTCCTTGTTGTTCAAGATTTCGCTGCAGAACGCGGGAGCGATTCTCACTGATATCGTTGGCCACTAGGAGCCCTTTGCCGTCCAAGCGGGCGGCGGTTTGGGAGCTTTTGCCGCCCGGTGCGGCGCAAAGATCAATCACTTTCTCACCCGGTTTGGCTGCCAAAACCTCCGCCGGCAGCATCGCCGAAGCTTCCTGAATATACAGAAGCCCCAGACGATAGGCTGTGCTTTTGCCGGGCTGCGCTTCAAAGGGCAGGTAATAGCCATCAGAAGCCCAGGGCACCGGCCGTAAATAGGTTTCGGCAGAAGAAGCGTCACCTGAAGCCGGCGCCTCTTCCGCTGCTTCTGATGCGAGCCAGGCGGCGGCTCTTTGCGGGGAGATTTTGGTTTTCTGAACTCTCCAGGCACGTTGCCAGGGAGCATCGAAACCGCTCAGAAACGAGGGAAATTCGTGGCTGATGGCGGCTTTGGCAAAAAGATCCTCCATAGAAGAAAGAAATTTCTCAGGTAAATTCATGCTGTTGTTTCCATAAAACTTGCTAATTGGTAGGCGAGCCGCTTCAACGTGTCCGCGGAGAATGGATCGGGCAAACCGGCCTGTTTCAGCTGCTCCAGGAACGTGTCCGAGGCACCCAAGCCGCAGAATGTCTCGTAGTTTGAGCGGGCTTGCTTCTTCTTCTGGCGGCTGAGATCCCAGAGCGTCAAGCTCTCATAGAGCGGCAAGGCCCTGATCAGCGACGCAAAAGGGTGCTCCAAAAGATTTTCCACACAGAAGGGATCCGCCCAGAACTTGGTCTCAGTATAGAGCGTCAAGCCGTACGTTCCGCGCAAATGATCCCAGAGCTCGTTGCGGTCAGACATGGACAAGGCATCTTGAGTGAAGATCGACTCCTCGAACTCGTCAACTAGGCAGGCCTTCAGGAGAGAGATGAGGCTCTGGCTAATCCGTTGTCTCGCGTAGGAAGCGCTCTCATCGCCGAAGAGGGAGCTCATATAGGGCAGGCACATCATTTCCATCCCACAGCCGATGAAGTTTAAGCTTTCTTGGGCCAAAGCCGCCCCCATCCCCATCTCCGGGTGCATTTGCTTTCCCAAGAGATCCGCATAGAGTGCTCCGCACACATGCAAAAAATCGGCTACAAAATGGGAGTTAGGGAAATAGGTTCCTGACATAACCGGACAAGGAGAAGACTTGAGGGAATCCGCTTCAAGCTTGGCTGGTGACTTGCGAAAGTCCAGACGAAGATACCCTTTCTGCCCCAGTTGGCGCAAGAAACCTCGATTAGGCCGGGGTAGCGATTGGTCCACAATTGTGGAAATGAGCGAGAAAAATTCTTCGGGATTTTTTCGCACCAGAAATAGAGGACTTGACGGATATTGCACAAGGCTCCTGTGGGTCTCTTCCTCCGGTATGTACTCATCGATGTGCCGAAGTTCCCAATCATCCTCCGCCATTACCTTTTCGTAATAATCTCTGACGCCGGAGAAACGTTCCGCCAAGTTCTGGCCCTCACGGCGTCTAGAATTATTGAGGGTTTCCACTGAGTCCGGTTCGGGAAGGCGACTCTCTAGTTCCTTTTCCAGGTAAAGGTGGATAGGAAGTAAATAGCGCTTGATGCCATCACGAAGTTCGGTCAATTGGGCTCGGTCGTAATCAAAATATTCCTGACAGATCCAAGCATATTCACGATAGGACTCAAAGCCCAGACGTGGCGCCAGCTCATGACGCGTTCGGAAAAGGTCATCCATGAGAATATCGGGCTGGCGCAGATTCTTACCGGTGGCCAATGATTTCGGAAAATCCTTCAATTGTTCACCCAGATTTTTCGAGAGGGCTTTCTCCTGCGCGCGCAGGTCCTGATTCCCGAGTTGAGACAAGGTGTAGTGCGCATTGATGCGCAAGAGGATCAGCTTCCCTTGTAAACCGGTGAGCTCACTCAACCACGAGCGGTCCAGCACCTCGCCGCTGATGCGGAAAACGGTTTTTTCCATGAGTGGCCAAGCCTGCAAGGCTCTTTGATATTCTTCTTCATAAAAACTTCTCTTGTTGCCGTACTCTACTCTGCGAAGTTTCGCGAGCGTATAGCAGTCCTTGAAATCGCCCCAGATTGCATTGATTTTCTTCAGAGGCACCTGGGCTTCGGCCGCTGTTTTCGCCCGCCTGAGATCACCGTAATATCGTCTGATCTTCGCGCGGAGTTGGGTTGTATCCCATTTTTTATAGGAAA
Source organism: uncultured Fastidiosipila sp. (assembly GCA_964479695.1). GTDB lineage: Bacteria > Bacillota > Clostridia > Saccharofermentanales > Fastidiosipilaceae > JAAYZH01. The sequence continues at coordinate 34,422 of CAYZSO010000020.1, forward strand.
TGCGATCAAAATCCGGAATCTGATCCTGTGCCGGCATAATCGCAGAAGGTTTCAATTCCGAGAATTGATCCTGCGGAGTCACCCGCCCCAGCACTGCGATTCCGCGTAAAGGCACAGGGCTCGACGGATGCGCGCCAACAAGTTTGCGTCTGCTCCTGCCGGTCACCGGTTCAGTGGAAGGTTCGTGTTCTTGCGAAGGTACTTGTGCAGCTTCTTGCTGAGGTTCTTGTGCAAATCCTTGAGCAGGATCCTGCTCGGATCCTTGCGAAGGTTTTTGTGCAGCTTCTTGCGAAGACCTTTGCGCTGATCCTTGCGTCGGAGCAGGTGTAAACGAACCGCTTGGAAGAGCTTGGCTCTCTTCAACCGGTCTGTCTGAAAATTCTTGTAACTTACGGTTCTTTTTCATGTTCGATTCTTGTGAGCCGCCATATCCGCTTACATGCGTTCCACGGTCTTGATTCCCAGAAGTCCCAAAGAGGTTTTCAGCACAGAAGCAAAGGCCGCACAGAGCGCCAGGCGCGAGGTTCTCACTTTCCCTTCCGCCTGCAAAATCGGCATTTGGTTATAGAATCGACTGAAGGCACGACAGACAGTCATCGTCTGGCGGGCAAAAATCGAAGGCTCGTAATTATCCGTAGCTTGTTCCAACGCTTCACGGAGGCCATCCATTTCCCTGCAGAGACTAAACTCGCTGTCAGAACCCAGGTGTTCCGCAGGCAAAGCACGCATTTCCTCCGCATTCAGCCCGCTGCGCCGTAAAATACTTCTGGCTCGGGCATAAGCGTATTGCATGTAGGGCGCAGAATCGCCTTCAAAATCGAGAATTTCCTCCCATTTGAAAATGATATCCCGTTCGCGCCCGGATCTCAGGAAAGTATAACGAACCGCTCCGAGACCAATCGCTTCAGCCGTGGCAGCAACTTCCTCATCACTCATCGGGTCTTCTCTGGTCTCATTATTGGCAACAATAATCTCGCGAGTCTTCGCCACAGCCTCGTCCAGCAGGTCTTCCAAATAGATCACATCTCCGGTTCTGGTTGAAAACTTACGATCCCCGGGGAATTTCACAAGACCAAAACCAACATGAACCAGATCCTTAGCCCAGGTGAAGCCGGCTTTGGCCAAAACAGCGAACACCTGCTGAAAATGCAGCGTCTGCGGCAAGCCCACAACGTAGATACATTTGTCGAAGTCATACGTGTCGTGGCGATACTTAGCCGCAGCCAGATCGCGAGTCGCATAAATAGTGGAGCCGTCCGACTTAATGACCAAACAAGGTGGCAAGTTATACTCTTCGAGACGAACAATTTTCGCACCCTCCGAGTTCTCGAGCAGATGCTTCTCTTCCAAATCCTCAATCACGGCGGGAATCTTGTCAGAATAGAACGACTCACCCTTGTAACTGTCAAAATGCACATCGAGGCGATCGTAAATTCTGGCGAATTCCTTGAGACTCAAATCGCGAAAACGCGTCCAGAGCGCCACTTCCTCCGGCGACCCCTCTTCAAGCGCCTTAAACCTAGCCCTTGCCTCGACATCCAGTTCCGGGCGAAGTTCCGCCTCCTTGTGGAACAAGACATAGATCCGAAGCAGCTCGTCAATCGGCTTCTCCTCCAGCGCAGCCTCGTCCCCCCAGAGCTCGTAAGCCACGATGAGCTTGCCGAACTGCGTGCCATAATCCCCCAAGTGGTTCAAACGCTCGACATGGTAGTTCTCATGATCGTACATCCTGGCGAGCACATCACCCAGAATCGTCGTGAAGGCATGACCCACATGGAAGGGCTTGGCAATGTTCGGCGAGGAATATTCAACCAAGATGGTCTTCCCCTCCCCCCGGTTATTGCGAGCGAAATTTTCTTGTTCGGCCAAAGCCTCCCCCACCAGAGTCTTGCAGTAGGAGCCTCGGTTGAGATAGACGTTCAAGTAGGCACCTTGACTTCTGACTTCGGCGATGAAATCCGGCAGCGTAGTCAATTGAGCGGCCAGATCTTCCGCGATCTTCTGCGGTGCCATCCGCATGGTCTTCGCCAAACGGAAACACGGCATCGCGAAATCACCCATGTCCTCTTGCGGCGGTGTCTCAAGCAGGGAAAGAATCTCTGCTCTGTCGAAACCAAGCGTATCTGCCAGGTAGCCGGCTGTCAGGACTTTATAATTCATAAAAGGTGTCTCCTTCATCAAATCAGAAAAAATGTTAAAACAGAAAAAATGTTGGTCTCATCATAACGATTTGAAACTTTTTTGACAATCAATCCAAGAGAAGATGTGTTGCGGCTATAATAGAGGGCACAAAGCAAATACCGGCTCATGCGACGTTGACGCTCATGTGGTGCAGCCTGCGATCGCTGTGTCATTGCACTTGCGGCAGCAATGCTCATGTGGCGCTGCCTGCGCTTGCGGAGCTAACGCTCATATGGCGCTGCCCGAGCTTGGGCTAGCAACTAAACGTCGGTCTGCTACAGAATGGAGAACCAAGAAACATGATTTGTCCCAAATGCGGTACAGAGAACGGCAGTCGAAACGTCTGCAGCAAATGCGGAAACTTTTTGAATAACAAAGTCACGCAGCGTGTCACCGATCCGGCCATGATCAAACAAATGAAAAGTGACAGACGTAAAGCGATTACCAAAGGCTGCCTCAGCTCCACTTTGCTGACGGTCGTAGTCCTCATTGTCGGTACGATTATCCTGGTTTTACTGACTTATCTCTTCGTGAATTATATTTTCCCGGATGATACACTGCCGTCAGATTCTTCTGTAACCACCCAAACCCTATCCTCCTCCGAAACCACAGTTTCAGCCTCCGCCGACTCCACCGACGGAACATCAGCCGACAGCGGCATCACGACCTTGCCCTAATATGGCGTTGCCATAAATCGACCTTGCCCTAATAAGGCGTTGCCATAATACGGCGTTGTCATAAATCGAAATAGCGGTGTCCGAGAGGCAATCCGGATCACCGCTATTCCTGACTAGGCAAGCTGGGAGATCAGCCTTGCAGCAGTTGTTCGTAGAGACTTTGGTATTCTTTTGCCGAGGATTCCCAACTGAAGTCAGTACCCATGGCGTTATGAACCAGAACGTCCCAATTTTCCGGCTCCTCCTTATAAAGTTTAATTGCGTCTTTCAATAAATACATCATGTCATGCGCGTTGATGTTCGGGAAACTGAAGCCATTGCCTTCACCGGTTGTGTGATCAAATGCCTGAACCGTATCCTTCAGTCCGCCGGTTGCCCTAACAAGCGGAACATTGCCGTAGCGCATGGAGATCATCTGTGAGAGACCACAGGGTTCGAAGATCGAAGGCATCAGGAATATGTCGCCCGCGGCATAAAGCCTGTGTGACATGTCATTACTGTACATGATGCAAGCACGCAAATTGGACTGATGACGGCGCTCCGCCTGGCGAAGTTCATTCTCGTAGTAGCCGTCACCCGTTCCCAGTATGATCATCTGAATGTCCTCTTCCATGATTTCATCCAAGACACGAAGTACGAGATCCAAACCTTTCTGGTCAACTAAGCGCGTAATCATGGTCACGAGCGGAACATCCGGGACGCGCTCCAGATCCATCGCTTCCTGCATCGCGCGCTTGTTGGCGGCTTTGCCTTTCAAATAGTCCTCGCTCGAGTACGTCTTCTCCAGGAATTCATCCGTAGCCGGATTCCAGATCTCCAGATCAATCCCATTCAGAATGCCGTGCACTTTATACGAATAATTACGCAGCACACCATCCAAGCCTTCGCCATAGAACGGCAAGAAAATTTCCTTCGCATACGTTGGTGAAACGGTCGTTACCATGTCGCTGTACACAATGCCCGCCTTCATGAAATTCGGCACGCCATCCTTCAGGATGCCATAATCCGTCATGTAGCGAGACGGCAAATCCATAAGATCCGCTATCTGATTCACGCCATGCACACCCTGATATTTCAGATTATGGATGGTGTAGACCGTTCTCATCTCCGTGAAATAGCCATGAGGCCTGAAGTGGGCATCCAAGAGACAAGGAATCATTCCGGTCTGCCAGTCATGGCAGTGCAGGACATCCGGATAGAAATTCATCGGCGCACCCAAGGCATCCAGCACAGCCCGCTGGAAGAAACTGAAGCGCTCAATGTCATAACTGTATTCCGTATAAATGCTCTGGTTGTTGAAATAAAACTCATTGTCAATGAAGTAATACTGGACGCCTTCGTACTCCATGGTGAAAAGCCCGCTGTACATGGAACGCCACCCGATCTTGATGGTGGTCCAACGGACAAAGGTCAAGTCCTTAATGTATTTCTCCTTGACCGTTCGATATAACGGCATAATCACCCGACAATCCATTCCGAGCTTGTTTAGCTGGGCAGGAAGCGCGCCGACAACATCAGCAAGGCCTCCGGTCTTCGCAAACGGGGCACACTCGGATGCGGCCATAAGAATTTTTGTCATACTCATATGATTGCACCTTTCCCTATGACTACTGGGTAGTCCGCCTGACCCATCAGGCGTGTGCCTGAACGGATCTGGCAATCCTTATCAATAATGACATGGTCGAGCTCCACATTGTCGCCCAACACCGTGTCTTGGTAGATAATCGAGTTCGTGATCTTGCTGCCTTTACCAACGGTGACACCACGGAAAAGAACCGTGTCAGAAACATCACCGTAGATCCTGCAGCCGTCAGAAACCAGTGTATTCTTGACTTCAACATCCTCCTCAAGATACGCAGGGGCTTCATCCTTAACCTTTGTATACACCAGGTCATCACCCCAAAACAGCGCTTCCGCATTCTTGCGGTCAAGCATCGCCATCGAAGCCTTAAAATACGATTGAATCGTGTTGATGCGGAAGGCCGGATCTTTGAATTCAAAGCCTCTGACGTCGAACACATCACATTTGCGGAGAATCAATTCCGTTGTCAAGGAAGACACGCCATGAGATACAAGATCAGACAGGAGGTCAATCAAGAGCTCTCGTCCTAATACCAGAACACCCAGCGAGTTTCTGTTAGAAACCGGTTTCTCAGGATTCATGAATACATCCTTGACTCTACCTCTGCGGTCGATGTCCAGAATGAGATTATTCTCCCCGTCAACAAGACCATCCCGGTTGTACATAACCGTAATGTCTGCGCCGGTAAACTCATGTTTCGCCACCATGTCCGTGTAATCACAGGTGAAAACAACATTTGACGTTGAGATAATGGCATGTTTCGACTTCGCACCCCGGATGAAATCCAGGAGCCCACGAAGGTCATCACCTTCGTTATAGTAATTCTCAGATGTCAAATACGGCGGCAGGATATGAAGACCCTGATTCTTCCGATCGAGATCCCAGGCGGATCCGGTTCCAAGATGGTCCATCAAAGACTTATATTTATTCAAAGTCGAAACACCCACCAAGGATATCCCGGTATGAACCATGTTGGACAAGCCAAAATCAATGATGCGATATCTACCCGCGATCGGTACGGCTGCAAGAGCCCTCGGGCGGGACAGTTCGCTCAAATGTACTCTCTTATCATCAGCAAGAATAATTCCAATAGCATCTACAAACATCGTAAACCTCCCTTACCTAATCTCAACATAGCTCTCGATCGCGTCATCTTCTTCAGGCACACCATCAATTGGTTGTACCATACAATTGCCGGGGATTTGCACACCGGGTTTCAAAGTGACGCCCGAGCTCACAACCACAATATCCTGTGAACAATACTTATTCAGATAAGCGTGGCTCTCCGGTGCAGGTCCGCCGACAATGGAATCCTCAGATACGACAGCTTCCAGACCGATAATCGCTTTGTCCACGACTGCCCCTTTGCGCACAATCGAACCAGGCATCAAGACCGAATTACGCACCACCGCTCCCTCTTCAACAATAACGGAGTGAGAGAGCATACAGTGTTCAACAGTCCCGTCGATCCGACAACCATCCGTAAAGGCGGTTCTGGTTACCTTCGATTTCGGAGATAAATAAGCAGCCGGTTTCACAGGGTTACGTGAGTAGATACGCCAGTTTGCATCGTGAAGATCAATATCTTCAGGATTATCCACTAGATCCATATTTGCCTGCCAGAGCGAGGAGATGGTACCCACATCCTTCCAGTAGCCCTTGTGACGATAAGCAAAGAGCTTTTTCTCTTCATTAAGGAATTTAGGGATGATGTTATGTCCGAAGTCGTGTGCGGATGTCGGATCATTTTCATCTTCAATCAAGGCCTTGCGCAAAATATCCCAAGTAAAAATGTAAATGCCCATAGAGGCTAGATTGGACTTCGGGTTCTTAGGTTTCTCTTCAAATTCAATGATGTTGTCGTGCGAGTCAACGTTCATTAGGCCAAAGCGCGAAGCCTCCTCCCACGGTACCTCTAAGACAGCAATCGTGCAGTCCGCTTGGTTATCCACATGAGTCTTCAACATCTTGTTGTAGTTCATCTTGTAAATATGATCACCGGACAGGACGACAACGTATTTGGGATCGAAGTTATCAATGAACCCAATATTCTGATAAATAGCGTTAGCTGTGTTCTTATACCAGTCACTACCTTCATTGTTCTGATAAGGCGGCAGGATAAAGGCTCCACCATTCGAACGATCCAGATCCCAAGGATGCCCATTGCTGACGTAGGTATTTAGAGCCAAAGGCTCATACTGGGTCAGAACGCCAACGGTATCAATCCCTGAGTTCGTGCAGTTACTGAGTGTAAAGTCGATAATTCTGTACCTTGAACCAAAAGGTACGGCCGGCTTAGCCATCAAACTGGTCAGCGAACCAAGTCGTGACCCTTGTCCTCCGGCAAGTATCATTGCGATCAGATCTTTTTTTGCCATGTGTTGCCTCCTATTTGCCTAGATTCTTGAATGCTGCTTGTTACCTGTCTTCTGTTCTCTTGGTCTACTTGTAGTCTACTCGATTGTTTGTCTTCTGTATTGTTTCCTTCCGTATTGGTCGTTTTCTGCGCAACTTGTCTCCTTTATTTCTAGTTTTCTTTATTGTTGATCTTCCTTAGCCTCTCCACTGTTGATCTTCATTTTTACTCGCGTCCTATGCCAATCAATATCTTGCGGCTTCCACAATGAGCCGTTCGGGTGCGTGAGTTTCTCTACGGTCTTTTCGGTGGTGACCAATCATCCGGAATCGGCATCTCCGGATCCGGCCAAGGTTCAGGCGGCTCGGGGCTCTCGTCCCTAGCCGCCAGTTGCAAGATCAAACCTCCCAGCGGCGGCAAGTTCAGTCGCAAAGACTGCCTGTAGCCGTGGTTTGCAATATCGCGTGAAGAGATCTTGGCGCCGGTGGCAGAACCCGTAAACTCAGATGGTTTTGCTGTTTCTTGTCCACTTACTTGTTCAGCCGGCGGTCCAGCCATATCTATAACCGTTTGTCCAGCCTCCGGTACAGCTACTTGTCCAGCTATCGGAACAGTCTCTACTTCAGCCTCTACTTCAGCCTCTGGTCTGATTTCTACATCAGGATCCCACGAATAAAGCGCATCCCCGAAGCGTTCATTTCCCGGAGCGATCTCGATTTGTCCTCGTGGAATTAGGACTTCATAATCCGAACCTCCCCAACGCTTATCATCCGAATTCAAAATGATCTCGTAGGTGCCTCGCGCGGGTGCCGGAAATTTATAGTTATTCACCGGAGCCGGGGTCATATTAATGATAAAAATCAGACAGCCGCCCCTCTTATCCCGTCTCACCCAACTGTAAACACTATTCGTGGCATCATCAGCATTCAGCCAGTTGAAGCCTTCCCAAGTCGTGTCATCCTCCCAGAAAGCTGGAATTTCCAAATAAAGATGATTCAACGTTCGCACAAACTCATGGAGTTTGTTATGCATATCATAATCCAACAGGAACCATTCCAGTTGCTCGTAGTAACGCCATTCAATAAATTGCCCGATCTCCGAACCCATGAAATTCAATTTGCCGCCCGGGTGCCCCATTTGGTACAAGAAGAGCTCCCTCATTGAGGCAAATTTCCGCCAGAAATCTCCCGGCATTTTATTCATAAGGGAAGACTTACCATGGACCACCTCATCGTGGGAGAGGGCAAGCAAGAAACGCTCGTGGAAATTGTAGAGCATGGAGAACGTAATCTCGTTATGATGATGTTTGCGCCATAAGTAATCGAGGCTGAAATAGGCCAAGGTATCATGCATCCAGCCCATATCCCATTTCATATCGAAGCCCATGCCGCCTTCCGAAGAAGCGTGCGTAATCTTAGGCCAGGCGGTCGACTCTTCCGCAATCATCAGTGCTCCGGGATATTGTTCATGAACCAAATCATTCAAATCCCTAAGGAACGACACGGCTTCCAAGTTCTCCGTTCCGCCATACTGATTCGGCAAATACACCGTACGCCCGTAATTCCGGTAAATCATCGCGGACACAGCATCGACCCGGAGGCCATCCACATGGAACTCATCCAGCCAATACACCGCTGAGGATGCCAAGAAGGATCTAACTTCCGCCTTACTGTAGTCAAAGACCAGCGTCCCCCAGTCAGCATGTTCTCCCAGTCGACTGTCAGCATATTCGTAGCACGCTTGTCCATCGAAGAAGGCTAGGCCAAAGGCGTCTCTAGGGAAGTGTGCGGGCACCCAGTCCATAATGACCGAGATCCCCTTCTCATGCATGTGGTTCATGAAGTATTGGAATCCCGCCTTATCCCCATGGCGAGCCGTCGGCGAGAAATAGCCCGTAACTTGATAACCCCAAGAACCATCAAACGGATACTCCGTAATCGGCATGAGTTCGATGTGGGTATATCCCATCTTCTCAACATAATCGGCCAAGAGTACAGCGAGCTCTTCATAAGTGTAGTAACTGCCATCATCCTTACGGCGCCAAGAAGAAATGTGCACCTCATAAATATTTATAGGAGCGGAAGCGACGTCTCGATTCTTGCGGCTCTCCAAATAGGCTTCATCAGTCCATGTAAATTCCTTATCTATATACAGAACTGAAGCATCGTTAGGTCGAAGTTCCGTCTTCCTCGCATAAGGATCTGCCTTGAATCTACCCTTCCCATCTTGGCCAACAACATAGTATTTATAACATTGACCTTCGGCGGCGCTGGGCACGAAACCTTCCCATACACCAGTGGATCTGACCTTCTCCAGCGGGAAGTCCTCCGAGCGCCATTCATTGAAATCACCGGCTACGGAAACATAATTTGCGTGAGGTGCCCAGACAGCGAAACGAAATCCTTCCTGCCCATCCCTGACCTCAGCATGTGAGCCAAACAACTTATAAGACATGTGATTATGTCCCGTGTTAAAGAGATAATAAGCGTCATCCATATGCAGCACCTCTTTGTTGATATGAACATTATACCCAAATAGTGACAATTAAACATGATTTCTCTCAGACTTTCGTTTCCGTCTAGTAAAATCCACAAAACATACAGAAATCGACTCGTATTTTTATCATCTTAATGATCACAAATCGCGATCATGTCGCTTGCTATCACACGGATAAATCTGGTATAATTCGTCGGCATCAGATCGAGATGTAGCGCAGTTGGTAGCGCGCCTGCTTTGGGAGCAGGATGCCGCAGGTTCAAGTCCTGTCATCTCGACCATTTTTCCTTGAAAAACCGCTTAAATAGGCGGTTTTTCTGCATTTTAGGTTTGATTTTCAGAGTGCTATCCCAAATTGATTTGCCCGGTTTGGGATGAGAAATATTTTACGGCGGCGGAGAAAATCCCGCCGCCGTAAGCGCAAATCCCTAACCCATCCCTAACGGGGGCAAAAATAACGAGTTTTGTCGGTTTTATGAGAATGGCGTGCAAAAGTCACATGGGGGTAACCTGCTTGTCTGGACCACAGCATTCATCTTGCAGACTCTGAACGATTCTTCTCAGCGTGCCCTCAATTACATTCCTTTTTAGTTCGCACTCCCATACAATCAGCACCTTCCAGCCCAATCGGGCAAGGTCTTCATAATTATGAGCATCACGTTCTGTGTTGCTCTCAATCTTTTTTCTCCAGAACTCCGCATTATTTTGGGGCCACACAACGTTATTGCATCCGTCATGTTTATGCCAGAAACAACCGTTTATGAAGATTGCGGTTTTATACTTCTGCAAGACAATGTCCGGTTTACCAGGTAATCGGACATAATTTTTCTGTATCTGAAACCTTGAGAAAACTGGTGCTTTCTTACCAATCCCTCTGGCTTGGTTCCTTTGCCCTTAATCCGGGACATATTAAAACTTCTGATCTCAGGAGAATGGACATCAGCCATCTGATCAATTCCTAAAACCGCTGTCTGGAATAGTACTGTTCCAGCCTTTTTCTACAAATATCGATAATATCTGCTATATTCTTCTCGGTCAGTTTCTTTTTTAGATCAAAGCACAGAGAAAGCAGACGGAGATCAGGTGCATATTCAAAAAAACCACTTTCGACCAAGGCCTTTATGGGATTAGAACCTAAACTCCCGCCCCGGATTCACATATACAAAACCCCGTAAAATCTTATAGA
>CAYZSO010000021.1:0-43990 GCA_964479695.1 uncultured Fastidiosipila sp.
GAAGAGAGTGATCGATAAGGTCCTCTCTCCTTTGTTTTTTGCCCTTTTTTCACCTGAAAAATTATTTTTCCCGCTCATTTGCAGGAAAAAGCAAATGACCGGGAAAAAACTGCAGCTTCAGGCCGCATAAACCGTACTTTCGACACCCGAACCAAAGATAGACATCTTTCCTCCAATTGGTTCACTTGAAGCAATGAGTTTATCCTCATTGTAATACAGTTTGAACAAGCATTAACGCACAAACAAATTTTGACATATGATTAACGCTAGTTGTATGAACATATCATCATGGCTCTCGAATGCTTAACTAAAAAAGGCTTAATCCTTTGACCTGGTCCTAGAGTGGTTCTGGCGGCATCTTTCTTCTACACGAATCCTTCATTGTTTGAGTTCTTGATGGCGGAGCGGTTCCGGCGGCGTATTTCTTCTTGAATCTGTTCTTCCTTATTTATAGTAATTATTATGTTATTTCCAGGTTGGTCAAGATCGGGAGCCTTGCGACAACAAAAGATTTTCACTTCATTTTATGTGACTTTTCTGCCGATGCAGTGCTCGTTCGTGACAATCTTTTGGCTAGAAGTAAGTATTCATTCCGTAAATTATGCTTGCAGGTCAGTAATCGTTCAGTCGACTGTTAAAGCAAGGGAAAAATTCCTCGTGGCAAAATTCTTTGTCGCAAGATTCCGGATCCTAACCAGCTTGGAAATTATTTTTCCTTGACTGGTGTCAAAACAGAGGCTGAGACAAAGAAATCCGGAACTTTTATATGTCATGTTAAATAGAGTAGTAGTTACATAGAGCCATCCTGGCACGTTTTGAAAGAAATCTTCTGCACAAAAACTCATGTGTTGGTACGTGACTTATCACTTACTTCACTTCGACAGATTTAAACGACACTTTCAGCGTTTTTGTCGCTTATCTAAGAGAATAAGTTATAAATTAGAGATTAGAGATAACTTATTGTTATATTTTGCTCGTGAAGAATGTCAATCGTCTCACATTAGAAAATCAACAATGGTAAGCTCTGAACACAAGGACGAGAACACATACGAAAAGAATAGACGGACCGATTACTTACAGTAAGCGGACAGTCGACCGATGCGAGGAACGACTTTATGCTAAACAAAGCCATTGTGATCGCCGCAGAAGCACATGCTGGTCAACTTGATAAAGGTGGACAACCTTACATTCTGCATCCCCTTCGAGTCATGATGAATTGTGAGGACGAAACTGAGATGATTTGTGCAGTCCTTCACATCGAAGCCGTGCTAGGCGAAGCCGCCCTAAACTAAGTGAAGCACTTCCACCTACTCCACATACGCCTACTCCAGATACGCCTACTCCCCATATGCCTGGGCTTCGCTAAGCTCCGGCAAGCGTAGGAGCTTGTCTTATTGCCTACTCCCCATCCACCTACTCCACATACGCCTACTCCCCATCTGCCTGGGCTTCGCTGGCGGCAATAAGGCGACTTTCAACAGCCATCTTCCGAATAATATCCTGCACCGTCTCCGCCAATTCACTGCCCTCGCGGTAATCCGCTTCAAGCAGGAAATTCACGCGACCATGGGTCAGGAGGTCCCTAGCGCGATCCTTCTCACCCGGTTTGTGAACGGCAATGGAGTAGCCACCGCTCGTTTTCACCAGCTTCATGCAAGGCACATCCGTGTAGCCATCGCCTATGTAAATCATATTGCGGAATGGGATCGGGCGCTCCGACTCCGGTGTATAGCGATTCAAATCATCGTCGTTCGAGATGTCCAAGATCCCTTTATTAATGCGGAAGAGAAATTGCGTTTTCGTTGTGTAATTCACCACATTTTTCGGCCACACCGCAACGCCGTTCTCATCGTAGTAGAACTCGCAGGCGAAGACTTCCCGGAAATTCTTGAAGATTTCCGTGCCTTCGATAATCTCTCGAAGTCCTGAAGAAATAATGTAGTGCTCGACTTCGCAGCCGCGGGTTTCGCCAAAACGAGAGGTCCACGAAAACCACTCCTTAACCCCGGGGAAATATTCAATCTCCTTCCCCAAGCCAACGAAATCATCGCGGCGAATCGGTTGCTTGTTGGCTCTGGACTTATCCAGCATGACATACATGTAAGCCAGCACGCGATCCATCCCCCACTTCTCCGAGTAGAGATTCGCCTCGCGCCAGAACGCCTCGGGACTCGCCCCAAGTCTCGGAATGAACGTGAACTCCTGCATGTCCTGGGTACCCAGCGTTTTATCGAAGTCGTACATGATGGCTATTTTCGGCAAATCCGGCATAGTGGCCTTCTTTCAGGTTTCTTCCAATTCTACACGAAAGTAGAGCGGATTAGAAATGGCTCTAACCAAATTCAGCTTCCCAATGCGACGAGTGACCTTGAGATAGGCGAATTGCCACGAAGGGAGCACCGCCAGTTCACCTGCAGCCGCTGGGAGCAGGATTTCTTCGTCTTGCGTGACTAGATAGTTTCTTTGGCCAAAGCCACCGCCAACAACCTCATACCGCAGTTTCAGTCCTTCATGCCAAGGAACCTCATCCCCCATCATCGCCTCGTCGGCACGGAGCTCCAGCCTGATGCCTTGGGCTTTGGCCGCCGCAAAACTATGGCCGGCTCTGAGCGCCTGCACAAGATCTTCCGGAGATCTTGACTCTGCGTAAATCCAGGTCACCGGATGCGCGAAACGGGACACGTGGAAATCTTTGTGGTAATCGCTGCCGGCAACCAGGGGAATGCGGCGGCCCTGGAGCAGCAAACTGTGCCACCAAGCGATCGCGTTCAGGTTGGCCGGTCGCATGACTGAATTCCAGACCTCAACCATGTCGAAACAGTCATCACGCCCCCAGAGCCAGGGAACGCCTTCGTCCTTCGGGTGATTTACGGAAATCAAGGCTCCTTTTGCAATAGCAGCGCCAAGTAGGGTCAACATCTCTTCTTCTGTGTTGGCCAGGAAGCTGTTTTCGAAGGGATTTTGCACACCAAAGAAATTCATGTGCCCTTTGTAATGCGTCCACTCGACCGCGGGGATCAGAGTAAGCCCCGGCACTTTCGGCAAATGGAAGTTCTCGGCGGTGTTATTGTGGTTGGTCACAGCAATGTAGTCGAGCCCCAAGGTGCGAGCTTTGCGCGTTAATTCGTAGACTTCATGCTGACCATCGGAGGCATCGGAATGCATGTGAAGGTCGCCCACGAACCATTGGCTCTGCTTTCCGTAGAATGTAATCTCGTAGCGAACGTGGAGACCGCCCTCTTGGATGTGGTAGGCTCCCACAATGATTTGCCAAGTTCCTTCATGGATGTCTCTAGTTAGATAACCATTGGTGGATTCGACGCTTCCGACGAAGATTTCTCGACGTGAAGATCCGGACCAGCCGAGAAAGGCTCCGTCTTGGTCAAGTAAACCGATGTCGACAATGTTCCGTTCTTGATTAGGGGAAGTCCGTTCGTAGTCGTAGGAGATGTGAAGGGAATCGACACCTGCAGGCACAGCAAAATCGACCGTATAATAGGACCCTTCTGAAGACTTGGGAACCAGATGCTGTAGGACCAGGTTAGTCATGGGCGGCTTTGGCCTCTTCATCAGGGAAACGCAGGAAGAACGAGAGGACTACGCAAATAACCATGATGACTAACGGAAACTGGCTGATGAGGAAACGGGCGGCACTCTCAGGCTGGGGACCCGGATTGTCGCCGTTCACGTAACCGAACAAGTTGGAAACGAGAGCAAAACCGATAGCGGCGAATAGACCTGAGGTCTTGTTTAACACGCCTGTAAGGCTGGAGAAGGTGCCTTCGCGGCGGATGTTATAGCGGGCGGTGTCTTCATCCAAGATACGGGCACTCACGATGTCCATCGTGGCCGAGGTACCGCCGTAGCCGAAGCCCAGGATGACCAGACTGATTAGACTGGTGGCCAAAGTATTAGTGAAATTCAGCGGAATCAGGGAGACACCCACGATGATGAGGGAGAGGCGCCAGGCTTTCATCAGATGGATCCGCTTGATGATCTTGACCCAAACCGGAATAGCGGCGATCGCGATCAGAATGACCGTTCCGAGCATGATGGTCGATGTCGTACCACTCGTTGCGCCCAGAACATATTTAGCATAGAAGGAGACCGACTGTTGCAGGACGGAGAAGGCTGCGAAGAAGGCGGCATTGGTGAGACCATAGAGCCAGAATTTGGGATTCTTGACGATGGCCAAAACCGCCTCGAAGAAGTTCGGCTTAGGCATCTCCTGGGCTTCCGGCGTCTCATGGGAGTTGAAGGCCATGTACCAGATGACTACGACGGCCATAATTCCATAAACAATCGCCGTCATTTGATAGCCGATCCAGTCGGTGATGATGGGCGTTAGGGCAATACTGATAATCATGGCGAGAAGTTGGAAGACTTGCCGCAGGGCATTGGTCTTCGCCCGCTCTTCCTCTGTGCGGAATAATTCCGGGAACAGTGCACCATAGTTTGAATTGATGAGGGAATCCAGGGTACCGGTCATGATATACATAAGCAAGGCGTAGACGAAGATCGGCGTGCCGGTTAGATCCGGTGGGCTGAAGAACAAAATGAAGAACAGAGCCAGGAGTGGCGCGCCGATGACTAGCCAGGGGCGCCTTCTGCCCCAAGGGGAGCGGGTTCTGTCGGACAAAAATCCGTAGATTGGATTGTCGATGGCATCGACTACTGTGTAGATCGCTAAGATGAGTGCAAATTGATCGGCCGTGATGGCAGAGAGTTTGTCGACGTAGAAAATGAATGCATACGTCTTGAACATATTGATCGGAATGGACGTTCCGAACATACCGACTGCATAATTGATCGGCTTGGTTGCCCGGGTTGTCAGGCGGGATTGGCTCTTCATGCGTCTGTTCTCCGTTCATAAAATAAAATTACTTACTCTATTGTAACGGATAAGATTGTAATTTGTATGTGAAAAGCTGTTAGCAGTAGCTTAAAAGAAGGTAAGAATTTTAAGAATTGTCAGAATTGCAGGACCGTAGGATCGTAGGATCGTAGGATCGTAAGGATCGGAAGGACACCGGGAAAAGGACGTTAGGAAACGCACGCCGGGGAAACTCTCTAAAGGCCGCCGGGAAACAACTCTCCCATTGATAAAATTTCCGTCAACCATTTGCCTGGCTCAGCGGATCCAAGACAAAATTTTCAGATAAGCGTCTGCTGCCAATTTCAAATAGCCAAGTCAAGAAAGTGCGACTATACGGCAGAAATTCCGTTCGATTATAAAGGTCTTCGACTTGGGCCCAAGAAGCCCAGCGAACGGCCTCTACTTCAGATTCTTCGAGAACCAAGGTTTGTAGATCCGGTTCATCGAAGAGGACAAAATAGTGGTCGAAGTAATCCGGTCCCCAAACCGTGAAATAAGGTTTCGCATTTGAGAAATCGAGAGTAAGGCCAAGTTCTTCTTGGGTCTCCCTCTGCATCCCCTCACGGGCCGTTTCGCCTGCCACGGCACTTCCGCCAACGGACACATCCCAGAGCCCGGGCCAACCCCTCTTGCTCTTATGCCGCTGCTGGATCAGGAGTTCTCCCCGGCTGTTGAAGATGCATAAATGAACAACAATATGAAAACGGCCGGGTACGATCTTCTGTCCCCTGACGTGCGTCTCCCCTGTGGGCAGACCATGTTCATCATAGAGATCCCAGATCTCCTGGCCGTTTCCGTTATCTACCAACATAAAACCTTAGATTCCTGCAAGAAGCGGGTATTGCATCTCTCGATGGAAAGGATTTTCTTTGCGCATCAGAGTAATCGGATACGCCTCCTTCTTCCCGAAATTCGACATCGTCACGAAAAGGTCGCCCTTGTGTTTGTCCTTCAACTCAGGTGTGAGGTTCGAACAATTCTTCGGGTCAAGCTCCAAGCCGGTAATCGCCACCCAATGCCAAGTCAGATCTTCAAAATAGCTCTTCCACGCGAGTTGCGCGACCGGAACTTTATGTTCCAGACCCGAGTGAATAAAATCAATTTCTTCTTGCAGACTGGGGCGGCCAAAGACGGTCTTCCAAGTCAGTGAGACGCCGCGATCTTGCGCATATTTCACGGCTCCGTCGCGAATCCCTTTACCCTTAGGCAAGCCGAAGTTGCCGGGCCAAATATAAGGCCTGACGGTATAAGCCCATTCAACGAATTCCTGCTTAGTCGTAGGTAAACCGGATTCCGGAAGAAGCGCTTGAGCTTCCGGATAAGCCATCGCAAGCGAAGCGAATTGGTTCAGCAAGGCAATGATCCCGCAGCCACGCAAGGCGCTGTAAGAATCATTGCTGACCTCCTCAAACCAATCCTGGTTCCCACCATAAGAGTCAGCAGGGATGTGAACGTTTCGCAGCAAACAACAGTCCTTCTGACAGGTTTCACAGGTGCTTGTTTGGAAACTTGTAAATTGACTTGTTTGTGCGTTATTGGCCATTGCCGTTACCTCCCAGGATTCATTGCAACATAAAATTGTGCTTATGAAGGACACGATTATAACACCAAAGAAACAAAAAAGTCCGGCCAAATTCCACTGTAGGAACCAGCCGGATCTATGGTCCGCAAGAGATCATTCTCGCAGATAATTCTCAGAAATACTCTGAGAGATTGCTCTCAAAGATGGCTCTCAGAGATCTCTCTTCGAAACCATTCTCTTAAAACTTCTCGCAGAGGAGCTGGAAGTAAGCCTTCGGATGTTTGCAAACAGGGCAGATCTCCGGTGCTTTTGCAGCGGTATGAATGTATCCACATTCGCGGCAAATCCACTGTTGGACATCTTCCTTCACAAAGACAGTATCGTTTAGCACGTTCTCACGCAGAGTACGATAACGTTCACCGTGATGTTTCTCGACAGTCGCAATGTTGCGGAAAGAACGAGCAGCATCCTTATAGCCCTCTTCTTCAGCAACTCTTCCCATCTCAGCGTAATCAATAACTTCGCCCTCTTCGCCTTCTGCAGCAGAAAGCAGGTTCGAAGCCGTATCACCCAAGTGTGCGGGGTAGGTGCCGTTCGGCTGAATCATGGCCGGTGCTTCATCACCCAAATACTCTACAAGATGCTTGTAGTAAATCTTGCCATGTTCTTTCTCATTCTCAGCGGTCTCCAGGAAAATAGCAGCAATCTGTTCATAACCTGCTTTTTTCGCCACAGAAGCAAAAAAAGTATAACGATTGCGAGCCTGTGATTCGCCAACATAAGCGTTTATCAGGTTCTGATAAGTCTTGGAACTCTTGAAATCACTCATTTCGAATATACCTCCAATAAATTGTCGCAGATCTTCTAGATAACGACTTCGTTCATTATACTCATTCTAAATCAGTACTTCAAGTATTGAATCGTGACAGAATCGTGAAGATCTCTGTAAGATCTCTGTAAGATCTCTGTAATACCGAAGTCATTTTACAGAATTTTTGGCCAAAGCCGCCCCCTAAAGTGTTAGGATAAAGAAAAAACTGAAGCGAGGATCACATGCAATATAAGCTCTTTCCTACACTCAATGCCAAACCTTCATTGCTGGGCTTTGGCCTCATGCGTCTACCCGTTACCGCCGATGGGAAAATTGATGACCAACTGGCCGGGCAGATGATCGATCGGGCTATTTCGTCCGGTGTGAATTATTTCGATACGGCTTGGGGCTATCACAATGAGCAATCAGAGCGATTTGTCGGCCGCATGCTTGTATCGCGGCATCCGCGCGAGAGTTTCTACCTGGCGGATAAATTGCCGGTCTGGCTGACGCCCGATGTGCCCACCGCGGAGAAAATCTTCCAAGAGCAAATGAGCCGCATGCAAACCAATTATGTGGATTTTCACCTTCTCCACGCCTTGGGTAAGGAACGTTGGGACCAACTGAAAACTTCGGGCATCCTCGAATGGCAACAGCAGAAAAAGGCGGAGGGCACGTTCAAAAGAATCGGCTTCTCCTTCCACGATAAGCCCGAAGTGCTTAAGGAAATCCTTGAATACCAGCACTGGGATTTCTGCCAACTGCAGCTGAACTACCTGGATTGGGAGCTCTACCAATCGAAGGAAATGTATGAGCTTTGCGTCCAGCATAATGTGCCGGTCATTGTCATGGAACCCATTCGCGGCGGCAGCTTGGCCACCCCCCATAACGACGTCATTTCTCTGTTCAAGGAAACGGTACCCACCCTCTCTCCGGCCACTGTGGCTCTGCGTTTTCCGGCTTCTTTGGCCAACGTTGCCGTGGTCCTGAGCGGTATGAGTACCCCAGAGCAGGTAGATGAAAATATTGAGACCATTTCCAACTTCGTGAGCCTTACACCGGAGGAAGAGACCATGTATCAGAAGGCTCGGGATATCTTCCGTGGCCTGCCGCTTATCCCCTGCACGAAGTGCAAATACTGTGACATTTGTCCGGTCCAAATTGAAATGTGGGAACTCTTCAGCCGCTACAATGATTACGTTTCTTATCAAACACCGGCAGCGCTGGTGAAATATGTTCGTGAACATGACCCCGATCATTTGCCGCCGGCCTGTATTGAGTGCCATGAGTGTGAATCGCAATGTCCGCAAGGCATTCAAATCACCTCGAAGATTCAGGAAGTGTATGCTCTGGCGCAAGAACTCGCCTGACTCTAGAAATAGGGTTGCTCTTGCTCTTCCATGCGCTTATCCGGATCGAAGCCGAACATCATCTGACGCCAAACCTTCTGGATCCGAACAGTGCCCATATAGCGAAGGCGGTTCGTTTGCGGGCCATAGTTCGGAATTTGCTGCATGAAACCATATTCCATTTCAATACCCTTGAGTGCAGCCATGATCTCCATATTGCCTATGGCGCAGCCAATCGCAGCTTCACGCATCTGCCTTCGCTGAATCGAGCGAAAGAGTACAGAATCGGTCACAAAGAGATGAATCATGTCATCCCCTGCAGCGGCGAAGCGCCAGGGTTGAAGATTATATTCCGATGGCGCATGGCGAGCCGCTTCAAGCAGCGTAAGGACATTGTTGGACAAAGGCGCTTTGTTATTCAGCAGGAGGCTCCTGACCTTTTTCTTGCGAACGTGATGGTGTCTCCCGGCGTTTGTCGGATACCCCAGGGCGAGGACAGCCGGCAGTAGGGCTTCCTCGCCGGTGACGGCACTGCTCTGCATGGGATCTTCATCGAAAAGCAACTCATCTTCTTGGACGGCTTCGAAATGGAAACCGGATTGCCAGACAGAGCTTAAGCCTTTCGCCGTAAGCCAGACAGAGGCATGTTGCGCGTAATAGCCGACATTCATGAGCTGGTAGAGTCCCAGCTTGCCGCGGAAAACGAGATAAAGCGGCGTCTGGATCATGCGATAACCCAGGGTCGGGAAATAATCGAGCAAATCTTCATAAGACAGAAGCTCGATGGCGATGTCCGCTTCGGGCAGAAGAACGGGGATATTATTGAGATAGTTTAATAAATCAAGTTGGATACGATTCCCCGGGACTTGGAGAGAATAGCTCCTGGCTGAATATCTTTCTCGTAAGGCATCATATAATTCCATCGTACCCTCACTTATTCTGTTCAGTAAGGGGGCGGAATGAGGCAAGCGGGCAGGACAAAGAGCCCTCTCTTGCCGTAAAATGAAGCAGTCGATGACTACGCATACGAAACAACGGTTGGCTGACTATGGAAAAGTGATTATATATAAACATGAATACCTCACGGAAAACACAAAGGCGATGTCCGTATATTATAACGTCAGAGACGATAATTTACTATTCAAGGTTCTGCTTGAAAATGAGTGACTTTCTTACCGATTGGCACAAACGTACGCAAGCATAGACCAGATAGAGGGAGTGTGCATATGGCAGAGAGTAAGCTCGCAGCGTATCGCGAGCAAATTGTGGAGACGCTGGTCAAACTCATGAAGATCCGCTCAGAGAAGGGCGACCCTAAACCGGGGAAGCCTTTTGGCGAGGGGCCGGCGGAGGCCTTACAGGTTTTCCTGGCTGAAGGGGAAAAATTAGGTTTCCGGGTTGGCAACAGTGATGGCTACGCGGGCTGGGTGGAATTTGGTCCGGCAGACCAGCCCTTTATCGGTGCGGTTTGCCATTTGGATGTGGTTCCGGCGGCCGGTTGGCCCGAGGCTTATGAGCCGCAGGTGTCGGATGGCAAGATCATCGGTCGCGGCTCGATGGATGACAAGGGTCCTGCGGTGGCGGTTCTCTATGCCATGAAGAGCTTGTTGGACGACGGTGTGAAACCCAAGACGAAGATTCGTCTGATCCTCGGCACAGATGAAGAATCCGGTTCTGAATGTATGAAACATTACACTGCTCAGGAAGAGCTTCCTCTTGCAGCCTTTACTGCAGATGCGGATTTCCCTGTGATTAACGGTGAGAAAGGCCAGATGACCTTTGACCTCGTCTGGAATCTGGATCTTCGGTCGAAAAATCAATTGTCACTCTGGTCGGCACACTGCGGTACCCGCGGCAATGTTATTCCCGGTGAAGCGGTTCTGACCTTCCGCCACCCGGACGGCACTATGGAAGATGTGGAGACAGTTGGTAAGATGGGGCATGCGTCGATGCCGGCTTTGGCCAAAAACGCCATCCAGTTCGCTATGGCTGACGCCGCGACTCGCTGCCCGAATGACCCCTTCGTCAAGGCATTTATGAAGGTCCTTGGCACCTCATACGACGGGGCAGGCCTGGGGATCGCCGGCTCTGACGAAGCTTCCGGCGAACTGACGCTGAATGTGGGCATCCTGGATTACGAGGACGGGAAAGGTCGCATCAAGATCGATATCCGCTACCCGGTTACTTGGGATTATGAAACCATCCGCTCGAAACGTGATGTGACCATCGCGGGATCCGGTTTCGCGGTTCAAAACGAGACGAACTCGCCGCCGCTCTACCGCCCGGAGACTGATCCGCTGGTTCAAGTGCTGATGGATTCATACAAGAAAGTCACGGGACGTGATGACAAACCGATGCGCATCGGCGGCGGCACCTATGCGAGGTCTGTGCCGAATACGCTGGCTTTTGGTCCGACGTTTGCTGAGGATGAGAATCTCTGCCACCAGAAAGGTGAATACATCACGGAAGAGACCCTTCTGACGGCAGCGGGAATTTACCGGGAAGCGCTCCTGGCCTTGTCCGAAGCGTACGGGAAGTAAGGGAAGTTACGGAATTTGCGGAAATTGCGGAATTTACGGAATTTGCGGAATTAAGCTGATCGGCAATAATTCCGTACAAAGAGCCTGACTGTGATGGTCAGGCTCTTTCTTAATTCATTCTTGGTTCAGTGCTTGGGCTCCTGAGACCAGGCACGATCCGAATTCGTTGCTTAGGTTCGGTTCACTCCTATTTTTTACCGCAGGAAGCCGACTTCGATTTTCTCTCGGAACGTGTAATAGGCCAAAGGACCCGCGCACAGGATTGAGCTCGGTTGATCCAAGGGCAGAGGATCTCCGGTTAGGGTTGTGACGATGGCTCCGGATTCTTCGGCAATCAACTTGCCAGCTGCGAAGTCCCAAGGTTGCAACTGAAATTCGCAGAAGCCGCCCTGTCTGCCGGCGGCGATGTAACTCAAGTCCAGAGCCGCCGCCCCTAACCGCCGTAAATCAGTGACCAGTGGCTGCAACTCTCCCATGAGGCGAAGTGTTTTCGGCATCAATTCTTCATGGTAAGGGGACATGCCGACGCAGAATAAAGTTAGGTCCAAGGGCACATTCGGGCATTTCAAGGGCTCACCATTAAGGTATGCTCCTTTCCCCAGCTCAGCCCAGAACATCTCGTTTGTAAAAGGGTTATAAACAACCCCCAGTGTAATCTGGTCGCCATCAACTGCAGCAACGCTGATCGCCGATAAGTTCATGCCGTGAATGAAGTTCGAGGTGCCATCGATTGGATCAACGATGAATCGTAAGTCATTTGGCGCAAAATCCGGATTTTCTTGTTCTTCGGCTACGAAATGGTATTCCGGCCAAAGCTTGCGAAATTCATCTTCCAAGAAGTCCTGGACTTGCTTGTCATAACGAGTCACGAAGTTCTTGTGCCCTTCTTTGGCCAAAACCGACTCCGGCTCGATCTTCGCCTCCAACAATAGATTTCCTGCCTGGCGGACTATAGACTTTATTTCATTCAGCATTTCTCATACCATCCTTCATTAGACGTTCCTGCGCTTGTCATTATAACAATTGCCCGGGAAACGCACCGAAGAGCGAGGGACTTCGCTGGTGCAGGAAATTTGTTTAGTGAAAATAGTTCCCGCAGGCCTCATGATTGTGGGTATAATTACCAAGTGACTTTCCGCCAAGAGTGCGGAAATATAGGCACGGGGAGCCCATGTACGAAGTACATTCGAGCGTGGGCCGCGTAGGCTAAGAAGTGCGCGGAAACAGAGGAGATACTATGGACTTTGCGAAGATTTTACGACATATCCCGGACTACCCTTCACCGGGTGTTGATTTTATTGATATTACCCCCGTTTTGGCGGATGGGGAGGCTTTTGAACAACTGATCAAAGCCATGGCGGAGAAAGTTGCTGACCTTGAAATCGACGTCGTTGTCGGTGTAGAATCTCGCGGTTTCATCCTCGGCACGCCGCTGGCTTATGCTCTGGGCAAAGGCTTCGTCCCGGTTCGCAAGAAGGGGAAACTGCCGGCTGAAACTGTGAGCGCAGACTACGACTTGGAATATGGCAAAGATACGTTGGAAATTCACGTCGATGCGATCAAACCCGGTCAAAAGGTTCTGGTGGTCGACGACTTGCTCGCAACCGGTGGCACGGCCGGCGCGAACTGTCAGTTGGTTGAGAAACTTGGTGGTGAAGTTGTGAGTCTTCTCTTCTTCATTGAGCTGGAGAAATTGGGCGGTCGCAAGAAGTTGGCAGGCTATCGTGTCGACACGATCTTGACGCTTTGAGTTCTTTGAGTTCAGGGGCCGAACTCGTTCAACCCGTTGCAACCAGCCCGTTGTAACCGGCCCGTTGCATCCGGCCTGCTTTCTAGCCCTTGAAGCTGTGGATCGGGGCAGGCATGTGGCCACCGCGGTTGATGAACTCTTCCGGAGAAGCTTGGTTCACCGACATGATCGGAGCGTCCCCCCAGAGGCCGCCGTAATGGACTTTGTCGCCGACTTTGGCCCCGGGAACAGGAATCACGCGCACCGCTGTGGTCTTGTTGTTGAAGACCCCAATCGCCGCTTCGTCCGCAATAATGCCGGACAAGACTTCGGCCGTCGTATCGCCCGGGACAGCAACCATGTCAATGCCCACAGAGCAAACAGAAGTCATGGCCTCCAATTTCTCAAGCGTAAGGCAACCCGACTCCACAGCGGCGATCATGCCTTCATCTTCGCTAACCGGAATAAAAGCACCCGACAAGCCCCCAACCTGTGAGGTAGCCATCGTGCCGCCTTTCTTCACTGCGTCATTTAACATAGCCAGGGCGGCTGTTGTGCCCCAGGCACCGGTCTGTTCCAAGCCCATGGCTTCAAGAATTCTGGCCACAGAATCGCCGACCACCGGGGTCGGTGCCAGAGAGAGGTCGATGATGCCAAACGGCACATCCAGGCGTTTCGCAGCTTCGCGAGCCACCAACTGCCCGGCGCGGGTAATCTTAAACGCCGTCCGTTTAATCATGTCGGCCAGTTCACCCACGTCCATGCCCTTCACTTCAGGGTTTTTCAGTGCGGAAAGCACGACACCGGGGCCCGAAACACCGATGTTCAGCACCGTTTCTGCCTCACCGGGCCCATGAAAAGCACCGGCCATAAACGGGTTGTCTTCCGGCGCATTGGCGAAGACAACTAGGCGTGCACAGCCGTAGGCATTTGAAGATTTCGTCAATTCAGCTGTCTGCTTGATAATCCCACCCAGATCCCGTACGGCATCCATGTTGATTCCACTTCGGGTCGTGCCGACATTCACGGAAGCGCAAACATGTTCTGTAGCTGCCATGGCTTGAGGAATGGAAGCCAGAAGAACACGGTCGCTCTCGGTGTAGCCTTTGGATACCAAAGCACTGAAACCGCCGATGAAGTTGACTCCGACGGCTTTGGCCGCACGCTCCAAAGCCTCCGCAAAACACGTGTAGTCCTGCACTCCGGAGGCTCCGGCCACAAGCGAAATCGGTGTGACGCTAATGCGCTGGTTGATGATCGGAATGCCGTACTCGCGGGAAATCTCCCCGGCAACGCGCACCAGATGTTCGGCCTTGTGCGTAATTTTGTCATAAATTTTCTGACAAGTCCTCGCCGCATCATCTGTCGCGCAGTCCAGCAGATTGATCCCCATCGTCACGGTGCGGACATCCAAGTGCTCCTCAGCAAACATGCGCTGTGTTTCCAAAATTTCATACGCTTCAAACATGATCTATGCCTCATTCCTAGATGCGATGCATTGATTGGAACACATCTTTATGTTGAATAATAATTTTGCAGGCGAGTTCATCGCCTTTGGCCTCAAGTTCCTTGGCCAGCTCAGCGAAATTCACGTTGCCGAGCGTCGTATCCACCAACATAATCATGTTGAAAACATCTTGGATAATGGTCTGGGATATATCTCTGATGTTCACATTGTGGGCGGCCAAAATCCCAGTCACGGCAGCAATGATCCCGGGCTTATCCTGCCCAATTACAGTCACAACGGCTGTGTAACTCTCACTTGCTTGATTCTTTTCCATAGAGATTCTCCTCTGTTTTTCCTGCTTCATACGGTTATTTTTCGCTCCGAATGCCCGCCCCGCGCAGCTGATTTCTGCGTTTCCGGCTGGCTAGCATTATACTGGAACAGACTACACTTGTGAGGTTTGCCGCATGCTAGCTCCCTATGATTTGACCTATTTGCTGAATGGATTGCACCGGATTGATGCCGGAACGGAGTTGATTTCTGTTCCGGAAACTGCTTCAACCAATGATTTGGCCAAAGCCGCCCCTTCCCCCCTCGGTATCGTGATTGCTGAACAGCAGAGCCGAGGCCGCGGCAGGTTAGGTCGAAGTTTCTTCAGTCCTCCGGGCAGCGGAATGTACCTTAGCATTTTCTTTCACAAGGACATTCCGCCCTCCGAGGCTCCTCTCCTGCCTTTCGCCACTGGTGTAGCCATCTGCGAAACCCTTGCCGGCCTGGGTGTCACCGCCGGCCTCAAATGGATCAACGACATCATGATTCACAATAAAAAAGCCGGCGGCATCCTCTGCGAAAGCCGCATCACCGACAACGGCTCTCTCTGGGTGGCCGGCATCGGGCTCAACATCCTTGAACCACCGGATGGATTCCCTGAAGACTTGAAAGAGGTGGCGGTGGGCGTCTTTGGCCAAAATGAAAAATCGCTCATCCCCCCGCATTTCCGCGAGAATCTGGTGCTTGGGATCACAGAACGTTTACTTGAGGGGGTTTATAATCTGGATAAAAGTATCAATAAGTACAGACCTTACTGCATTTCACTAGGTCGGCCTGTTGAAGTGATTCCGCTCCGCGGGCAGCCGTACCTCGCGGTGGCCGAAGATATTCTTCCCGACGGGAGCCTCCTGGTGCACAGTGATGGCGAGACGATTCGCTTGGATACAGGCGAAATCCGGATGATACACATAGCAGAAAGTTAGGTAAACATGGCTGAATTAGTTGAAAAAAATGTTGAGACTTGCGACAGTGGGTGCGAAAGTTGCTCAAGCAACTGCTCTTCCCGCGAGCCCTCCGCGAACGGTGCCTCCGCAACAGGCACCAAATCCTCCGCCCCGGCCAAAGCCAAGTTGGCTCAAGGCTCTTCCGTGAAAAAAGTGATCGGCGTTGTCAGCGGCAAAGGCGGCGTCGGTAAATCCCTCGTCACCACCCTCTTGGCTGTCCAGAGCGCCCGCGAAGGCCTCCGCACCGCCATCCTCGATGCCGACGTCACCGGCCCATCCATCCCGCACAGCTTCGGGATCCACAATGGCACCACTGCAAAAAATAATTTGATCGTCCCTGCCGTGACCTCTGGCGGGATCAAAATCATGTCCACAAACCTCTTGCTGGAGAACGAAACCGACCCGGTCGCCTGGCGTGGCCCCGTCGTCGCCTCCGCTGTCACCCAATTCTGGTCCGAAGTCGACTGGGGCGAAATTGATGTCATGTACGTCGATATGCCCCCCGGCACCTCTGATGTCGCCCTCACTGTCTTCCAATCCCTCCCCGTTGACGGGATCGTCATCGTCACCACCCCTCAAGACATGGTCTCCATGATCGTCGAAAAAGCCATCAACATGGCCGGCCTCATGTACATCCCCGTCCTAGGCGTCGTCGAAAACATGGCCTCCTTCCGCTGCCCCGATTGCGGCTCCACCCACCTGATCTACGGCAAATCCAAGGTCGAAGAAGTCTGCAAAGAACGCGGCATCGACTTCCTCGCCAGCTTGCCCATCGACCCCGCTATCACCGAGGCTGTCGACACCGGCCGCATCGAGCAAATCACGGTTCCTCAAGTCCTCCCCCTAGTCGACAAAATCCTTTCCCTCTAACCCACCACTTAAAGGCCGGCACTTGGAGTGGCGGCCTTTTCCTTTCCCTCCACTCTACATAGCAAACAGGAAATTATGGATTGAATCGCCTTACAGGCCTTCTACTTCACAGTCACCCGACCATTATTGTCATAACTGAGATGTCCTTCAGCCTCTAAAAATGCAGGAAGCGTAGTATTACACAGCCCTTGTTCTTGCAGCCAAGAAAACACCTCTGCTTTCGAATCAAACGGCTTCGCTAAACTCTTGCGTCTCAGAACACGCACAATAAGTGAATTAATATCTTCATCAGTAAAATCATCCCCGACATACACATAGCATGTGTTGTTTAATGCAGATGTAGTAATTTTCAAGACGGTCAGCAAATCCCCGGCAAAAGAGGTCACGCTCTCGAGCAGGTATGCATTCCAAGGAAATGCAAGTTCCGGGAAACCGCTGAAATCTTTGATGTTCTTGGATGCAATATATCCATCGTTACGATTAATTATGTTTTTCACTTGCTCAATCGTTTCTAGTATGCAGTCGTCATCAATTCCGACAAGTTCTTTTCGAATGAGTAGATTCTCATCGCAACGTAGGAATTCAGGATGTATAGCATCGATCGTTATGCGAAGAGAAGGAAACTTGATATGATTCCTTTTGCATAGTTCAGCCAATTTGTCGATTTCGATTGAATCTATATCTGAGAGAAGCTGGAGCAAAACACCGGAATTCGTCATTTCAACATCATTTCTAAGAGAAATGTATGGTCTCGAAAAATAGAACTCATCTCGAAACATATACAGTAAAACACCAAAAAGATTAGCGTGCGACTCAATTTGATTACGAATCAAGAAGTCAGGGAATTTCAGCTGAAATTCTGCAAATAGCACTCTGGATGAAACAGGGGCATCACTACAATTGGCGATCAGTAACTCACGCTGCCGTTCTCGGTCATTTCCTGTGATATCCAGATGTGATGCATGCATGTAATAGCCATCAGAAAGCAGAACAATTTCAGGTAGCTGTTGACAGAGGAGGCCAAGATTGATTTCTGAAAACCCATTAAATTCCTCAAGGAGTGCACTTTTATGAACTCGACCATTTTGCTGAATAAACGCTTCAAATTCAGAAGCCATGTTCACATCAGGATCCTTGCTAACATAATCCTTGCGAAGGAAAAATGGGCAACCAAATTGTTTCAGAACACCTTGTAAGAAATATCGATTTGTAATCTGCGTTCCCTTGAATTGCTCTGCGAATGTATCAAACAATTCTTTGTACGTCAGAACAACACGAGGACTCTCCTCTATATAACGATTCACGTCATCGACAATACTTTGATCAACATCAATGTAACTAGGATGAGCATATTTCCCCCTGTCAATCAAAACGCCAACTTGATTCATTTTAGCTTCAAGAGCCCTCTCCGTAATCGTCTTTCTCTTGCCAAAAATCTCCGTCATAAAGGAAATAAAAAGATCATAATATGATTTATCTGCAATTTTAAACCCATTTGGAAAATTCGTTCGCAAAATGTAGTCACAGACGAAAGTGATTGTAAAACGTCCACGATAATAAAATGTCCCTTCCAACTTGTATGTTGACCGGAAGTGCAAATCAAGTATATCCATAGGAACGCCGAATCTTTCTGAAGCGTCCGTAAGATAAGACGCTACTTCAGACTCTTTAATATAGCGAGGAAAATCAGAAAAGATAGATGACCATTCATCCTGGCTCGTTCGATCGCCAAACACAACGGCATCAATCGCTTGTGAATACTTGTAAAGCTCACAATCAAGGTAGCCTTTCTTCGCCAAAAACCAAATGATCTGGGCGTCTTCTTCTCCTAGGACTTCAGCAACATCCTCAAGTTGAAAAACAGAAACACCCCCTCGATAAGCATATAAAGTAGCCAATACATCATGATCTTTCCTCAGAGCCATGTACAGCTGCGTTAATCGCTCAACTATTTTTCTCTCAATCTGCCTGACTCTTTCCCTTGACACACCTAAAGATTGACCAATTGTTGTAAGGGTCACACCTTGAATTCTTTGCTTAAGAATATAGATAGCGCTATTCTTTTGCCTATCTAAAAGAGTTTGCTTCGGCAAAAAAAGTGTGTTGATATCAAAATTCAACCATCGGCAAAACGGAAGAGCAAAATTGATTACAGACTCAGTCTCTCTATGATTATTCAGAATAGTACGAAAGTAATCTTTTACGGTTGTTCCAACATGTAAATCAGAAGTAAAAACATCATCACCCTCAACTAATCGCAATTGATAAGCACGTAGAAAAGGTTCAACCGGCAAGTTCAACAATGCTTCAGGCAAAACACCAAGATAAGAGTCTAACAAGCAAACTCGATTAGACTTCGCTGACCTCTGATTCTCATAGTCTTCAAACATATGAATGATATCAAAAATCGTTTGCTCTCCATTGATCGCAGCAATTGCCATTTCTTTTCCAATAATCTCACTGCTTGCCATGCATCTAGCTAATGCAGTTGTGTTTCTGGCTTTATATTGAGAAGCGCTGTAACCTTTGCCTTCTAGCACGGATTTAACTTGCCATGCAAAAGCAGAAAGATATTTTCTTTTTTCAGGAATACTCGCAATAGGTTCATTATTGATATAGTTACTCACATCAGAACTAACAAATTTCTCCAAAAATGCAATCGTTCGTTCAACCGACAATCTTCCCATATTTTTAAAGCCGCAGAGCTCCAGAGGAGAAAGTTGAAGTACATCCCCTACCGTTTGACAGCTAAGTGAAGAACCATCTCTCCGTTTACCAATACGGAGGCAATTATATGCTCTTCTATCAAATTTTGTTTCTGGAAGTGGGATATGGATATAAGTATGAAAATCTACAGATAATAACTCATACAAAGGTTTGTCTGATTCGAGACTAAGCGTTCCTACATCATCATGATCCAATGGCTCGATAATTTGAAGTTGGTTATCAACTAGAACTATTTCCATTTCAAAAAAACTCCATTTACTAGTGCAAGTATCTATATTCCTTCTATTATACAAATAATACAGTCTAATAAAAAGGCTCCGCCAAACACCACATTATGGTGAATCTCATAAGTCCACCTTTGCCATCGTGTTTAATTTCGATTTAATCCGGAATCCGAAAGAAGGTGGCCCCTCAATAAAGTTCACCCAATACAACGTGTTATTTCTAATGAAATCCGGGATCGAGGTCACCCAACTACCCAAACTACTCCAACTGCTTCAGCTATCCCAACTACCCCTTCCACGACATCTACCAGAGTTTCTCCACCTCAGCTAAACTTCTGGCCAAAGCCGCCCCCAACCGACCATTCCCGCCCTCAAAGGGATGGATCGTCTCAATCTCATATTGCAAGATAGTACTCTTCAAGAACGGCAGTGACTTCATCGATTCTTAGCAAATTATCTTCAATCGCGGCCGAAGCTTGAATCGAACAAATCCGATTCTTACGCTGCAAGTCAAGGTCATTAGATAAGTTGACCCCACTCTCAATCCGCATGACAGTCGCAACAATTTACGCCAACTAGTCATCAATTTTCTCTGTAATCGTAAATGTCGGTGCTTGAGCTATATTGCCTACCTCACTTTCATCATGTACTACATCAACAGCACACTACTTATTACTAGCGAATTGTTACTTGGTTATCCGATTTTCATGTGACATGACAACTTCAGGATACGTGATTTCCCCTTGGTTAACTATATCCTCCGCAAGTTGATATAAAACTTGTAAATTTTGTTGATAGTTACCAGTTTGCTCAAGAAAACCATCAACAGGTTTAAAGTGAATAATTTGTTTGCTTTCTTTTTCAGGTCGAACTTGAGAACGATTGAATTGATCAGTTCTCCGGATAACTAGTGGAACACTTTTAATCCCCGAAAGACCTGTCCTAATCTTATAATTACATGGGTACCAGTGTGTCTGACTCTGAATGACTACAGAAAATGATTCAATAAGAGCATTCTCAATTAGTGGCTGTGGGGCCTGATTAAAGATGCCTAGAGAGCTATCGTCTTGCGCTTCCTCACGTACCTCCTTCCCACTAAGTTTTATTGCACATCTAATGATGCCATTGTCGGCAATTTCGACGCGCCATTTATAATGTTCTCCTACTTCATTTTCGTTATGTATAACCCATGATCTATACCCACGCCTAATCGGAGTATTTGCATATCTATTCAATAAGCTTGGTTTGTATTTGAATTCAGAGCGCCTAAACATATCAGCATCTCGATTGCAGAAAACATCTAGGATGAACTGTTTTTCTTGACGTTGTGTTCGTAAAACCTCTGGAATAGCTACTAATACATAAGTTAATCCTTCATAAAACTCCCCATATTCTGAAAATTCCTCATACAAATTTCGTTCATTCTCAGATCGCTCCTTTAATGAAAGAAAAGACTCACGGTACATTCGGCGTAGTTCAGGCTCAGTCAGACCTATCGTTGAGGCTCCGTTGCGTATTGGTGCGTAAAAAGGATATTTATCATTTCCCTTTTTGTAGAGACACAAATGAGGGGATACTTCAGTAACTGGAATTTCAATTGCATAAATATATCTCTCATCGGGAGACTTTATCGGATGGATTTTGATATCCATCAGTGGAGGTTGCACAGAAGAACGTGCGACCCGATGAAGATTAATTTCACTATTCTTGTCGACTGAAAAAGGAGTAAGCTCCATTGCACAGTCTGTAACACTGTCAGTCCTAACTCCACATATGATCCAGCCACCACCTGAATTTGCCATCGCACACAAATCTTTTGCTATCTCATCATTTACATTAGAATCATTTGAATTATACAGGCCTATTTTAAAATCAAGGTCTCGTTTTTCGGATAGGTTTTCGGCCACTACTTTTTCCATCAATGACCAGTTTAACGGGTAAGATGATGGTAGGCCAAGCTCTCTGTGGATGGGAGTAAACATATTATTACCTCGTCGAAATACTCTGATGTAAATTTTATATTTTTTCTAACAGTATATTGAGTAAGAAAGTTGCCTCTTACCGTGTGTATAGCCCCCTACTCCACCCCCAGAGCCTTAAACACAGCCTCCTGCGGCGTCGAATAGAAAATCAAGCTAAACGCACCAATCAGATCAGAAGGAATTGACCCAATATCCACAGCTGAAGTAATCGGCAGCAAGACCTTTCTCGCCCCGGCATCCAGACAAGTCTGCAACACATTCGCAAGCTCATCCACCTTAAGTATCGTCCCACTAATCGTAATCTCACCCAAGACAGCCAGACTCGAAATCACAGACTTATTCAGCGCACAAGAAGCCAGTGCGATCACTGTCGGCAACGTTAAACGACTCGTCATCCCAATCCCATTCAGATCCTGATAATTGACAATGTAATCTTTTGCCGTCGTACTGATCGATCGGCTAATCTGATTCCCACTCGCCTTCAAGTAGTTAAATGCAGTATCCACTGCTTCCTTCACATTGCGGTCAGTCCCCAAGCCCGTTCGCCCAAATTTCCCAGTACCAGGAAGCATTTGGGTCTCCAAGCGAAACACACCAATCATGCCGTTCTTCCCCTGTGATACCGTGTAAACATTCCCCGGATTCGTCATCCCTTCCGGAATGATTTTACCGCCTCCCTGCTCCGGCACAGATACAAAACGCTCTACATGCGTCTCAACATCAACGTAGGAGAAGTTCACATCATAGAACTCCATCCCCCCGATTTTCTTCAGCTGCTCCTTCACTCTACGACGCATTTCCAGGCCAAAGCTGAGAATTTCTTCTATGTCTTCCTTTTCATACTCTCCGTTCGGGTACAAGAGTTTCGTCAGTCCGGAAACAATCTTGCGAACAGCAATAACATCTCTTTGGTTCAAGTTAGTCCCGAAACGGAAATACTTATCACTCGCATCACCAAAAGGCTCTTTCCGCATCTCCCGCATAAACTCAGAAAGGTAATCCGTAATGAAGCCATAATCATTCGTAAAAGACGAAGGTCGAAATTTCGGGATCTCCCAACCCGGAACATAACAATGCATGCGATCTAGAAAAGCCGTGTCATTCGCCATCACATCAGGGAAAGGCTCAAAAAGATGCGATGTCTTCATCATCACATCCACGCTCTGATTGATGTTCCCAACAAAAACCAACGACGCCGACGCTGCCTTCTCCTCCCTGCCACGCGCAAACGAGCCGGAGGCCATGTAATCCTTCATGATTTGGACACCATCGTTATCTTTGAATTTGATCCCGGCAACCTCGTCAAAAGCAACACAATCCCACAAACCGACCAAACCAACTTGTTTCGAAGCCATGTTATAAAACAAGTTGGCAACTGTCGTTTGGCCACCAGAAATCAGAATACTGTTCGGCGAGATCTCTTTATAAATATGCGACTTACCAGTACTTCTAGGCCCCAGCTCACAAAGATTGAAATTATTCTCAATGAGCGGAATCATACGCGACAAAAGAAGCCATTTCTGACGCGTAGTAAACCGATCCGCTTCCATACCAGTCGAACGGAGCAGAACAGTCATCCATTCATCCTTAGTAAAGGCACGCCGACCTTCCTTAATTTCGTCCATATCAATATGTGGCATCTGGATCGGTGTAACCTTGACAATCCGAATCGGACTCAAATTTCTCTCTTCTTCAATATATTCATATTCAAGCCCTAGAATACACCAGATTCCACCAACTAGAAGTCGATCATATTGTGAGACGTACGTAGAAGAAATAGGAATCCCCCCTAGACCAAGATTGGAGAACTCGGCTTCATAGCGGTCAGCTTTGATATTCAAATGAACCGTTATGCGATCAATGACCGTATAACTTCCGCGCTCACGCAAACCTGAAAGAACCTTCTGCGCTTCATCCGGTCGAACAAAATTTTCAGACAAGATGCGCTTGACTTGCTTTACACCCTCTTCGATAATTTCTGGATCATCCGAGGAAGCGTATTGCCCCAACAAAAACTCCAAAACATAAGTCGGCACATTCGCACCTTCCTTAATGTTTTTTGTCAGGTCTTTGCGGACAATCCTTCCGTCAAAATATTGACGCAACTTTCGATTGATCACTTCATTCGCATCATCTACAACCGCATCATACTGATCCATCAAAACCTCCATTACGACCTACCCAATCACTCAACGTTTAAAACCCAAACCCAAAGTCACCCGCAAACGCAATATCAATCCGGAACTCCACTTCCTCAGGCACATCCACGCCGTTAGAAATGACCAGATGATAGGTTTTATTCTTATTATATTGTAATTGCTTCAAGGTGAACTTCACACGGAAAACTCGATCGGCATCACTTGAGCTCGTCCGATCCGCAATCACATATTGCACATCACTGACAGGCTTCCCTTCTTCATCCTTGAACACCAGTTCATAGGTAGAAGCCGACACTTTCTCACCAACCGGAAGTTTCTGCAAGAAGTCGAGCGAGAAGATCATGTTAGAGACTTTATGATTTTGCGAAAGTAACGACAAACCGGAATTCTGCAACTCAACATAATTCTTCGATGTTGTGCGCACCCGTTTATACGTGATGACCGGCACAGTCAATTCCTGCAAGCTAATACCGCCATGGACATAGTTCGCACCGCCACCCTGTACTTTAATTCGAACCATTTCACGAGGTGCATAACCTTTCAAAGGTAAACCACCAATCACTCGTGATGTATTAACCGGCAGCAAATAGTCGGCTTGTGTCTCAGGCGCCACCAGAGCGTACCGGCGCCCCAACTCATAAATCTCTCCATCAAAAGTCTGCCGGCTGATCTTTTGGCTCTCCTCCAGAGGCTGATAGGTATACAAAAAGCCATGGTCAGCTGTAATATAAATACTCGTTCCGTTCATCTCGTTGCTGATAATTCTGACTACATTAACCAGATCACTAATGGCATCCTCACAAGCTTCAAATATTTCAGATTCCGTACTCGCCTTATCCCCGACCGCATCAATCCGATTATGGTAGATATAGACTAGGTTCTTACCATTCACGAGATCCCTCTTCTCACGCATACTAATACGAAGAAGTTCTTTATATGTAATCGCAACACTTTCTGGAACCATTTCCTTCAAAACAGCCTCCCGTGCTGAAGTACCAACCGTCGGCAGGCCATCAGCAGTAACCTCCATCTTACTCCCCACCTCGACAGACCTCGCCGGGAGAAGCGCTGCCATCCCAAACTTAGTAATGCTCGGGAAAATCCCCTGAATCGCTTCCAAGCTAGCCTGTCCGTTCTTAGTCTGATTCAATGCATCTTTCAGTTCATCAGCAACCTCGTAGCGCAAAGCATCCGAAATCACAACATAAATCTTGCTCTTATCCACAGTCGGTGCTATGAATTGGTCATAAAATTTCACCTGCTGCTTGAGCCTCGTTATATAACCAGCCGTTTCCAGATCTGAAGCAATCGCACTGGTCCATGACTCCGTAAGCGGTCGCAAAAAGGTCTCACTATAGAGCCCTTCAACCGTAGGAATACAGCGCTTCAGAAGGTCATCCAGCTGCAAATTCGAAGCCGTCTGGGTCTTCCCATAATGCAAATGGAAATGTCGATAATATGTATCCATCTTGTAGTAGTCTGACTGGTAGTTCTCCCAGATCTTCCGCGCCTCCACAACCGGGAATCCATCAATATGGGCCAGGTAGAAGCTCTGCATCTTCGAAATATAGTACAGACTCTCATAGTATTCCTGTGTGAACTCATACCAAGATGTCGTGCGTCGACTCTCCACGACCCCACGAATCTCTTCCGCTTTAATCACATTCTCCGAGATTTCGTTGAAGTACTGCGTCAGTATGCTTTCATCAATGGCCGGGAAGATATCACTCTTCCGCAGTTCCGAGATATCCATTTGGCCAAAGCGGCCGTTCAGCCGCTGCTCCCCCTCCACGACTCGACAGATCTCAAAAAGTTTCTCTCTTTTCTCACTACGCTGCCATTCATGCACCAACTGATAACAGAATGTAATGTTCGTCTCAGAGATATAGCGTTCCAATCCCTTTAACGCATTGAGATTCATCGTTTGCCCCAGCGCTGTTAGCAAGATATGAGATGCCAAATCCGTCAACGGCTTCTCTTCACGGTCCTGATAACCGGTCGCTCTATAGACATATTCCCAGAATGATTCTGGATCCCCAAATTTTTCTATGTTTTCGAGGGCAGTATTTCCCTCTCTATCTAAACCATTTGACAAGAAAGCAATAAGGATATCCTGGAAAGAGCCTCCATTCAGGCCACAAAGAACCGCAATGATATCAAACTCCAATGCCATGCTTGACTTATAACTGTTCCCTATGCTCTTTAGCTTCTCTTTCCGTGCTTTAGAAAAGAACTTAGCATATTTCCTCATGGTCTTTCGCATTTCGGTAGTCGGTTCAACACGTAGCTCTTCCATTTGCATAGAGATAAGGTCGGCTCGAAACTCCTCACTATAAAGGCGAATATCTAAAAGCCAATCATCGTGGCCATCCGCTTCGTAGGACAGAGGGTCATAAATCAGAAAATCACTCACAAGATCATCAGCCGTCAGGAGTTTCTTCACAGCAAAATTATTTCTCCCTGTGAGTTTCACGACTGTGACATCAGGTAGTTCGACTTCCTCAAGCTCTTCCTCGAATTCTCGATCTTCATCCCGCCAGAAAACGATCCGTCGTTCATAAAACTCCGGTAATGGAGCCGAGAACCGTTTCACAAGTCTATTTTTAATCGTCTCTGACAACATAAAGTCCCCCGTTTGTTCATTAGAAAATCTTTGCTAACACATCACCAAATTTTGGATAATTCTGCTTCACACCATCGTCAAGGTCAATAGAAATATTCTGATCTGCCAAATGATGGAGCTTTTCCTCGAAAATGCCGATCTCCTTCTCCTGATCTGCCAACTTGTTTTGCCGTTTCAAGAGTTTTGTGCGCTCTGCCCCGCTTGCCTCATTCAATGCAATCGAGATATGCCCGAGCTGTGTGCGATAACGTTCTTGCTGCTCATGAACATAGTCGGTTCTCATTCTCGCCAACAAATCACTTTGATAGCGGTGCATGTAAATCAGGGCTTTAAAACCATTCTTCTTCCCGCTATCGAAGAGCCAGTAGATCGGCCGTTTTTGATAGATCTTCACATGGTCTTTATAGAAGTCCTTCAGGAAATAATCTCGAATAATTTCCTTGGGGTCTGCGATCTGCGTGTGTGTCTCATCGACCTTAGCCCCTGACTTCTGCTTCAAGGCATAAGCGATAAACCGCAAGTTCTCTTGTAGCTTCTCTTGACCAAAAGCAACACTAACCCATTTCACAAACCGATTGGTGATGTCATCTTCGAAGTAATCATCATCACTGATGGGAATGATATTGTCTTTATCAGGGATATAGGTGGAGTATTTACTCTCATCCCACTCCCCTCCGGCATAAGCCAAGCCATCGTCATCCAAGGAATAACGCCCAAACATGCAACCTACCGCATAGGAGATTAAACTTTTAATATCCCGATTGAGATCGGCCTTCCGTACAGTCACATCCTTCTCTTCCACTTCAGGAGTGAGCTCATCTTGTAAGCCGTAGATGTCAATGAAGATGCGGTTAAGCTCTTCTTCATTGGATTTGAGCTGATAGAAACGTTGCGATGCTTCAGTATCCCATTTGGTAAATGCATCCGAAACAGTTTTCTCTCCATTGATAAGCGGATGGCGTGTGAAGTCCCAAGATGTTTCGAAGGAATCCCAGTCGGTGCTAGAATTGGTTATATTGGCATGTACAATGTTGTCAATAAACTCTTCCATGGCGTGATCAATTATAAGCGGCAATCTGGCAATATCTCCTACTTGAAAGTTCATAGTGGGAGCTAGAATTTTTAGCATCTCATAAACAATTTTAGTGTTACAAAAAGCCAAGATATATGCTCCATGGTTTTCTGGGAACATACTCATTCCAGCAACATCAAAGATAAACCCTTGTTTTTTGTATCTAAAGGCAGTCGCACTACTTGATATCAGTGACCACGTTATCGCAGGTCTGAAATAGAATGTCGTATTTTTTACGACAAAATCAGGAGTTTTTAAGTAAGGATATTTCTTTAACACATCTTCTTTAATTTTTTGCCCATCATTCATATAGTCAACTACATAGTCATCATTTCCATGCCATTTCCTATATTCACCGCCCTTATTGTATGGAAACCATTTATATCCATGTTGATTAGCATTATTTATGTCAGGTATGTCAAACCTGATATCTGAAAATTTTATCTCGTGCCATAGTCTTAAATACTTTTTGTTATCTGTTGTAGCAAGACCTTGACGTGGCTGTGCAATCTGACCCAAAGGTGTCCCTCTCTCAAATGCTCGCAACATCGCATCACTCGCCCAATACGCCACAGGGCTCCCTGGAATTCTGGAGAAATTATCTGCATTTGTAATGAAATGATTATCTTTATTTGAAAATGCTACTTCCTTTTCATCCTGACTCCCAAAGTCAACTAATCGTGAATAAGTACTCAAATATCTCATTGTTTTCTGGGCATCTAAAACAAAAGCTGCAGTTTGTACTACTTCACCACCAATCTCATCAAAAGCTTTTGTTCCGAGATGAGCCATATTTATGATATCTCTTTGATAAATCTTGATTCGCAATTGTTCATAACTGGAAAGGAACATCCAAGCTTGTTGTGTGATCATAGCTTGATAACCTGAGATTTTCAGAAATTGACCACAACGTTCAATGAACACTGCAAACAAATCACTCTTACTATCAGGGTAATTCTCCTTCACATAATCCGACATCTTCGAACCCATCCCAGAACTACCCATATACGGAGGGTTTGTAACCACAACATCGTATTTCTTCGCCAAGAGTCTGCGGAAGTTCCAAGTGTTCAGTTGGGTCTCATATTCAGGTAGCAATAAGCTTTCGCTAGGTTTTTCCGGCATGGGTTCCAGTTGGTCCACCCTAACTAGCGAGCCATACTCCATCCCTTCTTCATAGCCAGTCGGCTCGTAGATTTGGGGCTCAATATTTTCAGTCAGGATTTGTCTGTTATACTGCCTTCCCTTCATCATGAGGGCAAAATAGGATAGTTGATACGCTCGTCTGTCAATTTCTAGACCATATAGGTTCTTTTCCAAGATCAATTCAGCTGCATCTCGTTCCGTGTAGCCTTCAGTAACATAGATCTGGATGAGAACATCAAAGGCATATACTAAGATGTGTCCGCTGCCCATACATGGATCAAGGATGCTGAGATCTTCTGGTGATTGAATTGCTGTTCTAGATCTTTGAACACGTAATTGTTCAGCTACCTCAGGAATCTGCTCTGCTTCTGGTAAATAGTATTTCCAGCCGAAATCTGCAGCCAGAGATTTTTCTTTCTCATATCTCTCAGCTTCACTCAAAAACGAGCCGAGTTTAACTAACTTGCTCTCGATGTAGAGTCGCCCCAAAGAGTTCTCTACCATATAGCGGACGATCCAATCAGGGGTGAATAACTGTGTAGCTGCTGGGATTTTTTCTCGGGTAATCTTCACGTTCTTCTTCAGTCCATCGAAAACTTCCTGTTTCGGTTCCGTATTATAGTATTGATACAGCCAACCAATAATTTGAACAGCATCCCGGAAATCCTCTTCAGGGATGTCTCTCAGGAGTCTGCCGATTACTCCTTCTTCCCGAAGAATATTGTTCGGCAGAAGTAATTCCGTGTACGAATCCAATTTCTCAAACATTTCAGGGAGAAGCGGATGTAACTCATTACATTGCGTCAGGAGAAGGTAGCGATAGAGTTCATCCGTCTTATTGGCATTCAGAAGTTCAGACACTTTTCCTTGATCCAACGTTTTCCAGTCGAGGAATAAGACGTTCTTTAGAATCTCCGGAGCAAAATTCCCGTTATGATCAGAGAAGACACGCATATGGGAAGGTAGGTAGTCGTTGACCTCCATATAACGCAAAGCAATAAAACGATTGAACCAAGTGTAGGCTACTTCTTCGACCGTATTCTGATAGCCTTGACTCTTAATCTGTTCAACAAGCTCTTGACGCTGTTTCTTCTCTTCGATTAGTAGCACTCGTCCATCAATGACTGAAGCGTTTTCTTCGCCATAACCATCTTCCGTAATTCCATATTGAAAGGCGCGAAGTCCAACCTGCTCGATCAGTTCATTACGTGCCCATACCGCATAATTTTTACATGCAGTCTTGTCCATACGCCTACTCCCTAAATAATCTGAATGACATCATTACCTTGCAATGCATTTGTTAGCATCTGATGTATCTCGTCAACATATTGATCAACGTCTGCTTGACTACTCAACCGGCTTGGTGTTGCAAGATCAATACGACGTAATTGTGTAATTTTCGGTACATCAACAACTTGTTCTCCAGGAGTAATAAGCTGCGAGTCCGGCTTCGCTAAGTACTGATAGATAATCTGTAGTTGATCAGATGCGAATAACTGAATACGTCGGATCATGGCATCAAGACTTGTCAGATCTGTCGCAACATTAGCTTCTTGTCTAAACTGATCAAAACGCACATCAGCACGATTCGAGACTTCCCTTGCCTCCCTATGTTCCCCTGCGGTTGTGTGGACATCACCCATTGATTGCTGAATAATAGAATTAACTTCTTCCTTCTTTCTATTAAGCAGTATCTGATAGCTTGCATTAATTTTTTGTATGAGCTCAGGGAGCTCTTTAATCTCACGATAAGGCTTTTCCATATTCAAGATCACCGCAATTCTGTCTAGCATCTCTTGAATTTCAGGCTCTGTATCAAGGTAGTCCTTTTCGCTTTGTAAACTTTTTCGAAGTTCACGAGCTTTATCGAAGATCAGTACTTGAGAACGGAAGAACGCCTCGACAGACTGTAGGTTGTCTTGACTAACAAGGAGTTCATCTTGCTTGGTAACGAGTCGTGTCAATAAGGCAACATTATTTGATTTATGGGTCAGAATGTCAGTAATAAGGTTTCTCCCAGACTCAACAAGTGGCTTATCGGGATACTTCCCTTTCTGATACCAGCCAAGCAACTCATTATAATGAGCGAGTTTATTTTCCAAAGTTGTGACAACAAGACTTACAAGCCCATCCTCGTCATCAGGAATATTCACTTGGCCAAGCCAGGATAGCAAAAAAATCTTAGTTTTTCTCATCAAATCTTCAGATGGAACGATCCGTCGCTTCACATCAACCTTATCAACTTCATTCTTATTTCTTAAATAACGTGTAAGGTTGCGGTTATCCCTCGTCAACACTTCACCAGCATAACGTAGTTCAATCAATTGTGAATTGATAAGTTCAGCAGTCAAACCGGCAATATCGATCTCACGCCATCCATAGGGGATTGCCTGATAACGTCTCTGAACATCGCCCATACTGACTGGCACATGCATGCGATCCCTATCTTCCAGCCACATACTCATTTCATTCAATGCAAGTTCATTATCCTGCCCGTTCCCAAAACTTATTTGCTTACGTATTGCTCCTTGCAAGACGGCCTGAATATCGGCATCACTTTCATAAAAAACATTTACAAAATGAAGTTTAGTGTACACACTCTCGATCAACTGCTTCAGCGCTTCATCAATCTTTGATTTGGCATTTCCGCTCAAGAAATCGACCTTTTCTCCAAAAATATAGAACCGTGCATTGACGATAGATGCTTCGATTTGTTCTTGCGCGTCAAGCTCTAGCTTTCTCGCCTGATCTTGGCGATCACGGATGATCTTTTGTAAGCTGGAAGGAAGATTCTGTACGTTTTTCTGCTTGATGTACTTGCGTATCTTCGCCGCACTTTCCAGATCTTTGAAATAGTCATCTTGGCTAGAGAGCTGAACATAAGCAGCATAATTCGCTCGTGAATCCATCTGATATTTCGCTTCAGGGGCTTGATATAGATCACTCGCAACCGTCACAAAACGAAGACTTACACCACCAATAGGCTTGCCAACAATTTGATCGTCAATATATTGATCAAAGTCAAAATCATATC
This sequence comes from uncultured Fastidiosipila sp., assembly GCA_964479695.1. Lineage (GTDB taxonomy): Bacteria > Bacillota > Clostridia > Saccharofermentanales > Fastidiosipilaceae > JAAYZH01. The sequence goes on from CAYZSO010000021.1 coordinate 31,386, forward strand.
GACCTATTTTAATTTTTTTCGAAGGGTAGATCTCAGAGAAAATGGATCGCCCAATTTGATTAACAATTTGGTTGCTATCAACGATTGTGTTTCGTATCTCAACAGCAACATCTTGTTCCTCGTCGGTCAAGAATGAGTATGTATCACCATTCCGAGCAATGTAATTCTGATTCTCCAAACGTTGAAGTGAAGCTTTGATCTCTTCTTTCAAAGCGATTTTATCCACGCGAAGATCATCAACCATTAAGATAGCAATATTATCGATTGTACTTTTCACATCATCTATGTAACGAATCAAATAGAGCAATTTCAAGACATTGACATCACCTTGCTCCAAACCATCGGAATTATTTGCGGCTTCCTGGCTTCGGTCAATTACACGTCGAATCGGGCTCTCAAGGAACGTGTGAACAGTGTCATAGAAAAGCCAAAATGGTACCAAAGCATTTTCATCTCTATTCTGCATTTTTTGGGCAGCCTCTTGGAAGCCGGAAAGCATGGAACGCTCACCACCTGATAAATGTTTTCCTGAATTGCCATGTTGACGAATCTGAACGAGAACATTCTGCATAATCCTAAATTGATAAGGCACAAATGGATACGTAGAAGAAAAATCTTGCGAACTCGAAAACCCCTTAATGTCCTGCACTGATTCTGTAAAGGTGAAGATGTTCTTGAGGACAGCAGACTCTTTGTCGTAGACCATATTCAGAAGTCTCTCAGCATCCGGTGTTTTCGAAAGAATACGCCGCTTAATTACCTCGTCAACAGAAGCTGAAGACAAGGACAAACGGGTGTTGAATCGCCCTTGAATTTTCGAGAAATCATCACCTGTGATCTTGACCACAGAATCGATAGCTTCTTGGCTCGTGACCATCACCCAGACTTGTCCTTGACACTTACTACCTAATTCTTCAACCAGTGTTTGGAGATTGATCATGAGATCCCCATCATCACCTATGTACTGGCCGACTTCGTCAGCGCAGAAGAGTAAGCGGAAATTCTTTCCTTTGGAATCGACATATTCTTTAATATCATCAACAAGTTGCTTGATGCTCAAGTCTCCGTAACCCGAACCATTGAACCAGTTATACGCCGAAGTCTCACTCATGCCAAGGACATCTTGCAGAACAGAAACTACATCATCTTGAAAGAACTCTACCGTATCCCGAGCATCCAACCAGGAACTTCCATTTATCTCTTCAAACTTCGTTCTGAAGAGGTCAGTTTTCCCTTGTTTCTCTACAAACCGTTCTAGCTTCGCAATTTTCAGATCTTCACCATAAAAACCCAGATGGTTGTAAAAAACTTTTGCGAACACTCGAAGGACAGCTGTTTTATCCTTGTTTATTGGCCCTTCAACATCAATATTAAAGAGGATTGACTCTGTTGGAAGATTTGTGCACTTCGTTACTGTGGCAAACATCATTGGGTCATCGAACTTATTCTCAAAATAATCAACCGTTCTTCGATTCCCTACTTCTTTATTAGAAAGAAGATAAGAGAGAATTTTAAGGAAATGCGATTTACCGCTGCCGAAGAAACCGGAGATCCAGACACCAATTTTGTCTGTTGGGTGATCTATCACAGCAGAATAGTTATCGAAGAAGGTAGTGAAATGACGACGAAGCTCTTTAGTTATGACATACTCCTCAAGTTCTTGAACCAGGCTTAGCGTATCATCCTGTTGCACTTTTACTACGCCATTGATATCACGATTGATATCCTTCTGAAACATATCCTGGATCTTCATAATCTTCCTCCTATGTTGTACTCGCTATCTGATGAGCAAGTAAGCAGCACATTCGATAGCTAATCTATTTTATTCCTATATTTCTTAAATGAGATTAAATGCTCTGTAGTAGTTCCCATCATGAAAATGATTGAAGAGACTTAGACTTTGGCCGTTAAACTCCCCGGGGTAAAACATTACGATGGGAATATCGGCAAAAACATGCTGTAAGTTTTCCAGCATGATATGTGCTCGGATAAATGGATACGCCTTTCCCACTCCAGTGAGAAAGAGAACATCGCCTGGCTGATGTGGTTCATAGTTCATCTTCTTGAGGAAAGTCTCAGGTGTAGCAATCTTCTGAAGCTGTGTGAGAAGGAAATCCTTCCCCTTCTTCTCTTCTAAGTCAGCCACGCGTTCAAGAATGCGCTTCTCCTCTAAAATCTCCAGAAATATTTGATAGAGGTCACATTCCACAATACGATACCCACTTGATGGAGAACCTACTAATCGCTCAATGGCAGATCGAACAAGGATCTCTTCTTCAGGTGCATACGTGAACACATGAATACCTACCTCATTAGCCAAACCTTTGTTAGATAGAAAATCAGGATCTGAAATGCGGCCTTTGATCATATCAAGCTGTTGCTTGATATTTCTCTTCTCATGATCTACGGAATCAGCCATTGTACACTCCTAAGTAAAGCAATTAAACGCAGCCAATGCAGGGAGGTCATGATTCTCTCGAATCCCTGACTCAAGTTCCCGGCTAATCAAAATCGGGTTGAGACTAGTCGACCTTGTAGTATCAATGATTTCTGTTTCGACGAGGCATTTCGTCAAGACACTTTTTAGTTTTGCAATTGTCTGCACTGACCATAACGCAACATTATCATTTTGCTCTTGTAGTGTCATAAAGAAGAGATTGATGTCTTTCTTCATGTACGAGAAATCTTGTGTTCGATACTTCTCACCAATCAAACCGATCATGAACTCACGTACTAAGCGGTTATAGCACATCATGGCATAAAGATTGATCTGCTTCGCGATATCAATAGGGGCATGAGCAAGTTCGGAAACAAGTTGTTCGTTATGTAGAGCTACAAGACGCTTATAACAAGCTCTAGTGATTCGACTATGCATACGTTCCGTAGGATACTGAAACAGATTATCTTTCTTGGCAAGCTCAATCATCTCTTCAAGGTTTTTTCCTTCAAGATAGAGTTTTGCAACAATACGTATTTCGTAAAAGAGGAACTGCTCAGCGGTCAGTCCCCCATTATATGGCATATTGTAATCCATGTTCTTCCTTATCTATGGCTCCAAAAGCACTTAATAAATCACCAAAAATCTTATCATATCTTGCACTGTTCCGCTTGAGATTTACTCAAATCCTTCGGTATTGCACTTAAAATCGCTCAAGAACATTTTTTTAACCACAAACATAGTATAACAAACAATTCTTCATTAACTGTCCAATTTACGTCCCATTTATTCTGAAATATACATGAAAAGGCACACGAAAGATAATATTCAAGGAATATATTAAAGAAATCGCGGATTTCAAAGCCAGTCAGTAATTCAAGTGGAAAAAAATCTCCCACCACCCCCATCAAAAAGGCCGCCCAACCGGGCGGCCTCTCCAATTATAACGTCTTACAACATCGCCTTCCGGTATGAAGGCACCTTCTCTTTATCCTCGTACTCCTTGTACTCAGCGTACTCCGCCTCGCGGCGATTGCGCGCCTTGGGTACCCATTCGTATTCGCGGTTCAAGCCATGAAAGACACGGCTCACCCGGCCCATCACCTCTTTACGAGTGATCATGCCGGTGAAACGATTATTCTCATCAACCGTGCAGAGATAATTCGCATCCTGCAGGGCTCGCAGAATCTCCTCCAACTCGGCATCCTCACGAACAGGTTCGGCGCAAGGTTCCATGACATCCTTGACCTTAAGATTCTCAAGTAAATCCATATCATAGCCTGTCATGGTGGTCGTCGCCCGCACAATGGCGGACATCGTCATTTTCCCGCAGACATGGTCATCTTCGTCCAGAACCGGAAGGGTCACATAGTTATTACTGAGAATCAACATCGCATGATAAAGATGGTTCTCGGTTCTGAGTACGGCTACATTTTCTGCTGGAATAATTAATTCATTGCGGTCTTGAAAAAACATATCTTCTAAGACTTCAGGAATCATTGTGCAAATCTCCTAACGCAAGCGGTTCACTCCGCTACCTGTGTTCATTATAGCAACAAATTCAAGAGATTTCTGAACAAATCCTCCTCCAATGTGACAATTTGATTAACGTCTCGTGAAAAGTGCGTCACACCTTGTCATAAATTATTCATTTAGGCCTCTTTCGAGCTGTTTTTTCCCGGCCAAAGACGCCACCAAGAAGAGCGCGACATTAATTACAATCACCAGTGCGAAGGCCAATGTGTACCAGATCGGATCAGCAACCGTCCCCCCGATGCCTCCGGCAATCAGCAAACCGGCAGACGGAATCAGCAAAAGGAACGTCAGCGACAAACCGATCATCGTCGCAAAAGTCCCCTGAACCGTCCCCATGATCATATAAGTAATCATCTGCCCACTTAAGTAAATCAAATAGATGCTTAGAGAAGCCAGCAAACTCAGGAGCAGCAAGTAGATTGGCGCACGAACAAAGATCGCAAGAATCACGTACGCCGGCAGCAAATCCACGAAGGTTCCAAAAACCGGCGCCAACGAAGACCACAGAACTTTCAAGAGCGGATTGCCCGGCATGTAATAGTAAAGCGGCTGGCGCAAGTCAGTCAGCAACGGATTATCCATCGCCAGGAAGAACATCGTAAACGCCACCATCCCACTGAAAATAAATAAGAGGACACTCCCACTCTCCTGCTCCTCCATCGCGATGAGCACCATAATGCCGGCAAAAAAGGCAAACAGCACCATAGGGAAGCTGATGAAGAAGGCTCGGGTTCGTCTTTGTTCCGTCATATGCAGATAGAACATCGTATTTTCGCCAAAGCCGCCCCCAAGTCCTGTCTTCCGTACTTTGGGCTTCCGTTCCACATTGACCGTCGAGCCGCCCGACTTCTGTCTGGCTTCTCTCTCTGTGCGTTTGATTGTTGCATTGATTGCATCTTCGTAGAAATCCGGTTCAATCCGATAGCTGTAGATCATGCCGAGACCGACAAAAAGGAGAATTAAAAGGAAAGAAAACAGTGAATGCCAACTGAAGCCTGTCAGAGCCCCCAGCCAGAGCTGTACCAGCCAGCCGATGTAAGGGACACCGTAAAGCAAGCCTTTGCTCATCAGTAAATCAGTGAACCCTGCAAATGTCCCGTGTCCGAGCAGAAACCAGGCGGCTACTCCACCCAGAATCAGAATGACAAGTGCCAAGATGCTGAAGCGGATAACAGGCCTGATCCAATGGTGCTCCGAAGTAAAAAGATACACCATCTGCTGAATCAGCTGCGTGGCCAAGACACCAAACACAAACACCACGAGGACAAGCAGAAATTGCCCTCTGCTAATCCCGGTGTTACGTAAATTAGGGTATTGATAAATGAGGAAAATCAAGCTGAACAGTACGGTAGCCAGCATGTTGAGCATGCCGTACAAAAGCACATTCTGCGGCCGGAAAGGGCTGGGAAAAATATAATGGATATCCGCCATGGTAAACATGATGGCGCCGTTTTTTGCCCCACTAAAAATAGCGGTGAAAACAATTACAATCGCCAACGCCCAAAAAGCGATCGCACCCATGCGCTCCAAGGTCAACACCGAAAAGAATTCCGGATATTCCTCTCCCTGTGTTTCCGGGAAAGATATCAGTAACATCGCCACGGCCGATGACAGGATGAGCAAGATCAAGATGAGTCGAGCCGGCTTATGAAGCGACTGCTTCACCCAATTGACGATGCGGCATTTATACAAGTAGAGGATCGCACTCATGTCTCACCCTCCGCTCCGGCGGAAGTATCCGCAGCACCCATAGCATCTGCAGAACCAGAAGATTCCGCAGCATCCGCAGAACCAGCGGGTGTGGAATGGAGTTGGACAGCGGCTTTGGCCTCACCATAAGGCTCGGTCACACGGAAGAACAAGTCCTCGAGGGTCTCACCATGTGCACTTAACTGCTCATGCTCGGCAATGGCGACGATCCTGCCATCCATCATGATACATACCTGATCCCAAAGCTCGTCGACCGTGTCCAAAATGTGGGTAGAAATCAGAAGGGATGTTCCGGAAGACTTGAGCTCTTCGAAGGTCAGCTTGAGCTGCTTGATCGCGTGCGGATCGAGACCGACCATCGGCTCATCGAAGAGAATGAAACGCGGGCGCGGCAGCATAGCGGTCATGATACTGACCTTCTGCTGCATACCCTTCGAGAGTTCAGAACCCAATTTGTCACGCTTATCGCTCATCTCGAAACGATCGAGAAGTTCTTGCGCGTAAGGCTCCCAGTTCTTCAATTTATAGATGCGAGCGACGAATTCAAGATGCTCGGCCACAGTCAGCAAGGGGTAAAGATTCGGAATTTCCGGCACATAGCCGATGCGGCCGCGGCCTTCTTGCGACTTGTTCAGAACCCCATCGATGTGGATCTCCCCTTCATAGCGAAGGAGACCCATAATACATTTGATAATGGTCGATTTGCCGGCTCCGTTTGGGCCGACCAATAGCGCAATCGCCTGGTCAGGCACGGTGAATGTGACGTCTTTGTTGGCGGCTACTTTGTCGTAATTTTTGCTTACATGAGAAATTTCTAACATCGCTTCTTCCTTATTTATGTGTTCCGTTGTTTATGTGTTCCGTTATTTATGTGTTCCGTTATTTATGTGTTCCGTTTAAATATCCCGCTTCTTTTTAAATATCCCGCTTCTTAAAGATAAACTGTGCGCTCAGCAAGCAGGCCAGCGTGTAGAGTAGTGCGGCGACAACCGTGAACACAATATTTGTGTAGTCAATACGGATCCCCTGAACCAGGTAAAGTTCCGGGTTCATGTGCACAAATGGCGTGAAACGAATGCCGGGCATGAACCCTCCCAATTGCTCAGCCACCGGGTTGATGAGGTACACAATGAGGAGCGAGATCGCGATTGTGCCGGCATTGGCTCTTGTTGCGACAGCAATCAGCAAGGTGATCGCGAGCGGCAGCAGCATCCCCAGTACTTCAACCACATAGAAGAGCAGGCCAAAGCCCCAAGCAGGCAAGTGCACCACACCGCCCATTAAGCCGATAATGACAGGTTCCGTCGGGTTGCCGAAGCCAAACAAAATCCCGGAAGACACTAGGTTCACCAAGTAATTGATCCCTTGCAAGAACAGCGCAAACACGAAAACCGCCAGGTATTTCGCATAGAAAATGGCACTGCGGGAAACCGGACGGAGCACGAGCGACTTCATGGTTCCTTTTTCAAACTCACCCGCCATGACGATTGCCATAAACACAATGGCAAAAGTCAAAACCATTTGTCCCGAAGTCGTTGAACCGGAGGCCAATTGCTGCCAAGCTCCGCCGGAAGTACTGGAAGCTGGCGGGACGATTTCCTCCGCGGAGACTAAGCCTTTTTCCAGTTTATAGTCCACAACAGCCAAGTCATCAAGGAGATTTCTGTAGGAACGGTCGCTGGCTGTGGGATCATTGCGGTCGAGGGCGGCTTTGGCCGAAGTAATTTGCGACTCAAGCTCTTGCTTGTACTCCGCATAAGTAATCTCAGGCGCGGGCTCTTCCCCGAACACTTCAACCGTCACATCACCTCCACCGTCGGCACCACCGGTATCACCGGCACCACCGGCTTCACTGGCGGACTGCTCGATGCGGTTCTGGAGATCCGGCAAGAGGATCTTCTCGACGTACCACATGGCGCTGTTGACTGCGATACCAACCGCGGCCAAGATGATCATAAAAACCAGCGAAAGGCGGCGCTTCCGAATCTTGGTACTTTCAATGCGAAAAATTGTGCCTAAACGATTCATTGGATTTCCCCACCTTTCTCCCCTATTATTTCAACGAAACTCTCTTCCAGCGAACCATGATCCGGTTCGATTGCGTAAATTTGGAAGCCTGCGCCGATCAATTCTTGCAGCAGCGGATTAATATTCTCCCTGTCGCAAGCAATGCGCACATAGTCTTGCTGCCGGGTAACGCCGACGCCGCGCTCGGAGAAGTAGGTGTAGAGTTTGGATGGGTCGGAGGTGAGAATCATGACGTCGTTTTTGCGCAGTTGTGAAGCAATTTCGCTGACGCGACCGACTTTCAGAAGTTCGCCTTTATGGATCAGGCCAACGCGGTCGCACAGCGCTTCCATCTCGCCCAGGATATGGCTCGATACCAGCACGGTCACGCCGTGATTTTCGGCCAAGTCCCTTAGCAACAGCCTCATTTCGCGAATCCCTTGCGGATCCAAGCCATTCGTCGGCTCATCCAAAATCAGCAAACTCGGCTCACTCAGCAAAGCCAACGCCAATGCCACCCTCTGCTTCATACCCAGCGAATAAACTTTTGTCTTCTTATGGATTGCTTGGTCCATTTTCACGAGCGACACCACTTCGCGGATCCTCTGATCATCAACATTTGGGTAGAAACCCGCGTACAGTTTCAGCTGATCCCAGCCGCTCAAATAATCATAAAGGTCCGGATTCTCCACGATGCAACCAACATGCTCTCTGATTTCCTCAAAATGCTCGTCGGTACTAAGGCCTTCATAGCGGATTTCGCCGGTGGTTTTGGCACTCAAACCCGCCAACATCTTGATGGTCGTGGTCTTCCCCGCCCCATTCGGCCCAATCAAGCCAAACACTTCGCCTTCGTACAGGTCAAGGCTCAAATCCTTGACAATCTCCCGCTTCTGAATCGTTTTCCCTAAACCTCTGATCTCCAGCCTGACTGCCTTTTCCATGAAGCCCCCTCGCTAATTTCTTAGGATCTTTTTTGGATTTTACTTGTGGTTTGTGTGTTGGTTTTGTGTTCGTTTTGTGTTCGTTCGCAGCTAAGTCTTAGTTCGCGGCTTTGTCTTGGTTTGCGGCTTTGGCCAAAGCCGCCCCCAACTCCAACGTTACCTCGCCATCCTCGAAGACAAACGCCGGAATTCCGATGTATCCCTCCGCTTTTGCTTCAGCGAAGACCTCCGAAGTGTCTCGCAGTTTGAGGAACTCTTTCAGCCACGCGACCTTCTCACCAAGGGGTCTGAACTCGTATTTCTTACCGGCATCATCCAGCGCTGCCAAAGCGTCGCGACAATCCGGGCAATCCATAATTCCGTAAATAATCATACTTTCCTCCTGCTTATTGCTAACAATCCTTCATTTCACGTTCAGTATGTTTGGGTCGGTTAGTCGCTTGATGATGTCATACAGCCAAAGCTCGCTGATTTGGTCTTTGTCCAAAAGATAATTGAATTCCACGATATCAAGCGCGTTCACTTGTAGGTGTGTGAAGAGAAATTGCAGCATTTGCCACTCCTCTTCCGGCGTAAAACCAGAGGGCACCGGCACCGACACGCCCGGCATTAGCAGCGGATCCATCCCGTCCATATCCAAGCTGATGTGAACACCATTGGTGTTTGCGTCAAGAAGGTATGTACAAGTTTCGGCCAAAACCTCCTCCAGCCCCCTTTGCTTGATTGTTTCATAGGTATAGTAATGAATGCCCCACGTATCAAGGTGAACCTGCTCCGCCTCATCAATGTCCCGCAGACCCAAGTAAACCAAATGTTCAGGTGCTACGAAATGACCATTCGCTATTGCCGTAAGGCCCGGCTCCCCCCGGCCAAGCGCAACCGCTGCCGGCATCCCGTGAATATTACCCGAAACCGTTGTCTCCGGTAAATGCAAATCCGGGTGGGCATCAATCCAAATCAAGCCTTCACCGGGATAAAAGGAAGCACTGGCTGCAACGGTCCCGATCGCACTACTGTGGTCTCCGCCAATAAACAGCGGCAGGCGTCCCGTTTGCAAAATCTTGCATGACGCTTCCGCGATCAAGCGGTTACCTTCTGTCACGGACGTGAGATTTTTTAAATTAGGTTGCTGGTTTTGGTCTTTTAAAAGTGGCGGCATAGGTATAAGTGACATCTCCAGATCCGGATGCTGCTTCGTAAAATAGGTCAAACTCTCGGCCAACCCCGCCGTTCCGACTCCAAAACTAATTTCAGCACCGAAGGCCTGCGCCTGGCTAAGACTCCGCGTCTGCGTCTGCGCTTGCGCTTGCGTTTGCGTTTGCGCTTGCGTTTGCGCTTGCGTTTGCGCTTGAGTTTGCGTTTGCGCCTGCGCTTGCGTTTGCGTTTGCGCAGTCTCTATTTGCTGGCGGTATGGGTTTGGGTGTTGTTGGCCAGAATGCTGTGTGTCTTGACGCCGTGCGCGAGAAGATTGAGCGTCCAATTGCTGTGTACGAAATATTTTCGTCGATATGGCAGGTTTCGTAGCCTGCGACGAGGTCGTCTTGCTCGGAGGAGTCATCTTGCCTGAGGGGGCCGTCTTGCCTGGGGGGGTCGTCTTGCCTGGGGGGGTCGTAGTATATATATCGTTTATGGAGCCATCAAACTCCTTACTATCTATGGGCTTCTTGGGAAGCTGCATACAGGTTCTGTTCTCCTTTTGCTTGTGTTCTATGAGTTCTATCATACCGCTAAATTTCTGTCAGCTGGTAACTTGCAGCCGATGAATAGTTTAAGCTTAGGTTAATTCACCTTGTTGGTATGAGTTACTACGCTGGTCCGGTTCCGTTTATGTGGGTGTTGTTTTCACTACATTTCACTACATAAGATTATTTTTAAACATATGGAGTGAGTCCTTCGGTGGCGGAGTGGTTTTGGCAACGTATTGTTTCTGAATTTGTTCTACTGTGTTGGAGTTCTTTTGGGCGGAGCGGTTTTGGCAACGTATTCTCCCTGAATTTGCTCTTCGGAACTAAGAGTAATTGTTATCTTATTTGCAGATTGGTTGGGATCGGGATTTTTGCGACACCGGATTCGGCACACTCAGCATCTTAAAAGTTTTTTTATGTAGGTGCCATGCTTATAGCAGACCGTGTTGCCGCCGAGGTCAGTATTCATTCAATAATTTCTAGCCTCGGGTCAGTAATCATTCATCAAGTGTAAAACAGGTGCAAGGATCCTCTCTGAAAAATGTTTGTTGTCGCAAGTTTCCTGATCCAAACCAAATTGGAAAATCCTTTCAGCTTTGCTGCTGTAGAAGATGAGGTTTTAAGAGATTCAGTACCTTCAATTACCGAAAAAGCCACAACTTAGAGATTGAGTCGTAATAGAAACGATAAGTGGAATCAGGCGTTCCTCCATCATTGAAACCACTCTAACTGTATAAGAAAGTGGCAACAACAGCTATAAGCCGTAGCTGAGCGTTCCGCCGATAACGCCAATAACGTCAATAACGCCAACACAAAACCACTACACAAGTTTAAAAATAAACTTATGAACTGAAACAACCGCAAACCGCCGCAAACAACCGCGAAGAACCGCAAACCTACCCAATTCATCACAAAATACTGTAACCTCTTTGAAAAATGCTATGAAGCTATGAAGCTCTGAAAAAATGCTATGAAAAATCCATTGAAAAATTCATCAGCCACTTGCTAAACAGGATATCCAATAGTAGAATTGCTTAGGGAGGCTAAGTAATTAAAATTATGAAACAAGACCTAAATCAACGTTTTCAAGAACTAATGATGAAGATGCATAGTATCGATGGTGCGTTGCCACCATTTGAGCGGTATCAGATTACGCGTGCCCAGATGACTTATCTCGACTACATCGCCCAACATGAAGGTTGTAGTCTTAGTGATTTGGCCACGGCACTCTCATACACTGCAGCGAGTGCTAGCGCAATGGTCACAAGCCTTGAAGATAAAGAACTTGTCACGAAGAAGACAGCACTTTTTGATGCTCGCAGTATCCAAATAAACTTAACGCCGACAGCTCGTCAATTGATGACTGAAGTGGAAAAGTTTCGTCGCAAAAGAATGGATAAGCTCTTGCAGAACTTAGATGCCACAGAGCAAGCAACACTGATCAACTTGCTTGAAAAAGCAATGAAAAATGAGGAAAAATAATGAATCCACAGATAGAGAACATCATGAGATTTCTACACAATTTATTTACAGCGCTTTGGATCGGAGGCATGTTGTCACTGCTACTGGTGACGATACCCGGCATCCGTAAGAACAAGCAAGTGACTGCGCCATGGCCGATTATTGATGGCATTCAAAAACGTTTAAATCCCATCGCCATTATTAGCATGGTTGGACTTGGTATTACAGGGATGCTCTTGTCACGAGCTTCGCAGGATTTTACGAGACTCTTTGATTTTTCAAGTTCTTACATGAGTGCGTTGTCCATTAAGCACATTCTGATCATTTTGATGGTCATAGTCGCTGTACTTCGACTATACGTCAACAAGCAAGTGGGTCAGAAAAAAGATCCCAAAACTCAAAAACAATCCATGCTCTTACTTGTCCTGAATTCGTTTATGGGAGTCGTGGTTTTATTCTTGTCATCCGTCCTTTAATCTTCAACTCACAGCAGAGCCACCTCAGAAGCTGTTGAAGCTACTGAAACTAATGAAGCGGCCAAAGCCACCTTCAGCCACAAATGCGAAGCCTACTGTCCCAGCTACCCCAGCTACCCCAGCTGCCATCAGCAGCCACTGGAGGCACTGGCGATCCACCAAGGCGGTCCACCAAAAAAATCGTGTTTGACGATCCCTAATTGCTGTGATAATATTTCTGATGCCTTTCGAGGTGCTGTAAACAACATTTTGGCCTATGGAGAGTTGGCTGAGCGGTTGAAGGCGCACGACTGGAAATCGTGTTTAGGTGATGAGCCTAACGAGGGTTCGAATCCCTTGCTCTCCGCCA
>CAYZSO010000022.1:0-33042 GCA_964479695.1 uncultured Fastidiosipila sp.
CAAATTAGGGAATCTATTTTTCGTCATCCCAACCACCAAAAACGTTACGCCAACCGTATGTGGGCGGTCCCACTGGGCGGTTCGCTGGGCGGTTCGCGAGGTGTGATTGCTTCCGGAGGCACAGACGGCGCCGAGGGTGCCTGCCCGGCCGCGGGTGGCGAAGATGTTCGCGGGTGAAAAAACAAAATCCGCTACAATAGAGGCAATGATATTCTAGACTACTGAAACAACATTCTAGACTTGTAGTAGATTTAGGTTTAAGCAATCGATTGAAGAAAGAAAGGTCCTAACCCATGACGAAAATGATTTCCTGGAATGTGAATGGCATTCGCGCAATTTTGAAAAAAGATTTCCAGAAGTTTTTCCAAGAACAAGATGCTGATATTTTTGCTGTTCAAGAAACGAAGATTACCGATGGCCTGATTAGCCTCGACATGCCGGGTTACTATCAGTACTGGAATTATGCCGAGAAAAAGGGCTATTCCGGAACCGCTGTTTTTACCAGAGAAGAACCTATGGATGTCATCTTAGGCATAGGGATCCCCGAACATGACACAGAAGGCCGGGTGATTACCTTGGAGTATCCCGAGTATTTTTTCGTCACCGTCTATGTCCCGAATTCCCAGGATGGCCTGAAGCGTTTGTCTTACCGCGAGGAATGGGAAGATGTCTTCCGCGAATATCTGCTGGCTTTGGACAAGGTCAAGCCCGTCATCGTCTGCGGCGATCTGAATGTCGCCCATCAGGAAATCGACCTCGCCAATCCCTCGACCAATCGCCAGAGTGCGGGCTTCACAGATCAGGAAAGAGCCAAATTCTCCACCCTTTTAGCCTCTGGTTTCACCGATACCTTCCGCTACTTCCATCCCGACGACACCGATCGTTACAGCTGGTGGTCTTATCGCACCCGGGCCAGAGAGCGGAATGCGGGCTGGAGAATCGACTATTTCCTCACTTCCAGCAGACTCGATAATCGGTTGGTGAATGCAGATATTTTGGACAAAGTCGAAGGCTCCGACCATTGCCCGGTTCTCCTAGAGATCGAGTAAGGGCAGTTCGCAACGATAAACGCAGCGGCGCTTGTAATGGCAAACGTGGCTGTCTTAGTAACTACTAACGTTCCCGAACGTTGCCACGAACAGCCCTATCGTCTGTAACCATTTGACAGGCAGTAAGGCTGCGGACTAGAGTGAGAAGAAAAAGGGAGGCGGCTTTGGCCAAGGCAAAGAAAATCTACTACTGCACCGCTTGCGGCTACGAATCGACCGGCTGGCTCGGCCGCTGCCCGAACTGCCAAGCTTGGAACAGCTTCGAGGAGCACCAAGTGAAGGAGTCTCCGACCTCTGCCCAAGCCCGAGCGGGGGTCAATCAAGGATGGCTGGGTGAGCTCTTGGGCGACGAAGGGGAAAATGCACCGCAAAGTCTCCAAGAAGTCAGCTCCGAACAGGCGCGCCACTACTCTTCCGGCATCTCCGAACTCGACCGCGTCTTGGGTGGCGGATTCGTCCCCGGCTCGTTGGTTCTGGTGGGTGGCGACCCGGGAATCGGCAAATCAACCTTGCTTCTGGAAGCTTGCTCTTCTGTCGATACGAAAGGTCCTGTCTTATATATCTGTGGCGAAGAATCTCCCCAGCAAGTGAAGCTCCGAGCCGACCGCCTGGGCGTGTCCGGTGGGCGGATCAAGGTCAGCACCGAAGTCATTTTCGAGAAGCTCGCCCATATCCTCACCACACTGAAGCCAGCCCTCTGCGTCGTGGACTCAATTCAGACCATTTATTCTGACCAATCGCCCTCCGCCCCGGGCTCGGTGAGCCAGGTGCGCGATGTCAGCGCCGGCTTTCTCCGCCTGGCCAAGTCCATTGGCAGCACGATTATTTTGGTTGGACATGTCACGAAGGACGGCAGTATTGCCGGTCCTCGCATCCTTGAGCACATGGTGGATACCGTGCTTTATTTCGAAGGCGATAAATACTCTTCTTTGCGCATGATCCGCGCTGTGAAGAACCGTTTCGGTGCAACGAATGAAATTGGTTTATTCGAGATGGAAGATCGGGGACTCCTCCCGGTTGCCAATGCATCAGAGACCTTATTGGAGAGCCGGCCACAAGCCGTCTCGGGCTCAGCACTCAGCGTCATTGTTGAAGGAACAAGACCCATGATCATCGAAATTCAAGCGCTCCTCAACACCAGCGCCTACCCCACGGCCACCCGTGTGACCCAGGGTTTCGACCGCAACCGCGTCTCCATGCTCATGGCCCTTCTGGAAAAACAATTGGGCTTGAATCTCAGTAATATGGATGCCTTCATCAACGTAGTCGGCGGGTTCAAGGCAGACGACCCCGCCACCGACCTCGCTCTCTTGGCCGCAATCACTTCAAGTTTCCGTGATACGCCCATCCGAGACGGCCTCCTGCTCTGCGGTGAAGTCGGCTTAACCGGCGAAATCCGCCCCGTCAGCCGCCTGGCGGAACGTCTTGCAGAGGCCGACCAACTTGGCTTCAAGACAATCCTTCTCCCGGGCAGCTCGAAGAGAAGCGTCGCCAAAATGAAATTCAAAACCGAGATCGTCTACGTCGATCGCATCAGTGAAGCCCTGGACGTCTGCTGGTAAGTACAGTTGGTAAGTACAGTTGGTAAGTACATTGGATAAGTGAGGCTCTGGACGTATGTTAGTAAGTACAGTCGAAACGCACATTCTCATCGCAGCTGCCGGTCGCGGATCCCGCATGGGTCAGCAAATGAACAAGCAATTTCTCAGGGTCGGCGGCACCCCGGTGATCGTTCGAAGCATCCAAGCCTGCCAGGCCTTCCTCGCCGAATTGTCGCCCGACACCAAGTGTGGCATCCACGTTATTTGTTCAGAGAACGAACTTGAAACGATGCAGAACACCATCAACGGGTATGGTTTGGCCGATCAGGTGACTTCTTATATTCCGGGTGGCAACAGCCGCAGGGAATCGGTGTATCTTGGACTTTTAGCTTTGGCCAAAGCCGCCATCTCCCCCAATTCAATCGTTATGATTCATGACGGTGCCCGCTGCTTAGCGACAGCTGATCTGTTCACCCGCTGCCGCGAGGCGGCCATCCAGTACGGGGCCGCCTGCCCCGGCATACCGGTTCATGACACGTTGCGCAGGGCTTTTTCCCATGCCGGGCAAGATCCGGTTCTCTATGAGACCGTTTCGCGCGAGTTGCTTTTTGTCATGCAAACGCCGCAATGCTTTCGTTTCGAAGACATTTTACAGGCAAACCAAATTGCCGAAACCAATGTCGAATCAGGCCTTGCAGCACCTGATGCCTACACCGATGACGTAAGCATTGCCCAAGCCGCCGGCATTGAAGTCCGCCTAGTGGATGGCGAACCGACAAACCTGAAACTCACCCGCCCCGAAGACATCTCTGTAGCGGAAGCAATCCTAGCCGCCGGCCTCGCCTAAACTCCTGAAATCACGTCTGCCAAAGGCTGGCTGGGGGCGGCTTTGGCCACCGGATTCACTTAGTACTCGGCGACCTCTCGAATGGTGACAATCGCTGTGCACTGCATGCCCAAACCCTGGCCGAATGCGGTGAGTCCTTCACCGGTCGTGGCCGTGAGACCAACATCGGTTTGAGACAGGCCGGTCAGCTGGGCAATTCTGATTTTGATGGCCGAAATGTGCTTCGCAAGGTGAGGAGACAAAGCCTCAACCGACAGTGAAATATGAACGAGCTGAAGCCTTCTGCCGGCACTATTATGTGCGGGATCCAAGCAGCGCAGGGCTTCTCTTAGATAAAGCGAAGAATCTGTCAAACCCTGGGCCGCCATCCGATCTGCAGTTCCACCCAAAATATTCACGCCGGTGACTCCGGAGATTGCGTTACAAAGGGCATGCAAAATCACGTCTGCATCGGAATTCCCCTCAAGTCCCCTCGCACCCGGAAAAGGGACACCGCCAAGCATCAAGACTTTGTCGGATTCTTCCGGGGCGAAACGATGGCTGTCTTGTCCGATGCCGGTACGCCAGATTTCTCTCATAATCAACCTCCCTGTATTTGTTTATTCAGTGCTTCTTCCAGAAGCTTCAAAGCATTCTCTTCCTGCCATGACGCATACATCTGCACTGCGCCTTTCTGAATCAGGAAAAAGGTTGGGGTCGTGGTGTATTGCAGGCTTGCCAATAGTGGATCTTGAGCTGAGGCATCCGCAAAAATGAACCAGGCTTTGCCACTGTAGCGATATGCCCAATCTTCCATTTGCGGAATCACTGTCGAGGCTGCCGGATCGGTACTCTGCCTGACACAAATCACAATCGGCAGATCGGTCGAGGTGATCATCCCTTCTAGATCCAAGATCTGGCGGTACTCCAAATAATCTCCGTCTTCTTTGCTGACCGGCTCAATCCAAGCTACCGGAGCATTGTAATTGTAGTCGCCTAGCCAAGGAGTCTGATTACTGTTGCATGCGGTGAGTAGAGTGGTGAATGAAGCTGTGAAAATAGCGGTGAGAAATATCGCAAGTATGCGCATGAAAGTCGTGATGCGTTTGGTGGTGGGTTTTTTGGTGTGGTTCGTGGTTTGTATGGTGGTGGGCGATGCGGTAGGTGTTGCGATGGGTGTGGTGGTGTGGTTCGCGGTGGGTGTCATCACTGGTCACCTCCCTTACTCGTGGCGGGCTGTTGGGGTTGTTGGGGGCGGCTTTGGCCGGTGACTGCTTGCTCGCCTGTAGCGGCTTGCTCGACTGTAGCGACTTGCTCAACTGTAGTGGGTTGCTCGCCGGAAGTTGATTGTTCGTTTGAAGTTGTCTGCTCCGAAGGGTGAGCGCAGACATAGACGAAGAAGCCCTTTTTCTTAAGGACAACGTTTACATCAGTAAAGAGGGTCTTCAGGAAACGGCCGGCCGATTCAGCGCCTTGTTTCTTCCCGATAACGAAGAGGCATAATCCGCCGGAGTTAAGGTGCGTGGCGGAGCCTCGGAAAAGATCATAGACTTGTTCTTTGCCAATTCGGATAGGCGGATTCGAGATGATGAGATCATAATGATCCGGCAAATTCTCGAAGCCGTGGCTCTTGATGGTCTTTGGCCGATAAATCCCATTTGCCTCTGCGTTTCTGGCTGTGAGGTCCAGTGCCCTTTCGTTGACATCGGAAAATGTCCAAGTCTGCCCGGGGAAACGCCTCTTGGCTGAAATCCCCAGAACACCGTAGCCGGATCCTAAATCCAGACACTTCCCGTTTGCGAGCTGTGTATAAAGACTTTTATTCTCAGAAGCCAGCGCTTCCATTATAAGTTTCAAGCCTTCTAAAAGAAGCGCGGACCCGTCATCTACGTGGTCCTTCGAGAAGACACCGGTATCCGCTAGAAAATGCAAGGTAATCCCTCCGTAGGAAAAGGTGAGTTCACGTTCCTTGCTTACTGCATCAGGTTGTTCGTCATAGTAATGTGCCAAAATAGATCCTCGATTGATTGTATTGACTCTAATTGTATTGACTCTAATTGTACATTGAAGTGGGCTTTTGTGGTGAGCAAGTAGAAAATGACTACCTATGTTTAAATTTAAACTTATGTAGTCCTTGTGAGCTACTTGCGAGCTACTCCCGAATTTACTCGCGGTGCTGTTTGGCCAGTTTTGTAAAAAACGGATGCAGTCCTAGGAAAAACGGTATTCCTATCAGGTAGACAACTACAGCTTCTGAAATGGCGAGCTGCAGAATGGAAAGTGCGACAGCAATGGCGAAACTGTCGCCTTCGGGTGGAATCAGTATTGGCAAGTAAAATCCGACAACTAACGAATTTACGAGTACCGAAGGGAGCGGCAATAGCCAAGTCGCAGGATTACGACTAAGTTCGGATCGGCTTGGAGTTTTGTTGGCATCTGGTGCAAGGCCGAAATGGAGAGCCATTTTCCTGGTTAGAAATGCCGCCACTAATGTTGCTAATCCACCGAAAACGATGTCTACCCAGCCTAAACCCATCAAAACATTGGCCAAAACACAGCCTAAATAGAGCCCGGGGACGGCTGCGGGCATCAAAGCCGGCAGAAGCATCATCGCTTCCGATACTCGGAATTGAATTGGTCCTGTTGCGATGGGTTGTACCAACAAGGTCAGCACAACATAAAGGGCAGCAGTCATGGCTGCCTCTGACAAATAGAGGAGTCTTTTGTTCATTCGTAATTCCTTCCTTCTGAGGTGAAGAGGTCACCCGAAAGTTAATCCACCTGACCTTGAGCTGAACTGAAAAATGTCAGAGGCTCTTCAGAGCAGGCGTAATGATTATAAACGATTTTTGTGCTGAGCTAGTGAGCGGTTTGGGCAGCGTATTGTTTCTACTATTTGTTCTTCGCAATGCGACAGATTGGTGACGGAGCGGTTTAGGCCACGGATTGTTCCTGAATTTGTCCTACTTCGTCGGAGTTCGTGTTGGCGGAGCGGTTTGGGCAGCGTATTCCTCCTGAATTTGTTCTTCGGAGCTTAGAGTAATTGTTATCCTATTTGCAGATTGGTTGAGATCGGGATTTTTGCGACGCCGGATTCGGCAAACTCAACATTTTAAATGGTTTTTCATGTTGGTGCCGTGCTTATGGCAGACCGTGTTTCCGTCGAGGTCAGTATTCATTCAATAATTTCTAACATCAGGTCAGTAATCATTCATCGAAAGTAAAACAGGTGTTAGGATTCTCTCTGAAAAATATTGTTGTCGCAAGTTGCGAGATCTTAGCCAAAATGGAAAATCCTTTTGGCTTTGTTGCTGTGTAAGATGAGGTTTTGAGAGTATCAAGAAGATTCTAGCTGGAATTTTTGGTGTCAGAGCGCTCACAAGGCAGAAAACAGCAGCACTTGTCGCGATAAGTGGAATCAAGCGTACCTTCATTCCCAGAAAACGCTACAGTGTAAGGATGGAGTCGCAATAGAAGCAATAAGTGGAAACCAAGCGTTCCTCCATCACTGAAAACACGAACGACTAGATTAAGTGGCAACAACAGCTATAAGCCGGAGCTAAGCGTTCAGCTAACAACGCCAACGACGACAACGACGACGACGACTACAACGCCAACGACGCCAATGACCGCCGCCGCCACTACATTTCACTACATAAGTTTAAAATTAAACTTATGTAGTGAAATCGCCTATAGTGAAATCGCCTGTAGTGAAATCGCCGCAACACTTAAATTGGGTTTGCGGAGATGATGCGTTGCCACAAGTTGACGCGGATATGGGGTGATTTGCGTACTTCTTCTGAGGAGCGGCCGTCGTAAGGCAAACGTTCGTTTTCGAGTTCAGGGAGTTGGTCGTAAACGTTTGTGAGGAAGCCGTCCAAACGATCTTGGCAAGTTCTGAGGCGGGCAAGTTGTGCGCCGAAACGTGCGTCAATGACTTCGCTGCCTTCGGGTTTGTAATAGAGATACCAGATTGACAAGGTGAAGGCTTGTAAGTCTGTGACAGCTGCAATTAGCTCGGGGATGTCGGTTTTGACTAGGCGATTTAAGGTTTCGAAATCCTCATTCAGGTATGCAGGCCGAAGTTCTTGAATTAGATGGACCTTGCGTTGCAGGCAATCCGCCAGTTGCGCCGACTGCAAGTAGAAGACGCGGGCTTGGCTACGTGATTGGCCGGCGACTGAGTCGAAATACTCTGCCAAAGCAAGATAATGCTCCGCCAGCTGGTCGGCCATGGGCAGAATGTGAGCATCGAATAAGCCGGTCAATGGATCGCACCAGAGGATGTATTTCGAAGGGTTCACGGTGAGAGGGTTGTCTTTCGCTACACCAGGGACCTCGTCGAAAAGACGCATCGCGTAGAATGCCTCGCTGTCTGCCCCGCTTAGGAGAGCTGATCGGCGAATCACGTCCTGACGCCCCACGTCCTGACGCCCGCCATCCAGACGTGACCCATCTCGACGTGTCTCATCCAGACGTGTCCCATCGCGACGCGACCCATCCAGACGAGACCCGTCGCGACGTGACACGTCGTGCGCCGGAGGCGCAGCGGTCCAGGAAGTGTCGCCGAAATATTGGAGGTCGAGGAAGGCTTCCACGACATTGGTTTCGGCGCCGTTGTCACCCCAGGCCGTTGTGAAGACATGTTGGATATTGTGTTTGCGGCAGGCGGCAAGGCCGGCTTCGTTGGTGGCGAGGGCTTTGCCGTGGTTTACTTTCAGGCCGTTCCACGTCCAGACGCCGGAGGCAAACCAGATTTCCGATGAGCCGAGGGATTCGTGGCGGCTAAGCATGCGGTCATAGGTGGCTTGGTCTTCGTGATAATAATCCCAGTACACAAGGCCCACGTCGGGGACGACTGAGTCGCGAATTTCCTGGGTCAGTGGGGCGTCATCGTAGTACTCGTGGTCGGGAGAGGCCATGCGGAAGTACATATCCGACCACATGATGGGGTTGTAGCCGGCGGCTTTGGCCAAAGCATTAACCCGCTCAAGATGCTCCTTCATCAAGCTCGCGGGGGGGATATAACCTCGCCGATCCAGCGACCTGCCCCGACCCAGATCGTGCGCTTCGTCCATGCCGATGTGGATGCGCGATGTGCGGAAAGTTTTGCGAAGGGTCCGGAACATCTCTGCGATGAGTGTGTACACTTCCTCATCGCCAACCAAGAGAACGTCTCCGGAGTCGCGAAGGGCGGCGGAGTCATCCCACTGCAGGAAGGTGGTCAAATGCGCGAGCGTCTGAATGCAAGGGATGACTTCGATCCCTAGAAGTGCGCCGTAGTCGTCGATTTCGCGGAGTTCCGCTGCTGTGTAAGCGCCTCGCTGATAGCCGAAATAGGGGTACGAAGGCAGCTGATACGTGTCCTCGGTGTAGAGAAATAGGTTATTAAGGCCTAAAAGGGCCATATATTGTAAGATGTTTTTAATCGTCGAGACAGTCGACACACTGTTGCGGGAACAATCAAGCATGAAGCCGCGGTCTTCGAATTGTTGGCTTTCGTTCACCGGCCGGCCGGTTTGCCAGACCTCCCGCACATGGGATATGGCGCGAGTAAATGATGACCACGAGGAATATTCAATGTGGATGCCTTGCCCTTTACGGCTGACACGAAGGCCAGCTTCATCAGTTTTCGCAGCAGTAATGATGATCCCACCGACTTCAGAATCCGCGAAATCAAGCATCTCACTCAGCTGTTCCGCGACCCGTCTCTCCCTGCGGCTTAAACGGCCATAATTCACCAGTACAGTTTCTCTGGTTCCTCTTGAATCATCCTGTGTAAAATGGGTATCTCGTTGCATGGTTCAGGTCCGTCCTCTCTCGTTTCGAAAAGATCTCCCTCTAATTGTACCGTTTCAAGCGCTCTTTGGGTTGGCCAAATCCGCCTGCCTCCACCCGATTCCCCCTTAAATTCTGCGTGGTAGTTCGAAATTCTTCCCTCTCAGGAAATTGTATAAGCGAACCAGCGTAGAAACAATCAAAACCCCCAAGGACAAGCCCAGAGAGATGCCGATGGTTTCGACGCCTTTGGCCAAAGCCGCCCCATAATCCCCCGCGATTATTGCCTGCATGGTGTTATAGATTCCCCCTCCCGGCACGATCGGAAAGATTCCGATGATCAGGAAAATGGTGACAGGCGCTTTGCTGAGACGCGAGAAAATTTCGGACCAAATCGCTATAGCGAGACCTCCGACAAAAGCCCCCGTGATCGCCGAATGACCATATTGTAGAACCAGGTCCTCGACGAGCCAGCAGAGGATGGCTCCGGCAACGGCGGGGATGAAAACTTTCCCGCGGACGTTATAAAGAACGGAGAAGCCAACGCCTACTAAACAAGCGGCCAATAACTCCATCGGTATGCCCCAATCCATCTCTTACCTCCTCTCGAGTATGCCCCAATCCATCTCTTACCTCCTCACCAACAGCAAGGCGGCACCTGTGCCCACGGCCAGAACAACCGAGATCAGCAAGGCTTCGGCCATCTTGTTCATGCCCGAATTGAAGTCCCCATTGATGGTTTCACGAATCCCGTTGGTCAGCAACATCCCGGGAACCAAATTCATGATCACACTGATTGTCGAAACGGCCGGATCTGAACCTAAGCCCAATCGAAACAGCAGTTCCACCACGAAACCCGCGATGAAACTACTGAACATATGAGTGAAAATCGAGTTCACCTGTGCTCTTGATAAAAGTATAAAAACATAACGGGTGAAAACCGCGGCAATTCCCGCGGCCAGCATATCCTGCGGATTTCCCTGAAACAGGATAACAAACGCAAAGGAAATCACGACCGATGCCGCAAGCACGACCGGCAGAGAGTGGTTGGGTGTAGCGGCGATCCGCTCCAATTCGCTATGAAAGAACGCCGGCGATTTCGGCTCGCCTTCGCACAACGTGCGGGACAACTGGTTCAGCGAGCTCAGGCGATCCAGATTATTGCCGGAACTTTTCACACGGTAGGAGCTGGTGTAGATTTGGCCTTCTTGGTCTTTGAACGTTACAAGAACGAGAGCCGGAATGGCAAAAGCCGATGGCGACAAATAACCATAAGCCGTAAGAATTCGGTTGATACTGTCTTCGACTCGCGACGTTTCCGCACCAACTTCCAACATCATGACGCCGAAGCGAAGGCAAAGATCCAGCAAAACATGATTGACGTCCCCGCCAGCTGCGTGATTCGGGTCTGCCGAGTGATTCGGGTCGGCCGCGTGATCCCGGCCAGCCGCGTTCTCGCCGCCTCGGGCTTCAAGTCCGGCGGCGTTGCCTGCCGGCTGGTCAATATCCGGGAAGCCAGCCGCTTTCATCAGTCAAAGCTCTCAACGTCATCTGAAGAGAAATCTTCAGCACGATCCGCCGCTTGACCTTCATGCACTTGGTCTGCTACCACTTGGTCTGCAACCACTTGGTCTGCTACCACTTGGTCTGCAACCACTTGGTCTGCTACCACTGGGTCAGCAAGAGCTTGATCTTCATTCATTTGGTCTTCAAGAGGCTCGTCCTCGGACATCGGCAAGAACGGCGATGCTTCACCCAGCACAGTCAAACAGAGCTCGTGGAGCGGGCGCGTAGCTGCAACATATAGGGCAACCCGGTCAACGCCACCCGAGTAATTCTGAGCAGAACAATTGCGAACGATCACCGCATCGAACTCAATGCCTTTGGCCGTAGTCACATCACAAATCGTGACGGAGAAAGCATGTTCTTCTTTCAGATAGTCCGTCAGGATCAGGGATTCGTTGTAACTATCATGCTCCATGTGTGCGCTCAAGCGGTCACGGAGATCCTGCGCTTCTTCGGCGGTTTTGCAAATGACAGCAGCGGTGCGGAAGCCGCTTTCACGCCAGGAGAGGAGCTTCCGGTAGATGTAAGTGAATTCATCATCAGTTGCCGACGCGGCAAATCGTTTCACTTCAACCGGCTCGCCATGGCGTTCAAGAGGAAGAATCGATTGATCTTGCAGAATTTCCCGGGCAAATTCCGTAATCTCCAGCGTCGACCGGTAAGAAACTCGGAGTTCGTGGAATTCGGTTTTCATTGCATCCCGTTTGTAGAGACTCTGCAAACGCTGAAGATAATTGTCTCCCAGAGGGAAACGAATCGCCTGATTCACATCACCCAGCAAGGTGCGGGGGCAAGGATAGACGCGCCTCAACACTTCATGCGCCATCACTGAGAGATCCTGCATTTCGTCGACAATCAGATGGCGCACCCAGGAACTGTCACTGGGTCCATAGAGTGAAACTTTCAGCAGCGCCAGTAAGTCGAGATCCGTTTCATACAGGTTACCGGCAGTGAAAACTTGCGGCTCCACTTGCTTCTCTTCCACAGCCCAGCGCGCGAAGACATCATACGCGCGGCGCAAATCGCTCACCAGATACATGGAATTCAGTTCCTGCTGCAAGGGCTCCACGGCCTGTTGGTAATCCTGAGGGTTATAAATCAAATCACCTAAGTGTTTCAGGATCGCCTCTTTCCTGCGGAACGGCGGCAGATATTTGTAATTAATATGGTAGAGCTGATGGAGAAGTTGCGCGGGCACCTTCAAGTACTTAAGTTCAATATCGTGGGGCACAAACACCTGATCTGAGAGGAAACTCACAAACTCGTCAACCCAATAAACCCAGTCAAATTGGCTCATCAAGGACCAGCGATCCGGTGTCGCTGCAAGGAAATTGTAGTCCAGATACCGCTCTTCCACTTCGGCAATTTCCTGGCGGAGAATTTGCGAGATCGTTAAACTCGGCACATTTTCTTCACCCAAATTCGGCAGAACCGCGGAAATATAAGCCGAGAAAGACTCTGACGGACTCACCAACAGAATGTTGTCTGCTTTCATCTTCGGATCCAAGTACATCATGTATGCGGCGCGATGCAGCGCAATCGACGTTTTGCCGGAACCCGCCACCCCTTGAATAATCAAGGTCCGATTGAGTTCCGTGCGGATAATCTGATTCTGCTCCTTCTGCAACGTGTGGGCAATCGCCTTCATTTTCGCAGAGCTCATCGAGCCCAGAACCATTTGCAGAATCTCGTCCACCACCTGGTCTTCAGTATTCAGCACCCGAATCAGTTGGGAGTCATGCACCATCACCTGGTATTTCGCCAGGAGTTCACCGGAGATCCTCTTCTCCCGGTTCAGGAAGGTCACAGGTCCCAGTTCAGTCACATTGTAGTAGACCGTGGCCAAAGGCGAGCGCCAGTCAATCACGTAATGAGTGAAGCGCTCCGTATCTATAATATCTTTCAGGCCAATATAGTACTCACCCGGTTCTTCCTCTTCATCGGAGAGATAGCGGAAGGTGATGTGGCCGAAGTAAGGCGATTTGCGCAGTTTCGTCAAGAGCTTCCGTTCTTTTTCCTGCTCTTGTATCGCCTTCTCATTCCGACCCAGCTCGTCTTGGACGAAGGCCGAGTCCATCTGGCCGTTAGAACCTACAGCAGACAATTCCACATGCTCTTCCCAAGCATTTTCCTTGAGTTCGTGACTCTCCTCAACCCGCTTCCTGGTGTTCGATTCCAGATACAGCCTTCGTTGATCTATATAAGACAGCACCTTCTTAAGATACGTTTGTTCTCGTTGAAACAGTGCTTTCTGTGCTTCATCCTTCTTCAGGATCTGGTCTTTGCCCTCATTTTGGTTCATAGTTTTTTCTCCATCTGCTGCTCTTCATGAGTCAACAGATCATCTTCAAAAAGCCCCCGGATATCATCAATATCCATACGGTTAATGAAGGTAGCCCCGGGAGATACGATATCATCCAGCAGCGCCTGTTTTCGTTGCTGAAGCTCTTGTATCTTCTCTTCAATCGACCCTTTCGTAACCATCCGGAAAACCTGCACCACTTTGCGCTGGCCCAAACGATGGGCTCGGTCCGTTGCCTGGTTCTCCACAGCCGGATTCCACCAAGGATCATAATGGATGACAACATCCGCACCGGTCAGGTTGAGACCGGTTCCGCCGGCTCTTAGTGAAATTAAGAAAATATCGCCTTCGCCACTGTTGAAGTTCGCAACACGTTCAAGCCGGGCTTTGGCAGGTACTTGTCCATCTATATATAGCACACTTCTTCCCAGTTCTTCCTGTTCTTTGCGTATAATCTGCAGCATCGATGTAAATTGGGAGAATAAGAGAATCCTATGGCCGCCCTCCAGCAAATTCTCGATTAAGTCAGTCAGCGCTTCTCTTTTCCCGCTGCCTCCGGTGTACCCATCAACGAAGAGCGCCGGATCACAGCAAATTTGGCGCAGGCGTGTGAGTTCTCCCAGGATATCCATGCGTTTGCGGTTCTTCTCTTGGTGGTCCGCTGAGTCGAAACTGTTCAGTTGTCTTCTGGCCAAAGCCAAATGCTTCCGGTACAGTTGCTGCTGTTCTGGTGTCATCGCGCAGGGGATGTCCGTGATGATCTTATCCGGCAGATCTTGCAAGACCTCCTGTTTCAATCTCCGCAAAATAAACGGAGAAACCAGCTGGTGCAAGCTCTGCGTTGTCTGGTCACTCGCTTCATCTGCCACGGAGCCGTCCTCAGCACTTAGCGACTTCTGCCCGGTCTGGCCGAAACGGTCTTGGAACGTGCTGTATGAGAACAAATACCCGGGCATGATGAAATCAAAAATGGACCAGAGCTCCCCAATATGATTCTCGAGCGGTGTGCCGGTAAGGGCGAAACGCCTTCTCGTTTTTAACGATTTGACGGCTCTTGTGGTTTTCGTCATCGGATTCTTAATATTCTGTGCCTCGTCGAGGACGATACACTGGAAGGGAAATTCACGAAGTTCTCTGCGATCCTGCCTGGCCAAACCATAAGAAACAATAATCAGCCCTTTATAGTTCGCAAGCGTTTCATACTGTGCAGTCCGTTGCGCCTTCATGCCTTCAATGACCTGGCAAGGCATCTTGGGGACGAAACGATTGGCTTCTGCAAGCCAGTTATAGAGCAGCGAAGTCGGTGCGATAACCAGCATCGGACCCGGTTCACGAAGATAGAGATCGTATAGGAAAACCAGCATCTGGAGCGTTTTCCCCAACCCCATTTCGTCGGCCAGGATTCCGCCCATGTCATAGCGTTCCAAGAAGCAAAGCCACTGGAACCCTTGCACCTGGTAAGGCCTCAAACTGGCATGGACATCGGGCGGCAGCTCAGGCGCAGCTGACGCCGGATTTTCCATGTCACGGATCAGGTTTTCCCACGCTTGCTTGGCTCTTTCGTCATCGGTTTTTGTAACAATTTGGTTATCTTCCAAATAGCCATGAAGAGCCAGCCCTCTGTATTTCGGAATAACGAAGTGATCTTGGCGCCACTCGGCATTCCAAGAAGTCAGTGTTTCAACCAATTTACGTAATTCTTCCGCTGCCGGGGAGAGCTTGCGCTCTTTGCCGAGATCGACGAAGGAGCCGTCTGCCAGACGCGCGAAGGACTGTTTCTGTTGAAGGAATCGAACAATGCGGGAGGCGTCTTTGTCCGCAAAACCTTCCATCTGAATCGTAATGCTGATGTAGCTGTCGTCCGCATAGTTGAGTTCAACCTCAGGCCTCGATGGCTCCAAAACCTTAATTTCGCGGAAAGAGGGGGAGACGAAGACTTTGGCCACTTGACGCACCTCATGGATCGTTTCACTGACGAAACGGAAGACTTGCTCGGACCCACGAATGTAGAACTGATTCACGAGGTAATCGCCTTCTTCGCCATGAGTCACAACACCGAGCTCGTTGTCTTGCAGCTCAATCTGCGAGAAACCCCAGTCCTTGAGGATATTCTCAAACGCCTGCTCCGCCTTGCCGTCGCGTACGATCAGGACATTCGCGGACTTGCCGTCGCGGGTCTTCGGCAGGGCTAAGTGCATCAGCGGACGGAAATAATAATCGCCATAGACCAAGAAAGGGGAGAGAAAAATCTGATCCCCACTACTGTCGACAAATACATTAATGGCAAGCGGCACTTCAACCAAGCGCTTCGCCAGCGAATCCGACCAGACCAGGCGCTTGTCATCGCGGAGAAGTTCATGAGCGGAACCCAAGAAATAAGACATTTCTGTCGTGTCGAGTGTCAAGATGGTGTCTTTTTCTTCCGCGAGGCTTGCCATAATTTCGGCCATGAGAAGATCGGCTTGGCTCTCACAAAAATAGATCACGGAATCGAAGAGCAAAATCCCGGACGGGTGCAAGAGGATCACGCCATCGGCTTCCGCTGCGGCGCTATGGAGGTCAGACAGGTAGGCGAGCGGAATCTTCTCCCCGTGATAGTCGAGGGAGAGCTCACAGGACAGGGGCTTTTCGCTCCCGGCATCGCCCGCAGCTCCACTCTTAGCGGCTACAGCGGTTTCAGCAGCTGCAGGGGTTTCAACAGCCGCAGGTGCCGCAGCAGCCATACCCTCTCCTGCCGAAGCGTCCTGGGACTCGGCCAAGGCAATCGCCAAACCTTGCGGGAGTTTCCGCCTCATGACCAAGGGGAATTCTTCCTTGTCCCAGCGGACCGTTACCGGAAGTTCATCGCCGCAATAGTCACACAAATTCAAGAAAGAACGCAAGTTCTCCAAGCTAAGTCTAAGCTGTTTGCCGTCCGGTGGGATCCTTCTCTCCCGAAGCCTTTGTTGCCTGTTCTCCTCCTTCCAGACCGGCTCCAACCAGTCGAAAAAGAGTTGGCGCGCCATAGTCAGGCGCTGCGGTGGCTCCCACGTGAAATAATTACCGAAAACCACCTTCTCACGTTGTTTTATCGCAGAAAGAAAAGCCCCGATCTGATTCACAATATAAAGATGATCCTCATCGCCAATGCGCAAACTAAGCTGTGTATTTTGGGCTTGTCCGGGAAGAAATTCCAAGGTAATTTCAAGCTTCAGACGATCTCCCTGGCGTTCGAGAATTTCGGAGTTCCGCCTTAAATTCTGTCCTCGCTCTTCCCAATTGAAAAGGCGATTCAAGAAGCGTCTGCCAGAGGGCAGAAGCGGTTCCGCAGGCTCAGAAAAGGCCGTCTCCGCGGAATCGGCTTCTGCTGTGCGGTCCATTTGTCCCGGGAATATGCGAACATATTCATCGGTTGTTTCAGTGCTCACCGCAGGGATAACAACCGTGTTATCCGTAAGCAGATCGACTTTGGGTTGCCCGGCTTGACCGGTCTGTGACGAGGCAAGCTCAGACTCAGGCTGTTCTGATTTCGCCGGGCGACCGCGGCGCCTCTTAGGTGGTTCCGCAGGCCCCGCAATGTGTAAGAGCTCTTCAAAACTCAGAATCGGACGATTAAGGTGTGGCACACCATTGAGAATACTCTCCTCTTCAGGGATCTCGGGGCTCAAGCCCTCATCAGGAAGATCCTGGCCTACAAGGCTCAAGAGCAGAGCGGTCACATGTTTGCACAAGCCTTTAAATTGGCCAAACGAAGCACAAGAGCATGAAGCCCCGTCCGGTGCGCCATTGGAACGAAGCTTAACGAAACTGTCATAGACATGATCAGAGAAGCTGGAGACCTTCGCTGAAACGAGCTGATTCCTGGCATCATAGTACAAAGGGCCTAATCTTCCCTTCGAGTTGTAGAGGTTTCGACCTCTCATGAACACCTTCGGATTCGGCGTCAGTTTCTTAATTGTCGGTTCGTCTATTCGGATCTTCACTTCTTAGTCATTTCCTGTCTGTTGTTTCATCATCGGTTTCATCAAAGGTCATCAATCAATTGTGCCAATGGTCATGCGTGCAGCCACAAGGGTGAAACCCGCAGCTTCGGCAGTCTCCTTCGCCTCTTCCGAAGCAACAACCGGCCAATAGGCAAAGGTGCCGGCGTTCGTGGCTCTTCGTAAAAATTCTCTGGCCAAAGCCACCTCAATCCCCTTCCCTCTCTCCGTCGGCTGCACATAGAGATCATCCAGTACAAGGGGTCCCAAGTCGTTGGGCAAGTAAGACAAGTAGCCCTTCAGCGTTCCGTCCGGGGTAAAATAGCCCATAACCGTGCCGCTCTCATCTTCAACAAGCAGTGAGAAAGTCTGCTGAAGACCCATAAAAGACCCGTGATCTTTCTGCTGAAAATACTTTGCGTGGCGCTCATCATTTCGGGTAAGATCTCGAATCTTCCCAATCGGCCTCGGTTCCTGCTCGCCGGGTGCAACCCACTTCGCGGCACTATAGGAAGTAACCACATCACCAATTTGGTAAGGTTCGGAGAAGCGCAACGCCTCGGCCTCAATGCCCGTCACATGAAGATGAATTTCAAAAGCCTCCGCCATTTTCTTGGCAAAAGACTCCAATTGAGCCAGGTCAAAATCTTTTTTGAGCGGTATGGCATACAGGTTGGTCTGCCTTCTCCCGGGGCTTACAATCAGGAGACAGTCCTCGGAAGCGTAATACCTTGTATCTTCATCTTCTTCCAGATCTGCCAACTCTTCACGTTCTTCAAAATACTGTTCAGGCTTAAGGTCAATAACCGCATGGATATCCTCAAGCGTACAAGCGCTATACATAACTAAGATCCCCTCTCTTCGTCGTCACAACTGTCGTCACAAGTGTAGTGACAGGTGTCGTCACAGGTGTTGTCACAGGTGTTGTCACAGGTGTCGTCACATGTGTTGTCACAGGTAATGAGTAAACTTAATTCTACCAGATAAACCAGAAGAATTTTTCGGGAAAAGTTGCTATTCTCGTGACTCGGATCATTTTCTTAACGATAGACCCCACAAGTAAGCCAGATCCGGCCTTTTCTGCTCAAACCACCCACGCTTACAATCCGAAACTTCCCCAAGCCCCGGCAGCGGACCATCTGCCCCTCAGTAACAAGAGCCGATGCCCGTTCAACAATCAGGCCATCCAGAGAAACCAGGCCCTCTTCAATCATTCTCTTCGCCTCCTCGCGCCCCAGGTGCCAGACCGCCGCCAGGACGTTATCAAGGCGCAGCGAAGCAAGACTGACCTTCCGTTCCTTGATATTCACGGTACCCAGGTTGAGTTCGGTGGCTTTGGCCAAAGCCACCGGCTCCACCTCATCCCTTCCTACCTGCCTTAGCTCCTGCTTCACCAGATCCCCGATCTCTCGCATAACGATGAGATCGGCACCTTCTTCATGCATGAGGATATCGCCGGTCCGGTCCCTCTCGATCCCCAAACCCATGAGCGCGCCCAGAAGATCGCGGTGACCGGGATCTGCCTCTCCGGCAAAACGCAAACGGTAATACGCAAGTGGATCATCACCCCAGAGTTGCGGCCACGTAAACGCTTCAGCCCCCTCCGCTTCCTCTCGCCTACTGTCCGGAATAAAAACCGGAATCTTGCGAACCGCTTCCCTGTAAGCACCCCAGAAGTGGCAAACAATATGCATCTGACCACCCCATTTACGCATGAGACGCGAGAGGAGGGTCTGCTGGCGCTCATCCAGGAAGAAGCCTGTCACAGGCCAATTCTCCCGCTCCGATCTCACAGCCAGATCCCAGAGTTTGGCTAAGAGAAGCCGGTCTTCCCCACTCCCCGCACTTTGCAGCCAATCGTCACGAAGGCCATCTCGCCCGGTTCCTCTATGCGCTTCTAGTCGCGCCATCCGCAATTCTCCTTAAGACTTTTTCCTTAGTTTATCATGGAGCTTTTATGTGGAGCTTTTATGGCAAATCAAGGACATTTTTATCTTCACTGGCAGAAACACCAAATTCAGCAGCCTAAAAAATCCGGTTCCGACCGATCTAGAACGGTTCGCACAAAGGACTTAAGAAAGATTTAAGATTTCACGGTGAATTTTTACAAATTCTTTGCAAAATATCCTATAATAAAAGAGGTACAAATCAGTTGAAGGGAGTGGACGCGTGCATGACAATCAAGGACATTGCCCGGCTTGCCGGAGTCTCCATTGCCACTGTTTCTCGTGTTCTCAATGGGCAAAGTGGAGTAAGTGAGGCCAAGCGCCTGAGGGTACTGCAGGTTATCGAGGAGGAGCATTACAGTCCAAGTCGCTTTTCCCAGCCGGCTCGGAATCAGACGCCGCATTTACTGGTCTTACAAGTCGACCAGTGCCTGACAGCGAAGACAGAAGAAACGGTCCTCCATGCTTGTTTGGAAGCACTGAACAATTTTCAGAATCAAGAGCTGAAAATTGAATTCTTTGCCGCCGAGGAACTGCCTCAAGCGCTGGAGTTTCTCACAGAATTGCAAGAAAGAGACGAAAGCTTGGAGGGCTTATTGATCATCGGGTCGCCGCCCAGGACTTTGGCCAAACCACTGAAATATTTGCGAGGCAAGGGTTGCCCTATGATCCACGCGACAAATGAAAGCCTCAGCGAAGATAAATTGGCACCCGTGAATGTGATTGGCTACGATAAGGAGATGTATTACCAACTAATTACAGAACTTATCCTTGCCAATGATAAACAGAAAACAGGACTCTTCATTCATGAATCACGGGCTTGCTTGAGTGGTGAAGGGCATTTGTCTGAAGAGGGCTTCACTTCCTATGTCGACCAGCTTAAAGCGCATTATCCGGAAAAATCTGTTTTTGTTCATAACAAAGGGCGTTTCACGCCGGATTTGCTTTTTGATGCCAGCTGCGTCGTGACAGATTCAACGAAGGCAAGCGAAGATGTCGTGCGGCACTTCACCGGTGAGAAGAACCCTCCGCTCATTATCGCTTATGGTAACAGTGACCCTATTTCCGCTGCCCTGGAGACAGGACTTGTTGACTTTGCAATCCACTTCTCGCCTTATGAATTGGCCTTCTGTTCCATGGCGGTACTGCTTCAGCGTTTGTTGCTGAAACGCACGCAAGCCAAGGAACTTCTGGTCTATCCGCGAGTGTTTTCAAAAGCTTCACTGCCTCTACTCAATCAGTCACAAAAATACCCCGCACTGATAACAACGGTTGCTTATAATTAGTAGCATTGGTAGCACGGACACAGTGAAGAACTGAATCAGTGAAGAACAGAAAGGCAGGTGCTTCATGATTACACTTGAACAAGTTGAGAAGTTAATGCAGGAAACAGGTGCTGACTTTTATCTCGTAAGTTGGGCACTCAAGGCAAGTAATGGGAACGAAACCCAGGCAAAAGAATATATCAAACGCAACCGCTCAACAGCCGGCGAGCAGACCTATAGTTATACCTACAGCGGTGCTTCAAGCGGTGCCTCCAGTGGTGCCTCTAGCAGTGCTGAGACAAGTAACAACGCACAAGCGGATCACAGTGGCGCTGCCCAGCCGGAAGGCAATGGCTCCACGCAGCGGGAGGGTGAATCCGCCCAAGCCGAGGCAAACGAATCCAGAAGCGACAGGACCTCGGGTGGCAATACTTCCCATCGCAAAGAGCCCAATGTCGAGGATATTCTGAAGACGATTCGTGAGGCTTTGGCCAAAGTCAACGCCACCAACATCGTCATTCGCAAAGACGGCAAAGTGCTCCTCAACCTCTCCGTTACGGTAGGTGCAATTGGGGTGATCTTAGCTCCGGTTGCCGCACTGATCGGTCTCGGGGCGGCAGTCATCACCTCCTACGACATCGTCCTCGTCTTGGAGGATGGGCGCGAACTCAATCTCATGGCGATGGCCAGAGACGAAGTGAACAACATCAAGAGAGGCTGGGAATATTACACTGAAACCCGCCACGAAGGCAAATCCGGCAAGTCTTATGATGCCTCCTACGAAACACACGATTCATCGGCTGATCCAGCCGGTGAGCCTGCGGCGTCGGCCGATGAATCGGCTTCCGACCCAAAAGATTCTGACTCCTCATCATCCGAATCTTCCGACACATCGGACTGAGGGATTCCTCTGATCTTGATGGTGTTGCTGAAATCCCAAACATAATTAGAAGCGACCGGTAGTCTGCTGCCTATCTTTCCGGCCGCTTCATTCATTTGCAGAAAGGTGAAATGGATGAATCTATTAGATTTTGAAGTTGATATCGACTATCTCATTCTCTTGCGAGGATATAACTATTATCTGGAAGGCGCCGTGCTGTCGACGCAAGAACGAACGCCCGATTATTACGAATGCGTCGTCCGAGGCAGCGACGTCTATCGTGTAGCGGTTCAGCTGAAAGGTAATACAATTCGTTCCAGCAGCTGTACTTGTCCATACGATCAAGGGGAGTTTTGCAAGCACGAGGTTGCTGTCTTTTATGCTTTACGCGAGGCCAAAGGGTACGATGTAACGGCTTTTGATGATGAGGACGATAGTGATGACCCTTTGTCCGATTCGGAAAACGTTGACTCGAACCCGGCTACGAAAGAGCTCTCATTAGCAGAAATTTTGAATCAGCGCAGCAAGGATCAGTTAATAAGTTTTCTCCTGAAGATCGTTCAAGACCATGAAGATATCGAAGATCGCATCAGGCTGGAACTACAAGATCAAAATTTAGACGAAGAGCTTCGCCAATCAGCTGAGTTGATTCAATCCTATATTTACGACAACACTGATCCATTCGATAACGTAGGCTATTGGGACACAGGGGATGCGGTGCAAGGGGCAGAGATCGTACTCGGTAGGGCTGAGGCGGCTTTGGCCAAAGGAAACTACACCCGCACCTTCTCCCTGGCAATGCTGGTACTGCGAGAGATGGTAGATCTGAGTGAGTTTGCGGACGATTCTGACGGGGTCATTGGCACGCAAATCGATGATAGTTTCTATCTTCTGAAGATAGCCGTCACTGAAGAATCATTAAGCGATGAGGAGAAAGAGAAGTTTTTCAGGGCACTCCTTGATGAGGTCTCACACAAACGCTACGAAGACTGGACCGACTGGCAATTGGAGCTATTACAAACGGCTGCGGAACTTACATTTACGCCGATCTTGCGGGAAGAATTTGAGAATTACTTGGATCTTTTTCTGGAAAAGCATCTGTCCACAAGGCAGAATGATTGCTACTTGCTTGAAGAAGTGAACCTCATTAGGTTTCACCTGATTGAAGCGACAGATGGTCCTGCCAAAGCCCAAGAATTCATTGAACAAAATCTGCATTTGCCGAGATTTCGCGAGATCGCTATTAAAGACGCAGCCACCGAAAACAATTACGAGCGCGTACTCACCCTTGCCACCGAGGGCGAAAAAGTTGATGCAGGATTTTTTGGTTTATCCAATAAATGGCAAGATTACCACTATCAAGCCTTGGTCCACTTAGGCAGGCTTGATGAGCAACGTGAACTGGCTCTGAAATTTGTTCTGAGCGGAAAAGTAGTTCGGAGCGACAAACTCGTTTTGAGCGACGAACTATATTATTACCATGAACTCAAAAAAACATACACTCCTGAAGAATGGAAATCTGTTTACCCTTCGATCCTTGAGAAATTTGCCGAACAAGGTAAGACGGATCTAGGTGTGTACACAAGTATCTTAATCGAGGAAAATGAAAAGAATTTACTTCTCAAATACGTGAAGGTAAGGCCGGATTACGTATCACAATATGCTAAATATTTGCTTCCCGACTATAGCAACGAAGTCTATGAGCTCTTCCTAGTGCTCATAGAGAGAGACGCTGCCCGAGCCAACGATAGAAAAAGTTATCACCATGTCTGTGGAATTATCCAACAACTTGTTGACGCGGGCGGCAAATCACAAGCTGCGGCGATCACCCGCGAACTCTACGAAAAGCAGCACAGAAGACCGGCCTTTCGCGACGAATTGTCGAAATTGTCTTTGCTTGAGTAAGCGTCAGGTTTGACTACATTTGAGTTTGACTACATTTGAGTTTGACTACATTTGAGTTTGACTACATAAGTTTAAATTTAAACATATGTAGTCAATTCTTGGTGGCGGAGCGGTTTTGGCGGCTTATTCTTTCTAATTTTCTTCTGCGAAATTTAGAGAAATTATTACGTTGTTTCCAAGTTGGTTCACATCGGGAAACTTGCGACAACGGATTGACTTACGCTCGAATACGGAATACCTTTTCTCACTGGTCTTCTTCATTTGCGCAACATAACGCGGAGAATGTCAGCATTCATTCAGCAATTCCCACTCCCAGGTCAGTAATCATTCAGTCTATTGCTTAAGCGGTGCTAAGGCTCCCTCTAAAATTTTTTAATGTCGCAAGATTCCGGATCCTAACCAGATTGGAAAATCACTTTGTTGTTTAGTGTAGAAATTGAGGGATTTATGCATGGTGTTTTGCATGGCGATGGTGTCCAGACATTAAAGCAGACTCTCTCATCTAAACGAGCAGGAATTATGAGCATGAATTACGAGCTGAAATTACGAGCAGGAATTTCTGCAATTCATATAATCACACATTGCTTTATCGCTTTGCTCTAATAATTAACTCAAACAATAGTGAACCAGCACGAGGAAGAATACGTCGCAAGCAAGCGCTCCTTCACATACAAAACCTGAACACCCACGAACTCGCACTTGAAACCATAACCCACAAGCAAGCGCTCCTTCATATACAAAACCTGAACACCGAAGAACCCGCTCAGCCAGTCTTCAACAAAGCGATGACATAAAAATATCCCCCGCCTACGCTTGCAAGCCTAGTGCGGAGGAAATTTAGAGAATTTCTTAAAGGAAGTTGTGTAAACGTAAGTGAGTTTCGTATTTTGTGTTGAGCTTCAACCTCATGTGCAACATTTCAACGTTACGCACGACGCCTCAATCTTACAAATAACGCTTCAACCTTACGTCCAACACTTCAACTTTCAGTTTGCGCTTCTGCTTTTTGCGTCTGTTTTACGCGTCTGCTTTACGCGTCTGCTTTGCGCTTCAGCTTTACGCTTCTGCTTTCCACAAACCGTGCAGGTTGCAGAATTCATAGACCGTAACCGGTCCATCATCGACAACGAAGCTGGCCTTGGGCTCTTCACCCGGATGGAGATTGACACGCTGTACTTTATCACCTTGAACAAGAGCGATAAAAACAATGTAATGCGCCTCGATCATCGGATGCGGTACACTGCCAACCTGAACATTGACCTGATTACCTTCGCGGGTAATCGCGGGGACGTGCTTCTCAACAGCAGCATCGGTGACCCCAGCTTCCAGAAGCTTCATGTCCTGGCCGCAACAAACAAGTGTGCCTTCGCCGTTATGAATCAGCTCGACAACATTTCCGCATTCTTCACACAAATAAAATTTCACTTCTGCCATAAAACATACCTCCTAAGGCTTGGAAAACCGGCTCTCCCACATGGAGAACATCTGTCTACATCTTAGCACCCAATTCGCAAGACAAGCAACACCAGCACTCAGTTCTTCAGCAGATCAGCGATGTCCCCATTGAGAAGCAGGAAACGATGAGTACCCACCTGCATCTCCTGGACGATGCGGGGGACAAGCAAAGCCCAATCCGCGGATTGCTGCAATTTCTCGAGTTCCGAAGAGGTGACGATGAGGAAAAAGCTTTGGTCAGCCGCTTGGTTCTCGTACCAGCTGGCTTTGTTCTGGTAGTCGCGCAGGTAGAGCCCCTTTTCATCGATCTCGACGGGCCGCACCTTCGTCTCGGAATCGGACATGAGTGTGTAGATCTGTGACTGCCAGAAAGAGCCGTAGCCATAATCCAAGTTATTATTCTTCATGAATGTAAGATCTTGGTCAATTTGGAGTCCCTGCCCGTAGTTCGGCGGTATCTGAACGATTTTCACAGCATTACTGCAGGCCCCGAGGCAGATCACAGCGAGTAAGACGATTCCCCAACGCCTCTCCTGCGAAGGTTCAGCAGAGTGAACTTCAGCAGTGTGAACTTGGGTGGGGGCGGCTTTGGCCAAAGCCACCTTCAGCCAATCTCTGCAGATGACGAGAGAGGTGACTACGGAGCTGGAGAGTAAGGGGGTGAGGCGCCAATTGGCGTAGGATAGTTTGCTGAATATGTACAAGAAAATCAGCAGTGCGCTCTGGACGGTGTGAACGAGGAGCAAGAGCCTGGTGCCACCCGACCGGATGTGCTTGTAACGAATCAGCTGCAAAACCGGCAGGAACAAAACGACGAGAGCGGAAAGCAAGCTTGCCAGCAAAAGGATCGAATCAAGGCTGAATAAATGGGTTGTGCCCTTTGACTCAGCACCGAAAAGGGTCAGGTAATCCGACAAGATGTTGCGGAAACTCTCCGCCCATTTCGAACTGTCCGACCACATGGTGTATGCTTCCGCATAGCCTGCGTTGATGCCGCCGCGGCGCAAGAAAAGCAAGATCATCAAACCGGCGATTGTCCCAACAAAAACCAAGAGCGCCGGATACACGTTTTTCCAGGAATACTCGCGGCGCACCGATTGCTTGGCTGGCAAAAAGGCTTCCAAAATCAGTGCGCCCATCAACGGCACAAAATACAGCGCCATGATCTGGGTGCCGTTAGTAGCCGCCCCGGCGGAAAAAAGCAGCAAAAGCACCGCCCACAACTTCTGCTTCTGCCCACCTTGGAAACAGCGGAGCACGAGGCCCAAGCCTACTGACAGCAGAACCAGCCCCAGGCTGTAATAAATTGTGTGTCCCCAGAAAAGTTCGCGCAGCTTATCGCTCCCCGAAACAAGCAATAATATCAAGCCACTTGCCCCGAGGCTCTCC
This sequence comes from uncultured Fastidiosipila sp., assembly GCA_964479695.1. GTDB lineage: Bacteria > Bacillota > Clostridia > Saccharofermentanales > Fastidiosipilaceae > JAAYZH01. Next base: position 25,862 of record CAYZSO010000022.1, read on the forward strand.
CCCCAAGACCAGGACAGCGAACGGAAGAGGAACACGAGCGATGCCGTCAGGACAAGCAAAAATACCGTCATTCCCAAGAGCTGCGTGCTGAGCTGATAGCCGCCGATGGCGAGTAAAGGGACATACCACAAACTGGCTCCGAAAGGTAAAAGCGCCGCGTAATGGAAGTCGGGATTGAAAACCCTGCCACTCTCCAGCGACTCTTGCGCCCAGAGGATTGTATCGGTTGAATCGGAGTGAAGGTAACCTCGAGATGGTCCCCAAATATAGTAAAGAATTACGATCCAGGCTAGTGCCAAAATAAGTCCGCCCGCAAAAATTCGCAAGGACTGATCCTTCGTGCGCATGGCGGCCGTGCGCATGGTGGCCGATCGAATGGCGGTGGCCTGTTTCTCCGGCACTCCTGCGAAAGCCGGTGTCTCGTTCATACTTCCTCCTGTCGACTACTTCTCTTGCTTCTCATGCATCTCTTGCTTGTCTTGCTTGTCTTGCATCTCTTGCTTGTCTTGCTTCTCATGATAAGACTTCTCCGTGTTGACTTCCCAGACAGCGTGCGGATCTAATTTACCGGTCATGACATCAACCGCTCGCAGTGCGGCCAGCATCGAGTGATCCATATTGTTGTAGCGATGCAGGCCGTTCCTTCCAATACAAATCAGATTCTTGCGCGTCAGGAGCCAGTCTTTGATTTCATCAAAATGTTCGTAAGAATCGAAGTAAGCCGGATAGGCCTTCTTCACTTTGATCCGGCAGGCATCACGTACTGCCGAGCGTTCGATCACATTGATCTTTACAAGCTCATTGATCGTCAGCTCAATGAAGTCTTCATCGGACATATTCCAATATTGATCGCCTTCTGTGCAGAAATATTCCAGACCAATCCAGATCGAATTCTCCGGATCCACCGGCATATAAGGGGACCAGTTATTAAAAATCTGCAGCCGTCCAAGCAACACATCGCCCTCCTGGATATAGATCCAGTTGTCCGGTACGCCGCCGTGTAACGTTTTCGTCTGTGTTTTATTCTCCAGCAGAAGTTTATCCGCCAGCACGCCAACCGTCATGAAGTCACGGTAAGGGAGGCTGTGCGCCAGTTCGCGAACTCTGGCAGGCACTTCGCCTTGCATAAAGTCAACCAAGTCCTTGATCGGCATGGAAGAGAGGTAGAAATCCCCGGTCCACTGGGTTTCTTCACCAGTCTCCTGGTTCGTGGTCGTCAAGCCACTGATCCCTTCTTCAGTTAAGGCCAAAGCCGTCACCTTCTCCTTCATATGGATTTCTCCACCCATACGTAGGATCTCTTCCGCCATCGTCTCATAGAGCTGGCCCGGTCCCTTCTTGGGATACCAAAATTGCTCAATCAATGAGGTTTCCTGTACTTTATCCTTGCTGCGGAAAGGTTTCGCAATCGCATTCAAAACCGTCTTCACCAGCGACAGCCCCTTCACTCGTTGAGAACCCCAATCCGCCGAGATCTGCGATGGGTGACGCCCCCAAACTTTCTCCGTATAGTTCTCAAAGAACATGCTGTAGAGTGGGCGTCCGAAGCGATTAATATAAAAATTCTCCAAAGAATCTTCCGGCAGCTTGTGAATCGACGAGCCCAAATAGCCAAAGCCCGCCTTCATCGTCGACTTGAAACCCAAATTCTTAAACGTCTCCGGCTTCATACTGATCGGATAATCAAAGAACTTCCGTCGATACAGAATCCGAGAAACACGATCCCTCACCAGCATCACCCGATCCTCAGTCTCAGGATCAGGCCCCCCCGGTGCCAAAGGCTTGTCCCAGCCCATTTTCCGATCATCTAATGCAGGCTTCCCTTGGAGTGGCATGAGCTCCGTCCAGATCTCGTTGACCTCGTCGCTCTTCGTAAAGAAACGGTGCCCCCCGAGATCCATGCGATTGCCCTTGTAATTCGCAGTTCGGGAAATACCACCGATATAAGGAGATTCTTCAAGTATGATTGGGTGAATGTCCGTTGTCTTGAGAAGTTTCCAAGCCGCAGTGAGTCCGGCAGGACCCGCACCGATAATGATTGCACGTTGCATAGCCTTTTCCTTTACTCTTTTGTCGAATTTGTCGAATTACTTATATTTGAGTATAGCAGATAAGAATCGCTCAGGCATCAGGAAAATCCTTTTTTAATTTGCTCTTCCCCGAACCGCTCCTGCAGCTCCTCGATAACTTCTTGTATTTTCGCTTCCCTGGCATCCGCTCCATCCGCTACATCCGCTCCATTCGACACATCCGCCGCAGCTGCTGCCTCCGCCGGAGGAGGGTTGCTTGGTTCGACCTCAGCCACCGCTGGCTCAGACGCAGGCTTCGTCATTGATGGTTCGACTGCCGCCGCGGGCTCAGCCACAAGCTCCGCCGCAGGCTGCCCCAGGAGATCGAAAAGACTCATTTGCGAAGCTAGGCTTCGTTCCTCGAGCTGGTCAGCCGTGATGCCCAGTAAACGGATTTCATTCCCGGAAAAATGTTCTTGATAAATGGACCACGCGGTTTGGTAAATGTCCTCCGCCTCTGTGAGAGCAAGGGTCAAGCTGCGCTGGCGGCTCTTCGTCACAAAGTCCTTATCTCTCACCTGAATCCTGAGCGTCCTGCACCTCATATCGGCTTCGGCAAGTCTCTCGGCAACCTCAGAGGCAAGCTCGCGAAACAGCGCTTGAATGTCAACGTCCGCCTGAATATCATGTGTGGTCGTCTGCATGGCGCCGATCGATTTCGCAGGGCCCTGCTCAGCTTCGGTCAGAACGGGAGAGTCGTCTTCCCCTCTGGCTGAGAGTACCAACTGATACCCATTTTTCCCCAGGATGCCGCCGATGACCGCAGGATCCATCGAGGCCAGGTCGCCAATGGTGCGAATGCCGATCATTTCCAGCTTCTGGGCGGTGGCCTTTCCAACGAAGAGGAGGTCACCGGCGGGTTTTGGCCAGAGGAGCTCGCGGTAATTCTCCCGGCTGATGACCGTAATCGCGTCCGGTTTCTTGTAGTCGCTCCCCATTTTCGCGAAGGTTTTGTTCCACGACACACCGATCGACACAGTCAGTCCCAGCTCCTTGCGAATGCGGCTTCGAATTTCTTCAGCAATGGCCAAAGCCGCCTCCCTCCGCCCCGTCACATCGATCCAAGCCTCATCCGGACCAAAAGACTGGACCCTGTCGCTATACTCGAGATAGATGGCTTTGGCCCGAAGAGAATACTCGTGATAGAGATCATGATGGGGTGGGAGAACAACTAACTGAGGCGCTTTCTGCCGAGCCTGATAGAGAGTCTCCGCAGTCTTGATCCCATATTTCTTAGCGAGCTCATTCTTCGCGAGCACAATGCCATGGCGCTGCGATTCATCACCGCCGACAACAACCGGCTGATCCTTGAGATCGGGCCTGGTGAGGAGCTCAACCGACGCATAGAAGCTATTCATATCGATGTGCAGAATTTTCCTGTCCATAAGAGTATTGTAAACGTGATTCGGGTGTGGTCAACTGTATTAAGCAGGGGTCTGCTGTGGTCAACTTGTTAGCCAAACTGAAGCCCCGTAGCCCTGAAATCTGTGAATCTGCAATTTGCTATTCGTTTTGGACAGGACTACAATCAGGCAAGCAAAACAAAAGAATCGAGCACTATGCTCAGATCTAGAAAGTGTATGCTAATGGATTGGTTGCAACGGTTTTTCACCGCCTTCGCCGATCGCTTCGTAGAGATGATCCGCATAGGCGGGCACGACATAGCAGAGAGCATTCTGGAGTTACTTGATTTCTCAGGCGTCTTCACCATTACCCTCGGCGGTTTTCAGATTCCGATTACAAAGGCAGTGATTAATCTGCTGATTACGGTTTTACTGATGCCTCTCATTGCTATCCTGCTGGCCAAAGGACGAGAAATGAGACCCGGTCGCTTGCAGGCCGGTGTTGAGTCGCTCATCGGAATGTTAGAGAATCTCTGCCGCTCATCCGGCTTAAACGAAGCGCAGACCCGAGAATATGCCCCCTTCGCAGGTGGTCTATTCATGTACATCCTGGTCTCAAACCTGCTGTCCGTCTTCTCTCTGGAGCCGGCAGCTGTGAATCCGGCCTTCCCGATCGCGATGGCGTTCTTCGACATCATCTGCATTATTATCTGGGGCATTCATTTCGTTGGGCTGAAGGGCTTCTTCAAGAGCCTGGTCTCCCCGATGGGTTTCATGCTTCCTTTTAACCTACTGGATTACATCATTAAGCCGATTTCCTTGGCTTTTCGATTGTTCGGCAACATTTTCGGAGCCAGCATCCTCATCGCCTTCCTGAAGGCGGTTGTCCCGCTCTTCCTGCCGCAGATCCTGGGACTGTGGTTTGACATCGGTGACGGAATCATTCAGGCGATCGTCTTCATGTACCTCAGCATCAACTATGTAGGGGAAATCGTCGAGAAGGGTGAAGCCCACGCAAATCCTGAGGATAAGGCTGAGTTACAGAAAACACCCGCGGGGGAAACTCCTGCGTAATCATAGGTTGAGGAACAGGGTGTCCCCCTGCTCAAGCACATTTGTAGAACCCATGTTTTTACAGGCATTTTACAGGCAAGGGAAACCCTTGCTTACCCACATAGTAACCGAAAGAATTTCTATTGGAGGAAATATTCATGGATAAAGGTTTAATCGCAATCGGTGCAGGTCTGGCCATTGGTATCGCGGCAGCAGTTGCCGGTCTCGCCATCGGTCTCGCATCAGGTAAAGCATTTGATGCTATGGCCAAGCAGCCGGAGATCAGCGGCAAAGTACAGAGCTTGCTGCTTGTCGCTATCGTATTTATCGAAGCTACGGCTATTTACGCGCTCGTCGTCTCGCTCCTGCTGCTCTTCGTCTTCTAAGGAGGTAGGAACCAATGCTCACGACCACTATTGCCCTTACATCGGTCAACCTCTTCTCTCCGGAGAACCTGGCCGGATATGCCGCGACGGCAATCGTAGCCATCCTCGGCTTCCTGATTACTTGGTTCATCCTGAAGAAATTGCTCTTCAAACCGATGAAGAAAGTAGCGGATCAACGTGCCGAGGTCGTAGCCAACGGCCTGGATGAAGTCGATAAACTTAAGCAGGAAGCCGCCGATTACAAAGTAGAATTAGATACACGCGAGAAACAGATCGAGTTAGATTACACAGAAAAAATGGCGGAAGCCTCGAAGAATGCCCAGGCACAGTACGATAAGATCGTAGGTTCCGCCAGAACGCAAGCGGATCAGATTGTGGCCAAAGCCGAGAAAACCGCTGAACTCATGAAACAAGACGAAGAACAGCTGGTTGCGGATAAGTCCGCGGCTTTATCCTTTGAACTCATCTCCGCTCTCATGAAAAATCAGGAGCAAAATGACACCAAGGAAGATGAACTGAAGTCCATGGTTTCCCGCATGCTGGAAAAGGAAGAGTGATGAACCATGGCCAGGATTCATTTAGTCAGTAATGAACCATTAGCTGAGGAGAAAGTGAAGGAAATTCTAGCCTCCACCCCTCTCGTTGACGCAGGTTCTGAAGAGGCCACCTTCGAGGTAGATCCCTCCATCTTAGGTGGTTACATCCTCTATGTCGACAATCGCAGAATCGATAACAGTCTCCGCACGAAGCTAGTGAAGGTCAAGACTCTTTTAGATCAAGGGGCCAAAGCCGCCGACATCGCTTCAGTCGAACCCGTGATTGATGAGATCGGCCGCGTTGTTCGCTGTTCGGATGGGATTGTCTTCTGCACGGGCTTGGAACGTGTCGTGAGTAACGAACGTCTCATTTTCGATAACGGCGAAGAAGGCATTGCCATGAACCTCGCCGGCACAGAGGTCGGTATCCTCTTAATCGGTGATGAGAGCAAAGTCCGCACCGGTGACATTTGCCGCCGCACCTTCCACACCATCCAAGTGCCGGCCGGCGACGCCCTCTTGGGTCGTGTGGTGGATCCTTTGGGCCACCCGATCGACGGAGGCAAGACGTTTCCTCAGGACATTAAAACACGCCCTATTGAACATCCCGCCCCATCCGTCATTGACCGCCAAGCGGTGAAAGAGCCGATCTACACGGGTCTTACCGTTGTCGACGCCCTGATCCCGATTGGCAAAGGCCAGCGCGAACTCATCATCGGCGACCGCCAAACCGGTAAAACAACCATTGTTTCCGACATGATCTTGAATCAGAAGGGCAAGAATGTCCTCTGCGTCTACGTAGCAATTGGTCAGAAGATGTCCACGATCACCGAACTTGTGAAAGAGTTCCAACTTGGCGGAGCCATGGACTACACCACCGTCGTCGCCGCCTCCGCCTCGCAATCCGTCGGCGAAATCTACATGGCGCCTTATGCCGCTTGCGCGATCGCCGAAGAATGGATGGAGAACGGTCGCGATGTCCTGATTGTCTACGACGACTTGTCGAAGCACGCCCAGGCCTACCGAGCCCTCTCGCTCTTACTCCGTCGCCCACCGGGGCGCGAGGCGTACCCCGGAGATGTTTTCTATATTCATTCCCGTTTGCTGGAACGAGCCGCTAAGCTCTCGGATGAGCGAGGTGGTGGTTCCATGACAGCTATTCCGGTTATTGAAACACAAGGCGGCGACATTTCGGCCTACATTCCCACGAATGTCATTTCAATTACGGACGGACAAATTTACTTGGAAACTGACCTCTTCTTCGCCGGCCAAAGACCGGCCGTCAACGTTGGTCTCTCGGTCTCCCGTGTCGGCGGTGACGCCCAAGCCTCAGTCATGCGCAAAACCGCAGGTCCCCTGCGTGTCAACTTGGCCCAGTATCGCGAACTGGAAGCCTTCTCCCAATTCGGCTCCGACCTGGATCCTGCCACTCGCGAAAGCCTCGAATTAGGTTCCCGTCTGAACGAGGTCCTGAAGCAAGGCAAGTCCGAACCTCGCCAAATGGCCGAGTCGGTGATCGCTCTCCAATTGGCTGTCCACAACGACTTGAAGAATTTGCCGGTCGCTGATGTGGGCGAGAAAATCGACCTCTACCTAGAGGAAGTGAGAACCAATGAACCGGAGCTTCTGGCGGACATCGAAGCGGTAGATAAAGTCTCCGACGAACTCTACGCGAAGATCCTGGCGAGCTGGCAGTCGTGGAGCCGGGCTTTGGCCTAATAATGATGCTGAATGGCACTTCACTGGCACAAATGAAGATGCTCACTGGCACAAATGAAGATGCTCACTGGCACA
>CAYZSO010000022.1:33142-42917 GCA_964479695.1 uncultured Fastidiosipila sp.
TCACTGGCACAAATGAAGATGCTCACTGGCACAAATGAAGATGCTCACTGGCACAGATGAAGATGCTGAATGGCACTGATAAGGATGCTCTATGGCACTAATGAACGAAATCAAAAAACGCATTCACTCGGTAGGTGAAATTCGCAAGATGACGAAGGCGATGGCCCTTATCTCGGCGATTGAAATGCGTGACTCGAGAGAGAGGGAATCGATTTCCCGCCCTTTCACCCGCCACGCCGCCCTAACGATTGCGGAGCTAATCAAACGTTCTCCCGACCTGGTGAATAAGTTTATCTCACAGCGGAAATTCACGCAGAAGGAACCTTACCCGGTCCATATTTATCTCTGCACCGGGGACAAGGGCTTATCGGGAAATTTCAATGACAGCATCCTTACGCTTGCTGTTCAATTGATCGAGGATAAGAAGCATCAGTTGGAGGAGCAAGGCTACGAAGATGTGCGGTTTGAACTGCGCTTTACGGGTTTGGTTGGCCGCGAACGCATGAAGAAACTAGGTTACGTAGTCAATGATGACTTCTCCTTCTCCATCACAAATCCGACCTATTACCATTCGATGGATTTGTCGGATCAATTGTTGGACGATGCCTGGAGTGGCAAAGCTGCGGAAATCTACTTTGTCTACTGTCGTCTGGATACGGCGATCACAACCGAGCCTTCTTACACGAAGGTTCTGCCACCTGATCCGGAAGGCATGCTTTGGGTTGCACAAACCCGGCACGAAAGAGTCGACTTGCAACGTGAGAAGTTTAACGAAGACTTCACCACGGCAACCGGTATCCGCGCGACAACGGCGGAAGAGGTTAACGAAGAGCAAGTCAAAAGGGATCAGGCGGATGCGACCTTGCCCTTTGCCTTTGAGGGCGATGAAGAGACCGTAATCAATTACCTCGTCAACACGTACCTGAATGCATTGACTTATGGCCTGCTGACCGAAAGTTACGCCAGCGAGCAACTCTCACGCATGACTTCCATGGAGGGAGCAACCAGTAATGCGGATGCTTTACTCTTGAAGCTCACCCGCGACCGCAACCGCTACCGCCAAATGCAGATCACTACAGAAATTACAGAAATTGTCAGTGGCGCTGATGCCATTACATGAGGATCACTATGGAAACAAGTTTGGATAACACTGCGAATTTGGATAACACTGCGAATCAGAATACAGATGCCCAAGTCGCAGCAACTCAAAGAGCAGCCAGTGAAGTTGCCGCCGCCGCTGAAAGTGCTGCAACTCAAAGAGCAGCCAGTGAAGTTGCTGCCGCCGCTGAAAGTGCTGCGACTCAGAATACAGACAATCAAGGGGTTGTCACCGAAGTCATCGGGCCTGTCGTGAAAGTCCATTTCCCGTCAAAATCCCCCCATATTCATGACTACCTAATCGTCTCAGCGGTAAGCGAGGCGGAGCCGCAAATCGGCTTGGAAGTCATGAGCGACGAGGGGGGCGGTAATGTGCGCTGCATCTCTTTTGATGCTACGGATGGTCTGGGGAGAGGACGTGTTGTGATTCAAACCGGCGGCCCTCTCAAAGTTCCGGTCGGCGAGGGGACTTTGGGTCGCTTGTTTGATGTCCAAGGTCGCCCCATTGACCACCTGGGTGACGTTGACGCTGCAGACTATTGGGAGATTCACCGGGAGTCTCCGTCATTTACTAAGCAGGCTGGCTCCAATGAAATTCTTGAGACCGGAATCAAGGTCCTCGACCTTCTTCTGCCGTACAACAAGGGCGGTAAAATCGGCCTGTTTGGCGGAGCCGGCGTGGGCAAAACGGTCCTGATTCTCGAATTGATCCGCAATATTGCCCGTGAGCATAATGGCTATTCTGTTTTCACAGGTGTTGGGGAACGTTCCCGTGAGGGAAATGATCTCTGGCGCGAAATGCAAAGTTCCGGCGTCCTGCAGAATACAACGATGGTCTTTGGCCAAATGAACGAGACGGCGGGTACCCGTATGCGTGCCCCGCTGAGCGGCCTCACGATGGCTGAGTATTTCCGCGATGTGAAGAAAAGAGATGTCTTGCTCTTCATTGACAATATTTATCGTTTCATCCAAGCGGGATCGGAAGTATCGGCTTTGCTGGGACGTATTCCTTCCGCGGTTGGGTATCAGCCGACTTTGGCCAACGAAGTGGGTACCTTGGAAGAACGAATTACCTCGACACCTAACGGCTCGATTACGTCGATCCAAGCGGTTTATGTCCCCGCTGACGACTTGACTGACCCTGCGCCGGCAACGACCTTTACCCATCTGGATGCGTCGACGGTGCTGTCGCGATCGATTGTCGAACTGGGCATTTACCCGGCAGTCGACCCCCTGGCCTCCTCTTCCCGTATGCTGAGCCCGGATATCGTAGGTGCTGACCATTACAAAACCGCCCTCGCAATCCAGGAGCTGTTGCAGCGTTACAAGGAGTTACAGGACATCATTGCAATTCTCGGAATCAACGAATTGGATGACAAAGACCGTTTGACAGTTTCGCGTGCCCGCAAAGTTCAGCGTTTCCTCTCGCAGCCCTTCTATGTTATGGAAGAATCCTCAGGATTTCCCGGCCGCTACGTGCCGCTCAGCGAAACCATTCACGGCTTCCAGGCGATTCTGGGGGGTGACCTCGACAAGGTCAATGAGGGGCTCTTCTTCATGAAGGGGAACATCGATGACGTTTATCATGCGGCCAAAGAAGCAGGCCTCTAAGTACTATGGAACATCGGCTAATTCAAGTTCAGGTCGTTACCCCTTACGGGATGTTCACAGATGAAAACTGTGAACTCTTAGTCCTGCCCACTTCTGACGGCGAGCAAGGCGTTATGAGAGGCCACGTGCCTTTTATCGCCGCCGTCATCCCGGGCGAGCTCCGTCTCATTACAGGCAAAGAAGTCAAGCGCGCCTTTGTCTCCAATGGCTATACCGAAGTGCGCCACGAATTGGTAACCGTCGTCTGCAACGCAGCCGAATGGGCTTCCGACATTGATGTCGAGCGCGCCGGCATTGCCAGGGACAGGGCTTTGGAGCGCCTGGCAAACCCGGATCTGCCGGATTATCTCGCCAAGCGAAACCGCCATGCCCTTCGCCGTGCCAAAGCCCGCCTAAAAGTCGCCAACCCAGCCGCCGACGAAGGCCGCCCCAGTTTCTAGGGCGGCTGGCGGTTGGCGGTTGGCTGTTGGCTGTTGGCTGTTGGTGGAGCGGGTGGCGGAGCGGTTTTGGCTGCGTATTTCTTCTACATGAGTTCTCTGTTGTTTGACTTCTTGCACATTTAAGCAAATTTGAAGATATGCGCACGCTGGGTGACATGTCACGTATAAACTTCGGCTCTATCATGCACATAAAAGCAAATTGGAAGATATGCGCAAGCTAGGTGACATGTCATGCATAAACTTCGGCTCCATCATGCACATAAAAGCAAATTTGAAGATATGCGCAAGCTAGGTGACATGTCACGTATAAACTTCGGCTCTATCATGCACATTAAAGCAAATTTGAAGATATGCGCACGCTGGGTGACATGTCATGCATAAACTTCGGCTCTATCATGCACAAAAAAGCAAATTTGAAGATATGCGCAAGCTGGGTGACATGTCATGCATAAACTTCGGCTCTATCATGCACATAAAAGCAAACTTTAAGATATGTGCACGTTAAGGAGCAATAAGTCGTAGCTGAGCGTTCATTCCATAGGGATGTGGCTAACGACGATTCTGACTAAGGAGCAATAAGTCGTAATGTGCGCTCCTACCTCTCTCTCCCTCTCTTCCTCTCTCCACCCCGCCCTCTTTCCCTCCCCCGCTCTCTCTTTAATTAATCTGTTGAATAAATTAGAAAATGAAAATAGAAGAATTTGACGAAATACGGACAGAAATGCGTGCGAAATCTAACCAAAACTAGAATTAAGAGGTGATTTGGGTGGTTGACAGGCTTTGGCCGACAAAGTAGAATGGCGCTAATCAATAACTAAACCGTTGAGCAAGAGTAGTAGCGTTGAGTGCAGAGATCTACAGAGAGTCACGATTGGTGGAATGTGACAGATCTTACTCGGGTGAATGGACTTGTGAGGGCCGGTCGAGAGGTGAGCCTTTAGACTTGGACGCGGAGCCAGGCGTTAGTTGGCAGCCGGTTGACAGACTGGTGATGAGTGGATTGCCCGTAATAGGCAGTCAATTTGGGTGGTACCGCAGGAGATTTTTCGAGCTCTTGTCCCTTTGAGGACATGGGCTTTTTTTATTGCCTGAGGAGGCACTGAATGAACGAATTGATGACACAAGTGAAAAATTTATTGCTGGATCAGACGACGAATCATACGTTGAATCGTTCGTTGAATTGTGCAATGAAGATTTCGATAAATCAAATGACGAATCGCACACAATGTAAAACACTCCACATATTTACCCCTTCCCTGTCGCACAGACGATGGTGACGTGATGCTTACCTAATTTTCACACGTCAGTCGCCCACTAGGTACACATCACGCACCCCTGGGTACACATCACGCACCCCTGGATACACATCACCTACCCGCCGGGCACACGTCAACACATCAACTGCCCCTCTGGGCACTAGGCCGCGGACAAGTCGGCCAAGAAGGAGAAAAATATGAAAAAGTTCAGAAAATTCCGTAAAGTCCTGGCGCTCGCAACAGCGCTCATCATCGGCATAGCCGCTCTCAGCGCTTGCCAGACTTCGACAAGCACCAGCGGCAACGCCGGTAACGGCACCAACAGTAATGCCAGTACTGACGGCAGTGCTGACGGCAGTTCCACCAGCAACAACAGCACCAGCAACAACAGCAACGATAACACTCAAGTCAAAAAAATTGGTGTCGTCCAGTTCGCTGACCACCCTTCACTTAAGAATTGTTATGACGGGCTTCTCGAAGGTCTCAAAGCCCAGGGCTACGAAGTCGGCAAGAACCTTGAGGTTGACTACCAGGTTGGTCAGGCAAAAATGGATCTCACCAACCAGATCGTCCAGAGCTTTGTCTCCAAGAATTATGATCTCATCGTCGGAATCGCGACACCAGCAGCACAGGCCGCCTACAACGCAGCTTCTGTGAAAGGAATTCCCGTGGTTTTCTCAGCAGTAACAGACCCCATTATTGCAGAACTGCAGAATGCGGACGGCAGTAATAAACCCGGTGTCACCGGAACTTCGGATGTCCTCCCAGTTGATGACCAGCTCAAAATGATTCGGGCTTTCTTGCCGGAAGCCAAGACGATTGGCATCATGTACACAACGAGTGAGACCAACTCCGAGTCCGCAATCAAGACGTATCAAGAACTCGCTTCGAAATACAATTTTGAAATCGTGACGCAAGGTATTGCCGAAGCCAAGGACATCCCGGCGGCGGCGACCTCTTTGGTTGGCAAAGTAGATGTCCTCTCGAACCTAACCGATAACACCGTAGTGCAGAATCAGCAGGTGGTTTTGGCCAAAGCAAACGAAAAGGGTATCCCTTACTTCGGATCCGAGGAAGAGCAAGTGGCGGATGGCTTAGTGGCTGCTGCCGGACTCGATTATATTGACCTCGGGAAGACCAACGGAGAGCAAGCGGCGCAGATCCTTGCTGGGACCAAGGCCGAGGACATCAAAATTGCCTATACAGAAGCCTCCAAACCGTTTTACAATAGTATCGAATTGGCTGCGCTGGGGCTCACCTTGCCGGACAGCTACAAAGACGCTACTGACATGGCGAAATAAGGGCGAAATAAGAAGCAACACAAGAGGCAAAACAAGAAGCCAAACAAGAGACGAAATAAGAGGCAAAACAAGACAGACTTATGGACATTTTTCTATCCATCGTGATTGATATTCTGGAGCAGGGCCTGATCTACGGGATCATGGCCCTGGGCCTTTTTATCAGCTATAAAATCCTGAACTTCGCCGACCTTTCCGTCGACGGCACCTTTCCCTTAGGAGCAGCCGTAAGTACCGTGCTCCTGGTGAATGGCGTAAACCCTTGGCTGGCCATTCTCGCAGCCCTTCTGGCCGGCTGTTTAGGGGGACTCATGACGGGAATCTTCCATGTGTACCTGCGGATCAATGAGCTTTTCTCCGGCATCCTCACGATGACGATTCTTTATTCCGTGAATCTCCTGATTGCCGGGAGGTCGAATCTCCCCTTTTTCGAGCGCGAAACCATCTTCAATAGCTTCCCCGCTTCCCTTCTACCCAAGCCGGAACGCGGTAATGGTTGGGTGGTGGTCATTGTATCTTTGGTCATCGTGCTCACCATCAAGTTGCTTCTGGACACCTTTCTGCAGACGAAAAAAGGCCTGCTTCTTCGCACCGCCGGTGACAACCCGCAGGTCGTGAACCAAATGGGCATTGATCCGGGGACGATGAAAATTCTAGGGCTGTCACTAGCCAACGGCTTAGTTGCCCTGTCCGGAGCCGTGCTTGCACAGCAGCAACGTTTCTTCGAAATTAGCATGGGTACAGGCACGATGGTTATGGGGCTCGCATCCGTCATCATCGGCAACGTGCTCTTTGCCAAAATCCCCTTCCTCAAAGCCACCACCCAAGTCATCTTAGGCTCGATAATCTATAAGGCGTTGGTGTCTTTGGCCATCAACTTAGGTGCTCCCCCAACGATGCTGAACTTGGTGCGCGGTCTACTCTTCCTGCTCATTCTGCTGAGCTACCAATTCGGCAAGAGCGGCAAGCAAGGCAAGAGCGGCAAGAGCGGCAAGAACAACAAGAACAATAATAACAAGAACAATAATAACAAGAACAACAAGAATGCCAAGAAAGGAGCCCGCCATGCTTGAATTTCGCGACATCACTAAGATTTACCTCGCCGGCACTCCGGACGAAAACATGATCTTCGACCACTTCAATCTCACCGTCCCGCAAGGCCAATTCGTCAGTATCATAGGCAGCAACGGCTCCGGCAAAACCACTTTGTTGAACCTCCTCGCTGGCACGCTGGTCCCCGAAGAGGGGCAGATTATCGCGTCGGGCGAGGACATCACGCATCAACCCGAGCACGTCAGAGCCCGCAGAATCGGGCGCGTTTTCCAGGATCCCGGCCTCGGCACCGCAGCTTCGTTGACCGTGCTCGAGAATCTCAGCATCGCCGCCAATAAGGGCAAGCCCTATGGTCTGTCTCGTGGTGTGGCCAAAGCCGCCCCCTCCCACTTCCAATCCCTCCTCGAACCACTGGGCATGGGCTTGGAGAACAGACTCGATCAGCGCTGTGGAACCCTCTCCGGGGGGCAGCGGCAGGCTTTGGCCTTACTCATGTCCACGATGACCGAACCCGATATCCTGATCCTCGACGAACACACGGCTTCACTCGACCCGAAATCCTCGGAAACCGTCATGGAACTCACCCAAAAACTCACAGACCAAGCCCACTTCACGGTCCTCATGGTCACGCACAACCTCCGTCACGCCCTGACCTACGGCGACCGCCTCTACATGATGCACGAAGGCAAAGCCGTCCTCGACGAATCGGGCGAAGCGAAACACAAAGTCATGCTGGACGACGTGCTGAACTTATTCAACACCATCTCCATCGAACTCGGCAACAGTGTTTGAAACAAGACTTGAAGTTACATTTGAAACGAAACGAATTCTGTTTGTCTGAGCCGAAATTAATTGGGCTGCGTCAAAATCATTGGGTTGAGCCAAAAATCATTGGGTTGAGCCGAAATTAATTGGGCTGCGTAAAGGTCACATCGATCCGGGCATTGGACGTGCGCAAACGGATGGACGGGTGGCCCGGGTTCACGCGGTTCGGAATGTTCACTTGGCTGTTTGAGGTTCGAAGATCAATGTCAAAATCCTCTTCCCTGCCGATAATATTGGCGTGAATGGCACCGTTTGAGGTTTTGGCATCAAGCACCTGCGGATTTACGTCCGCAAGCGAAATCACGGCATTACTCGTCTCGAGGTAGATCTGGGGACTTTCATTCATTCTCATGAGTGTCATCTTGCCATTCGACGTCCTTGCCCGCAACATGGGCGTAGCCACATTATCTAGGAAAACCGCCGCATTACTCGTTTCAATCTGAATGTCCTGAGCGCTACTGCCAATCAAAGCCACAGGACTGTTGGAAGTTTGGAGAAAAATCCCCTGCTTCGCCGAAGTGTTCTCGACATTGATCTCACCATTTCTCGATCTCAGCGTCAACGCCTCCAGCGCCTCCCCGTTCATCGTAATCCGCCCGTTGGTGGTAGACGCATCAATCGGTCCGGCAAAATTCTGCGGCAACGCGACAACCAATCGATTGTCCAGCCCAAGCCAGCGCATGTGTCCAAACATTCGCATGCGCCAGAAACCGGTCACTTCCTTCTTCACATGGAGCACAGAGCCTGATTCCGTAAACGTGTAGGCTTCATTGCTTCTTGTATAATAAGTGATCTCAACCTGATTCGAGGCACTGCGAGTGAACTCAATCGAAACATCCTGATCCTCAATTTGCAGCTGCGTAATTTCCGCCGAAGCCAGAAACTTCTCCTCCTTGACACCGGCACGATCGTTAAAAACAGACAGATCATAATTACTCATCGCAAACCCCACAAAAACAGCAATCAATCCCAGAACAAGAATAACGATCCCAACAATTACAAGTGTATACTTTTTCATACATGATTACCTCCAAACAAGCTCGTCCAGAGTTTGCCGATCCCCCTGCCAATGCTGACGATGGCGTTGCCGGTGGCTTTGGCCAAAGCCCCATACGGCAAGAGCAGCATCAAGGCGAGTCCGATGAGAACCAATCCCGCACCCAGATAGACCAGAGCTTGCGGCAAGCTCTGTCCCACCGCGAAGATCCCAGCATTCACGAGCGCTGCAATCCCGCCTACGACCAACCCCACCAACAAGGCGATCAAAGCCACATAAACCGCAACGACCACCATAATCAACGCAAAAAGCACCGCCGTCGCCGCTACCAGAAGTGGCAACCAAATCGGAAACAGCACAATCAGCAAAACGATTTTCAACGTATTATCCTTCCCCTTCGTTCCCCTCGTTGCTTGCTGTGGCGAGTGTTGGGTAGTTGATTGCTGAGTAGTTGATTGCTGGTATTGGTATTGTTGCTGCTGCTGGTATTGGTATTTTTGTTGCTGTGGTTGTTGTTGGTACTGTGGTTGTGGCTGCTGTTGTTGAGCCGACTGCTGTGACTGTTGTGGCTGTTGTTGTTGCTGTGGCTGCTGAAAACTTTGCCGGATATTCTGCTGATTCGATTGCCAGGCAGCCCCCTGACCATTTTCTTGAGCACCACTATTAGATTGGTGTTGGCTGTGAGTCGATTGGTGTTGGCTGTGAATTTGTTCGGAAATCCAATGTAGATCACCCATCGATTCGGTAGCTTGTTCTTCAGTCATGCCACGCTCAATACGTTCATTGATAAACCGTTCATAATAATAAACAGCGTAATCAATCTCAGCTTGGGGCAGATCATGGAGCGAAGCCCGGAGATTGTGCGCAAACTCTTCTCTGGTCATACTCTCTCTCCTTTTGCTAAATCTGTCACCATTATGGCACGCTTAAACGTGTTTCGTTAGTCCAAAGACATTAAATTTTGCTAGCAATTAGCTTAAGGAAGGACTGCGTTGCACTACATAAGTTTATTTTTCAACATATGTAGTGAGTTTTTCGGTGGCGGAGCGGTTTTGGCTACGTATTTCTTCTACCTAGGTTCTATGTTGTTTGACTTCATGCACATTTAAGCAAATATGAAGATATGTGCAAGCTGGGTGACATGTCACGTATTGACTTCGGCTCTAGCATGCACATAAAAGCAAATTTGAAGATATG
>CAYZSO010000023.1:0-40867 GCA_964479695.1 uncultured Fastidiosipila sp.
AAATCGTGTTTAGGTGATGAGCCTAACGAGGGTTCGAATCCCTTGCTCTCCGCCAATACTTAAGGAAAGCCCGAGAAATCGGGCTTTTATCATGTGACGGGTACTATTAGAGTACTTTTTTCATGTGCCGGGTACTAAAAGGTACTTGAAAAGGTACTTAAATGGCGCTTTAAGTGTACTAATAAAAAACATGTCCCGATAGCAAAACAACATTTACCGCTGACTTCGTTAGAGACTTCGTCAGAAATTCACTTCCGATGCTTGCATGATTTGCGAATCAACAGGTAAGATAACATACGGTGAAAACACAGCAACCATGCAACCACCCGCCACTCGCCACCCGCCACACAGCCACACAGCCACCAGCCACCACCCACACAGCTGGACAACCTAGGCGAGCAGGCTCAATCATAAACCCAAGCATAACAAGTAGTGAAGGTGAACTTCGTGCGAGAACTTTTGTGGAAAAATAAGAAGCAATTCGTTTTATATTTGATCGGTGCATTACTGACAGCTGTTGAAGAAGTCATGATGCAAATTGGTATCTCCGTGGGATTTGGCATGATTGAAGCCACGTCTCGCGAAGAGATCATCAGAGGAATTATCCTCACTCTAGTCCTCACCATGTCGCCGATCCTGATTCAGATCATTTCGCGATTCATGAGGATCGGATTTATGCGGGATGTTCTTGTGGACGTGAGGCTCTTGGCGTATCGCAAGATGATGAAAATACCGATTGAGAATTTCCGGGAGAAAAAACGCGAAGAGTATCAGTCACAGCTTGTGAATGATATCAATATTTTCGAGCAAGATTATTTTTTGTCGATTCTGAATATCATTGCTTCTTACGGCTCATTTATCATCGGGATCGGAATCATCCTCTACATCAGTCCGCCGGTCGCAGGTCTTGTCGCCATTGCCTCTCTCCTCACCTATTTGGTGACGAAATTCTTCGAGAAACCGGTGAGGGCAAATGTCAAACGAAATCAGGAAGCCAATGCCCAATATAATGAGCAGGTTTCAAACATTTTGAATGGCCTTGAAGTCATCAAATTGTATCAGGTGGAAGATCGTTTCAAACCGCCCTTCTACCGAATGGTTAAGCGCTTGGAGATGGTGAAGCGCAAGACCAATCGCTTGCAAACGGCTCAGCAGAATATTCTGGAGTGGTTGGCGAATACTTTGGTTCTGCTGATTTACATCTTTGCGACCTGGCAGTTCATTGAGAATAATATTGCGCTGGGATCCATGATCCTTATCTATAATTTCACTGGTCAGTTGGTCTGGTCGAACGTCAACGGCGCATCGATGATTAACCGTTTGCGCGGCTCTCTTGACATCTTCAATCGGATCACAGAGCAGCCGGTTTGGGAGAGTGGCCATGAGACCTTCTCAATGGAAAATGAAATCGAAGTTCGGGATCTCAATTTTGCTTACGGAAATAAACAAGTAATCACGGGTCTCTCATTTACAATCAAGAAAGGGGACCATCTCTTGATTTATGGGCCGTCGGGCACCGGTAAGACAACCCTGCTCAATTGCCTCTCGCAGAATCTGACTTCTTATACCGGCGATATTCTGGTGGACGGGCAAGAGCTGAAGACGATCGATTTCGAATCCGTGCTGGATCACATCGGCTATGCCAGGCAGTCGCACTTTATGTTCGAGGCCTCAATTAAGGAGAACATCGTCCTCAATAATACCTATGACGAGGCTCGCCTGGAGGAAGTCTTGCGCTCCGTGGATCTTTGGCCATGGATAGAGAGTTTGTCCGATGGAACAGAGCATATTCTAGAGAGTAATGGTGACAATATTTCAGGCGGCCAAAGACAACGAATCAGCATCGCACGTGAACTCTACCGCGATCCGGAGATCTTGTTCGTGGACGAGCCCTCCGCCAGCCTCGATGATGAAACTTCTGCCAAACTCTATGACACCCTCTTTGGCCTAAACAAAACCCTGATCACCGTCTCGCACCGGCACTTAAATTACATCAGCGAACATGTGGACAAAGTGATCGAATTTCTTCCGGAAGGAGGCTACCGTTTTGAAACGCAAGAATAATAACCCGGGCGAATCGGGGCAAACAAACCACAACAAATACGCCTGGGGGCATAAGCGCTCGCTGGTTCTGATGGCGATCGCAGCGCTGATCACCTCTTTGGTTTATGCAGTGACCACGCTGTTCACCGGGCAGCTGATTGACTTCGGCATGGCAAAGGATATGGATAACTTGCTGCGGGTCTCACTCAATATTGTGATTGCCGCGAGCATCACTTTTGTACTGGAGCTGATCAGCATTTACTTCACAACGAATTATGTTTCAAACAGCATGATCCAAGCGAAAGAATACTACATTACGGACGTCTTGAACCAGGAAATCCTGAACCTGCAGAAGGACAAAGTCCCGCGCATGTACTCGAACCTAACCAATGATTTCGATCGCTACGAAACCAAATACATCAAGAACATTACAGTCCTGGTCAGCATGATCACGCAACTGATCGCCTCGATGTTGTTGATGGCCAGTATTCATCCGGTGATTCTGATTATTCCGGCTTTCATGTTTCTTTTCATGTGGCGTACAACCAAGAAGACCGGAGCCAAGATTAAGACCGAAGAAGACAAGAAAACCGCGTCGCTTGAGTCCTATACCGGCTACATCAATGAGACGATTCGCGGCTATGAAGTGATCAAACAGCATCAGTTAGAAGAGGTTCGTGAAGAGAAATTCCTCGAGAAAGCGAAGGCCGTCCAAGCCGACAACTATCAGGTTGACGTAGAGCAAACGAAGGCCGACGCCATCTCCTCCACGATGATGGTCGGTTTGATGATTACCTTACTCTTAGGCGGTGTCCTGATCGCGAGGCAAATGAGTATTTCGTTGGGCAGCATTGTGGTGATTTTCATGGCGCTGGGGAACCTCACGTGGCCGATGCAGCGCCTGAACACGCTTCTCAATGAGATGCGGGGGATTGAAGATGTGATGAAGTCTTTTGCCGAAACCTTCAAAGTCAAGGAGCACAGTCGCACGGTCACCACCGGACCTTATGAAGAGATCATCTTCGATCACAACGACTTGGGGTACGAGGATCCACCGATTTTGCGGGATGTGTCGCTTTCTTTGGCCAAAGACGAAAAAATCCTCATTGTCGGCCCCAGCGGGGCAGGCAAGAGTACGATTCTCAAGACGCTCAGGCAGACTATTGAGCCACTGAGTGGTGTTGTTACATTGAATGGAGAAGACATTTTATCGATTGTGCCGACGGATTATTTCGCCAAATTCTCGACGGTAGATCAAATTGGTTTCATTTTCAGCGGGAAACTACGAGACAATATTACACTCTATCAGGAGATCGATCCGGAAAAAGTGACTGCGGTACTTAAACAAGTTGGGCTTGAAACGCTGGATCCGGAACTTGAAGTGCAAAACGACGGCAGCAACTTATCCGGCGGCCAGAGGGCCCGTGTTCTCTTAGCCAGGGCGCTCTGCCTAGAGGCGGAAGTCATCGTGTGTGATGAGATTTTCGCCAGCCTTGACGCCGAAGTTGCCCGGAGTATCGAGAGCGATATCTTGGCTTTGGCCCAAACGGTCATCAATGTCAGCCACATCTATTTCAGCGAAAATTTGCCGAACTATGACCGCATCTACATTGTCGAAAACGGGCAGGTGCAGGTGGCGAAGACAGTTCGCGAGGTGGAAGAGCGCATGTTGGAATTCGAACGCACAGCAACTGCTGAGTAGCGGGTTCGCTCGAACGGCCCGCCTAAATTTAGCCTTTGACTGAGCCGGCGGCGATGCCTTTGGTGATGTTTTTGTTGAAGATCAGATAGATCAAGAGCGAGGGGATCGCACTCAACATCATGACGGCAAACTGCGCGGAATAATTGGAGGAGTACTGCCCGGAGAAGTTGTAAACTGCGAAGGGCAAAGTGCGCCACCGGTCGCTTGACAGGAAGGTCGCGGCCATAATGAACTCGTTCCAAATACCAATGAAGGCCGTGATAATGACCGTCATCAGAGCCGGTTTCAGCATGGGTAAGACGATCGTGAAGAGCAAGCGCGGGATGGAGCAACCGTCGATGATGGCAGATTCTTCCACAGCCAGGGGCACCGTATCCATGAAGCCGGAGAGAATGAAGGTTGCCTGCGGCAAGCCGAAGGCTACATAGGGAATGATCAGGGCGAAGGGCGTGTCCAGAATTTTCAGGTCTGCAAAGGTAAGGAAGTTGGGCAGTAAAGTCGCATGAATGGGGATCATGAAGCCTAACAAGACGAGGTTCAGGAAGAGTTTGCTGGCTTTCCAACGCATACGCTTGAAACCGTAGGCCATCATCGTGGAAAAGAGCGCGATTAAGGTGAGGCTGATCGCCGTGAAGACAATGCTGTTCCAGGTGTATTGGGGAACTTTCCCCTGTGTCAGCGCCAGGCGGTAGTTCTCCCAGAATGGCGGATTAGGCCAGACTAGAATATCTTTGCCGAAGAGTTGGTTACTGGGCACGAGTGAGTAATCCGCGAGCCAGATTAATGGGAAGATGCAGCCAATGGCCGCGCTGGTCAAGAAGAGTACGGAAATGATGCGAGCCAGTCGTGACTTGCGGCGCGCGGTAACGGATTCAGAACGATTCATTTGTATAGCCATGTCGTCCCCCCTATTCTTTCTCTCGGAAAATACGCTGGACCAGGATAGAGATCAGCACACAAATGACGACAAAAACAAACGAGATCGCATTGGCGTAGCCGTAATTTTTGGCGTTGAAGGCCTGCACATAAAGATAGTTCGCGACAAATTGCGTCGTGGTTCCGGGGCCGCCACCGGTCATAAGGAAAATAGGTTCCATTTGTTTCAGTGACGAGGTGATGGCGATGGTGATGTTCACGAAGATAACCGGCTTCACCAGAGGCAGCGTGATGCGCCAGAACTGTTGCCAGGAGTTGGCACCGTCGACTTTGGCCGCCTCATAAAGTTCCTCGGGAACCCCCTTGATTCCGGAGTAGTAGATGAGGAATGCGTAGCCGAAGCCCTGCCACATGATTACAAAAATGACTGAATAAATCGCAACTTTCGGATCCCCCAGCCAGTCTTGTTTGAGGAAACCCAGTCCTGCGGCGGTGAGGGCCTTGTTCACCAAGCCATACGTGGAGTGGAAGAGGTTGACCCACATTTTGGATGTGACTACGATCGAGATGACGCAGGGGATGAAGAGTACGGCGCGGAAGAATGCTTCGGTCTTCCCTTTCAGTTTGTCAACTAAGATGGCGAAGAACATCGCCAGGGGGTGTTGGATGATGACGGTGGCCAAAGCCAGCTGCAGCGCATTCCAGAGGGATTGGCGAAAGACTTTATCTTCGAAGATCACGCGTTTATAGTTCTCAAGCCCAACATAATTGAGCTCGCCTACGCCTTTCCAGTCGGTCAAGCCATACATGAAGGCTTTGCCGATCGGATAGAGTACGGCGAAGGTGAAGACGAACATGCCCGGGAAAACCAGCCAGAATATTGTACTTTTTTTCCTTCTGAGACGATCCATTAGTTTTACCTCTTAAACGGAACGGCGGCGAGGTTTCCCCTGCCGCCGTTGACAATCAGGTGTGATTCTAGGGTTCTAGGGTTCTGGAGTTCTAAGGTTATGGGGTTCTCGCTTCAGCGTGCTGCTACGATTGCGTCGAGACCGGTGAGGAAACCGTCGACATCTTGGATGCCCGCGGCAAATTCTTGTATGATGTTCTCTACGTTGGTCTTCCAATCGCCGGGCTGGAAGTCATTCCAGGAAGTTCCGCTCATGGAAGTCGTGCTGTCGAGGACTGTGGTGATGGCTTTTTGTAAGACATTCTCGTTGCCGGTGAAGTAGCTCTGATATTTCTGTGCGGGAACGACCAGGCCTTCTTGCCAGCCGGTCTTGGCCCAGTTATCGGGTTGCATCATGAAGTTCAGAAGCTTGATTGCTTCTTCTTTTACAGGCGAAGCGGCCGAGACGGAATACCCGCCGCCATTCCAGGCGATAACGTCTGTGATTTTGCCTTTGCCGTCTGCAACGGTTGGGAAAGGAATCAAATTGACATTCTGGCGGAAATGCTCGCTGTTATCGGTGTTGGAAGCCATGCCGACTTCCCAAGCGCCCATATAGAACATCGCGGCTTGCTCTTGTAAGAAGAGGTTTTGCGCTGCGCCGTAGTCGGCTGAAACGAAAGAGTCCTGGAAGATTTTGGCGTCGACCAACTCTTTGAACAGTTCTGCTGCCTTGCGGATATCCGGATCTTCGGCGAACTTTGTCTCCCCTTTCGAGGCGTTATAGATGGTCTGCTGATCGCCGCTGACCTTGACAACCAAATCCTGGAAGAAGAGGTTCAAAGTCCACTTGTCCTTGCCGTTGATAGCCAGAGGTTGCACCCCTTTTTCACGGAAGGTTTTGACGGCGGTGAGGAGTTCGTCATAGGTCTCCGGAACTTTTACACCGTTGTCGTCGAAGATTGCCTTGTTTATAAAAATCGTGGTAATGTCCTGGTTACGCGGCAGGCCGTATAGCTTCCCGTCATAGCTGAAGTCCTTAAATGAGCCGTCGAAGAAATTGTACGAGCTATAGTCCGATTCCTTCAATTCTGCCAAATACCCGTTAGCCATGGATGCTTCCAGGAAGGATGGCTGGCCCCAAACGGAGAAGATGTCCGGCAGGTTGTTACCGGAAACGTAAGTCTGATATTTCTGTTTGTAGGGTTCGTCTTGTAATGCTTCTAGTTCAATTTTGACATTTGTGTTGGCCGCCATATAAGCATCCAACATTTTCTGTTCCAGCAAGCCTTGCCCGGATGTGCGATCCGGCAAATTGCTGAAGAAACGAAGTGTGACTTCTTGAGCTGCGGGTGTGGTGGCCGCTGTGGTTTCCGCTACCGTGGTCGGTGGTGTGGTTTCGCCGCCTGTAGTCCCCGGAGTTGTCCCGGGTGTCGTCCCTGGCGCTGTCGTGCCCGATGTTCCGCAGGCTGCGGTGCCGGCGAGCAAGGCCACGATGGCTGCTAGAGCGATTGTCTGTTTCCATTGCTTCTTCATGTCAATTTCCTCCTTAGAGTCCTTGGTACTTCGAGTGTAGGTGTTCTGCTCGCAGAATTAAGTAGACATATTCACTAATTGGTGGAAGTTTTTACGATCTTTCCTGATCATTTGGTCTTCTCACATTCTAGTACGGTATAATTGCCCTGTGATTCGAGATTTCGTTTCGTCAGATTGCACATAGGTACTAGAAGGGATCTGCTTGTGAAACAATGGTACAGGAACCTCAGTATTCGCAGCAAAATGGTGCTTGTGAATTACATCATTATTGTTTGTGTTGCCTTTGCCATCGGTATTGCAGCGTATGTGATCTACAGGCAGACCATCGTAAGGCAGCTCTCCGCTCTGAATCTGAAGGACGTGGATCAGATTGGCGAAAGTATCGAGCAACAACAGAGCCAGATCACCGAGCTCGCGTCTTTTCTGGGCTCGGATCATGTTGTGCAGCGCATTTTGGGAAGGACTGCGGATGAGCAATACCAGAATTTGTCGGAGCTTGCCTATGTCCGCTACCAGTTGAATAATCTTCTGGTTTCCTATGACTACGTAAACTTCGTCCAGATTTACACGGATAATGGTTTCGCGCACTATGCGGCGTCAGACCTGAGCTTCAATGTCCCGGACTTCGAAACAGTGAAGGGTACGAGGCTGTATCAGGCGGCTTTGGCCGAGAAAGGCGCACCGGTGTGGGCGTACATTCCCCAGAGCGACCAAACCTACATGGGGAACAATGGCAGTGACAAGTTGATGATGTTCAAAGTGCTCCTGGATCTGGGCGACTACCAACCGAGTGGGCTGATGATGATTTCCCTGGATGCCGCAAAAATCAGAGACTTGTACGACAGTTTGCTCCTGCCGGAGGGAAGTCTGGTTTTTCTCCTGGATGAAACGAATCGCCCGATGATTTCCGACTCCGCCGATCCTGAGATTTCCGCGGATCCGGCTGTCTTTTTGACCGGGCTTGACGAGACGAACGCTGTGGGAAGCTCCGGTACAATGGGGAGCTCCGGCCAAATGGGTAGCTCCGGTACAATGGGAAGCTCAGGTAAAACCGGCATGGAAATTCAAAAAATCAATGGGCAAGACTACATTCGTTCGTATCACCTTTTGGAGAGGACCGGGTGGAAATTGGTTAACGTGGTGCCGCTGGCAAGCTTTATGATTAATCTGGAGCTGGTTCCTGTGGTGGTCGTTGTGGTGTTTATTCTCGCGCTGCTGCTGGGACTGGTCTTCACGAATGCCACGGCTGGCCACTTGACGAAGCCCATCAAGAATCTCTTGGTTTCGATCGGCAATGTGAAGCAGGGGAATTTCCAGGAAAATGTGCCTGTCAAGTCCAGTGATGAGATCGGCGAGCTGACGAAGCATTACAACGAAATGATTGCCTATATTAATAACTTGTTGAATCAAGTGTATGCGCTGGAGATTGAGGAGAAGATCGCGGAACTCAAGGCTCTGCAGGCACAGATTAACCCGCATTTCCTCTACAATACGCTGGACAATATTTACTGGAAGGCGGCAGCAGGTGATACAAAAGGAGTTCAGGATATGGTGCTCGCCATGTCCAAGCTCTTCCGCTTGGTTCTCAATGTCGGCAAAGAATTCAGCTCCGTCCGCCAAGAGAAAGAGCTGATTCAATACTATATTACGCTTCAGCAGCAGCGCTATCGGAGTAAGTTGACCTACCACGTGGACTTCTCCGAGGAGATCCTCGATTATGAGATCCCGAAACTGATTTTGCAGCCGTTCGTGGAGAATGCCATTGTCCATGGAATCGAAACGGAGGCTCGCCCCACCGAAGTGACGGTCACAGGAAGTCTGGTGGATGAGAAGCTCAAGTTCACCATTCGCGACACCGGCAAAGGCATATCTCAGGAGACGGTGGCGCAGTTGCTGGAGCCGGCTTTGGCCAAAGACGCCTCCCCCGACAGAGGTGGTTATGGCATCAAGAATGTGATTAAACGGCTCTCCCTCTACTACGAGAACCACTACGATTTATCAATCCGCAGCACACCGGGCCAGGGAACGGAGGTGGTCTTGACTGTCCCGCGCGCGATTCCACTAACTAAATTGACCGACCACGAAGGCAAGCACGAAAGCGGCCAAGAAGGAAAGAATCATGTTGAAACTGATCATCATTGACGACGAAATCGAACAGGTCCGGGGCATCAGCACGATTATTCCCTGGGGGCTCTATGACATCCAAGTCTGCGCGACGGCCATGGATGGTCTGGATGGCTTGGCAAAAATTTCTGAATTCCAGCCGGATCTGGCGATCGTGGATATTCACATGCCTAAGTTGAGTGGCTTGGAACTCATTGCGAAGATTCGCGAAGCGAAGCAAGACATCCAAATTATTATTTTGACTGGCTACAATGATTTCTCCTACACGCAGAGGGCTATCCGTTTGGCGGTCAGTAATTACCTCTTGAAACCCAGCTCGGCTGAGGAAATTCTCCAAGCGGTCTTGGTTGCGAAGAATCAGGTGTTGGAGCAACGGGAATTACGCGAAGAACGCCGGAAATATCGCGAGGTTTCGGCGGAAAATTTCAAATTAAACCGCGAACGTTTCTTGACCTCACTCGTGGAGAACCGCCTCCGAAACAAGGCAACCTTCTTCACCGACGAAACCACGTACGGACTTAAGCTCCCGAACCTGCCCTGTCGAGCGGCTGTCATACGCATTGATCTACCCACTGAAGATGACGTCTCCGAACCAGCGGACTCCGGATCGGATGACTCCGGGCTGGTGAACTCCGGATCGGATGAGTCCGGGCTGGTGGATCGGGAACAAGTGGACATCTTCTATTTGCAACTCGAGAACCTCATCGAACACATGACATATTCCGAGCCACTGGAAATCTTTCGCAAGGAGGACGATCTTGTTTTACTCTGTACAGAGCAAGCACCAGGTGACGCAGATGAAGGAATGGGAAGTAAGGATTCTGCGAGTTCTGCTGTCGACCCTGCTGGTGGTTCTGCTGGCGACCCTGCTGGTGGTAGCGTTGGCGGCAGCGTTGGTGGTAGCAAAGATACTTTCGCAAGCTTTGTGGAACGCATAAACCGAACTGTGTTGGAGACACTCTCTTTTACGATAACTACCGGTATTGGGTTGCCTGCATCCTCTCCACTAAAAGTCCACCAATCTTATAGGCAGGCTTTGGCCGCACTAGAAAATAGTCTCTTCTTCGGAAAAGAGAAAGTGTCCGTCTTCGACGATCGCTTACTGGCGGGAAATTTTGACCTCCTCTACCCTGCCCGAGAAGAGCGCAATCTCTTCACACTCTTAGCGTTGGGCGATCGGAAACGTGTCGAACACGAATTCAAATCATTCTTTCAGCTGCTTGGCCAATACCCTTTGACCGAAGAATTGGTGAAAAATGCCGGCTTGTCGCTCATCAAGCAACTTCTTCTATTCCACCAGGACAATCTTCCTGCCACAGCTATTTGTACTGAAGCTCTCAACTCTAGAGTAGACAAACTTATTGAAGCCAGAACGCTTTCGGAGCTTGAGGTGACTCTATCCGAGATTTTTGACAGTATTCTTGATTCAATCGATCAACACCCGGCTGCGAACACCTATGTGCGAGCGGCGGTTCAATACATTGAAGCGAATTACCGGGATCCCATTAATTTGCAAACTGCAGCCACGGAACTCAACTTATCACCGACTTACTTAAGTTTCTTATTTAAGCAAGGTACGGGGGTGAATTTCATCGATTACCTGAACCACAACCGTATTGATAAGGCCAAAGCCCTCCTAACCGACCGTAGTCAGCGCACTTCCGATGTAGCCTACAGAGTCGGCCTTCAGGATGAGAAATACTTTTTTAAACTTTTTAAGCGTTACACGGGGCTTACACCTACCCAATATCGCGATAGTATGCACCTGTTTGACAGCGTGCCCGACTAGGCGAACTTGCCAAGTCCCGCCTAGTTAGCAAAGCTCGTAATACATGGCTCAACTCGGAAGGCGGGCACAGCTCACAAAGCTTGCAAAGCGGGCAAAGGTTGCAAAGCTCGCAAAGCTTGCCTCGGGGCGAAAATTAACCTGGTCTTCTTTCAGGTTTAATGTTAAAAAAATAATCATGAGGGCATGATCGGCTGTATAATGCAGGCGTACGAAATGTTTGTGTACCAATGGAGGCCATACGATACCTCGGTCGTTTTCCGAGAGAAAGAAGTTTCTATGAACATTGGCATAATCTACTATTCGCAAACCGGCCACACCGAAGATGTGGCTCGAGAATTGGAGCAAGTCCTGACTTCACAAGGACACACCGTTACGCTTGTGAAACTAATTTCTGAATTGACGTCAAATGGCATGCCAACAGGCAAGTTGAGCCAGGTTCCCCCTGCCCAATCTTATGACCTCTTGATTCTGGGTTCACCGGTTCAGGCCTTCCGCCTGGCACTCCCTATGCTAAACTATTTGGAATCCATGGATCCGCTAAACGGCAAGCCGGTTTACGTGTATCTGACGAAACAGTTGCGACCTTTTTTCGGCGGGAAAAAGGCTCTACGTCAACTGGACGATGGTGTCACTGCGAAAGGCAGCACCGTCAGCAAGAATGCAATTGTGCAATGGTCGGCCAAAGACCAGCGTCAACAGATTGCCTCTTTGCTTACTTCATTTACCGCGATTCCTACGCCTACTGCTTTTTCCGCAACGTAACTTTTCCGCAACGTAATAAGGAGATCAAGAAACTATGTCAGCAGAGAAAATGCGCAGAAGAAGTAAGGGGCGCACAATCCTACTTATCGTCCTAACTGTGTTTGTTGTTGGGTTTATTGTTTTTTCCATACTGAGTCAGAATACACAGAAAACGATGAACCAGCCAACCACGATGCCCAACCTCAGCACAGCTTCCGATGGCGTTTGGACGGGTTCATTTCAAGCCTGGCCTGTTTCTGCTGAAGTATCTGTAGAAATCGTTAACCACGAGATCAAGAACATCACACTAGTTAATCACTTCACCGGACGGGGTCAGGCTGCTGAACAACTGACCTCTGCCGCCGTTAGTGAACAGACTGTTGAATTGGATGCCGTATCCGGCGCCACTCTCAGCAGCAAAGTTATTCTGGAATCCATCCGTCAAGCGTTGCTTGCCGCCGGTGCGACACCTTGAGAGCCAAGATTGGGCGGTCCCTCCATCCTTCCATAGACAAGTCGACTCTTGTCGCTTATTGCGGTTAAGCACCACTCGTCGCTACATCAGCGTGGCTGACTTGTGCCAACTAGGATCCACTACATAAGTTTAAATTTAAACTTATGTAGTGGATCCACCTCTCGATGGCTTCAAGGACAGGGAGATGCGCTTTTTTTCTTGATCGACTTCAAGGACGACGGCTTTCACTTCACGGCCAGCCTCGACAACCGCGGCAGGATTACGGACAAAATCATCCGCTAACTCAGAAATATGGACCAAGCCATCTTGGTGGACACCAATATCGACAAAAGCACCAAAAGCCGTGACATTCCTAACAATGCCCGGAAGAACCATACCCGGACGAAGATCCGACACATCATGAATCGATTGATCACGTTCCGGTAATTGGCGGATTCTGCGAGGGTCAAGACCAGGCTTCTTCAGCGATTCGACAATGTCGCGCAAGGTCGGTAAACCCACTTGAAGCTCCGAAGCCAAACGATCGGACACCACAACTTTCTGGAGATCCTCTACGGATTGGACAGCAAACTTCGCAGTCAATGCCCTGGCAGCCGCATAAGATTCCGGGTGAACGGAGGTGTTATCTAGGGCCTCTTCCCCGCCTGGAATCCGGAGGAAGCCCGCGCATTGTTCGAAGGCTTTTGGCCCCAAGCGCGGGACCTTCTTGAGTTCCGCCCGATTTCTAAACCTCGTATTCTCCTCACGGTACTTCACAATATTCCCGGCAATCGTGCTGTTGATTCCTGCAATATGGCTCAGGAGGGCTTCCGAAGCCGTATTGAGATCACAACCAACCTCATTCACGCAATCTTCAACCACGCTGTCCAAGCGAGCCGCCAATTCCTTCTGATTCATATCATGTTGGTATTGGCCGACACCCAGAGCCCCGGGCTCAATCTTCACCAACTCGGCCAAAGGATCCTGCAAACGCCGCGCTAAAGAAACACTACTCCGCAAGGACACGTCCAAGTCCGGAAACTCCTTCGCCCCCTGCTCCGAAGCCGAATACACCGATGCGCCGGACTCATTCACGATCAGGATCGGCAAGGCAAGTCCGGATTCCTCCAGAAAATCCCTCACGAAATTCTCCGTCTCACGGGTCGCCGTCCCATTCCCGACCGCCAAAACATCCACCCGATTCTCCGCAATCAGGCGAGCCAAAACCTGCTTCGCCTCCGCCTCTCTTGCCTGTGGGGGCAATGGATAAATCACCGCCGTCGCCAGCACCGAACCCTGCTTATCACAAACCGCGAGCTTACAGCCATTTCGGAAACCGGGATCGAGCGCCAGAACCACTTTATCCCGCAAAGGCGGCGCCAGTAGCGTCGCGCGCAAATTCGCCGAGAAAATCCGCATCGCCTCTTCGTGCGCCTTCAAGGTCTGCTCCCCGCGAAGCTCCGTCTCAAGCGAAGGTTTCAGGAGCCGCTTCCAACAGTCCTCGCAAATCGTCTCAATCAGCGAACGTTTCTCGTCAGTCACACGGAAAAATCGCCCCAGAAGCGCCGCCGGATCCACAGTTTCCTCAGAGAGGGAGACTTTCAGCCACCCCTCCTTCTCCCCGCGGTTGATCGCCAAGACCTGGTAGCCCTTGAGTTTCGTCCAGCTCTCAGAAAAATCATAGTACAAGCGATAGACCGAATCGCCTTCCTTCTTCTGCTTCACGCTTAGGCGGGAGCCGTCCATAAGTTTCCCCCCGGACGAGTTCTCTAACTTGGGCTGTTTCGGCCAAAGCCTCCGCCAATATATCCCCCGCGCCGCCTATTGCTGCATTGGCGTCGGGGAAGTTCTCTGTTGCTCCCAGTTTCGCAGCCAAGAGATTGACATCAGCCATGGTCTTCGCAGGATCTTTGATCGCTTGAGCCAAGGGCAATAGGCCGGCCTCTCTGGCGATCGACGCTCTGGTGCGGCGCTTTGGCCGGAAAGGTCGATAAAGGTCTTCCAGTTCAGTGCTTGTGCTTGCAGCAGCGATTTTCGCACGAAGTTCAGGGCTAAGCTTCCCTTGTTCATCGATCAGACGGAGAACATCGGAACGGCGGTCTTCGAGCTGGCGAATACGCGCCAGTTGCCGCTCCAACTCGCGCAATGTATCGTCGGACATGTCACCGGTTACTTCTTTGCGATAACGGGCAATGAAAGGGACTGTGTTCCCGTTGTCCAGGAGTTCAATGGTCCTTGCTGTCGCTTGTGGATCTAGCTCCAAGAGCTTTGCCAGTTGCCGAGAGATATCTTGTTCATTTGCCATGGGTCTTGTCCTCCGATTCCCCGCTATTTTACCATGGATTTTTGGCGGCCCGATTTTGTGTAGAATAGTAGGCAAGTGAATAAGCAAAAGAAAAGCTAGAGTATAAGCAAGTGAAAAGGAAGCAGGTGGCATCTGATGGAAATGAGACTGGAACACGATTCTTTGGGCGAACTTTTTGTCCCCGCGGATAAATATTGGGGAGCTCAGACCCAGAGAAGTCTGGAGAACTTCTCTGCCGGAAACGAGAAGATGCCAATGGAGCTGATTCGGGCTTTGGCCATAATAAAAAAAGCAGCGGCTGATGTGAATGTCGCCTTCGGCAAACTGGACAGTGAAAAAGCCACATTGATCGCTGAAGTTGCTGACGAGATCATCGCCGGCAAACTGGATGATCATTTCCCGCTGGTCATTTGGCAGACCGGCAGCGGTACGCAGAGTAACATGAATGTGAATGAGGTCATAGCGAACCGCGGCAATGAGCTTGCCGGGCTGAAGCTCCTGCACCCGAATGACGACGTTAATTGTTCACAGAGTTCGAATGATACATTCCCTACCGCTATGCATATTGCCGCGCTTATCGCCATTGAGGATCGGCTCTTCCCGGTTCTACTTGAAGCGATCAATGTGTTGCGTCATCTGGAAGAGGCGAATCAGGATGTGATCAAGAGCGGTCGAACCCACCTGATGGATGCGGTTCCCTTGACCTTTAGCCAAGAGATTTCCGGTTGGAGTGAGATGCTTCGCAGAGATAAAGCGATGCTGGAGGACTCCCTCAAACCCCTCAGCCGACTGGCCTTAGGTGGAACTGCCGTCGGCACGGGGCTGAATGCGCCTAAGGGTTTTGACCGCGAAGTCGCAAGGCGCATCTCTGATTACACCGGCAAAGCGTTTGTCACAGAAGAGAATAAGTTTTATGCCTTAACCAGCAAGGGGGCTATGGTCAATGCCCACGGAGCTCTGAAGGCCTTGGCTGCGGATCTCATGAAAATAGCCAATGATGTCCGCTGGCTTGCCAGTGGCCCCAGAACAGGCCTTGCGGAAATCACGATCCCCGAGAACGAGCCCGGAAGCTCCATCATGCCGGGCAAAGTCAACCCAACCCAAGCGGAGGCCTTAACCATGGTGGCAGTTCAGGTGATGGGAAATGACGCAGCGATTGGTTTCGCAGCTTCGCAAGGGAATTTCGAACTCAATGTCTATATGCCTGTGATTGCATCGAACTTCTTACGTTCAGTTACATTACTGAGCGATAGCTTGGAATCTTTTACCAAGCGTTGTCTTGTGGGCCTTAAGGCGAACCGAACCCAAATGAAGGCATACGTTGATCGTTCGCTCATGCTGGTCACGGCCCTTACACCGATTATCGGCTACGAAAAAGCGGCAGAAACCTCACTGAAAGCTCACCACGAAGGGCTGACTCTGAAGGAAGCTTGCCTCGCCCTTGGCTATCTAACGGAATCCCAGTTCGATGAGGCGGTGAGACCGGAGAAGATGGTTTAAGGTGAAGGCGATTATAGTAGGCGATTGTAGAAGGCGATTGCAGAAGGCGATTGCAGAAGGCGATCTGGCGAAGTCTTTCATGCTAAATTACTCCTGAAATTGTTCTTCGGAGCTTAGAGTAACTGTAATCTTGTTTGCAAATTGGTCAGGATCGCGAAACTTGCGACAACGGACAGACATACTCAGCACTTTATAAGGTATTTTCCTGTTCATCCCGTGCTTAATGCAGACCATGTAGCCGTCGAGGTCAGTATTCATTCAATAATTCCTGTCTTCAGGTCAGTAATCATTCATCTGGCAGTAAAACAAACGTCAAGATCATCTCTGGAAAATACTTGTTGTCGCAATCCTCCGGATCCGAACCAGATTGGAAATGATTTTCGGGTTGGTTAGCACTTAAAATCATAAAGATAGTGGTACATGCTGCAATCAGTTGATTCAGGCGCACCTTCTGTCGAGAAAGCACCTGAGTGCAGGGCGAAATTGATTCAGAAACAATCGGTGGAATCAGGCGTTCCTTCAGACACCAAACCTAGACACTTACGAACCAGAACTAGGAACCATAACAAGCTGGCTTGCACATATCTTTAAATTTGAAGATATGCGCAGTGCAAAGCATATGTGCTGTGCAGTGTTTATGTGCTGTGCAAAAGATATGTGCCCTAACCTGCTGGGCAGGGCAATAGCAAGGTCAGCAAGCGTTTGTTATTTGTTAATAGATGTCACAAGGCTCTCCTCCACAAGGCTCTCCTCCTACAACGCTCTCCTCCTACAAGGCTCTCCTCCTACAAGGCTCTCCTCCTGCTATGGATAGGAGAGCTCAGCGGAACAGGTTTAGCAGCCTCTCCCAGAATCCCGGTTCCGCTGCTTCAGGAGCATCAGGTGCGGGGACTGTTTTCTGCGGGATCTCTTCTGTCATGATAACGAATTGCACCTGAGAAACACCGGTATTCTTGGCTGAAGCAAAAGACGGCAGCGGGTCGGCAGGCCCTTGATAATCGGCCAGAAATTCATTGATGAGTTCCTGAATTTTGGTGTCCATCGTCGATGTGCCTTCACGGAGCTTGGCCGTCGCTTCGCTGATTTTCGCCGCGCCGTCGGCAGACTCCCCTATACCATCGGTATATGCTCGGAATGCTTCACTTACTGCACCTAAGCCTGTGCTTACTTTGCCCACCCCATCAGTGTAGCTTCGCACACCCGAGGTGAGTTCGCCGCTCTGTTTTACGAGAGCATCCACGCCACCCGTGTAGGCAGAAACACCGTTTGACAAATCCCGAAGACCTGAAGCCAGATCTTCAAGACCACCTTTTACTTCCCCGAAACCATTTTCCAATTGAGTGGTGTTTGTGAGTTTTGCCCCGCCGCTGCTGATGGCGTCACGATTTTCTGCCAGTTTACGGAGCCCCTCCTCAAGTCCGACAATTCCGGAGTAAAGATCTTGCCCGCTGTCATTTTTGAATCCGGAAGCCGCTTGATCAACACCCGCGACATAGGCAAGGAGACCCTCGTGGAACTGCTTGTACCCAGCGACAAATTCGCCCAGTTTACCGGGAAGCTCCGCAAACTGATGTAGTGCAGCAAGTTCTGTCTCCAAGTCATCAACGGTAGCCAACACGCCGCTCAACCCGTCAAACACGCCGCTCAGCCCGTCAACCAGGCCGCTCACCCCACTCTCCAACGCCACGACGCCGGCATGCAATTTTCCATACTCCTCCTGAAGCTTGCCCATAGCTGTGTTGAGTTCGGTGAGTCCTGCTTGTAAGTTGGCCAAAGGCGCCCTTACCTCCACCTGCGGATCGTAGAGACTCTGAAGACTGTTTCGCAAACTCACCAATTGCGCAGTTTGCTCGGCACTTGACGAAGCCAGATAGTTCAATAATTTCTGGACCCCTGGATTCTGCAAGTCTTCGTCTGTGAGCCCCAAGGCTTGAATCAAGTCAGGTTGTGGCTCATCTACGGTGCTGTTTAAACTATCGACCACAGCACGCAAAGCGCTGTCGACAGCACCCGCCAGAAGCAACATCGTATCCATGCCGGAGACCAGTTCCGGAAGGCGATCATTCACAGCTTTTGACCCATTCTTCACCTCTTGGGCGCCGGCTTTAAGCTGCGCTAATTGTGTCGAATCAAAAGAAGCCAAGCTCTCCTGCAACGAAGTCAGTGATGCCGTCAGCGTAGTCAGTGAAGCTGTGAGCGAAGCTGTGTCTATTTCCGGCAAGGCACTAAGCTGTTCAATTTGTGCTTGGATCGCCTCCGAACCCGAGACCACCTGACTGCCGACCGCTTTCAACTGGGCCAGGCCGGCTTGGTACTTGTCCACGCCTTCTTTTACTTGCGCGGCTCCGCTGCTTAATCCGGCGATCCCTTGCAGAAGCCCTGTGATTCCGTCGACATAAGAGTCAACGCCGCTCGTGTACGTCTGTAGACCGGCAACCGCCTGCCCCAGACCGGCGGCCAGCGAGGAGGCTCCGGAGGCCGCATTGCCTGCACCTGTTTTCAGCGCGAAACTGCCTCCGGAAATCCGCTCCACACCGTTTGTGTATTGGCTGATTCCGTCGCTCACACCCTCGCTGCCGGACGCTAAGCCCGCCCCGCCTTCGGACAACTTCTCCAGGGCAGCTTGCAGATCGCTGCCTGAGGTTTTGAGCTGCGCTAAACCATCGGCCAAAGCCCTAACCCCATCATCAAGTTTTTTCGTTCCGTCCTGCAAGTCACGAAGGTCTTGGCTGTCGGTAAATTTGGCCGAATCAATCAAGCCTTCCAGCTCCATAGAGAACGGTACACCGGCGATCTGAACAGGAGGCATATGGAAATCCTGAACGTTTGCCTTCAGAGTGAATGTTGACGAAGTAGTACCCGGCAAAACCATGTAAGTAACTTGGCTCTTACTGCCGGCTTCCGCCACCGTTCCACCTTCTGCCGATAGCGAAGTGCTTGTTCCGGAAGGGAACGTCAAGCTGATCTGAAGCATCATCTTCTCTGCCCAGGGATTACCACCGCTAGAGGAGACCTCTCCAGCCAGCGGAGGATGACTAGGTGCAGCCGATACAGACTGATCCGGATTTGCTTGAACCTCTATTGTCAGTTCCAGAGCACCCGTAGCGCCGGACAAGGTTTTCGGGTCCACTTTCTCTCCGTCCAGTGAATAAGAGAACGTGAAGAGCCACGGCAAACTGCGCTCCTCCAGCGTTCCCTGATAGTAAAAAGGCGCATCACCGGTTTCGACCGTGACAACATCAGACGTGACAATATCGGAGGACCTTTGCACACTGCCCTGCCTCGAGAGCGGCGTCACCGTAGAGTAGGCTCCGTAATCCGTAATGGGGGCGCTGCCTTGCGCCGCAAAACGATTCACAATGTAAAGTTCCTTCAGCTGACCCCCCGCGTCCAGCTTGGCGTAGATCACCTCACCCTTCCCCCCACTCTTTCCCTCGACCGCAGCCGCAGCTTCTTCAAGGTGTGGGCCAGTCGCCACAGTAAGGGCCCCCGCATGAAGGGCCGCCGCATGAAGCGGTGCCGCGCCGACACAGAGCGAAGTCAAGAGACTCGCAAGCATAATGAGCTGTTTATTTCTCTTCTTCATGATTTTCATCTTCATGATTCGCTTCTTCATGATTTTCTTCTTCATGATTTTCTCCTTCAGGATTTTCAGGCGGTTCTACCGAGTCTCTCTCGGCCAAAGCCGCCTGCTCCGGTTCCTGATCCTTCAATAAGTTCAGTTTCCAGGTGGTGTAAGGCAAGATTGGATCCGCAAAGTACAAGAGGCAAGGTAGGACGAGAATCACCATCAGGAAAGAAAGAATCGCCCCTCTGCCCAGCACTTGGCCCAATTCACTAACAATGGTTAAGGTCGACGTGTATTGCAAAGAGATCCCCGCCGCGGTGAGGATCAGAGCAGGCGGTAAGAGCGAAGGAATCGCCTCGCGGCTCGTCAGCAGGAGCGCCTGCTTCTTGTGAAAACGCTTGCGGTTATCGAGATAATGCTCGGTGTACAAAATCGCATAATCCACCGTCGCTCCCAGCTGAACCGTCGAGATGATCAGGTAACCGATATAGCTCAACGGATTACCGAGAAAATACGGAATGGACAAGTTAATCCAAATGGCAAGTTCAATCGTCAGCACCAAGATGATCGGCAAGGACAGCGAACGGAAGGCACTCAAAATCGTGAGTGCAATCGCCAGAATGGCCAGACCATTGACAACATAATCATCGGCTTGGATCGTGTCCCGCATGTCGAGGGTAATCACATTTTGGCCCGTGTAGTAATAAGCCTGACCATATCCTTCCTCCGCGTATGCGCGAACACGCTCTGCCTGTGCAAAGGAGGCTAGGCCTTCGGGGGCGACTTTGGCCGTAATAATGAATTGGCGGTAGTGCTCCGATTCCAACATCGCAAGCTGGTCCGCCTCCAGCATGGCAGGGGGTATGGCGGGGTCCACCGTACTTACGTAAGAAATGACAGAGACGATGTCGGGATCATCCTTAAGTTTCTCAGCCAAAGCCAGCTCCGCCGATACATTCCCCTTAGACACAAGAAGCGATTGTTGCTGTTG
Organism: uncultured Fastidiosipila sp.; assembly: GCA_964479695.1. Lineage (GTDB taxonomy): Bacteria > Bacillota > Clostridia > Saccharofermentanales > Fastidiosipilaceae > JAAYZH01. The sequence continues at coordinate 20,519 of CAYZSO010000023.1, forward strand.
TTCGTCAAACAAGTGAATAATCGCCTGCCGATCCCGCTCAATTCTGGAGCCGACGGGATAGTTGCCGGTGCCGTAAATAAAGTCATTTTTCCTGCTGCCCAGAAACGCCGGCACCGCCACAAGAGCCGCAAGCAGGATGATCGGGACTTTTCCTTTGCTGACGAAACGACCAACGAATGAGAAATCGGGCAGGAAGGAGCGGTGAGCTGTTTTGTCCAGAAATTTATAGAAAATGAGGATGAACGCGGGCATGAAAATCATGACGGACAAGAAGCTGAAGACGATGCCTTTGGCCATCACAATGCCAAGATCTGCCCCCAAACCGAAACGCATAAACAGAAGCGCCAAGAAACCTAAGAGTGTGGTCAGTGCCGAGGAGGCGATTGCCGATAGTGATTTCCTCATCGCCAGCGCCATGGCGGTCTCCGGATCGTGCCCGGACTTACGGTTTTCGTTGAAACGATTCAGGAGAAAAATGGCGTAGTCCATAGAAACTGCGAGCTGAAGAACCGCTGCAACGGCTTGCGTGATATAGGACACGGATCCTAGAAAAATATTGGTCCCCATGTTGAGCACGACGCCGACGCCGATTGCCAAGAGGAAGGGCACGGGCTCGAGCCAGGCGTGCGTGCTTAGCAACAAGATCACAAGGACAATCGGCATGACGACGGCCATGAGCTTGCTGATTTCCTGGCCGACGGCCTGCTGGGCATTGGCCAGATCCACCAAGTTACCGTCGACCATGACTTGCTCATCCAATTGATAGAGGCGATTCAGGACTTCGACGGGCTGGGATTGATCGGCGGTGACTTGGTAGAGGGCAATTCCGTCTCGGTAAAAGGCCTCGACCAGCGTGGGATCGGCCATTTCTAGTGGGCTTGCTGTGTCAAGGCTGTCGTCTAGCCAAAGAACCTCCTGAACACCCTTTGTGTTGCTGAGGGCGGCTTTGGCCACCAGACCTTCCTGCAAATTCCGAATCGGCAGAGCTACGCGGGCGTTGGGGAGTTTCGTCGAAAACTCTGAAGATAACTTGTCCAAAGCGAGGACGGAATTCACTTCTTGGGGCAAGTAGTCTTGCAGGTCGTAATTCACCTGCACTTGGGTTGCGAGGAGGATCGAGAGAAGAACCAAAATTCCGAAGACCAGCATGACTGCCTTGCGATGATGAATGATGCCCCAAATCGATTTGTCCATAAAATCTCCTGCCTAGGGTCCGCTTCCCTCACCTTCCTAGGGTTTGTTTACCTCACCTGCACGCACTGCAACTACTTGCAAGCACTGATGTCACAATTTCATTATCGTCTGGACAAGCGGGAAGGTGTGCGGCAACTTAACGTCACTGTGTCGTTTAGTTGTGTCACTGTGTCGTTTAGTTAGTCCAGCGGTCGACATTTTGGTTCCAATGTGTTGGGGACTTGCTATAATAGAAGTAGTTTGATTCAGTTGAGCATACGGGTGGCGAGATGGCCTGTTGCTAAGAAAGGAGAATTTCATGTCTGACCTAGATCCCAGAGCGCAAAAAACCGTTGATGCCCTGCACACGGCGCTAGTGACACTGCTTCGCCGGAAAAGCCTCGATGAAATCGCGATCAGTGAGCTTGCTGCAGAGGCCAAGATCAATCGATCGACATTCTATGTGCATTACAATAATGTGGCTCAATTGTACGAGGAGATTGAAGCGGAGATTTTGACGGATTTTAAGGACACCTTGTCACGTTTCCCGACTGCTGTACCCGGTGCGCCGAGCCCCTTGTTGCAGAAACAAACGATTGAGCAATTGCTGGCGGAAACGTTTGCCTTTCTTGAACGCAGGGGTAAGATGGCACCGGTCATCCTTTCGCGTTCGTCGGGCGGACAGATTTTGCAGATTCTGCTGAACTTAGGACGTGATCTTTTCCTTGGAGCCTGGCAAGAGAGTGTCGGAACATTGACCGCGAAGCAATATGAATATTTCTATACTTATGTTTCCAGCGGAATCATCAGCTTGATGAGGACCTGGTATGACGGGGGCATGGAAGAATCACCCCAAACCATGGCTGAGCTTACGTATAAATTTATGAATTTCCGTGTTCTTTGACTAACGATTCACGCTAACGAATCTGCTGACAAATCGCTGACGAATCGCTAACGAATCGCTGACGAATCGCTAACGAATCGCTAATGAATCTGCTGAAGAATCGCTAACGATTCTGCTGAAAATCCCCTTTGAATTGCTTGGGCTTATTGTTACAATTGGAGTAATTGGATTTTCGCTTGATAGAAAGGCAGTGACATTTGTGAACCCTGTAAAAGTTACGGAAACAGCCCTGCGGGACGGACATCAGTCGCTGATGGCGACGAGACTTTCCACGGCTGAAATTTTGCCTGTCGCTGAGAAGATGGATCAGGCAGGCTACTACGCCCTGGAAGTCTGGGGTGGCGCGACCTTCGATGCTTGCCTGAGGTTTCTTCATGAAGACCCTTGGGAGCGTTTGCGCGAGATCAGAAAAGTCGTGAAGAATACCAAGCTCCAGATGCTCCTCCGCGGTCAGAATCTCTTAGGCTATAGAAATTACGCCGATGATGTTGTGGAGGCTTTTATTCGCAAGTCGGTGGAGAATGGCATTGATATCATCCGGGTCTTTGATGCGCTGAACGATGAGAGAAACTTGGAAACATCCATGAGGGTGATCAAGGAGACGGGTGCTCATTGTCAGGCGGCACTTTGTTATACGACTTCTGAAATTCATACGATTGATTATTTCGTCGACGTGGCACTGAAATTTGAAGCCATGGGCGCTGACTCCATCTGTATCAAGGATATGGGCGGCATCATCAAACCTTACGTGGCTTATGACCTGGTCACACGTTTGAAACAAGTGCTGAAAGTCCCGTTGGAAATTCACACGCACCAAACAGCAGGTACCGGCAGCATGGCCTATCTCAAGGCAATCGAAGCAGGTGTGGACATTGTTGACACAGCGATTTCGCCTCTGGGCGAAGGGACGAGCCAGCCGAATACGGAGACACTGGTCATGACGCTTCAAGGCACGGATCGCGACACGGGTCTTAACTTGCCGCTTCTGGGCCAGATTGCAGACGATGTTAAGGTAATCCGGGATCGCTATCGTGCGGACGGCACCTTGAATCCTAAGGTAATGGATGTCGAACCCAAGGCGATTATGTATCAGGTTCCGGGTGGTATGCTCTCGAATCTGCTGTCTCAACTGAAGCAAGCCGGTGAAGAGGATAAATACGAGGAAGTCTTGCAGGAAGTTCCGAGGGTGCGCAAAGACTTGGGCTATCCCCCACTCGTTACCCCGATGTCCCAGATGGTGGGTACACAGTCCGTCATGAATGTCCTGAATGGCGAACGTTACAAAATGATTCCGAACGAAATCAAGGATTATGTCCGAGGCGAGTATGGCCGTTCACCGATCCCTATTTCTGATGAAATTCGCCATAAGCTCATCGGTGACGATGAAGTCATCACCAGTCGCCCGGCTGACCATTTGGCTCCCGAATTGCCTCATGCGATCGAAGGCAGCCGCGGCCTCGCCCGGTCTCAAGAGGATGTCCTCTCCTATGCCCTTTTCCCGGAGCCCGCTCTCCACTATTTCATGGAACGCGAGAGACGCGAAACTGAGGCCGCAACTGCTGCGACAGATCAAGTCGGTGAGGGTTCTGCAGCGGTGACAACTGCAGCGGTGGGTTCTGCCGGGGTGGCTCCTGCGGCTTTGGCCAAAGACGCAAGTATCCAAGAGAAGGAGGCGACAGTGCCTTACATCACTGTCAGCATGCTATGAGTTTACGAGATCGTTTACGCAGCCTGTTCAACAGGGATATTGAATATATTGACGAGTATCTGGAAGATGATGTCGAGGAGACCTCCGAGATCTCCGCTGACGATATTGATGACGAAACCCGCGTGGTGATCGCTGTGACGGTGGCCGCTCTCGCTTCGGCTGACAAGGACGCAAATTATCGAATCAAATCAATGAAGAGGATCAGGTAATACTATGAAAAAGTACATCGTGAGACTAAATGGCAAAGAGTACGAAGTTGAAATCGAAGAAGTCACCCGCGACGAGAATGACCGCCTGCTGACCGACGCCCCTTCAACGGGTGCGGCTGGTGCTGGCGCTGGTGTAAGTGCTGGTGCTGGCGCGGCCACTTCCTCTGCGGCACCGGCAGCGACGCAAGCTTCTGCCGGGACAGCACAAGGAATCGGCCAAGGTGTGGTGGTGAAGGCTCCCATGCCCGGCTCAATCAATGATGTCCGCGTGAAGCCGGGTGACAAGGTTGCCAAAGGCGACGTCCTCCTCATCCTCGAAGCCATGAAAATGATGAATGAAATTGTCTCGCCTCAAGCCGGTACGGTCACGGGTCTTGCTGTGGCCAAAGGCGATGCTGTCTCCACCGGTGACGAAATGGTTTCAATCGGGTAAGGAGGCATCATGTGGATATACTAGATTTCTTATCCCGCGGGATTATGAGTGTGACTTGGGAACAAGTCGTGATGTGGATCATTGGTGCAATTCTGATTTACTTAGCTATTGCAAAAGAATATGAGCCCTCCCTCCTCTTGCCGATGGGTTTCGGAGCAATCCTGGTGAATTTACCCTTCTCCGGAGCCGTTACCCAAGTGATTCAAGGGACACCGGTCGAGGGGATTCTAGATACCCTTTATAATGCCGGTATCGCCAACGAGCTCTTTCCTTTGCTCCTGTTTATCGGAATCGGCGCTATGATCGACTTCGGCCCCTTGTTGTCGAATCCTTTTATGCTTCTCTTCGGAGCAGCGGCCCAGTTCGGTATTTTCTTCGTACTGGTGCTGGCCCGCATGATTGGTTTCGATTTACGTGATGCCGCCTCCATATCAATCATTGCGGCAGCCGACGGACCGACGTCAATTTTCGTGGCCAATTATTTCAACTCAAGTTTGATCGCCCCGATCACGGTGGCGGCGTATAGCTATATGGCGTTGGTTCCCGTCATCCAGCCGCCGGCTATCCGCCTGGTCACAACGAAAAAAGAACGCAGGATCCGCATGGAATATAATCCTCGTTCAGTCTCTAAGAAAACGAAGATCCTCTTCCCTATCCTGGTCACCATGATCACCGGCCTGATTGCCCCAACAGCGGTTTCGCTCGTCGGTTTCCTCATGTTTGGTAACTTGATCCGTGAATGCGGTGTCCTGGATTCCCTCTCTCAGACAGCTCAAAAAGAACTGGTCAACCTCATTACGATTCTCTTGGGAATTACGATCGCCTCCAGTATGAAAGCGGAAAGTTTCGTGAATCTGCGTACTTTGGTCGTGATTGCGCTGGGCTTGGTCGGTTTTATCATGGATACCATCGGCGGTGTGCTCTTCGCCAAATTCCTCAACCTTTTCCGCAAGACGAAGATCAACCCCATGATCGGTGCTGCAGGGATCTCTGCTTTCCCCATGAGTTCTCGTGTGGTGCAGCGCATGGCCACTGAAGAAGATCCGGAAAACTTCATCCTCATGCATGCTGTGGGTGCCAATGTTTCCGGTCAAATCGCTTCGGTTATCGCAGGTGGTCTCATTATGGCACTCATCCCATAAGACCCTTAGACCCTTAGAACCATAGAACCATAGGACCATAGAACCATAGGAGGTTTACGATGGACCAATTTCTCGAAGTTCTCAAAATAGCTGTAACCGGCATGATCGGCATCTTCACCGCGATTTTACTCATCTACCTGATGATCTTGCTCCTCACGTATGCCTTCCCTTCGAAGAAGCGCGTGAAACGGGTCATTTCCCGCAAAACCGGCGAGGTTCTCGAAGAGACGCCACTGAAGGATCAGTAGAAGAGCACCTTCGCATTGAGCACGTGCTGCACGTACGAACAATGAGCTGCCTCGCAAGAGTTGCAGCTCTTTTCTTTGGCCAAAGCCGCCCCCAACCACACTGCCAAATCCCCGTACGGATCGGCTGAACCCGCTCAGCCTCACCTGCTCAGCTGAACCCGCCAAATCCCCGCCACTTTGCTCTATAATAGGAAGAAAATATTCACCTTGGGGGCTTCCATGGCTTTCGACTATCAAGATTTGAAAATCGTCCGCTACCTCAGGGTTCATCACGCCGAAATCCTCGAATTCAGTTCGGATATGAAGCGGATGGTACTCCCCGTCATGATTGAGCAATTAGCTGCGGTCATGATGTCTCTGATTAGCACGATTATTTCCTCGCAATTGGGGCCCGCAGCCATTTCCGCGATCGGCTCTGTCGGCACATTAAACATGCTGGTAATCAGTGTCTTTTCCTCCCTGGCCACTGGGGGAACCGTGGTCGTCGCTCAATATGTCGGGCGAGGTGATCGGGAAAAAGTCAACAAAACCGTCATCACCGGTCTCATCAGCACCGGGATCCTAGTCATCGTCATGGTGATTTTCCTCTTGATCTTTCGCAGACCGCTCATCAATCTCTTTTTCGGTGGGGCTGACCAGGTCGTGATCGACTTGGCCATCCAATATCTTACCGCGATCTGCTTCTATTTCTTGCCCTTTGGCCTAACATCCATGGGACTCGCCCTCCTCCGCGGAGCGGGCGACATGAAAACACCCATGCAAGTCTCTATCATCACCAATATCATAAGTGCAGTGATCAGTTACCCTTTGATTTACGGCTTCGCCTCACCCGGAGCAGGCAAGGGATTCGGGGTCAGCGGCGCAGCGATAGCCATGGCGATCTCCCAGACCGTCGGCTTGGGGATGGTCTTATTCATCATTATTCACGGACACCGCAATATCAGCCTCAAAGAAGAAAAACACATCCGCATCTCCCTCCCCATCCTGAAAAACATCCTCTTCTTCGGCATCCCCGCCGGAGCCGAACAGCTGATGTTTAATGGCGGGAAACTCTTAGTCCAGACCTTCATTATGGGACTCGGCACCGCGGCCATCGCCGCCAACAGCATCGTGAATTCGCTGTCCTCTCTGATCAGTGTTGGCAGCAACTCAGTCGCCATTTTAGCCACATCGCTCATCGGCCAACTCGTCGGAGCGGGCCACAAAGAAAAAGCCCGCACCTGGAACATCTTCCTGACGGCTTTTGCTTCTGCACTCAGCGTGGTCGCTACGGTGCTCTTCCTCCCACTCAGCAGAATTCTTCCCTCTGCCTACACAAGCGACCCGCAAACCATCGAGCTGTCTCGCCAACTCCTGATCGTCTATTTGCTTGTGCTGCCGGTATTGCATTCAACCTCCTTCGTCCTGCCCTCCGGCTTCCGCGGCGCAGGCGACGTACGCTACACAATGATTGTCTCGATCATCTCCATGTGGACTATGCGGGTCGGAGCCTCCTATTTGTTGGTAGTCGTGTGGGGTCTGGGCGTTCACGGTGTCTGGATCGGCATGTACCTCGACTGGCTCCTGCGCTCCGCCATCTTCGCCCCGCGCGCACTAGGCCGAAAGTGGTTACAGCACAAGTCGATCAGTTAATGATTTGCTGCGTTGTCGGCATTGTCGGCGTTCCTGTCGTTACTCTCGTTTCAGCCGAGTGATCTGCTGGGGTCAGATCGCTCGAGGAGCTCGAGGAGCCAGGCTTTGGCCAAAGCCGCCACCCTCAAACTCATCCCTGAATTGGTTTAAGTTGCCCCAATTCTTCCAATTTCTGCCTTACCGCAAGCATATCTTCCCAAAGAGCCGTCCGATGCTGATTATCTCGTAGTACATACGCCGGATGGTATGTTGGCATAATCCAATAGCCACCCTTCTCAATCCATACCCCTCGCACTTTCGTGATCCCATTCTCAAGATCACCGGTGAAGTACTGATATGCCGACTTCCCAACTAACAGAATCACCTTCGGCCTGACAAACTTAAACTGTTCATTCAACAGCGGCCTGCAAGCCTTCGCCTCTTCAAGCGTTGGCTCCCGATTCTCGGGCGGCCGACATTTCACAATATTTGCAATATGAAAAGAGTCCGGTCCAATCTCCAGCGCCGTAAGCAGAGTATCAAGCAACTGACCTGATGGTCCGACAAAAGGCATTCCTTCCTCATCTTCTCTCTGACCCGGCCCTTCACCGATGATTAAGAGAGGGGCGCGAACGGAGCCCCGCCATACAACCGCATTGGTGCGATTTCGATGCAGGTCGCAGGCTGTACACGCACCACAGCGATCTACAAAATGAAGCCAGGGACTCCTCGGTGCCTGCCCTTCGCCCGCACCTGTCATCCCTGGCGTTTGTGCTTCGCCGGCTGCGCTAGCCTGCGTGTTTTTTGCTTCGCCGGCTGTGCTAGCCAGCGTGTTTTGTGTTTCGCCGGCTGTGCTAGCCTGCGTGTCATGTACATCATTATCTGAAAACATAGGTAACCATCACATCAAATAGAAACAAGCGTAACGCCGTCATTTGAACGTGCCCAATCAGAATCATTACGGAAACCGGGGTCAATTTCCAGAATGTGTCGGCCTTGTTTCTCAAAAGGGCCAAACAATTCACCTGGACAAAAAGCCTTAATCTTCGCTTCCCTTGTCTGTTCCAACAATTCCGCCCGAACTGCATTCCTGATCGAACCACCTTTTCCGGTAGAACCATAGCCATGAATGATTTTCACGCGTTTAACACCAATTCGCCGCAGAGTCATAAGCTCCAATTTCAACCTCTTAAGAGCTGTCTCTGTGGAGGGCTTGTCTGACTCTAAGTTAATCAGCGTTGTTGTGTTCGAATTTGCCATCTTATCCCTCCTTCATAAATTAATTAATCTACTCATACTTAACAAGATAATCATATGTAATGGCTTAAAAAACTCCGCTACTGCTGCAGTAAGCAAGAAGCGGTTCGCCATTACGTAAGGTATATTGCCCTCAAAAATGACCTATTGACCTATTTTGGATTAATCGTTATAGTGAGCGGTTATTCTGAATTAAGCATAGCACAAAAGTAATGTGAAATTCAAATCCTCTGCAAAGAATTCATTTTCTTCACTTTTTCCGACAAAACTACTCGTTATTATAGAGCATTTTCTTTAGTAATTACAGCAAGTTCTGCTATTTTGATGGCAGCGTATTTCAACTACATAAGTTTATTTTTAAACATATGTAGTGATTTATTGATGGCGGAGCGGTTTTGGCAGCGTATTTCTCCTGAATTTGTTCTTCGGAGCTTAGAGTAATTGTTATATTGTTTGCAGATTGGTCCGGATCGCGAAACTTGCGACATCGGTTTTACAGACTCAGCACTTTAAAAGTTTTTTCCTGTTGGTTCCGTACTTATTGCAGACCAGGTAGCCGTCGAGGTCAGTATTCATTCAATAATTCCTGTCTTCAGGTCAGTAATCATTCATCTGGCTGTAAAGCAAGTGTCAAGATTATCTCCGGAAATATTTGTTGTCGCAAAGATCCGGATCCAGACCAGTTTGGAAATCTATTTGGGCTTGGTTAGCGCTTGGATGGCGCGAAATAGAGGCTAAGTCAAACTAATCAGTCAATTTCACATGTTATGCAAAATAGATTAATACTTAGGAGCAATAAGTCGAAATTTGCGCTCCTTCCACCTACGCTGTCGAACTCGAATGAATCAGCACTAGGAACTATACGTCGCAATTGCCGCTCCTTCCAACTACGCAGTCGAACTCGAACGAACGAACATCAGGAACGCGATACCAAACCTCACCTACCCGTGCACACCCATCTCAGCACAAGGTAACCACTTCATAAGTGATCAGCAGGTCAGCTATTTCGCCTTCGTTCACGGGAATAATTCCACCGGAACCTCCACCAACACCGGAACCTGCACCAACACCAGCACCAGCACCCCTACCAGCGCCAGAACCAGCACCACCAGCAACACCAGCGCCAGAACCAGCACCAGAAAGACCAGCAGGGATTTCAATATGACGGGATTCCAAGGAGGCGGCGGCTACGTAGACTTTGAGACCGAGTTGCACAATCTTGTGCCAAGCTAGCGCACAGCTGTGGGTACTATCAAGGCTTTCCACAGCATCTTCAACCAAAAGAAAAGCCTGCTTACTGTCACCAATATTCGTCAGCGATTCAATGATGCCTGCTAGGAGTCGGCGGGACGATTCTGTGTCTTTGTCGCCCAGCCAATTGCGCGACAAATAGAAGAGCTTCCCCCGGCTCTTCTCCGCCTCAGGGAAAAGCGACACTTCCTGAGTAATCTCCAGGTCAATCGCAAACTGTTCTTCGGGCCTCACCAGATGTTTCATTTCAGATCACTATCCCTCACCAGATGTTTCATTTCAGATCACTATCCCTCACCAGATGTTTCATTTCAGATCACTATCCCCTTCCAAGCGCCTGATCGCTCGAGGCAAAGCGTCCTTGCTATTCTTCCAAGGCTCATTTTGATTCCGGTAGTCAAACTTCAACGTAAACCATTCCACATCTCCGGTGATCTCCTTGAATTTGCCATTCTGCAGCACAGCAAGGTCGTTGAGGAACCCCTCCGCCTCCCTCTGATTCAAGTGCTTCGAAGCCCCCTCCATCAGATCAGCCGTATGTTCTAGACAGAACCCTTGCCCTTCACGGAACTTCTTACGGAAAGCTTCGTCCTGCGTATATTCCCAGAAGATCACATCTAAGTATCTGGCCAAAGTCGCCTCCAACCGCTCACAGATGACACAAGAATCAACCCGCTTCCGCAACTCCGCAGCCGCTGAGGTCAGCGATTCTTTCCAATCACTTTTTCGTCCGAAGATACCCGCGGACTTGTGGGGGGTGGCTTTGGCCAAAGTCCTCTCCAAATCCCCCGTGACATCCTCCAAATGCGTATGGAGCATGAGTCCTAGGCCTAAGCGATTGATCTGAGAATTATAGAGCATAGTCAGATGATTTGAACAAAAGCCTTTCTCATTCGTCTGCAAGCGGTGGTCAGCCTCCATCAGCGACGGTCCTAGGTAAAACTCAACTAAATTCTCTTCTTGCTTGCGGCGCAGTTCACAAATCGGGCACCGCTCCGTCTGATTGAACGCGTCATTTACCGGGATCGTATAAATCTGTTCTTGTCTGGCCATGAAATTCCTCTGTCTAGTAAGATATGTTGTATGTGTGCGAGTCACTGCATGTCGCTCGCGTTATTTGCGTTGATGCGCGGGACCTGCGATCCGTTTATGCGCAGGACCTGCGCTCCGTTCATGCGCGGGACCTGCGTTCCGTGATAAGCCTGCCGTGGCTGGTGTCCAAACCGGGATCCACGACTTTGCGGCAGCTGACGTTGACACTCAAAATGTTGATGGAAGTATAATTTTCCACTTGTTCTTGGAGGATTTGCTGAACCTCCAGCATAACTTCCTGAGCATTGTATCCGTAGTATAAAGAAAGTTCCACATTCAGGACAGCGCCGTAAACTTCCTTCTGAATTTTGACTTGGTAGACTTTGGCCAAACCTTCCACATCGTGAACAAGTAACTTGATGAGCGAAGCCAAAGCCTCATCCGTAATGATATACGAACCCAAGCTGGAGAATGTCGGCCTCACGACGGTTCTTTCCGATTCAGACAGAGCCGGTAACGTCTTGTCGCGCCTCCGCCGCAAGAGCTTCAGGGGGTCAGTGAAATAACCGGAAAACTCATGTTTAATTTCCATACTGGAAACCGGGATTGTGTGGCTTCCCTGAGTCATGCGGGTTGTCTTCGCTTGCCGACGTTCCTCCGAACTGGAAACATCTTCTATCCGAATCGTTTCCACCGGTGACGAGAGCCAGAGATTCTCGCAAATCTTCTCGATCATGCCATCGGAAGTTCCCAAGATCATCAAGCGATCCGGTTTCTTCTCCAGCAAAGTCCTGCGCATGTTGGCCGCGCGGGAATCATCATAAAAAATCGCTTGGCGGACCGATTCAATTTTCGTCGCGGCTTTTTTCGCAGAAGAACCGGCCACAATTCGGCCACTCTCGATCAAAAGGCCGTCATCAATGAAGTAAGGGATATTGCGATCCGTGGCCACTTGCAGCGCTCTGGTCGATTTCCCGGTTCCGGATGAACCGACAAACGAGATGACTCGAATCTTCGAGAGCTCCCGTCGCTGCGAAGCCTTGAGCCTCTCCTCCTCGTTCAGTTGGCGTTGGCCGACCGCGTCCGCCAGGCGGTCCAAGGGATTGAGCGAGCCAATTGAGCCGAAAAATTCCTCTCTGCGGTCCGTTGTGGTCTGGGTGGATTCAGTGTGTCCTTTGGCAGTATTGCGGGTTCTTTGCCGATTTTTCTCGCCCAAAGCCGCCCTCTGTCCCTCGCGATCCCCGGTTTTGCTTCCGGTTTCCCCGCCGACTTCACCCTGACGATGTTCACGACCCTGTTCTCGGGAGTCTCGGGATTCCCGGGACTCCCGGGACTCCCGGGATTCACGGGATGGATCACGAAGCGTTTGTTCATGGCCTTTCAGTTCTCCCAAGACTTCTGAAGGCGCCCTGGAAGTGACCTGTTTCTGGCCTTCCTTAGGCCCGGGCGCTTGGCGGATTGCCTGAGAGCGCTGTTCAGCAGCCTCAATCGCTGCTGCCTTGCGTTTCTGGCTACGCCCGTTCAAAAAAGGAAATCGAAAGGCCACCTAGGCTACCTCCACGCCTCGAAATGATTCGTAATCAATTGCGATCGATTGCAACCACCTGCAAGGGCTCACAGGCAAATGCAAGGGGGCGCAACCACGCACGATTACTCGTCGCTGTTCTCCCAGTTATGGTACACATCCTGTACATCATCGTTGTCGTCAAGCTGATCAATCAGCTTCTGCATTTTCTCGATATCATCACCCGCCAGTGTCACGAACGTGTCCGCAACCGGGCCCATACTGCTGTCCACAATCTCAAACCCTTGGGCCTCCATTTGATCTCGTACACCATCATAGTCTTCCGGTGTTGTCGTGATCAGGTAAGCGCCATCCAAGTTCTCAAAATCATCCGCACCCGCATCCAGAGCCGCCATGACCACGGTCTCCTCATCCAAGTCTTCACTATTAATATAAATCTGTCCCTTATCCTGGAACATGAACGCAACCGAGCCCTTCGTGCCCAGATTGCCGCCGTGTTTATCAAAGGCGTGACGCACTTCCCCGGCTGTGCGATTACGATTATCCGTAAGCGTCTTAACAATGACAGCCACGCCGGAAGGACCATAACCCTCGTAGGTGATCTCCTCGTAATTGTCACCGTCACTGCTGCCGGCCGCCTTCTGAATACTGCGATTAATCGAATCATTCGGCATATTGTTCGATTTCGCCTTGGCAATAACATCTTTCAGCCGGGAATTCGAGACCGGATCAGGCCCACCCTGACGAACCGCCACCTGAATTTCACGTCCGAGTTTCGTGAAGATATTGCCGCGTTTCGCATCAGCGGCTCCCTTCTTACGTTTGATGTTATTCCACTTCGAATGACCTGACATAAACTCTCCTCAAAATAGGCTGCTCCGGGATGGTCAATAGATGGCCAAAGCCGCCAGCCTCAAGATTTCCCCATGGGTTCTACTATTATAATACAAATCTTCCCAGGCGTATTTCCGTACGTTTTCGCGTACGAACTCCCGTGCGTAAATCCGTACGGGTTTACGTGCGGATTTACGCACGGATTTCCGTGGTACAATATGGCAATAGAAAATGTAACAGGAAGGATCCCTCGTGAAATCTCTAGAACAATTGAAACAGTTGGTCTCTCGCCTTCGTGCGTTGGTATTCTATCGAGCACTCTTGGATTTACCGCCCATGGCCTCTTATTTGGATCTTTTGGATTTACTTTCCGATCCTTCCAGCAGCCAGGCAAAATCCTATGAGATGTATGCCGAATGGAATAGCAGGCTCTTGGCAGCATCGCCTGATGCTTCGTGGGCGAATTGGCTGACCTCGGAAATCCTCCAATCGATGAATCCTCTGACCACCAATCCGGTTGACGACAGCAAGTGGCGTGAGGCCTTACAAGAAGAGCTCGACACCTTGCTGAAGGCGGTCCATACCGGCGGCGAGGAATTGGCTGAATTGCTCGGTGTACCGGTCTATGACTTGGGCATTGGTGTAGTCCCGTCAGCGGATGAGGGGGTTACCTATAGCTTTGGCCAAATGAGAGAGACATTCCTTACTCTAGAGGATCCTGCCGAGGCCGCCTCAGCCATCCTTACCTTCCACAGAACCTATGGCTACGGCATGCCGGTGGTGTATAAGGCTACCATGGCCAGCCCGGAAGGCCTTACAGGGATTACCCGCATGGATCCGGTGATGCCTGAAGACCTCTTCGACTATTCCGGGAATGTGGATAAACTGCGGGCGAATACGGAAGCGCTCCTGGCTAGGAAACCTTCGGCTCATGTGTTGCTGTACGGGTCGCGCGGCTGTGGCAAATCGTCGGCTGTGAAGGCCATGGTGAATCAATACGAGACTCAAGGGCTCCGCTTAGTGGAGATTAATCCCCGTGATTTGGGCAACCTCCACACGCTCTTGGATCGCATTGAGCGTTCGAAATTGTTCTTTATTTTGTTTATTGATGACCTGAGTTTCCGGCAAACGGATAAAGAATACACAGAACTCAAGAGTTTCCTGCAGGGCGGGGCGCGTGAATTCCCTGAGAATTGCAGGCTCTATGTCACGTCCAACCGCCGCCATTTGGTGCTTGAACAGTTGGATGAAACGGAGCAGGAACTCTATGCCAACGATGGTCAGGATGAGCGCATCTCGCTTTCGGATCGTTTCGGCCTGAAGCTTCATTTCCTGAAGCCGCTGATGCGCGAATATCTGGAAGTGGTGCATTTCCTGGCGGAAAAAGCCGGGGTGACCTTGCCTAATTCCGAACTGGATTTGAAGGCTTCTGCCTATGCAACGAAGGTTGGACACCGATCGCCTCGCGAAGCGCAGCAGTTTATGCAGGCCTGGCTTGCCGCCGATGAGGAATTCTTGTAACCTTTCTCTTCAGAATTTTTGTCAGATGGCTTACTTGCTACGTACTTGTTAGGTGCTTCGATTTGATGAATACGTACTTGGTTTTGAAGAAAAGGAAAATAGATTATGCTCACCCAAACACAAGAAATTAATAGGCGACGCACTTTTGCGATTATTTCGCACCCGGACGCCGGTAAAACTACGATCACTGAGAAATTCCTCCTCTACGGAGGAGCGATTCATGAAGCCGGTTCCGTCAAGGCACGCAAAGCGTCTCGCCATGCTACATCGGACTGGATGGAAATTGAGAAGCAGCGTGGCATCTCGGTGACCTCGTCAGTCATGCAGTTTGAGTATGAAGGATTCTGCATTAACATCCTTGATACTCCCGGCCACCAAGACTTCTCTGAGGATACCTACCGCACGCTGTGTGCGGCGGATGCGGCAGTCATGTTGATTGACGGGGCCAAAGGCGTCGAACCACAAACGATCAAGCTGTTTCAGGTTTGTCGCTTACGCGGCATTCCGATTTTTACTTTTGTCAACAAAATGGATCGCGCGTCGCGCAATCCGTTTGATCTCATGGATGAAATCGAAAAAGTCCTCGGGATTCAAGCCGTTCCCTTCAATTGGCCAATCGGCACATCCGGCGATTTCAAAGGCGTCTACGACCGCCGCAAACGCCAAGTGGAGCGCTTTGACCCCGCGAAACAAGACCACGGCGCTTCACGAGTGAATGTCACGGTGAAGTCTGTCGATGATCCGGAGCTGGGCGCCTTGATTGGTCAATCGTATCAAGATGATCTTCGTAACGATATTGAGCTTCTGGATATTGCCGGGGACACATTTGACATAGCGGAGGTTCTTTCAGGCCGTCTTACGCCAATGTTCTTCGGCTCAGCGATCACGAACTTCGGCGTGGAGACCTTTTTGTCCGCCTTCCTGGAGATGGCTCCGCCACCGGCGCCTCGCGAAACCGACCAAGGCGAAGTGAGCCCTCTGGACCCAAGTTTTCGCGGCTTCGTGTTTAAGATTCAAGCGAACATGAACCCCGGTCACCGTGACAGGCTTGCCTTTTTGCGCATTGTTTCCGGTAAATTTGAAAAAGACATGGAAGTCACAAATGTCAGATCCGGCAAGCAACTTAGACTTCAGCAGCCGCAGCAGTTCATGGCTCAAGAACACAAATCCGTCGATGTGGCCTATGCAGGTGATATCATCGGCCTTTTCGATCCCGGCAATTTCCGTATCGGCGACTCGCTCTGTGTGAAAGGTTCCGAGGTCAAATTCGCGGATATTCCGGTTTTCCCGCCGGAACATTTTGCGCGTGTGGCTGCGACGGATTCTTTGAAGCGCAAGCAGTTCCTGAAGGGCATGGATCAGCTTGCTCAAGAAGGTACCATCCAGATGTACAAGCAGCCGGATATCGGCACAGAGACATTCGTCGTCGGTGTTGTGGGTATCTTGCAGTTTGACGTGCTGGAACAGCGCTTGAAGAGCGAGTACGGTGTGACAATCCGCCGGCAAATGCTGAATTACCGCTATGCCCGCTGGGTTCACTTCACCCCGGAAGCAACGGTGACTGACCCCACTGAACTGAACATCACCAGCACTTCCCTGCTTGTCTCTGATCACTTGGGGCAGCCGGTGCTGCTTTTTGAGTCGGAATGGGCCATCACATGGGCGGCTGAGCGCAACAAGGGCTTGGAACTTCTGGAGATTAACGACTAACTTGTTGAGAAGTTTTTTGAGAAGCTTTTTATTAAGCTTTTTGAGAAGCTTTTTGAGAAGCTTTTTGAGAAATTTTTTGACAGTTCTTGCAGATTCCGTAAACTTCCAGACGATGGCTCGTCGGAGCGAAGCCTGCTTGGGCAAGTTGGTCTTCCACTTCCTCAATCGGGCAAAGGTCTAGGGGAATCTCCATATGGCACCGCTCGCAAATTGCGTAGTGATTGTGGCCATGTGCTTCAAGCCGGTAGAAGATCGCATCGGAATCCGGCGGGGTGATTTCAGAAACCAGCCCCTCCTTCAAGAAGAGTTCCAGGTTGCGGTAGACTGTGCTGAGCCAGAGGCTGTTGTCTCCGGCTTTGGCCAAAGCCGCCTCATAGATCTGTCTCGCCTCTAAGGGGGTGTCGCTGTTGGCAATGACTTCCAAAAGCAGAATGCGTGTCTTGGTTCTGCGAATATTGTTATGGTCCAGCAAGGAAACAACTTGTTCTCTGTTCATACTTGCTCCTTCCTCCGAAGTCTGAGTCTTAGGCTTTGGCCTAAATAATTGAAGAGAGCCAAAACCAACATAACCGCCACACTCAGCACGACGATCGTTCCGCCCGGTGCTAAGTCGAAGAAATACGACAACGTGATGCCGGCCAGTGAATTTGCCGCCGCAATCACGATCGCAGCCAGAAGCGTCCGCTTATAACTCAAGTGGAGCTGCATGGCCGAGGCGTACGGCAACACCAGCAAGGAGGAGATGACCAGCGTCCCCACACTCCTCGAAGCTATGCCCACAGTCAAAGCCGTCATAATCGTAAACATGATCTCCACCACGTTGGTCTTAATCCCTGCGAGTCTTGCGGCCTTCGGATCGAAGGTCACAAAAAAGATTTCCTTATAGAAGATCATACTCAAGGCAATGACCACGGTCGAAACAACCAGTGTTATATTTCGCTCCAGGTCCGGTATCGCCACAATACTTCCGAAAAGATACGATTGAAAGCTCTTCCCCGACCCCGCAAATCCCGAGAAAATTCCGGCCAACCCAATAGCTAAGGCCATGACCACCGCCGTTGAAATTTCCGCATATTTGGGGAACAATCGCCTAACCAACTCCAAAAAGATCGCCGCAACCAGGGTTCCCAGTATGGAGAATAGAATCGGGCTTTGTCCCAGCACCACACCTAGCGAGACGCCGGCCAAAGCCGAGTGCGACAGCGCATCCCCCATATTCGCCTGTCTCCGTAAGACCACTACCTGCCCAATACACGCGGCGGCAGCTCCAACAAAAACCGCCACAAGCAGCGCCGTCCTCATAAACCCAAAAGATAACATCTCAAGCATGGGTCACCTCCTGGCTTTGCTCATGCGCAGGGTTTACCTGTGCGCTGGATACTGGCGCACCACTTTGCTCATCGATGCAGATGTGCTGATGCACATGTGGCGTCACTTCGTAGCCATAAAGCCGGCTAAAGAATTGCTGATCAAGCGCCTCGTGTATATCATGTTCGAAAAACCTATCCGCCCCCAAACAAAGCATCCGATTCGCATGCGCCGTCACCGCCGACATATCGTGCGAAACCATCAAGATCGTCAAATCCTTCTCGCATTTCAATTGATCTAACATGTCATAGAACACACCTTGCGACCGCTCATCAACTCCCGAAGTCGCTTCATCCAAGATTAGCAACTCCGGCTCATTCACCAGCGCTCTGGCCAGAAAAACTCGCTGCTGTTGCCCCCCGGACAGCTCCCCAATCCTCTTATTCGCGAGATCAGCGACGCCGGTTTTGGCCAAAGCCTCCCTCGCCCTCTCCTTATGCACTTTGCGAATCGGTCGCCCCAAGCCAATACTCTTATAAAGATTCGCAGTCACGACTTCCAGCACCGTCGCCGGAAACCCCGCGTTCAAGTCCGCATTTTTCTGCGCGATGTAGCCAATCCGCTGCCACCCGTCGAACTTGTCGACTTCCTCACCATAGATAAAAATCTGCCCTTCACTCGGCTTCAGCTCTCCCAAAATCAAACGAAGCAACGTGCTCTTCCCCGCACCATTCGACCCCACAAGCCCCGCAAAATCACCTTTATTCACGACGAAACTCACATCATTCAGCACGTCCGCATCACTGAACTGAAAGGAAAGATTCCTGATATCCAATGGTGGTGCTTGTGTTTGTGTTGGTGTTTGTGTTCGTGTTTGTGTTGGTGTTGGTGTTGGGGTTGTAGGTACTGGTGTCTGTGTTTGAGCCGTTTCAATTGTTGAGGCTTGGGTTTGGGTTGGAGTTTGGGTTGGAGTTTCAGTTGATGAGAGTGCTGTTTTCGCCATATTTTTCCTGTCCTTGCAGCATTTGCGTAAAGTATAAGATGAGTATATCGAATCTTTCTAAGATTATCGCAAGTTATGGTACCGCAAATGCGAATAATTCGCAAATAAAACGGTTGCGCAAATTTCTTCCCCCCATTTTGACTACATTTTGACTACATAAGTTTATTTTTAAACATATGTAGTGCGTTCAATGATGGTGGAGCGGTTTGGGCGACGTATTCTTCCAACACAAGTGCGGCGGTCATTGAAGTTCTAATTGAATGAGCGGTTTTGGCGACGTATTCTTCGTAAGCGTCAAACCTACCCCCCGTATCCAAGCGGTTTCCTACAGATAATATCTCTTGAGCGCAGAATAACACACAATGAAGAAAGCCCCTACGAATTTTTCAAGGTCGTAGGGGCTTTCATTTCGATTGATTTTGTTTCCGTCAGATGGAATCTTGGATCTCCAAGAAAGAACGATAGGCGTGCGGGGTAAGCTTCGCGAGATCTTCCTGTTGGTTCGCATCACGCAACTCCATTCCCTTTTTAAAAACCCAGCAGAAATATGCATAGGGATCGACATTTATCCCTTTCGCCGTCTCCACTAAGCTATACAGGATCGCAGTGGCTGTGGCTCCCCTGGATGTATTGCAAAACAGGAAGTTCTTTCTCCCGATAACCACGCTTTTGATGGTTCTTTCGGCTCGGTTGTTGCTAAGCTCGAGGCGGCCATCAAGCAGATAATTTTCCAGATAAGGCCTCTGCCTAAACGCATAGGTGCGTGCTTTGCCAAACGTGGATTTAGTGGACACGTCTACGCTTCCCAGCCATTCATAGAAGGCCGCCAAAATGGGCTTGGCCTCCTCTTGGCGTTTTTGGTAGCGCTCCTGAACCGTCAAATCCTCATACTTTTTCTCTAAGAGAAATAAATGATTGATGTACGCAAGCGCTTGTTTCGCTAAATTTTTTGGGCCGCTTGGCGCAGGGGGAGCTTTAGCTGCATCCTCAAATTTTCGTCGGGCATGCGCCATACAACCCACAATAATCATCTCATTGGGCAAACCGTGGTAGCCTTCATACCCGTCCGTATGTAGGTAACCCTTAAACTCACCTAAGAAGTTCTTCGGTCGCTCCTTCCTGCGATCTTTTTGGTAATCGTAAAGGACGATGGGGATGTCCGCGTCTCCACTCGTACGATAGTGCCATATATAGCTCTTGCTCTGGGCGCTCTTGCCATCTTCATGGAGTACTTGTAGCGTGGTTTCGTCCGCATGGAGAACCTGGCACTTCTGCAAATCCTGTCGCAGGGCGGCATAAATAGGCACTAAATAGTTTTCACATACTTTCAATATCCAATTCGACATCGTCTGCCGGCTTAAGATGACACCATGGCGCTCCCACTCTTGTTCTTGGCGATAAAGCGGGAGTCCCATGACAAATTTTTGGGCAATGGATTCAGGTGTGGCAATGCCACCTTTGATTAATGCGGGACTGATCT
>CAYZSO010000023.1:40967-42406 GCA_964479695.1 uncultured Fastidiosipila sp.
TGGGCAATGGATTCAGGTGTGGCAATGCCACCTTTGATTAATGCGGGACTGATCTTCGATTTTTTAACCTCGACAGGTCTGGCCGCCTTCTCGCATTCCTTACAGGCGTAGCTGTGCTGCACGTGGCGTTCGATAATGAACTTGGCAGGAATAATGCGTAGCCTATCCCGAGTCTCTCCGCCAATATCGACCAGAGGGCTCTGGCAACAAGAGCAGAATTTCTCTTCTTCAGGGATGTCGTGATCCACGATTTCAATAGGAAGATCCGCAGGCAAACGTTCTTGACGTGAACGCTTCTTCCGGGTGTGGGCAGGGACAACGGTAACTTCCTCGATAGTGGGCTCCGGTGCGGAAAGATCGCAACTACTTTCCACCTCGTTGAAGAGCGTCTCTAGGCGCAGCTGATTCTCCGGAATTGTTTTTTCACTGGAGGGTGCGAATAGTTTGATTTTTGCTAAGCGAATTTGTTCGATGAGTGCGTCGATTTGCCCTTGCAGATCCTTTGCGTGAGCCTGCTGAGCCAGTAATTTCTGGTATTCTTCCTCTGAAATCGTCACCATCTTCATAATGGAAATTTTACCATTTTCAGCCTGAAATTACAAGAGAAAAAACCCTCAAAAAGCCCTGAATTTGGGCATTTGTAAGGGTTTATTGAGCTAGCCAAGTCGCGGTGAAGCTTGCTTTTTTATGCTTTGTTTTTGCTCGATTTTCAAACCTTCCATAAGCCAGCGAAATTGCCGTTCGTCGAGTTCTTGGACTTCTTGTGCGCTGCGCGGCCAGCGAAAATACCCGTTCTCTAAGCGCTTATAGAGAAGCACGAAACCGTCCCCTTCCCAGAGCAAGACTTTGATGCGATCGGCCCTTCGGCCGCAAAATAAGAAGAGGCTTTGGTCGCCCGGATCCAGATGGAACTGTTCCTGGATGAGGAGGGCTAAGCCATCAATCCCTTTTCTCAAATCGGTATAGCCGGTAGCCACATAGATTTTACCTGGACCAGAATAATCGTTTAGCATGGGGCTTGTACCATGTGCAGGATCTGCCGGACAGTCTCCGGATCCGCTCCTTGAGGAATTTCGATGACGACATGAGGATAGCGTACCGTGATCTTCTCTGAACAAACGAGCCCTTTGGGCTTAGGATCTGATGCTCCCTCTTCAACCGAAGCATATTTGGACGGTTGGCCAAATTCCATGGCCACTTGCTGTTGACGATAGTGGAAGCTACTCTTCGGAATCCCGTTGGCCTTACACCATGCAAAGGTGGACAGATTACTTTGCAAACAGTCTTCTACCTGCTGCTTCCATTCCTCCATGCGTAGGGAATGCTTCAATTCGATAAACTCCATCGCTGTACCTCCAAATCCAGTCTGTGTTTTATCCGATGAAGATTATCTCAGCTCATGCCACCGACTGGAAGACGGGGATAGATTTGACGCTTAC
>CAYZSO010000024.1:0-42046 GCA_964479695.1 uncultured Fastidiosipila sp.
ATATTATATTGTACAAGCCCTTTCTCCTCTTTTTTACTTTTGACACCCGAACCATTTTCAAAGTTCTGCGGTTATTTTGTGCCTGAGGTCCACCTGAGGTCCACGGGAACGTGAAGCTTCGAAACCTCGGAGGTTCTGCAGCTAATTTAAGTTCTGCAGGAAGGTTTGATACTCTTTGATGAGCCCTTTTTCGTAGGCGTCGAGCAGTTCGCTCAGGTCATCGAGCCTGGTTTGAATGGTCCGGCCCCGATCGGTGTCGGCAATCCGGAGGCGCCTCGGCATCTCCTCCACGACCTGGATGTTCGGTGTGTAGGCTCCCATATCGTTCTCAATTTGTGAGAAGTTATGATGTTCGGCCAAAGCCAGATGATGCGAGTTAAAGATCAATGTGTAGCCGTTGATTCCGGTCTTGGGTTGGTAGGCTTTGGAAATACCGCCGTCGATAACGTACAGTTTGCCGCCGGCTTTCACAGGGGTTTCGCCGTCCTTGATCTTCACAGGCACATGGCCATTGATAATATGTGAGGTTTCCGGGTCGAGACCGAATTCGCGGAAGATCTTGTTGCAGATCTCTTCGCTGTTTGCACTGAGTTGGTAGTAAAGATTGAAAACTTCTTTGCGGACTTCCTTGTCTTCAATGAAATAGTTCTCAAAAGTCGCAATCTTGCTCTTGCCGTACATGGGAGACTTGGCTCCGCAATAGAGGTACCAAGTGAAGTCTTTGGCCGCCTGATCCTCGGGCTGATGACCATCCGAATAGTAAGCACGCATCATCTGAACGCCAACAAAGTCCATCAGTGCCTTCCCGCTGTATGTCTCCCCGCCAAGCGAAAGTTTCGCGAAACTACCGTCTTCCTCCATCGGAATACAGCCGTGGAACAAAAGGTTCCCATTGCTCGTAAGATAGGAGGATCCATGCGAATAGAGGAAACTCACATGGCGATGCAGGGGTTCACTATGCAGGAACGAAGCTTCAATGCTGTTCATCAAATCTTCTTCTTCAGGAGTCAGGGCGAGAGGATTCTTCGGATCGATGGTCGGGAATTTCCGATCTTTCATCGGATAGCTCTTCCCTTCGTGGACGTAGACCATTTTTTCCCAGTCCACTTTTTTCAGGACAATCCGGTCTTCCATCTGATATTCCGGATGACGTTCGAGGAGCTGGCCTTCCAACTTGAATTGCAGAATGGCGATTGCCTTGTGCATTCTGGCGCAAGTCAGGTCGTCCACCATGTCATATTGATTTTCATCCAAGCGTTTCGGCTTGAAGAGTTCGGCCGGGTCGTCGCCGTAAACATCCGTCGCAAAATTCGTGAGTGCACGCAAATTAATGCTATAGCCATCTTCCAAAGCATCAAAATTGTTGTAGCTAATTCCCGAGCGAAGAACCGAACACATACAAACCTTGTTGCCGGCCGCCGCGCCCATCCACTGAACATCGTGGTTTCCCCATTGGAAGTCCACCTGGTCGAACTTAATTAGTTCTTCCATAATAATGTGTGGTCCCGCTCCCCTGTCGAAAATATCGCCGATGATATGCAGGTAATTCACGCAGATTCGCTGGATCAAGGTGCAGAAGGACTTGATGAAATCTTCCTGCAAATCATCCTGGATAATGTAAGAAACGATATCATCCCAGAAACCACTGCGATCGAAATCGCCGGTCCCCACATAAAGGAACTCATTAATGATGGATTTGTATTCCACCGGAATCTTGCGCTGTACCTCACCTCGTGAATACTTCGCTGAAATGTACCGGCAGATCTCCGCCAAGCGGATGATCGTAATACGAACCCACTCATCGGTTTCGCGCCCGCTCTTACGCAGGAGTCCCAGGACTTTTTCGGGGTCGTAAATTAGGTTGGCCAGCTGATTTTGCTCGTTTTCGGTCAACATGTTGCGGTACAGTTCACGGATTTTCGTGCGAATATTTCCGGATGCCGAGCGCAACAAATGGATAAAAGCCTTATCCTCCCCGTGAAGATCGCTGAAGAAATACTCCGTCCCTTTGGGCATTTGCAGTTTCGCATGCAGGCGCAGCATCTCACCACGCACAGTTCTGCGGTCCGGGTATGATTCTGCCAGTAGCTGTAGATACTTTGTGTTCATGAGAAGAGCCTCCTTTTTAGGTTAATCATATAGGATAAACCAAACTTCCTCCAGATTTAGAACGTCAATACGTTGAGTCCTGTCTGTTTCGATTGTTCGCGATCACAAGAACCTTGAACGGTACGAATAAAAATCTCAGCGGTGCCGCTGATGACGGCTTTGGCCAAATGACCCCCAATCACCGACTGATCCGCTCGCCCGAAATTCGCGTGGATGTGGAGATAGGTCTCCCCTGCCATTTCCGAGATATTTCCGTCGATGCTGGTCATCTCCAGCGGCTCCGCGAAGCTCCGGCGATTGAAAATCTGCTGCTCCACATCATAGAGTGCCAGTTCAACCTCGTTACAAGCACCCAAGCCCTGGACGGTAGCGAGGTGGATGTTCAAGTTTCCGGCCAAAGCCGCCAAACTCCCCATAATCTCATCGCCGGGATCTAGCCTCAACACGATGGTATCGCCAAATTGCTTGTATTCCATACCTGCTTCCTCCTGAATGGAATCCTACTGAATGGAATCCTCCTGATTGAATCCTACTGACCTCAATGATACCTGATAGCGTGATAAAATGACCCTACTAAGAAATAACTTATTAGCACTTATGAACACTTATAAGCACTTATTAGCACTTATTAGCAAAAATTCCCCCTGAAAGGTGGATGGCTGAGGTATTTATGGCTGAAAATATCGATCTAGTTAAGTATTTCCTCGAGCAATATGAAAAGGGTGCCAAAGAACTGGCCCGCCTCAACATTCTGATTGCGGGTAAAACCGGCGTCGGCAAATCGACCCTGATCAATGCGGTCTTCCGCGAAGAACTTGCCAGAACCGGTGTGGGTGTCCCCGTTACCCAGCATTTGCAGAAGATTTCCAAAGAAGGCATCCCCCTCGTGATCTACGATACGCAGGGTCTGGAGCTGAAACGCGAGTCGCAAGAGCAGATTCGTAGCGAAATACTGGATGAAATCGCCCGCCCTCTTCGCAAACAAAACCCCGACGAAATGATCCATATCGCGTGGTACTGCATTAATGCCACATCGAATCGCATTGAATCTTACGAGATTGAGTGGATCCGTGAGCTCTCAACCCACATGCCGGTGATCGTCGTGCTGACACAATCAATCGGTCAGCAATACTTGGAGCTCTTCCATAAGATTGAGGAGCAGCACCTCCCGATAGAGGCGATTGTTCCGGTTTTGGCCAAAACCTACCCCATCGCTCCTGACTTGGTTCTGCCTGCGAGGGGCCTTCAGCAGCTGGTGGATCGGACGATTGAACTGGTGCCGGAGGCGTTGAAAACTTCTTTTATCAACGCCCAGAAGGTCGACATAAAGCGCAAACTTGATCGCGCCAACCGCGCCGTTCTGGGCTACACAACCACTGCTTTTACTGCGGGTTTCACACCGGTGCCTTTTGCAGACGCTACAGTTCTGGTGCCTCTGCAAATTGGGATGATCGCGCATCTGACCTCCATTTTCGGTTTGTCCTTAGACAAAACCTTCGTCGCCTCAATCATCAGCGCCTTGGGCGGATCGGGCGGAGCAACCTACATCGGCCGCTCCATTGTGGCATCACTGTTGAAACTTGTTCCTGCCGCCGGTCAAGTCACCGGTGGCCTGATCAGCGGCGGCACGGCGGCAACACTGACCGCGTCACTTGGCTATGCGTATAACCAAATGTTGTTCCGCTACGCCGGTCGCCTCTATGCCAACGAAAAAGTGAACCAAAACGAATTCGCCGCCAATCTCAAAGAGGCTTTCCTCGCCGAACTCCAGCGCAACAAGAAAAAACTCCTGGACAAAGACAACACCGATGCCCCGGGCCCACCACCTGAGTAGGTGGCGGTGGTGGCTACGGTTTTCACTACATAAGTTTAATTTTAAACTTATGTAGTGAAGTTCTTGCTGGCTGAGCGGTTTCGGCAACGTATTTCGCCTACATGGGTTCGTTGGTGGTTTAGTTTTTGATGTAGGAGCGGTTTCGGCGACGTATTCTTCCTCATTTTGTTCAGCATGGTTTGGAGTAATTGTTATGTTATTTGCAGATTGGTAGGGATCGGGATTTTTGCGACACCGGATTCAGCAAACTCAGTATTTTAAAGATTTTTCTTGTTGGTACCGTGCTTATAGCAGAGTGTGTTACCGTAGAGGTCAGTATTCATTCAGTAATTTCTAACCTCAGGTCGGTAATCATTCATTCGACTGTAAAACAGGTGTTAGGATCCTCTCCGAAAATATTTGTTGTCGCAAGTTTCCGGATCCTAACCAAGTTGGAAAAAAATTTTGGCTTTGTAGCTGTGCAGGGGTTTGCCTGACATAGAAATAGAGGTTCAGAATAAGATATTATTACAAAATATATGTTATGTGTAATAGAGTGACAGTTACATAGACCCATTCTGGCGCAGATTAATATGTTATATAAATATTTTAGAAGAACTTATTGCTATTATTAGTAAACATATGCTCTTCCCTGCCTTCTCTAAACTGGAAATACCCGCTTTTGTGGCTATACGTGGCTGTAAGCGTTCCTTCCATGACAGTTGGACAATGAATTAAGCAGAACTTGCAGCTATAAGTCGCTATAGGCGTTCCTTCCTGCCGCTCCTGCCGCTCCTGCCTTCACTTCTATGTTTCGCTGGAAGAAAATGCAGCCAGGGATCTGGCTGCATCTACTTCATTGGATGAAGATAAAAACTTCCAAAGCATGCGCTTATTACCAACTCGCTCTCGACGCCACTCAACGACGAGCGCACTTACTCAACGGTGAGCGCACGCCACCCAACGACGAGCGCACGCCACTCAACAGCGAGCGCACGCCACTCAACGGCGAGCGCACGCACTCACTCACTCACTCACTCACTCGCTCGCTCAACCACTCAACCGACTCACACCCCGGTCAGTTGTTCCATTTCGTCGATGAGGGAGTTGAAGAGTTCGAGGGCTGTGGAGACAGGCTCTTTTTGTGACATGTCGACGCCTGCGATCTTGAGGAGCGAAACCGGGTCGGTTGAGGAGCCGGAGCTTAAGAATTTCAGGTAGTCTTGGACGGCAGGCTCGCCTTCGGTCAGGATGCGGTGAGAAAGTGCAGTTGCAGCGGCAAGTCCGGTGGCGTATTGATAGACGTAGAAGGGGCGGTAGAAGTGCGGGATTCTGGCCCATTCCAAGGCGATTTGGTCGTCGACGACCATGTCGGGGCCGAAGTATTGGACGTTGAGATCCTTGTAAATACCGTTCACTACCGGAGCCGTGAGGGACTCGCCGGCGGCGACTTTGGCATGAGTAATCTTCTCAAACTCTGCGAACATCGTCTGACGGTAGAGAGTTGACTTGAAGCTCTCCATGTAGTGGTTGATGATGTACTTGCGCTCTTCCTTGTCTGTCGTGGTCTTGAGCAAATAATTAGTCAGGAGCGCTTCGTTGCAGGTGGAGGCGACTTCGGCCACGAAAATCTTGTAATCAGCGGTCACGTAGGGCTGGTTCTTGTGGGAATAGTAGGAATGGAGCGAATGGCCCATCTCGTGGATCAGTGTGAAAACGTCATCTAATTCACTGGTGAAATTGAGGAGCATGTAGGGGTAGGAATCGTAGGAGCCCGTGGAGTAGGCGCCGGAGCGTTTGCCGCGGTTCGGGTAGATATCCATCCAGCGGTCAGTGAAGGCAGACTCTACCACCGAGCAATATTCATCGCCTAATGGGGCCAAAGCCGCCAGAACCAGTTCTTTCGCCTCAGCAAATGTGTACTTCTTATCGTAATCCTTGACCAGCGATGCGTACACATCATAGAAATGGAGTTCATCGACTCCGAGGAGCTTCTTGCGCAAGCCCACGTAACGGTGCATAGCCGGCAGGTGCTCATGGACTGTGTCCAAGAGGTTGTCGTAAATTTGCTCGTCAATTTCGTTCTCAAAGAGATACATCGCCCGAGTTGTCGGGAACTTGCGGGTCGTGCTCACAAATTTTGCACTCTTGAGATTTGACTGGAAAAGCGAAGCAATGGTGTTCTCGTGGAACTGGTAGTTTTGGTAGAAATTTTCGTATACCTTCTTACGGAGATCGCGATCGGGTGACATTTGCAGAGGCACGAAATTGGCATGTGTAATCTCGATCGTTTCGCCGTTGTGGACAACCGGTTCAAAGCGCATATCCGCATCCGTCAGGAGTGAATACGCGGTAGCGGCCGTCTGCCGGATTTCCGCCGTGTTCGCAACAATCGCTTCTTCTTCCTTACTCAAGGTGTGCGCCGCCTTACGCAAAATCAGCTCTAAAGGGCGGCGATAAGCTTGAAGCTCCTTGTTCGCATCATCGTCCAGCCAGGCACGAACTTTCTCTTCCCCGACTTCCAGAATTTCCGGCTCTACGAATGATGCCAGACTGACATACTCTACATAAACACTGTTTACACGCATTTCCAAGTCTTGGAAATGTGCGTTCGCCGTATCTTCATCCGAACGCATACTGGCATAAAGATAGAGCTTTTCCAGCCTTCTTTCTAAGCCGGTAATCTCTCCGAAAACATCCGCCAAATGCGCGGCGCTCTCGCCAAGTGTCCCTTCGAAGGTGGCGACCTTCGGCATTTCTTCCTTAAATTTTGCTAGATCCTCTTCCCATGCAGCATCCGAAGGGTAAAGTTTCTGTACATCCCAGGTGTTCTCAAGTTCTTGTTGATCGCGCGTCAAAATCTCCGCCATAAAAATCTCCTTTGGGTACATTAGGTACATTGATTTGTTTAATTTTAGCACTCTGCTGAGACTGGGTTCGTGTGATTCGTGAAGGTTCGTGAAAGAAACGTCTACATAAGTATAAATTTAAACTTATGTAGTCGTTTCCTAGCCCTATCCCTAGCCCCCCCTGAGGATTTCCCCGCGCTTACTTGTCTAAATGTATGAGAGGGGAAGATTCACGGTACTATTTGTCTCCCGAAAACTGTGAAGGCTTCCCCGATCTTCAAGAGGAGGACGCAAAAATGAAACGATATCGAAGTGGAACGGCAGCGGCTTTGTTACTTGCAGCAAGTCTGTTCACAGGATGTGTTGCCCAGTCCGGGCCTACGGTCAAGCCGTCACCGACGCCAACGCCCGGAACTACGCCCCCACCCGGCACCAGTCAGCCCACGACTAGTGAGAATACGGACCTTGAGGGGGTGAAACGGGTCACGACTTCGCCGGCTTTGGCCACCTATGATACGTCTTGGCGCTTTACCAACAAACTGCAAGACGGCCCGGGTGTCCCGGATCCGGTGGCTCAGGCGATCCGGAAATTTAGCGCGGTGAGTTTTACTGCGCTCCAAGCAGAGAGAGCGGAGAGCGGCGATGAAAACCTTCTTTACGTACCGCTGAGTTTGTATATTGACCTGGCGATGCTTACGGATGCCACAGCCGGCAGGACGAGGGCGGATCTGGATGGGGCTTTGAATCAAGGGTTTGAGATCACGGCGGAGGAGCGGCAGCAGGCGATCAAGCAGATTATGCTGAGCTTTAATAAGCAGATTACCGAGGGGGATCTCAGAAGCTCACTGAGTAATGGCATTTGGCTTAAGGATACCCTGACTTACAAGCCGGAATATGCCAAGATTTTAGAAGAGGTCTATCAGGCGGACAGTTACAATTTCTCGGCCGGCGCGGAAGTCAATGCACGGAAGAGCATGGGTGAATGGATCAAAGAAAAAACGAACGGTCTCCTTGACGAGAGCGCTTTGCCGGACGATTTCCCGAATCCAACAACGATCATGGCCTTGCTGAACGCACTCTACTACAGAAGTTCTTGGGGTTCGCCTTTCGAAGAGAAAAATAACACACAGGGCAAATTCAACACAACGGACCTTACGACTGTGGACGCCGAATTTATGAATCAGACGCTGACGAAGTCCCGCGCGCTGGTCAGGGATAAGTATCAAGCCGCGGATATTGTGATGTCTGACTTGTCAAGGATGCGTTTCATCCTCCCGAACGAGGGCGTGGATGGGCGAGGTCTTACAGCAGAAACCGATTTTTATAACGACTTACTTGATTTGCAAGCAGAGGATTCAGCAATTGTTCACTGGAGTGTTCCCAAGTCCGACATCGACGGCAAAATGGATTTGCTGCCGCTTTTGGAGAATTTGGGACTCGGTGACCTTTCGAAGTCAATGGATCTTTCTGCGGGTCTTGAAGGAAGTGGGGATGCTTTTTTAAGCGCTGCCACCCAGGCGGTGCGGATCAAAATGAATGAAAAAGGCGTGGAAGCGGCAGCGGTTACGGTGCTCGGAGTCGATGAATCCACACCGCAAAATCCTTTGGAAATCACGATGAATCTCAACCGGCCATTCTATGCGGCTTTGCTCAGTCCCGATGGCCAGGTGGTCTTCATGGCCTATATTGCAAACGTTGGCTAGGCGATCCTCATTCACATGAAAAATAGTGATAACACACATAAATATAAGGAGAATATTATGAAACATCTGAAGAGAATTCTTGGGATGGCGGCGGCAACCCTGACAGCGGGGAGTCTTCTCGCATCCTGCAGCACCCCTGCCGCCGGCGTGAAGCACGTGACGGTGGCGCCGGCTTTGGCCAAATACGCCGTGGCATGGGATCATGTCACCAAACTGAATGAGTCGGAGGATCAGGTTTCGGCCAAAGTCGCCTCCGCCATCAGAGCGTTCAGTTCGGAGAGCTTCACCTCTTTGCTGAAGCAGAAAGAGCAGGCGAACTTGTCCTTCGTCCCGCTGAGTCTCTACATGGACTTGGCGATGTTGGCCGATAGCGCTGACGGTGCGACGAAAACGGACCTCGAGAAAGCCTTAAATCAAGGCCAAAACATCACTACAGAAGAACGCCAATCCGCGATGAAGGCTCTGATGTTGGCCTTCAACAAAGAAATCACCGAAGGCGACATGAAGAGCCAACTGAGTAACTCCGTCTGGCTCAGGGACCCGGTCACCTACAAATCTTCGTATGCGGACGTGCTGGAAAACGTGTACCAAGCCGACAGTTACACATGGTCTCGTGGCGCGGAAGCGGAAACCAAAACCGAAATGGGCAAATGGATCAAAGAGAAGACTTCCGGTCTCCTCGACGAAAATGCCCTTCCCTCTGACTTCCCCCGTGAGGACACTCTCCTGGCGTTCATGAACGCGCTGTACTACCGAGCATCCTGGGGCAGCCCTTTTGAGGAAAGCCAAAACACCCAAGGAACGTTCAACCAATCCGACTCCGCGAAGTTTGATGTGACGTTCATGAATCAGACATTCTCGCAGAGCCGCGCACTGGTTCGTCAAGATTATCAAGCCGCCGATATTGTCATGGCGGACATGTCCAGAATGCGCTTCATCCTCCCTGCCGAAGGGGTCAACGGTGAGGATCTCGTCAACAGCGAGGAATTTTACAAAGATCTTTTCACCCTGGACGCACCGGATACCGGCATTGTCCACTGGAGCGTCCCGAAGTCGGAAATTGACGGCAAGATGGATTTGCTGCCGCTTCTGGATGACCTTGGCCTAGGCGCTCTGACTTCTTCCATGGACCTGTCCGCCGGTCTGGAAGGCACAGGTGATGTTTTCTTAAGCGATGCCACGCAAGCGGTGAAAATTAAGATGAATGAAAAAGGTGTGGAGGCCGCTGCCGTCACGGTTCTCGGCGCCACCACTTCCGCTCCACTTGATCCTTTGGAAATCACCATGAAACTCGATCGCCCATTCTATATGGCGCTGCTCAGCCCGGACGGCCAGGTTGTGTTCATGTCCTATGTGGCCCAACCGAACGGATAAGGCTGCCTTATGCTTGTACTTGCGCATGGGACTGTGAATCGTACATGCGCCAGTACAAACCTCGCAAGGCGATCAGGTTCTCATGCGAACCTTGCTCCACCACTTTGCCGTGATCAAGCACCAGAATTTGGTTCGCATTCTTGATCGTTGACAGGCGGTGCGCGATCATGAAGGTCGTGCGGCCCTCCGCCAGGCGGGTGATGCCCTTCTGGATGATGCTCTCGGTTTCGGAGTCGATGCTCGCAGTCGCTTCGTCGAGAACTAAGATTTTGGGGTCTTTGGCCAAAGCACGCGCGAACGAAATCAGCTGGCGTTCTCCGGTAGAGAATTCGTTCCCCTTCTCCTGCACCGGCGAGTCGATCCCCTGAGGGAGCCTTCCCAAGAAGTCCTCACCGCCAACTTCAAGCAAGGCCTCGATCGCCCTTAAGCGGGAGATTTGCGGTTGACCCAACGTAATGTTGCTGAGCACCGTTCCGGTGAACAAATAGGGCTCTTGTTGGACAATTGCCATTTGTTCTCTGACGTCCTTTTTCTTGACCTTGGACAAAGGCAAATCGTCGAGCCAGATCTCCCCTTCTTGCGGTTGATAAAATCCCAGAAGCAAATTCATGATCGTTGTTTTGCCCGATCCGGTTTGCCCGACAAAAGCGATCGTTTCCCCTTCGTCTACCTGGAAACTGACATTCTGCAGCACCGGCTCGCTGGTATAAGCGAAACTTATGTTCTCGAAACGGACGGAACCCTCCAGCTCGCCGGCTGGTACGTCACCTGGGTCATCCGGCTCCAGCGCTAAGAGTTCGAAGATATGGTCGGCGGCGCTGAGGGATCTCTCCAAGTCACCAATACGCTGCATGGAATTATTGACTTGGTTAAACAGCTTCGTCATGTAATCGATAAAAATATAAAGGTTGCCAATCGGAACCAGGTAGGATTGGGTCAAACTGCCGATTCCGAAATACACGAGAACAGCCGCCATCATTAAGTACTGAAGAGTCGAGGTGGCATTGTAGGCACTGTACGACCAGAGCTTCGTCATGTTGAGGGCTTGCTCGTAGACAGAATCATTGATTTCATTGAACTCACGCTCGATCCGCTCTTCCTGACCCAGTGCTTGAATCACTTCCATACCCTGAATATTCTCGTTCAAGCTGGCATTCAAATTACTGAGATTTCTGCGGTACGCGCGGTTGTACTTGGCGGACTTTTTGCGGAAGTCCAGAAAGATAATCAGGATGATCGGCACGGTCAGCAGACTGATGAACAATAAACTGACATCCAGAAACGCCAGCGAGACGAAAATGCCGATCGCGTAGACCGCGGCCGTTGTCAATTGTGAGAGGACGACGACGAATAAGGTCTTGACGGCGGCGGTGTCATTCGTGACGCGCGAGACCACTTTGCCGGCCGGAAGCGAATCGAAATAGGCAATCGGCAAGCGATGGATATGAGCGAAGACATCTTGCTGGATGTATTGGGCGACTCGGTTTGCTGCTGTATTTAGATTGGTCGCGGCCAAAGCCCGCATCGAGGCAGCTGCCAGCATACAGAATAAGTAAAAGGCCAGTAAACCAATCAAGATCGGCCAACTGGCAGCCCCTTTGCCTTCGGTTAGTTCCTGATTGACAATTCGGCCGATCGTGTAGGGACCGGCAAGATCGAAGGCCACGGCCAGGCCTGTCAACAGAAGGCCCAGGAACAGGGGCTTCTTGGCCTTGAGGCCATAAGCCACGAGACGCTTGTTGCGGAGGCGTTTTTGTTCTTTGGTCAGATTTTGAACAACATCAGTCTCTTCGTATTCTGTACTCATCAGACGCCTCCTTCCTGTTGTTCCAGTTGCTGGCGGGTAAACTGTTCTTTGTACCAGCCGTCTTGCGCCATCAATTCGGCGTGTGTACCTTCTTGCGCGATCCGGCCATCTTGTAAGACAAGGATCTTGTCAGCAGACATGACGCAGGATAAACGGTGGGCACTGATGAGCGTTGTTTTGCCTTTGCGCGTCTTGCGGAGGCCATCCAAGATTTTTTCCTCGGTTTTTGCATCCACAGCACTTAAGCTGTCGTCGAGTATGAGGATTTCCGGATCCGACATCAGGGCTCTGGCAATTGTAATTCGCTGTTTCTGACCGCCGGAAAGGGCAATGCCTTTTTCACCGGCCGGTGTGTCGAGGCCATCCGAGAGTTGCGCGAGGTCTTTGGCAAAATCGGCAATCTCAATGACTTCCCGGAGCCTCGCCTCCTTCACAGCCTCATTCTCAGCTTCCTTGACAGCCTCATTCTTGGCTTCCTCTTCTTTTGTCACACCTTTCTTGCCTGCAAGGCCATTGGCTGCAGGCTCCTTGTAGCCCAGCAGGATGTTGTCGCGAATCGAACGCGAAAACAGGTAGGGCTGTTGTGGCGTGTAACCGATTTTCGAACGGACAGAAGAATAGGTGTAATACTGCAAAGGGAGATCTCCAAGCTTGATGGTGGCGGCTTTGGCCGGATAAAAATGCAGAAGTTGCTTAAGAAGCGTGGTCTTGCCCGAACCCACCTTCCCTACAACGCCCAGTGTCTCACCGGGCTTCAAGGTGAAACTGACGTCGGTCAAAACCTGCTCTTCCGTATCCGGATAAGTGAAGGAGAGCTTGTTGAACGTAATCGTCTCTCCCCCTTCGTACTCTCTGGCATCCGGATCGTCTGTGATCTCTTCCGGGTAATTCAAAAGCTCGTTAATTCGCTCCATCGAAGCCAAGCCCATCTGCGCGACGTTGATGAAGTCACCCATGGCAAACATCGGCCAAACCAGCATGTCCAAGAAGAACATGAATGACAGAAGTTGCCCCAGGGTCAACTGGCCCAAGCTCATCAGATACGCACCGAAACCCAGCGCAATCACGTAACTTAAGGCCGGAATGATCTTCGAGAAGAAAGGAAACAAGACGTTGATACGAACGGTTGCCATGTATTTCTGGTAAAGGTTCTCAGCGGAAGCTTCAAATTCCTTCTGCTTAATCTCCTCGGTCGCATAAGCCCGGATCACGCGGACGCCTGCCACATTGTCCAGCACTTGTTCATTCATTTGATCGAAGGCTTCTTGCTGCTCATCGTAACGGGGATAAATGATTTTCCCAAGTTTCAGCGAAGTGAAAAAGAGGATCGGTAAGGGAAGAATGGAAACTAACGTAAGAAGCCAATTGACCTGAAAACCCATGATCAAGATGAGTGAGAGTGGAGCGAATGTCGCATCGAAAAAGGCCATGCTGCCATAACCTGCCAGATCCTCTAAGGCGACGACGTCATTCGTTGCTTTGCCCATCAGGGAACCGGTTGAATTCCGGCTGAAAAACACTGGCGATTGACGCAGGAATTTGCGGATCAGGTACTGGCGGGTGACCCGGCCTATTGTATCTGAGGCTTTGTAAATATAATAACCCCAGACGTAGTTGACTACGTACAGCAAGACAACGGAGGCAATCATCACCGCTATCCAGCGTAAGAAACTCTCAAGTGTTTCTGTTTGATTGATAATTCCGTCTGCTAAGAAACCAACCATGTACGGCGGCACGAGCACCAGCCCATAATTGATGACGATCAGGACAAAGGATAAACTGTATTCCTTCTTGTAATAGCGCAGGAACCAGCTGAAATTATGGTAAAGCTTCTTGAGCACAAAAGACCTCCGGTCTCGAGAAATAGGCCGGCCTTCATTCTAACGCCGACGAGGCTGAAACGTGGTTACATATCCGCTGACGTCGGCGCCGGTTGAAGTGCTAAGGCAAGGCGAACAGCAGGCAAGGCGAACAACAGACAAGATGAACGACAGACAAGGCGAACAGCAGGCAAGGCGCTTAGTCACAGGGCAAACCTAACGCCCAAGCCAAGCCAATCTTACGACTGCATCTCCTCGATCGTGCGCGTGTCTTCATGCTTAATCGGATCCCAGCGGGGATTCTGCGTAAATAATGCCGGGTAGGAAATAAGGGACGTAAGGACGATAAAAATCGGGAAAAGTAAAAACGCTTTCCACTGCCCTTCCCAGCGTTGGCCCTCAGCCGTCGCCAAAAACACACCGAAAACAAACAAGAGCAAGTAACCAACCAACGCAGCAACAGCGACAGAAGAAACCAGCCCCGGCAAATCGAAGGTCAGCATAAAACGGCTCAGAAGGCTCAAGACCCATGCAATCGGAGCAATAATCATGACCGGGAAACCCTGCAGATACATGAAAGGATCGAATGCCCGGAAATTCCCCTGGAAAACCTGTTTAAGGAAACGCCCCGACTTCATCTTCCAGAGTTGCTTCGTTCCAACCTTCCAGCGAATTTGCTGTTTGTACGTAACCTTCCATGACTTCGGTTGCTCATCGTAGTTACGGGCCGTATTCGCATAACCGATGACCACGCCCTTCTCAATCGCTGTGAGCGCAAATTCGATGTCCTCGGTGATGGTTTCGGTCACCCAGCCAGTCTCTTTTATAAGTGACAGGTCAAAAACGAAACCCGAACCTCCGGTAGACAGAAGGCTCAGTCCAATCACGGCTCGCGGCTGGTCATGAGCCCTTCTCTGCATCAACCAGAAGAGGCTGTTGCAGCCCGAAATAGCGGAATCAGACGGATTCTTGCCGTGGCGGTAACCGACAACCACTTGTTTCCCAAGGTTTCGTTGCTGATTCATCACCGTAAGATATTCGCGCGAAACAACATTATCCGCATCAATAATCATGCAGGAATCAAACTGATCTCCGTATTCTTCGAAGAAACTGGAGAAAAACCAATTCAGGGCATAACCTTTGGATTTGCGTTTGTCATCGAAACGCTCTTTCACCGTAGCGCCCAGCGAACGGGCAATCGCCGCCGTTTGATCCGTGCAATTATCGGCAACAATGAAAATCTCATAGTATTCCGAAGGGTAGTCCATCTTGTGCAATGAATTAATCAGATTAGCGATCACCGCTTCTTCATTTCTAGCCGTAACCACAATCGCAAAACGATGATAAGGCGTATCAGGACCTTCCGGGGTTCTATATCTTACAAAAGTCCCCAGACTCACCAATACATTGTAAACGCCGAAAATACCTAATAACCAAAAAACAACTTGTGTTACAAGCGACACAACTTCCCAAAAGTTCATCTCACTTCTTCACGGACACCCGAATCGGATGTCACCTCTCTGTTAATTTTCTTAAGTTCACGTCGGACTTGATTGATCAATTCCAGGCGTTCCGAGTATGTGTAATCCTTCATTTGTACCATGATTTGGAAACTGACCTGCGTCTTCACGTGGCGCAAGAACGTGTCCCAAGACGAGCGCCACTTCTTAATCAAGCCTTTATCGGCAAGGAAATGGCCGACCAGAGCCACCACATCCAGATATTCCCGGACATTTTCGATATTGAAATTACCGACAATACTCGATTCACGCTGACAATAATGATAATAAGGTTTCTGCGTGACGGAAACCACTTCCGCATTGACCATCAATTGGGTTGTCACGGCCACATCTTCATATTTCAATTTCGGGAATTCAATATCGTTATCCCTGAACAGGCTGATCTTATAAAGTTTATTCCAAGCAAAGTTTGGCACCGTCAGAAGATTCAACGATTCTTTCGCCGCCTTCTCTCCGCTCAAGTTCTTGTACATCGTCATGAGTGGAAAAGGATATTTCTTGCCGCTCTGCATCTCCAGATAGAAATTCGAGACAACGATGTCCGAATCTTTCTCATCCGCAATTTTCAGCATGCCGCTGACATAGTCCGGCTCGATGTAGTCATCGGAATCCACGAAGGCGATCCAATACCCTCTGGCCAGCTCAATCCCCTTATTTCGGGTAGGCCCCAAACCGCTGTTCTCTTGCGAGTAGCTCCGAAAAATCTCGGGATACCGGCTCACATAATCGTCAATAATCGCCTGGCAGCCATCAGGAGAACCGTCGTTAACCAAAATAACGTCCAAGGGTCTGTGAATCTGGCCGGCGATTGAATCCAGGCATCTCGCCAAATATTGCTCCACCTTATAGATCGGCACAACGATTGATACTAATTCCTGTTCCAATTTGTCTCTCCTTCCTGAGGTTTCTTGTATTTTACCAGTTTCAAGCGTTTCAGAGTGCCCAAGAACGTTCTTGCGAGGCCACCATCTGATGCTACAATAGCACAGAGATTATTTGGACAAAACTTCCCCCGAAATTTTGTCGTCTGTGAGGTATACGATGTTCTTCTCAATCTCAAGTGGTTGGGAACTTTTCTGGTTAGATGTTTTCATTTATATCGTGCAACAAATTGCGCGTGTATTCATTGATTATCTCCTGCCGAAGTCCTGGTCCGACTCCTCTCGTTGGTGGTTCCAATGTTTCGCCTGGGAGGATGGCGGCAAATTTTACGAGAAATATTTCAAGGTCTCTTATTGGAAGGACTTCCTCCCGGTGGTAAACGGCCTGAATGAGGTAGATAAGAGCCACCTTCAGTCGCTGGAGCCGGAGTATCTGGAGTCCTTCATCCATGATATCAATCTGGGCGAGAGTAACCATGTTCGTTCAATCATTATGACCGGAATTTTCATCATTTGGAATCCTCCGGGGATGTTCTTCCTCATCTTCACCTTAAGTTTTCTGGGGCACCTCCCCTTCATCATCATTCAGCGCTACAACCGTCCCCGTATGCAGCGGCTTCTGCGGATCAATCGGAAGCGACAAGAGCAGCGGGAGAAGGTGGCATTGGCCAAAGCCGCCCCCAACCAATCCTCCGAATCCCTCGAATCCCCCGAATCCCCGGCTCAGACTAGCGAATCTTCCTTGTAACGGCGATCCCCCGAATCCTCCTGAACAGAACTATCGAATCATTTCAGCTAAAATGTTTGCATCACTGAAAATAGAGGCAATTACGTTATTTAGAGGAAAGAGGTAGCACATGGCACATGAATCATCCACTGCAATCGCGGACATCGCCGTCTTGGGCATGGCAGTAATGGGCAAGAATCTGGCCCTCAACATGGCAGACCACGGTTTCCGAGTCGCCGTCTACAACCGCACCACAGCGAAGGCTCAGCAGGCCGTTGCGGATCACCCGGAACAGCAGCTGATCCTGGCCGAGACACTCGAGGATCTGGTCTCGCTGTTGAAGAAACCCCGTAAATTTTTCCTGATGGTCAAGGCCGGTGATCCCACCGACCAGCTGATCAATGAGCTCCTCCCTCTGCTTGAAGAAGGCGACATCATTATGGATGGCGGCAACGCCCATTTTCAAGACACCAGGCGCCGTGATCAGGCAGTTAAGGCACGTGGGCTCCGCTACTTGGGCGTCGGCGTTTCAGGCGGTGAATCCGGAGCGCGTTCAGGTCCCGCCATCATGCCCGGTGGTGATGAGGAAACCTACAACTTAGTCGCGCCCATTCTCACAGCCATTGCGGCCAAAGCCCCCGACGGCGAGCCTTGTTGCGCTTTTATGGGAGAGAATGGTGCCGGCCACTACGTCAAAATGGTTCACAATGCGATTGAATATGCCGACATGCAGCTGATCGCTGACCTCTACTATTATCTGCGGTCAAAAGATCTCACCAATCACGAAATCGCCGAGGTCTTCACCAGCTGGAATACGGGAGATCTGTCCTCTTATCTAAGCGAAATCACTGTGAGAATTCTGCGGGAACGAGATCCGGAAGACCCTGCCATTGACCTGCAAGCCGGTCAGACGGAAGAGCCAATCGACCCCGATCTACGAGCCTACGGCGCAAACCCGGAGAGTGCTTTCCTGGTCGACCACATCCTGGATATTTCCCGGAACAAAGGCACCGGCAAATGGACGAATGAAGAAGCCCTCAATTTGGGCATCGATCTCTCTGTTCTAAGTGCCGGCCTAAACACACGCTACATCAGCACGGACAAAGGCCTTAGAGTCGAGGCATCCCGGGTCCTTCCGTCCGGTTTCTTGCCGGCCCCGGTGACCGCACCTGATGCCGCTGATTTGGCGAGAGCCTTCCTCGCCGCCCGCCTCTTAGCCTACGCCCAGGGCTTCGCCCTTTACAAGGCGGCCGCCAAGGCCTATTCCTGGAACCTCAATTACCGCACCATTGCCGCGACTTTCCGCGCCGGCTGCATCATCCGCTCGACACTCCTGACTCCAATCATGGCGGCTTATGAAGCGGATCCTGATCTGGAGCATCTTCTCTTGTCGCCGAATTTCACCGGTACTTTGGCAGAAGGAATTCCGGCTTTGCGAAGACTTTGCGGAGAAACCTCAGCGTCCGGCGTGCCGCTGCCGGCTTTTCA
Organism: uncultured Fastidiosipila sp.; assembly: GCA_964479695.1. Classification (GTDB taxonomy): domain Bacteria; phylum Bacillota; class Clostridia; order Saccharofermentanales; family Fastidiosipilaceae; genus JAAYZH01. Next base: position 18,092 of record CAYZSO010000024.1, read on the forward strand.
GGCGGCCTTGAGCTACTACGACCAATTGCGGACCGCCAGAAGCAGCGCCAACTTGATCCAAGCGCAGCGCGATTATTTCGGCGCGCATACATTCCAACGCACCGACCGTGAAGGGGTTTTCCATCACGAATGGCCGCAGACGGACGAGGCTTAACTATGCATCACGTCGTATACACATTGTTTGGTGCGACCGGCGACCTCACGATGCGCAAGCTCATGCCGGCTTTCTATAACTTGTATGCCAGAGGGCTCGTTGAGGAAACGGTGACTTTCTTGGCTTTGGGCAGGCGTGAATGGAGCCGGGAAGATTATCTCTCAGAGATCGAACCCTGGATTCGTCAGTTCGCACGTTTCAAAGTCACAGACGAAATGTTTACGGAATTTGCCAAACGCGTAGATTACTTGGAGATGAACTTTACCAAGCAAGCGGATTATCTCACACTCTTTCGCTACTATGACGAGCATCAATATGACGACAGGCAGCCCATGCGCTACCTCTTCTATTTTGCTGTAGCCCCGGAATTCTTCCCGGTTATTTCAGATAACCTTCTTGAAACCGGCTGTCTTCGCGGGCAATGCCGCGTCGTAATTGAGAAGCCTTTTGGCAGCAACCTCGACGACGCGAGAGAAATTACGAATAAATTGTCGGCCGCCTTCGGCATCGATCAGATCTACCATATTGACCACTACCTCGGCAAAGAGATGGTTCAGAACATCATGACCTTGCGTCGCGAAAACGCGCTGTTCCGTGCTGCTTGGAACCGTGAATCGATCGAATCGGTTGAGATCAATGCCTTAGAAGAGCTCGACATCGGCAATCGCGGCGCCTACTACGACGCCACGGGCGCTCTCAAAGACATGATCCAAGGTCACCTCTTCCAAGTCATGACCATTGTCGCAATGGAACCTGTTAACCAGAATGATACTGACGCCCTCCAAACAGCCCAGGCTGCCCTTCTGCAGGCTTTGCGCCCGCCTGAAGACGATATCCGTTCACAATTAGCGCTCGGCCAATACGAGGGATATAGAGACACTCCGCATGTCGCGCCTGATAGTGAGACAGAAACCTATGCAGCGCTGAAGGTTCACATCGATAACGATCGCTGGCAAGGCGTCCCTTTCTACCTTCGCAGTGGCAAGGCTTTGGCCGAACGCAAAACATTTGTCACCATAAACTTCAAACAAATCGGTGAAAATCCTCACACCGATCGATTGCATATCGAAATCCAGCCCCAAGAAGGAATCGCCCTTTCCTTCATCATCAAGAAGCCCGGCAGCCGTGATGAGACAACAGAAGTCAACATGAACTTCTGCCAAAGCTGCAATCTTGAAGCCCACAGCAACACGCCGGAAGCGTATGAACGTCTCCTCCTCGCCGCTTACGAAGGTCAACGCGAATTTTTCACCCCCTGGGAGCAGATCGTCCGCTCTTGGACCTGGATGCATGAGCTTCGTGAGAAGCGCGACGAAGCCGGCTTGAAACCGGAAATTTACGCCCGCGGCAGCTGGGGTCCCTCTGGCGCGGATGCCCTTCTGGCTGCTAGCGGCCACTCCTGGACCAACGAAACCGAAACCTTGACGTGAAGCAGCTGACGTGAAGTTTCTGACGTGGGCATGAAGCAGCTGACGTGAAGTTTCTCACGTGAAGCATCTGACGTGGGCATGAAGCAGATGACGTGAAGCCCCGAAACCTGAACGTGAAAACGTAACATTCAACAAAACGCAATAAGGAGATCACCATGTACTATGATATCAATCGCCCCATCCGCGAAGAGATGGCCGTGTATAAGAACAAAGAAGCCAAGCTTCCCACCTTCGAATGGGTCGCGCTCTATGAAGAGACCCAAACCAACGAATCCACCTTAAAAATGAATCTGCACACAGGCACACACATGGACGCTCCGCTCCATAAGCTTGAAGGAGGCGGAGCCGTTGAAGATTTGGATCTCAAGCTTTTCGACGGCCCTTGCCGTGTGTTGGATCTGACTAACGTCGAGGGCTTCATCACGGCAGAAGATCTTATCCCCTTCCAAATAGAAGAGGACGAGAGAATCCTTCTCAAAACCAGAAACTCATTCGAAGAGGATTTCAACCCCTCCTATATTGCCCTGTCCGTCTCTGCCGCAGAATATCTTCGTGATCGCGAAATTCTTTCCTTAGGGATCGACGCCATGAGCATCGGGCGCGGCGAGACAAACACACGCGTCCACGAAATTATCCTAGGCGCAGGCATCGGTGTCTTGGAAGACGTTAGGTTGGCCAAAGTCCCCCAAGGCGACTACCTAATCACCGCATTCCCACTTCTGCTGGAAGGCCGTGAAGCCAGCCCAACCCGCGCAATTCTGAAAACAATTTGAGTAGAGTTCGCGGGGTTCATCTTCAGCTATTCGAGCGTCGTTCGCTCAGCTACATCTTCTGGCGGCAAGTGCCACCACCCACTCAATCTGACAGTAATTAGGTGGAACGCTAAGTTCCACTTATTGCAGCTTGGGTTGCTTCTCCTTTACCCAACAGATTATTGTCGGTGCGCCTCATTCTGCTTATTGCTACGGAGGCTATTTTCTCAGCAAGACATCTAGTTATGGAATGTACGTATAGCTACGACTTATTGCAATAAGTTTTTACAATCTGCTCTGAATTCAGGATGTTGTGGCCAAGAATTTGTTACCTGGGAACCCTTCGCCCGCTTAATTTTTCCAACGCCCGCCAAATTTTTCCAATCTGGTCGAGATCCGGAATGTTGCTACAAAGAATGTTGTTACACGGAAGACCCTGCGTCTCTTTAGGCATCTGACTGAATGATTACTGACCTGAGAGCAGGGATTGCTGAATGTATTCTGACATTTACAGTAATATTCTAAAGTCATGACAAAACAGCAGCAGAGAAGATATCTCCACAACCAAGCGCAAGTCAGGCTGTTGTCGCAAGATTCTCGATTCTAACCAATCTGGAAACAGCATAACAAACACTCTAATTTTATCTCAACTATCACTGAACAAATAAGAGGTACAATACGTTGCTGATACCGCTCCGCCAATTTTTCCAATCTGGTCGAGATCCGGAATGTTGCGACAAAGAATGTTGTTGCATAGAAGACCCTACATCCCTTTAGGCATCCGACTGAATGATTACTGACCTCAGAGCAAGGATTGCTGAATGTATTCTGACATTTACAGTAATATTGCAAAGTCATGACAAAACAGCAGCAGAGAAGATATCCCCAAAACCAAGCGCAAGTCAGGCTGTTGTCGCAAGATTCTCGATTCTAACCAATCTGGAAACAGCATAACAAACACTCTAATTTTATCTCAACTATCACTGAACAAATAAGAGGAACAATACGTTGCTGATACCGCTCCGCCAATAATGCAAATGACCAAGTGAAGATGCTTAGGAACGATAAGTCGCCCATACCATTACTTATTATATTTCGTATAATGAAATCAGAGCTCAGCCCCGAACTAGGAGTCAGAAAGAAACAGGCGACCGAAAGTCAACATATGAGCCGTAAAGCTGAATATCAGAGCAAAGTCGAAAAAACAGAAGTCAGAAGTCAGAAGGCAAATCAAAGCCAGAAAAAATATAGGAGCAGCATAACGGCAACCATGAGGCCAATAGAAATGCCGCCGTAGATGAGGAAGGCTTTGATTACGCCATTGCGGATAGATCTCTTCTCATCTTTTGTGAGCTCAACTGTGTCGCTTTGGGTGAGCGGATAGCCTTGGTCGTCCAGCTTGGGAATTTTGTTGCGGCGGCCGCCTACGAATAGTCTCTCCGGAATTGAAGTGGGCATGCCGTCGACAGACATGTCTGCGATGACACGGCCATCATCAATGAATGGCTCTTTTTTCTTCTTGTTTTTTTTATCGGGTTTTGTCATGTTTTTTTTATATTTCTACTTCTTCTGCAGTAATCACAATTGCAGTAATCACTATTGCGTTGCGTAAATTCAGCTACTGCAACTGACAAACGCTCACTTCAACACGAGAGCTAGCGCTAGCTGCGAAGTCACTACAATTGCCAGCGTAGCATCAACTGCGGCAGTTGCGAAATCACTACAACTGCCTACGTAGCATCCTGCGGCAGCCGCCGTCATGACTATGATTACGGCTGGCGGCTGCCACCGCCCAATCTTCACGCTCTGGCGGCTGCAGCCGAACAATCATTACTTATGCTTGTGCTGTTCCTGCGACTCCGGCGGTTTCGGTGGTCACAGTGTCCTGGGGATAGAGGTGGCAGGCCACTTTGTGGCCGGGTTCGTACTCTTTGAAGTCGGGGGCGACTTTGGCACAAATATCCATCGCATACTTACAACGAGTCCTGAACTTGCAGCCTGAAGGTGGATTCACAGGGCTCGGGATATCCCCTTCCAGAATGACGCGATCCATCTTGAGGTCCGGATCTGCAACCGGAACAGCGGACAAGAGTGCCTGGGTGTAGGGGTGCATCGGGTGAGCAAAGATCTTTTTCTCATCCCCCATCTCCATCATTGACCCAAGGTACATAACGCCAATCGTGTCCGAAATATATTCGACTACGGAAAGGTCATGGGAAATGAAGAGGTAGCTGTAGCCGAATTCATCCTGCAAGTCCTGGAGCAAGTTTAGGATCTGTGCCTGAATGGAGACGTCCAGGGCTGAGACCGGCTCATCACAAATAATCAGGTCAGGTTTCAGGGCAACGGCACGAGCAATGCAGATGCGCTGGCGCTGACCACCGGAAAATTCATGGGGATAGCGCGAAGCATATTGATAAGGTAGTCCACATGAGTTCATGATCTTCGCAATATAGTTGTCATGCTCGGACTTGGGCACAATGTTGTGCTCACGAACCGCCTCACCAATAATTTCACCTACCGGCATACGAGGAGAAAGACTGGAATATGGATCCTGGAAGATCATTTGCATACGAGGGCGCATCTTGCGAAGCTCTCGGGAGGAGAGTTTTGCAAGGTTCTTCCCTTCGAAATAGACCTCTCCGTCAGTCACAGATAAGAGGCGCAAGATTGTGCGGCCGGCTGTTGTCTTACCACAGCCGGATTCGCCGACAAGCCCCATGGTGGTGCCGCGTTTCAGGGTAAAGGAGATGTCGTCAACGGCTTTCACAAAACGCTTCTCCGTGCCCTTGCGGCCGGCAGGGAAATACTTCTTTAAATTCTTGACGACGAGGATGTCGTCTGCATGCTGTTGGATGTCACTCATAGTCTGTGTATCCGATCTATTCTTCTTGTTGAGCGGACTTCAATGATTCTAGGTCCACACGTCCATGCGGGATGTTGCGCGCCATTTGCGCCTCCTGTCCGGAAGCGATGGATTGCGGAAGTTGGGGTTTCTCAAGACCTCTGTCGGCGAATTGCTCATCATAGAGGAAACATGCGGCCTTGTGAGTGCCGGAGAAAGTATAAAAAGGCGGATAGCTCTCTTCACATTCGGCAAACGAAAATTCACAGCGGTTACAGAAATAGCAGTAATCAGGTAGGTTTACCGGACTTGGTACCTGGCCCGGAATGGAGTACAGCCGCTCATTCATCGCCGTTAAACTGGGCTTAGAGCGCATCAAGCCAACGGTGTACGGATGTTTCGGGGACTTGAAGACTTCTCTCACAGTTCCTTGTTCAATCACCTTGCCTGCGTACATGACAACGACGTAATCGGCCATTTCCGCGATGACACCCAAGTCATGGGTGATGAGCATGATGGAGCCGTGCATTTTGTCTTTGACAGAACGGAGCAGGTCTAAGATCTGTGCTTGGATAGTAACGTCGAGTGCTGTAGTAGGCTCATCAGCGATAATCAGACGAGGATCGCAGATGAGTGCCATGGCAATCATGACGCGTTGGCGCATGCCACCGGATAGTTCGTGAGGATAATTTGCATAGACCTTCTCGGAATCAGCTATGCCTACCAGATCAAGCATTTCGATCGACCTGGCCTTCAACTCTACAGCCGAATATTCCGGCTTATAGAGAGCTAAGGCTTCATCCAATTGTTCACCGATTCGGAAAACGGGGTTCAACGAAGTCATCGGCTCCTGGAAAATCATGGCGATTTCTTGGCCTCTGATTCTCCGCATCTCTTCGGATGGCATCTTCGCAATATCATAGGTCTTGCCATCGGATGCCCGGTAACGCATTTCACCGCTGACCACTTGGCCTGTAGGCCCCTGTACCAGTCTCATTAGGGAGAGTGAGGTAACCGATTTGCCGCAACCGGATTCACCGACCACACCAACAATTTTTCCCTCAGGGATGTTGAAGCTGACACCGTTAACGGCTTTGGTCGTGCCGATATCGGTGAAGAAATACGTATGCAAGTCGTCGAACTCAACAATATTGTTGGGATCATGCATCCTGCTCAGGTACTCGGATTCATCAACATTCTTGCGTTTCTTATACGCTTCGAATTGTTGCATGACTTTGCGGTTCTCCTTAGAGATTCGCCGCTCTTCGGCCAAAGTCAGGTACTGGAAATCACCCTTTGTACCATCGACCTCGGATTGCCTATTCTTATTTTGCTTATTCTTATCTTTCTTATCTTTGGCCATGAAAGACTCCTAACTAACGCTTCATTCTGGGGTCGAAGGCATCGCGGAGACCATCTCCGACGAAGCTGAAACCAAGAACAGTCACAACAATGAGGATACCGGCCGGAACCCATAGGTTCGGATAGTTGGCCAGGATTTCCTGTCCGGTGGAAGGATCCGCTTGAGCAATCATGGAACCCCACGCGGCCTTGGGGAACGGAACGCCTAAGCCTAAATACGACAAAGTGGACTCAGATAAGATTACCCCGCCCAAGCCCAAGGAAGCGGTAACAATTAATTGGGGCATCGTGTTTGGGATCAAATGTTTGAAGATCTTCTTCGAAGTACGAAGTCCGGTTGTCTCTGCGGCCAGCATGAATTCTTGCTCACGCAACATGAGGATCTGACCTCTGACGAGACGGGCCGTGCCGGTCCAACCAAGCAAAGTCAGCAAACCCATTAGGTAGTAAATTCTCTGGTCGGGAGTAATCCATTCAATTTTTGTAAGTGTCGCTGCGAGAATTAACTGAATTGGCAAACTCGGCAAACAGGCGAAAATATCGACTATACGCATGATCAATTGATCGACCCAGCCGCCAAAGTACCCGGCAATCCCACCCATGATCGTTCCGATGATCACCTCAATAAAGATAACCATGAAGGAAATCGACAAGGAAATCCTGCCGCCATACATCAAGCGAGTGAACACATCGAACCCGGAAGTATCCGTCCCGAGCCAATGGTCTTTTGACAACGGAGCCTTAAATTGCACAACAGTTTCTGATTTGTCATAAAACTGATACACATGGCCATCCGCACCAACGAAATCATCTGTGGTCAAAAGACCTGAGGTTCGCGGAATTCGGTAGGAATCCAGTTCGCCGTAACCCCACGTGGCATCAACGATCACCGGACCTAAGAATGAAAAGAGGAAAACGAACACCAGCATCAGCAAGCCAACGATAGACAGCTTACTGCGGAAGAACCGCTTCGCAACCATTCGACTAGGCGAAATCGCTCTGACATTTTGATTCTGTTTCTCAGCGTTCTCAAGATTTTCTCTCTGAGCCGCCAAGCCTTGTACTATAGTTGCCGTTTTCTTGGCATCTTCCTTTGCCTGATTATCCATGTCTACGAAAGTAGGCGGAGTTTCCGGATGCAAATGGTTCCTTTTATCGTCGTTAGTCATCTCACTTCTCCTCCTTACTTCGTAATCTTGACTCGTGGGTCAACCACAACATACATCAGGTCAGAGATCAAGTAGCCAATAACCGTCAGTATCGCTAAGTAAATGTTATAACCCATGACAAAGGGAATATCACCCTGTCTCGTTGCACGCAAGGCCATATAACCGATACCGGGGATGGCAAAAACAGTTTCGGTAATCATCGCGCCGCTGAACAAGCCGGGAAGACTCCCGGAAAGGGTCGTAACAAGCGGAATCAATGTATTACGGAAAGCATGTTTATTGATAACATCTTTTTCTGCAAGACCTTTGGCCCTAGCTGTACGAATATAATCCGAATTCATGACTTCCAACATATTGGTACGGGTATAGCGCATCAAACCACCAATATTCAGCAAGGTTAATACGGTAATCGGCAACACTAAATGCCAGGCCTGATCCAGTAGTTTTGCCCAACTAAACCCGGAAGGAAAAACAATCGTTGCCGAGGTAAGTCCTTGAAGAGGAAACCAGCCTAAACGAATGCTGAACACATTCATGAGCAATGCGGAGAGAAAGAAGGAGGGTAATGATGTTGCGGCCATGGAGAAGATGGAAACCGTGTAATCATAACCACTGTATTGATTAACCGCAGCTTTGATTCCCATGGGAATCGCAATAATGATCTGCAGAATATAAGCGATTAAAGAAATGGTAAACGATACCCAGACGTTATCCTTGATAACATCCGCAACCGGACGTCCATAGAGGAAGGAAAACCCCAGGTCTCCTCTGAGTGTACTTCCCGCCCAGCCGATATAGCCCTTGACAATTCCGCCGAAGCTCTTGTCCGCAAGACCATAAAGTTCTTTAAGGCGTTGTACCTCGTCCAAAGTCATTGAACCTGCCTGAACTGCCGCCGCTGTCTGATTATCGATGTAGTCAACCGGCATCAGCATAGATAAGAGGTAGATTAAAAAAGAAGCGCCGATGATGATAATCACGGCTAAGCCAAGTCGTTTCGCAATGTATTTTCCCATGTCGAGGGGTCCCACCTAATCATAAACGTAGTGCGGGGCTTGAGAAACTCAAACCCAGCACTCGTAAAATCGAATCATTAGTTTTCGTGTCTAATCCACATTAGGATCAGCCAATCAGCTCCACATTCCAGATGTAGGCAATCGGGCTCTGGAAAGGTGTAACGTCAGCGCCGCTGAAGAGAGAATCAGCGTTGATCACTTCTTTGTTATAAGCGTACATGTTTTTGCGCTGATAGGTGGGAACTTCAACAGCCAGTCCGGTTGATAATTCAAGCGCTCTGGCGTAAATCGGTTTGCGCTCTTCGGGGTCGAGTGTTTCACGACCGGCCTTGATCAGAGAGTTGAGCTCTGTGAGCATTGCCTTCGTCTCTTCATCACCGTTCTGGAAGAGCCAGTAGAGACCGGATCTCGCAGCGGAGGTGCCTTGGTTCTCAGCAGGGTCAGAATACCAGATCTGGAACATGTCAGGGTCGACACCGCCATTACCCCAGGCTGCTGCCCAGATTTGGAGACCGGAGTCATAAGCTGTGCCCAGCTTGCTCAGCAAGGCTGTGTCTACCGCAATTTCGGTTGCGATACCGATCGACTCAAGAACCTTCTGTGTATCAAGGAAGATGACACCGGCAGGATGCTGGTCGGAGGCGGACGGAAGTGTCATCGTGAAGGAGACCTGCTGTCCCGCCTTCTCATGATCATCCGGATAGCTCATTACGTTAGTGGCTTCATCGTATTTGTAGCCGGCTTCAAGGAACAGAGCCTTAGAAGTTTCACCGGTACCGTCATAAGGATAGAGAGAAGTAGGATTCTCAGGATAGGCCCAAAGGACCTTGGTCATTGTGCGATAGTTTACGCTGGCAAGCTCGCCATAGTAATCATCAACAGAGAGTTGCGGATTCATGGCATGTGCCAGAGCCTGGCGGACTTTCAGTTCAGGAATTGCCTGACCCTGAATACCGATATAACCGTAACCATCATTATCAACCAGCGTGTAGTCCAGTTTCGCGTAATCGCCCTGGCCTTCAGAAATCGTCGTGACTAACTCAGTAGAGGCACTGGGCTCAGAGAAGTGCACTTGGCTGGTGACGAGGACGTCCATTTCAGAACCGCCTGCGACTTCCTGGTAGCGGAGGGTCTTGATCTTAGGAGAGCCTAAGAGGTAACTGTCATTCGCCGTATAGGTGACTACGTTGTTCTCGTAGGATTCGAAGACATAAGGGCCTGCGCCAACGGGTTTCACGTTCTTGCCCTTGAGATGATCCATGTACTCGCTGCTCTTGGTAGCAACACCATTGGCATTCAGTTCACCTGTGAAGCCTTCGTTATAGTAATGCATGGGGGCAACAGTAATACCCATCTTGAAAATAGCTGTAGGATCGACACCATTGAGGAGAATCTCAACGGCATCACGCTCCACACCATCGTCTCCTGTGACCTTCGTCTTGGAGATGCCGGTAATGTCAGAAACACCACCCTCAATAGCGCCTTCGTTGGCGAAGAACATATCATTGACATAGTCCTGAACCTTCTTGTCGCCAGCAGACTCTACATTGATTCCTTCGTCAGAAAGATCCCAACCATAGGTCATGAGAATGTTATTCCAGAAATCATCAACGGTCAGCGTATCCGTAGAAAGATTATAGGTGTTCCCCAGTGCATCGGTGAAAGTGACTTTATCTTCAGCCAACTCACCGTAACCCCACATACCCATGCCAAATGCGACCTTCATGCTGTCAGAAGCAGAAATCTCTGCATAGGTCATACCGGGTGCAAAGTACTTGTCGACATTTGCGTCGGTGCCGTAGCTGGCATTCACATAGTCAATAATCTCTTGTGTAAAAGCCTTGCCGGCCTCAGGCAGATACGCCCAATAAGCGGCTTGCATTTCAGCAGCCTTGCCTGTAGCCTCACCGAAGACCGGATCTGCATCACCGGGGCCGGAAATACCCGCCTCCTGGATTGCTGCGGCAACATCAATTAATTCGGCCGAGGTCTGCAAACGATATTCGCTCATCCCTTCGATATTCATCGTGTAATAGGTAGATGAACCATCGTAATATGGATCAGAGAAAACATAGATACTGTAGATCACGTCATCAACGGTCAATGGTTGGCCATCGCTAAAAGTCAAACCATTCTTGATCACAAACGTGTACTTGGATTCCGTGTTGTCCGCGTTAACATCCTGGGTGTAGGAATACGCAACAGACGGGAACTCAACACCAGCTTGCGGTTCACCATTCTTATCATAGTGAAGAAGGTTTAAGCCGGTCATGTTGGTCACGTCAACATCATACGCAGATGTAGCAAAGAACGCGCTGAATTTTCCGTCCAATGTTCCGGTTGCCAGAACCAACGGAGTGGTCTCATTATTACCGGTACGCGGGGTTGTGGTCGCATCGTAGCGGTCAGCAGGAATGTCAGCTGTGACCTCTCCGGTTTGCCCCCCCGTAGTGGTACCATCAGTAGGTGCATCCGTCCCTGTGGTATCCGTCTGTGCTTCAGTCGTTCCCGTGCCGGGTGCAACTGTTGTAGCAGGCGTGTTGTTGCACGCAGCTACCGAGAAAGTCAGCGCTCCAGCCAAAGCAAGAGCCGTCATTTTACCAATTAAACTCTTTCTCATGTAGTGTTCTCCTCCTCTTGAGATTGTCGAAATGCATAGCATCCGACATTTCCGATATTATATCACAGTAGTTTATTGTCTTCCTGAATCAGAGTGTTTAAACTCGTCACGATTTATTCATGTTTATGCCTTGTTTTTCAACATAGCTTAGTTGACAACTTCGTATTATTATGGTAATTAATTTCAATTCATTGGCTCTAAGGTCTGCTGGATCTCCGCTTCAGCAGAAGCATTGATCGTCACATTCCTTCCGCGCAGGCCGGAAATCGTCGAGCCCTCGTTCGTCAAGATCGAATCGGATATCACATATTTCGAGACTCCGTCATCTCCGCGACTGGTCGTAATGGTCAAACCGTCGAAGGTTACGTTCTCAATCGTAGAGTCAATCGCTTCAATGGCCAAAGCCGCCACATTCACATCCACTCCGGGCAACACATTAACAACGATCTCAACATCCTTGAAGGTAATATCCTTAATTGTTGCTCCATCCAGTGTGCCGAAGATGCCACCATCCTTTACAGTCAGACGATCCTTACGTGCCGTCGAGATCGTCAACTTCAAATTCGATACCGTGTGTCCTTGGCCATCCAAAGTACCTTTGAACAGTTCCGCCATAGAGAAATTCTTGCCGGCCAAATCAATATCCGCGTCAAGAGTATAGGTAGCGCCGTTTTCTGTATCGAAGAAGCCATAGGAGCTTCCTTTCTTCAGGTCCTCAGCACTGGTAATGGAGGCAACATTCCCGGCAGAATACTGCAAATAGACTGCAGTCTCGATATTATTATCAAGATAGCCTTGAATGTATTCTTCAATGATCTCATTCTTGCGTGCTCTGATCGCAGCCATTTCTTGCTCGTCAGCCTGAAGATCGTAACCTAGTTTACGGTAATAGACGAGGTCGGCTTCCGTATCAATCGCTTCTTGTGGTGTGCCTTCGGGTTGGTCTTCCGACGTTGGGACAGGGGTAGGTGAGACATAAACATAAGGGACAAAATTCGCGGGGAATTCATCCGCTAATTGTTCATAGAGAACCTTGTCCGTGGGAAGCAAGGGTTGATATGTGTAAGTTGAAAAGTCGTAAGGTATGGTGAGTGCCGGATCATGGAAATAACCGGTCAGCGTGTGGCCCGGTTTAGAAACCAAATTCGACACGGCTCCGGACAAGGCAGTAATGGGTGATGAGGCTGTCAAATTCTTCCTGAACATGACCTCGTTAGTTGCAGGATCAATGTAGCGAGCCTCCGCCTGTGGAATCCAACGAGCGTAAAGGGTCATATCTTCCTGCACACGGTCCACGCTAAAATCCCAACGATCCTGTGGATCGAACGAATAGACGGGGTTCCCATCTTGGTCAGTGGATTCTTGATAAGCCGTGTACCAACCGGCTAGGACACTCCCTTCCTTCGTAGGCGTAATCAGCATACCGGTGGTTCCGGCAGGCTCGTATACAAGAGAGTTAGGCATGTAATTTGTCTCACGCACAGCACGTTGATTCACCAGTCCGCCCAGAGCATCGTAATAGACCGTGGCAGAGTAACCCCAGTCAGCGGGATCAGCCGTCTGTCCGATGGAGCTGCAACCGCTTAGCGTGAGCAGAGCAGCAACTGACAGAGCAGCTAAACGTGTGGCAATAGTTCTTCTCTTCAAAATATCCTCCTCATACGGGAGATCGGACAGCAAAGCAAAACAGCGAATTTCCCGTTCATGATTCTCATTGTAGCCAAAGCCGGGGTCATTGTCCGTTAAATCCTCCGGCCTAAGTACTGCGATTTATATACAACTAAGAGCGAAGCACAATACCTCACCGTAATTAATTGAAATAAGCAATACACATTTTTAACGCAAAACGTCATCTCTGTCAAGGAAACCGCGCCATTTATGAAGCTTTATGATGCTTTATGAAGCAGCCATGAAGTATGAGGTATAGAAAACCAGGTCAGAGCACTTTACTGAGGAATGCTTTGGTTCTTTCATTTTGTGGTCGGTTCAAGATTTCGGCGGGTTCGCCTGACTCAACAATTTTCCCTTCATCCATGAAGAAAATGCGGTCAGCCACTTCGCGGGCGAAATTCATTTCGTGCGTCACAACCACCATCGTCATCCCGTCAAGTGCCAGTTCCTTCATAACATCCAGTACTTCGCCCACCATTTCAGGATCGAGGGCTGAAGTAGGTTCATCAAACAGCATCACCTTTGGTTGTAAGGCCAAAGCCCTCGCAATCGCCACTCTCTGCTGCTGGCCGCCGGAGAGTTGTGAAGGGTAGTTATCTGCTTTATCAGCTACGCCTACACGGGTAAGAAGTTTGAGTCCTTCGGCTTTGGCCACAGCTTCACTCTGCAAACCATGCTTAATCGGAGCGAGTGTGACATTCTCGAGGATTGTCAGGTGCGGGAAAAGGTTAAATTGCTGAAAAACCATGCCCACCTTGCGCCGCAAAAGGTTGATATCGGTTGTACTTGCCGTCAGCATTTCGCCGTCAATGGTAATTTCGCCCGCATCCGGTATTTCCAACAAGTTCAGGCAGCGCAGAAAGGTGCTTTTGCCAGAGCCGGAGGGACCGATCACGCAGACGCACTCCCCCTTGCCTACTGTGGCATCGATGCCTCGGAGAACCTGCAAGTCTCCAAAATTCTTCTTGAGATTTTTAACGGTTATCACTTCTGTTGAGTCTCCTTTCGAAGAGGCCAAGCAAGGTGGTCAGAACTTTGATCAAGAGATAGTAGACAATGGCGACGGTAATCAAGGGGATAAAGGCATTATAGGTGCGCGAAATCAGGAAATCGCCGGCCTTGGTCAAATCCATGATCGCAACGTAACCGACGATGGAGGTTTCTTTGATCAACGTAATAAACTCATTGCCCAGCGCCGGCAGAATATTTTTGACGGCCTGTGGCATGACGATATAACGCATCGTTTCGTTATAGGTGAAGCCCAGTGAACGGCCGGCCTCGGTCTGCCCTCTGCCCACTGCCTGAATGCCGGAACGGACGATTTCTGAGACATAGGCACCGGAATTGATTCCAAAAGTCAGGATGGCGGCAATCGTGCCTGCACGGCTGTTGAAAATGACCATGTACATAATCAAGAGTTGAACAACCGTAGGGGTGCCGCGGATTACATCAACATAGATGTCGGCCAAAACCGATCCCAAGGTCTTCTTCCCTTTCACCCTGGCTGCCATGCGCACAGTTGCTGCCGGGAATCCCAGACCGGTACCGAGGAGTGTGGCAAAGAATGAAATTAAGAGGGTTACGCCTAAGCCTTGCAGCATCAGGTATGCACCATTATTCGTTACGAAAATAAATTCCAGCTGGTAAATGAAATCCATAAAAGGGTTCGTGGAAGTTCTGCGAACAACCGTTGTCTCTCCGGTACCAAAATATTGGTTATAGAGCTTATCATAGGTGCCATCCAGTCGGATCTGATTCAAGCCGTCATTAAGATCTGCAAGCAAGGCGCTGTTGCCTTTGCCAACAGCAATTCCGTATTGCTCCGGTTCACCGGCAACCGGGGAGGCGAAGATTTTGCCTTGGTTTGCTTTGACAAATTCAGCGGCGGGCGTTGCATCGATAACGACTGCGTCAAAGGCCCCATTTAACAATGTCAGGATTGCGTCAACTCCTTTTTTGTAGCGGGAAACGGCCGTTGCCGGATCCGTGAGGACGGCTCCTTCCCCACCGGGTGTGACCATCAAGTCACCGGTAGTGCCTTCTTGCACGGCGATTTTCTTCCCGTTCAGCTCATCAATTGTCGTAATAGGACTTCCCTCAGGCAGTACCAAGGCTTGAGAGGCATCGTAATAAGGTTCGGTGAAGTCGACACTGGCTTTTCTTGTTTCCGTGATGGTCATGCCGGCGATGGCGACGTCAATGCCACCGGATTCCAGAGAGCCAATAAGCGATTTGAATTCCATATTGGCCCAAGAGACGGTGTATCCTTTCTTTGCTGCCACGGCCTCGATCAGATCCGCATCAAAGCCCGCCACCTGTCCATCGTTATCGATGTACTCAAACGGCGGGAATTCGGGATTGGTTCCGACTCGCAAAACTTTCGCTTCACCGCCGCCGGAACAAGAAGCCAGAGACAAAATGACACCCAGCAAGAGAGCGAAGGCGCTTGTTCGTTTCTTCATTGTTGTGTATACCCCTCAAAATAATCAATTATTTGCATAACTCGCGTAAATTATACAGGCTGTGGCCAAAGTCGCAAGTACAAGTTTGTTAAGGATGACGCGGGGTTTTCGCCGGGGTTTCGCCGGGGTTTTCGCCGGGGTTTTCGCGAGACTTCCGGCACTTACGGCAGATTTCAGCAGAGACTTACGGCAAAACTTTTTGATGCTACACTGAAGCGTAAGAAAATTGAGGATTTCCCCTGACACAATTGTCTAAGCAAGTGAGAGGAAATCCGGCAGAAAGGATCAGGCATGGATGAAGCTTCCCTTCTTTATAAGCGCTTCCTCTCGGGTGACCGGGAAGCTTTGGCCAAACTAGTTGAAGAATTTGGCGACCCCTTACTTCATTTCATCAACTCCTACGTCCGCGACTTTCATCTGGCCGAGGATTTAATGGAAGATTGTTTCGTGGAACTTCTGGTCAAGAAACCAAACTTTCGCGGAGAGAGCCAATTCAAAACCTATCTCTTCCGCATCGGCAAGAACAAGGCCCTGAACCAGTTGAAGCGTTCCCGCCTCCTAACCTGGGTCTCCGACGACGACGCGGTCAATGAGCTTAGGCAAGACCCAATCGGAGCCGACACGCTCATCCAAGACGAAAAGGAGCAGCAAATTCGCGATGCTATCGCAGGACTTCCCCCGGATTACGCAAGAGCTGTGTACTTAATTTATTTTGAAGAGCTCAGTTACGAAGAAGCCGCAAAAGTTATGGGTAAAACGAAAAAACAGATCGATAATTATATCTACCGCGCTAAAAAACAGTTAGGAACGGTACTCGGAAAGGAGGAGAGCGATGAAAACAACCGATGAACGCGTAACGGCGATTTTGGCCAAAGCCGCCTCCAGATCCGCTAAACGCCGCCGCCAGCTCACCACCCTGGCCGTTGCAGCCGCTCTGATCCTAGTCGCCTCGCCCCTCCTGCTGCGTTTCGTTTGGCGAGACCTGAACCAAGGTCCTCCCGGCACCGACGCCAGTGTCTTGGTTGCCGCAGTCAGCGATGATGCCACAGTGATTATTGAGAACTTCAGCGCCGGTCCTACTTCCATGGACACCGGCACTACATCGACGGGCACTCCCGAAGCCGCTCCCGGCGTGGACGGACTGACGAAAACCACCTCGCCCACAAGTCGTGAAGCCTCCACACCCACAAGCCTAGAAGGAGCCACTACCCCCACAAGCCTAGAAGAAGTCACTACCCCCACAAGCCGTGAAGCCTCTTCCCCGCTCGCCCGCCTTTCGGATGAGACGACCGAGGGAGTTCGCCGCGAAGTGTACAGCGATGCCAAGCGGACGCGCGAACTGATCATGCTCTCGGCGCAAACAGGCTACCCCGAGGATTTCGGCCAGGTGTTCACTGAATCGACTGAGCAAGAAGTGCAAATTTCCGGTGTGCTTGTGCGGATCATTCCGAACGGCGAGGAAAAGTTTGTTATATTCTTTACCAGGGATGGTTCGTACTTCAGTGCCCGTTCGCAAGGCTTGGCCAAAGCCGAAGTCATCACCTTTTTGACATCCTATTTAAGTTAGGGAGATAGCACCTTTTCGCATCCCATTTGGGTTAGGGGGACAACACTTTGTTTATTAATGACTTATATTATGAGAAAGTCGGCAGCGGTCCTAACATCGTTCTGCTCCACGGAAATGGCGAAAGCCATGAAATCTTCCAAGAGTTGATTGCTGAACTTCAGCCTGATTTTACAGTCTATGCTTTTGACTCGCCGGGTCATGGCTTATCTCACCCGGTTGACGAATATCATTATGCTGAAATGGCTGCGGAAATAGCAGCTGCTCTGCGTGAAGTCCTGTCCTCGCCGGCACTGGTGGTCGGCTTCAGTGACGGCGGTATCTTGGCGCTTTATCTGGCTATGGATCATGCGGATGTAATCGCGGGAATAATCCCCTGCGGTACGAATTTTTCGCCGGATGGCGTCTTGCCGGAATGGACCAAAGAATTCCTGCGTTATTACGAAGAGGATCCTTCCAACAAGCTTCTGAAACTCATGTTGACGGAGCCGCAAATTACGGAGCAAGATCTGCAGCGAATCCAGGTGCCGACGCTTGTTTTGGCGGGCGAAAACGACTTGATTCGCCCGGAGCACACCGAAGAGCTTCACAAAAATATTGCCGGATCTTCTCGCATCATTGTGATGGGCGAAGATCACGGCTCCTACATTGAACACAGTGCGAAACTGGCTCCCTATATCCGAGGGATGGCGGGGCGGCTTTGGCCTAACGAAAGACCTGATGCAAGGTCTGATGCAAGGTCTGAATAAACTGTGCCTGAATGGGAAGTGCCTGAATATACTTCGCTAAGTGTATACCCGGAATGAAGTGACAGATGCCTGATCATTGGTCGGGGTAATCGTCGTAGGGAGTTGGATCCAGATTGTCGACGGAGACATCGATGTCACTTTCGAGGTGGTCCGGAATACCGTCGCCGTCGTAATCTCCCGGTACACTGACCGCACCTGTTCCGACACCAAACATTTCGCGTCCGGTGATGTTGCGGGCGTCGCGGGCTTCTTCGACCAATTTCTGCAAATAATCGGCGACTGTCTCTGAGTGCCTGATGTTGACCAGCGACAAGCTGGGGGATGTTCGGTCCGATGCGTGCACGGTCACGGTCCCCACGCCGAAGATCTTCTGGCCTAAGCTACGTTTTACGTCGACATCCAAAACGCGATAGAGCAGAATGTCGTTGCTTGTTGTATTGAGCAGACCGATTTTGACGTTTAGTTTGTCTTTTGTCAGGCTGTATTTTGTAAAGCTCAAGGGCAAGCCCAAATAACGCTTACGGTCATGCCATAGGATGACTTCGTTGTCTTTTTCTTTGCTGAATTCTTCGAACGACTGTGCCATGTTTGCCCCCTTTTTTGCGGGTTTTTTGCTATGTGTTTGCAGGTTTTTTTGCAATGCGGTTATGGGTTTTGCGGTTGATTTATTGTTGTCGTAATGCACGTTTTCCGACTGCGATATTACTGCATCGTTTCGACGAGTGCTTCGTATTCGGAGATCATGGCGGTGAATTCGGCCATGGCCCCTTCCCAGAATGCGGGTTCACGGAGGTTGACGCCGACTTTTGCAGCCACATTTTCGCAGCTTGCCACAGTTGTTTCATGTAGCATGTCACGATACTTGGCCATGAAGGGTGCGCCTTCTTGACGGTACAAGTTGTAGAGTCCCATGGAGAAGAGTTGCCCGAAGGCGTATGGGAAATTGTAGTAACTTAGGCTGCTGGAGTAGTAGTGACCTTTGCAAATCCACATGTAGGGGTGGCGGGCGGCTTTGGCCAAAGAATCCCCATAGGTCTTCTCCTGCGCACGAAGCATGATGTCTTGCAGTGCCTTGCTGTCCATGAACTCGCTCTCGCAGCGCTCGAAAACTTCCTGCTCAAAGAGGAAACGCGAATAGATGTCGACTATGGTCTGGGTGGCACCGGAGAGGAAATTCTCCAGGAGGGCGAGCTTCGCTTGAGGATCGTCCGTCTTGTCTAGGGCTTGCAGCGTGAGGTGCGTCTCGTTAAAAGTCGACGCCGTCTCCGCCACCGGCATGCTGTAATCCCAATTGAGCGGGGCGTGATCCTCAATACAACTTCCGTGGTAGGCATGCCCCAGCTCATGTGCCAAGGTCGAGATGGAGTCGAAGGAACCATCGAAGTTGGTCAGGATCCGGCTCTCCTTGATCATCGGAAGATTCTCGCAGAATGCACCACCCGCCTTGCCTGGACGCGGCAGGAAATCGATCCATTCCTCGTCAAAAGCCCTTTGCATCACATCCGCGATATCTTGGGAAAGTGGCGTGAAAACTTCCAGCAGGTAGTCCCTAGCTTCCTCGACTGTGAACTTGGCATCTATTTTGCCGACCGGCGCAAAGAGGTCGTAGAAGGGTAGTTGATCTGTGGTGGGTTGGTCTGTGGTGGGTTGGTCTGTGGTGGGTTGGTCTGTGGCGGGTTGGTCTGTGGTGGGTTGGTCTGTGGTGGGTTGGTCTGTGGTGGGTTGGTCTTGGCCAAGCAAACGCGCCTTAGCCCGCAGATATCGTCTGAAATCCGGGAAAGACTTCTCCATAACCCCCATCATGGTATCTAGCGTTTCGCGATCGAGGCGAGCGGCCTGCAAAGCCTCCGCCAAAGGCGATTCATACCCTCTCTCCCTACACAAAAGCGTCACTTGTTGCTTGATAGAATTCAGCGCATAAGCCACACTGTCCTCTATTTTCGAATAAGCCTTGAGCTCTGCTTCGTACGCCTTGCGCCTGACTTCCCGGTCGGGATCGTGGGCTAAATTCCGCACATCCGAGAGCGTAATCGTCTGTCCCTCATAGTCAACTTCTAACGTCGAGGTGAGGAAGCCCTGCAACTTGCTCCAGGCAGATCCACCGCTGATGTTGAGTTTCGCCGCCAGCTCTTCCATGCGGCTGTCCATTTTGAAGCGCGCCAGGTCTCGATGTTCCCCCAGAATAAATTTGTAGTGCGCCAGGCCATTTCTCTCCGCGAATTGGTCAACATCTTCTACTTTGGCCAAAGCCCCCTGCACCTCCACCTGCAACACTTCCGCTCCTGAGAGGGCCATCATCAGTCGGTTCAGGAGTGACGGATACTCGGTGTTCGTGGTATCCGCCTCTGCAAGCAAGTTCGGGTAGTTGACGACTTTATACCCTGTCACCATCAGGTCTTCCAACAAACGGATTGCCTTTACTAGGGTTACTTCCTGTTGCTTCGCTTGTTCTTGCGGTTGTTCGTGCGGTAGTTCGTGCGGATGTTTTTGCGGTTGTTTTGTGACTGCTGCAGAATTCTCTGTGGCAATTTTATCTGTGGAATTTTCTGTGGCAATTTCATCTGCAGGAAGAGCAGTTGCTGAATTTGCTTCCGCGGAAAGTGCTCCCGCGGAAAGTGCTCCCGCGGAAAGTGCTTCCGCGAGATTAGCCGCCTGTTTCAACAAATCGTCGAGATGATCCAGATCAGCTTGATAGGTGGGGTCATCTAAGCCTTTATACAAGCTGTCAAGATTCCATGTGTATGTTTTCTCAGCTAAGGCTTCTGTGGTCATCTGGTCCAAAGTCTTGTTTGTTGCCATATCGACTGTGCTATCTGTCATTTTTGTGCTCCCTCAATTCTGGTGGGTTAGGTTTCAAGTGGCTATGTTGTTCGCTGCTATATTACCTGCTGTTCTATTACTAGCTGCTTTTTTAAAAGTAAGGAACTTTACATCACTGCAGCAAAAGTAATTCCTTCCATTACTAGATCATGAGTAGCTCATGTAACCTAAATTAACAGTAAGTTCTTAAAACAATTCTAGCACTCCATGTCCTTATCTCCAGTGCCAAGCTGCATGTATGGTTCGCATTTTTTTGTAATTATTTTGACAACTTTCTCCTTCATTCTAGTGTGCATGTTTCCACATTCTATCCGCATTTTATAAGTTCGCTATATGGGTTAGTGATTTACGAAGGTACACAAGTTTCAGCCTATGGTTCCTTGGCTATCTTCTTCGTTAGGCAAATGAGTTATGGAATGTACGCTCAGCTACGACTTATTGCCATAAGTCCAGCTGTTTTCTAGGCTGTTTTCGAGTGCGAATCTCTTCAAGCAACAAAACAATTACCCAACATACAACATTCTAAGAAAACTTGTCCAAATCACTGATTTCTGCGCTTGCCAGTTAAAAAAATTTTCGAATTTGGTTCGGATCGGGATTCTTGCGACATTGAAACTTTTCTAAGTAGAACATGGCCTCCGGTTTAAGAACAGATAGAATGATTCCTGACCTATGCCTGGAGATTATTGAATGAATACTGACCTAGACTGAGCCAGTGTCAAATATAAGCATTACACCAGCAGAAAAAGCCTCTTCAAAGCACAGTGCAATCCTGTCAGATGTCGCAAGTTTCGCGATCCGAACCAACTTGCAAATAATAAAACCATTACTCGAAGACTAATGGAACAAATTCAAGGAACAATACGTCGCCAAAACCGCTCCGCCACTGAAAACCACTGCATATGTTTAAAAATAAACTTATGTAGTCATTTTGCTCGCTAGCCCTCAAAGGAAAAAGTAGCCGATCAGGCCGCCGCCGATGAGAAGCCACATGGAATTGACTTTTTTCCAGAAAAGGAGGATGAGGGAGGCTACAAGAATCAACCAATGGAGGGGGTGGGTGAGGGAGCTTTGGCCAAGTGAAAATGTTGTGACTGCCATGAGTGCGAGGGATGCGACATTCACGCCGTCGAGGATTGCTGCGACGAGTTTGGACTTACGCATCTTCTCCATTAAGTGGACGAGCAGGCCGACCAAAAGAAAGGACGGCAGAAAAATACCGATGGTTGCAAGCACTGCGCCTGGCAGACCGTGTAACTGATAGCCTACGAAGGTTGCGGTTGTGAAGACCGGACCGGGAGTGATTTGCCCTACGGCCACGGCGTCGAGCAGGACTTGGTAGGTAATGTAGCCGGTATTGACGAACTCTGATTCTAGGTATGCGACAAGAACATAACCTGATCCGTAGAGGAGAGCGCCGATTTTGAGGAAGCGAAGGAAGATTTCGCCTAAGCTCATTCCGGAGTAGATTGGCACTTGAGTCGCTTCGGTAAACCAGCGGCTGAGCGATCGGATGTTGGTCGGCAGCAAACTATTTGGCAGGAAACTATTTGGCAGGAAACCGAGCGGCAGGAAACCAAGCGGCAGCATACCGAAAGCCGCTGTTTTCGGACTTCTGCTTGTTTTCACCCACTGATAAAGCAAGGCGAGCAAGCCGGTTCCGAGGAGAACCCAGAGTTCGTCCAAATTTATGAGCGCAAGGGCCACGGCGATTAGGAGAAGGACGACTTGCCACCAGTTTTTTATGGCGGTGCGGAAGAGTTTGACCAGCGCTTGGAAAATGACGGCGATGACGACGGCTTTGACTCCGGCGAGCACTGACTGTACTTGAGGGATTAAACCATAGCTCGCGTAGAGCCAGGCGAATAGCAAGACGATTGCAAATGCAGGGAAAATGAAACATGCTCCGGCGATCAGCAGCCCTCGCCAGCCGCCTTTTTCGTATCCCAAAGTGATCGCCAACTCCGTGGAATTGGGGCCGGGAATCAGGTTGGTTGCAGACATCAGGTCAAGAAAACGTTGGCTTGTTACCCATTTTCGTTTCTCGACCAACTCCTCGTTCATCATTGCGGTGTGAGCGGCAGGTCCGCCATAGGCGAAGAAGCCTAGGCGCAAGAATACGAAAAATATTTCTTTGAGACTGATATCGGTCCGAATTTCAGATTCCTGGTCGCTTGTGTTGTCAGTTGAATTCGAGGCTGAGTTGTCAGCTGAATTCGAGCTTGCGTTGTCAGTTGAGTTGCCAGATGATTCGCCAGCTGAATGGTGAGGTGTGTGGTTCGGCGAACCGTCAGGTGAATTTTCCGGTATATGGTTCGTCGAACCGTTGGGTGAGCGGTTGGGTTCGTCTTTGGCCATAAGTCACTCCTAATCGTTGATCGCATCAACCTTATCGAAAAATGCCCGACTCTGCCCTGCCATTCCTCACATGTGCAAGATTAAAAGTTCGTGAGGTTAACCCCGCGCGCACCCCGGACCGCCCAACCGCCTGAACCGCCCGGACCGCCTGCGCCTCCGGACCGCCACAAACTGCTAGTTCAGATCGCCGAAGTCGCCGGCGTTTTTTTGTTCCAAGACGCGGATCAGGTGGTACACCGTCCGGCTGTATGGCGTCGGGATGCCGTGTTTCTCGCCGAGCCTGATGCATTCGCCGCTGAAGGTATCGACTTCGGTTGGCCTCTTCGCACGCAAATCCTGCGCCGTGGACGGGTAGGCATCACTCTGGAAGCCGGTCGAGCGCGTCAGCATGTGTTCGACGTCATCATTGGTAAGGGTAACACCTTCTGCTTGCCCCAACGCCACCACTTCCTGCCCCAGGTCACGCATTAGCGCGAGTAGGTCGGGGCTTTTGGCCAAAGCCGGGTACGGCACATTCAAGATCGCCAAGTACTGATTGTTCGTGCAATTACTGAGGAATTTAAGCCAAGAATCACGCACGATGGACTCGGAAACTTTGACATTCATACCGACCAGACGCAGGATGTCGGCCAGATCCTGCACGCGGGTCGGAGCCAGTGTCGATGGGCTGGCCTCGCCAATTGTCACAAGGCCTTGGCTGTGGAAATGGGTTTCGCGGCCTTCTTTGTCTGCCGCGACGAAAGCAATCGCATAAATCACCCGATCCCAACCGTACAGTTCTGCAGCGAGACGCTCGCTGCTGATGCCGTTTTGTAACAGAACAAGCTGTGTTTTCTCACTGACCCAGGGCTTGACCGCCTGCAGGACTTCCGGGAGTGCATTCATTTTCGTCGCAAGCAGCAGGTAATCCAGCGGCTCCTCTTGGCTAGCGAAATCGTCGTATGCTTTTACAGTCAAGTCGTGATGTATTCCATTAATGCTGA
>CAYZSO010000025.1:0-41476 GCA_964479695.1 uncultured Fastidiosipila sp.
AGATTATCTCAGCTCATGCCACCGACTGGAAGACGGGGATAGATTTGACGCTTACCTAACTAAGCCGAAAAACTTTTCCAAACTGGTTCGGATCCGGAAACTTGCGACAACAAATATTTTCCAGAAAGATCTTGACACTTATTTTCAGCCAGATGAATGATTACTGACCTGAGGGCAGCAATTATTGAATGAATCCTGACCTCGACGGTATCATGATCTGCTAAAAACACAGTACAAACAGGAAAAGACCTTCCAAAACGCAGAGCCTCCCGATCGAGTGTCGCAAGTTTCCCGATCCGAACCAACTTGCAAATAGGATAACAATATCTCTAAACTTCAAAGAACAAATTTAGGAGAAATACGCCACCGGAACCGCTCCGCCAGCATTAGCTCAAACACTTGCACACCCGAGTAGAAACAATACACCGCCAAAACCGCTCCACCAATAAGAACTCCAACGCAACAGAACAAATTCAGAAAGAATTCGCCACCGAAACCGCTCCGCCAACAGAAACTCACTACATATGTATAAAAATAAACTTATATAGTCGAAATACGCAGCCCAAACCGCTCCGCCTAAACCTCCGAAACCCCAGAACCCCCAGAAACCGCTGGCACAGACGGCACTGCAGCCGGAATAGCAAAGATCATGCCCAGCACAGACAATACTGCCGAAGTCACAAGCATACCTTCCATCCCCAGCCGGTCAATCAGGAAGCCACCAGCCAAAGTGCTGATCATGCTGCCAATGGTCCATGTAGAGCTCATAATGGCCTGGCCTCTTACCCGGAAATCATTTGGTACCACACGATTGACGTAGTAAACCGAAGCCGGAATAAACAAGCCATAGCCCACCAGTTGAAGAGCCGATAGTCCATAAAGTCCAGCAATACTGGAAATCGGAACCAAGAGAACCGATTTGAGCGCAAAACCCACACTCGCCAAGCGCAGCAGGCGGCCGGAAAAAATTCGCCCGGCGATCCAAGCGAAACCAAACATCGCCGGAATCTCAAACAAAGCTGTGAGCGACTGCACGATACCAAACTCCGTACTCCCACCGCCCAACGAAACTACAAGCTGAAACAGATAAACGCCAGGCATCGTGTGCCCGATCAGAAGCAAGATCAGACCGAAAATCAGAAACGCAAACCGCTGCCGATCAAAATCCACAGAAGACGAACGAACCCCCTCTTCTGATACTTGCTCTGAGCCTTCCCCAAGCGGATGCCTCGGCAGCCGAGGATGCCGAGGCAGCTGAGGCAGCCGAAGCAGCCGAACCAGCCGAAGCAATGTCAGAAACATAAGAAGCAAAAACACCAAGAGAGAAACCTGCAAGACAGAGGTTCCCCACGTAGTGATCAGACGACCAAGTCCTGCCGAGACAATGGCAAAGGTCAAGGAACCAATACCGCGGGCGACACCAAAATCCACCATCTTCCCCTGATTCGTAAGTGTCATCGCCAAAGCACTCATCAAAGGAATCATACTCGGCACGCCAACATTAATCAGAAAATGCACACCAATCGTCAAATACGAGTTCTGAATAAACAAGAAAACACTTGTAAACATCAAAAAAATGGTCACCCACAGCAGGAGCTGCAAGATGATAAGGCTGTGTCCTCGATCCGCCATTCGCCCCAGACCAAACTGCAAACCAACAGTAGCCAGCGAAGCCACAGTCAGTAAAATACCCAGCTCACTATTTGCCAGTCCAGCTTGCAATAGAGCCATGGCACTGAAACTTGTGATTGCCACCACCATGCTGTGTGTGCCTTGCAAGGCAGAATAGTGCACCGTCGCCCGTCGATCGATAAAATTACGCTCCTACCCCAAGCCCAACCTCAGCCCCAACCGCAACAGCACCAACCCCAGACACCAACTCCAACCTCAGCCCCAAGTCCTACCCCAGCCTAGCCCCAACTTCAACCCCATCCGCGAATGCAGCGGCTTCATAAGTGAGAGCCACGTCATGAATGTGTTGCTGGAGAAGATTCTCGGCGGTGGCGGCTTTGGCCAAGGCCAATAATGTCTCGGTATCGTGAGGGAAATATTGATGCGCCAAGCCTAGCGGGATCTTCACCGCAGAAAGATTGTCCATGAGCCTTTGCGCTGCGGCTGCCACCGCGGGTTCGCCGATGTAATAACGAGCTCGATCCGACAAACTATACCTTCTTTCCAATTGAAGTTCAGCGTCGCTGCCGCGGTAATGGTGTTGCCAATTTTTCGGGCTGTTCAGCATCGCCGCTTCAAGCGCAGCGGGGAAATCGCTCCACTGTGAGGAGGGCAGGAGGCGCCGTTCGATTTCAGACAGGCTAAACAAGGCTTCACGCAAGGCGAAGGTCAGGGCTGGTCCCACTTTCAGGATCCCGACTCCGTCCTCCACCATTTCGTGCAATTTCGCAGCGGGTTGGTAATCAGTGGAGTGTCCCTCCATGACGATTTGCGGTATTTCGCGTACGGCTTTTGTTAGGGCCAAAGCCGCCCCCCTCTCATAGATATGCAAGCTGTCAGAGCCAAATTCCACTCCCGGTTGTACGACGATCGCAATGACATCTGCGAATGGATCCACCCTGCCGTCCGATGAACCGTCAGCGCTGTCATCTAGTGGAGTCAGGGATACAAATGCCTGCTGGTAAGCCTCAATTGTTCGGTGGACGGCCTCAGGTTTGGTCACTTGCAAAGAAACCTCTTCTTCCTGTTCGCCGCCGGGAATGGGCACTTCACTTCCAATAATAAAAGAAGGGCGCACAGCCTCCGGTTCCGTCTGGAGAAGCTCGTGGTAAGCTGCCATGGCTTCCTGATAGAGCTTCGCCCCTCGCCTGGCGATCACCTGATCAGACAGGCGTTCCATTGGTGAATCATCAGCTAACTTCATGCTGGTGTCCAGATGAATCTTCGTGTAACCGGCAAGGACAAACAAGCGCACAAGCGTGGCGGCGTTCGCCATCGCTTCTTCTTCCGGTAAATGCGCCCACGTGAGAGGACCCAGATGATCCCCACCGAGAATAATTCGGTCTCGCGCCAAACCGAGATCATCGGCCATTTTGTATATCAGGTCACGGAAATCCGCCGGTTGCATACCCGTATAACCGCCAAACTGATTCACTTGGTTGGCGGTGGCTTCGATCAGGATCGGGTAATCCGTATCCAGCGCGTGGATCATCAATGCTCGAAGGACCATTTGATTCGAGGTGCAGTACGAAGGAATGCCTACACCTTTACCACTTTTGTTTTGCGCCAAAAGGCTTCGCAAGTCCGCCATAGGAGTCTCCTTTATTTGCCCGGAAATTTGCCCAGATATTTGCCCGGATATTCGGCCGGTTACTCAGCCGGATAACCGATTGGATTTTCGATCGGATAAATCGTGACGCCTTTGACCACGCGGTTCACTTCGCCACCTGGGAAGGGGTTGTCCGGAGTCATGCCGAGGGCGAGAGATTTATATAGGGCAATCAGCTGCGCAACGATGAGGAAAACAGGTGCCAGATCTGCAGAACTTAAGTCGGCAATCGCATCGGAGCTAAGGTCTAAGCTTACGCCGGTACTGGCGTCGCCATTGACGGTATAGACGAGGTCAACCAAGTCTTCGAGACCCGCTTCGTGTCGGCCGCAAATGGCGACGATTTTGTTTCCTTTCCGTTCGGCGCTCATTTCGCGAATTAAGTCCATTTCGTAGCGCCTGGCCGCTTGGTCCTGGCTCAAGTAGATTACAGTGAGTGTTTTGTCGTTCAATATCGACTTCGGCCCATGGCGGAATCCCAGCGGGCTGTCATGGATAGCAACCACTTTACCTTGGGTAAGTTCCAGCATTTTCAGTGCAGATTCTTGGGCGATTCCTTTGAGTGGCCCGGCGCCCAGGTAGACAATGCGTTCGAAGGCGAAGTTCTGCACCAGCTGTTCGAAGCGCCCATAGTCTGCCAGCACCCGCTCACCAGCCGCTGCGATGAGGTCGGTGGGGGTGGCTTTGGCCAAAGCCGCCATCCGCAAGGATCCCAAGGCTGCGAGGTACATCCCCGTGAAGCTGCTGGTCATCGCGAAACTCTTGTCGTGGGTTTCGGGTGGAAGTTCCAGCGAGAAACAATCTTGGGGACGACCGGCGGCACTCTTGGCGAGCGCACCTTCCGCGTTGCAGGTAATGTAAAGATGTTTGAGGTTATTGCAGAGGTAATCCGCAGCAGCTACGGCGCCGACCGACTCGGGACTGTTCCCGGAGCGGGCAAAAGAAATCAGCAGCGTCGGCCGATCCGTCGAGAGATAGAGGTGGGGGTTGGCGACGATATCGGTGCTCCCGACGCTTTGGAGATGAAGGTCGTAATCGTGATTCAGGGCTGCGCGAACGGCATGCCCAACATATTCGCTGCTGCCTGCTCCATTGAAAATAATGACATAGTCTGCTTGCTCAGTGATCTGACGAATAAAGGCAGAGAGCTCCTCTCCGCGGGCAGCCAGAATCGTTGCGATTTCCTGCCACATGCGGGGCTGCTGTGCAATTTCTCTGGCCGTATCAAGTGCATGGAGTGCTTCAAGGGCCTCCCGGGTCTTCCCTAGTAACATATTCTATAGTATCTCCTTTACTTCATGTCGGTGATGTTTACTTCATGCCTGTGATGTTTACTTCATGCCGGTGATGGCAATCCCTTTGATAAACTGTTTCTGGAAAAGCAGGAAAACAAGCATGGCCGGCAAAGTGATCAGAGCTGCCGCTGCCATGGTTGCAGAAAGGTCACTGGAATGCATGGTGGAAAAATACGAGAGTGCGAGAGGTAGAGTCATACGTTCGGAACTTGTCAAATAGAGCAGGGGGCTTAAATAGTCGTTCCAGTGCGTCATGAACGTGAAGATCCCCAGTGCGCCGATCGCAGGCCTAATGGACGGCAAGACAATCGAGAGGTAGGTACGGAATTCCCCGGCGCCGTCGAGCCGGGCGCTCTCCAGGAGGTCTTTGGGAATCTCTTCAATAAATTGGCGGCACAAGTAAATACCAAATGCGTCAGTCACAGCCGGGACGATGAGGGCGGCGATTTTGTCATACAAATTCATTGCATTAATCAGCATGAAAGAGGGAATCATCGTGGTTTGCGCGGGAACCATCATGGTCATCATCAGAATGGCAAAGAGTACATTTCGTCCGCGGAAACGAAATTTTGCAAAAACATAGCCGATGAGCGTACTTGTGAAGAGGACGATGATTGTATTACTGACAGACACAATGACGGAGTTCTTCAGCCAGCTGAAGAAAGGTGACTCAAAGAGCACCCGTTCATAGCCTCTGGTGGTGAAGTTCCGGGGGATCAGGTGAGCCGGGTCGGTCAGGGTTTCTTTCGTCGACTTGAAGGAGTTGGACAGCATCCAGATGTAAGGCATCACAACGATGACAACAAGCAATGTGAGTAATGCGAAAATCAAGACGCGTTTCAACAGATCCGGATGCTTCGTTGGTTTCATTCGCTTCATTTGATTCATTCGCTTCATTTGATTCATTTGATTCATTTGTTTCGCAGATTCAGCCATATCAGTACTCCCAATCTACGCGGTTCACACGTTGTTGAACAAAAGAGACCAACATAATAATCAGAAACAGCACCATCGCGATTGCAGATGCATACCCCATATCCTTATAAACGAAGCCGGTTCGGTAAATGTAATTGGTCAACACCATGCCGGAATTCTGCGGGCCGCCTTGATACGCCAACACGTCAAACTGGGCAAACATTTGGAAATAAGAAATCAAGGTCATCAAGATCACAAAAGTAGTCGTACGCCCCAAGAGCGGCAAGGTCATGTAGCGGAACTGGGTCCAGGCACCTGCACCATCAATGGTTGACGCTTCATAAAACTCTTGCGGAATCCCGTCCATACCGGCCGAATAAAGGATAATGTTGTAGCCTAGATCCGCCCATAAGGTAAAAACAATCACCGAAAACAACAAATTGTCCGCACTGCCGATCCAGTTGACCGGTGTACCGCCAAGACTCTTGATAATCAGGTTGAGCAAACCATTCGTCGTGGGGTAAATACTGCGCCCCCAGATGACCGACGTCGCAACCAGAGGCGCAACCGCCGGCAAGAAAAATGACATGCGGAAGAAGCTCCGACTCTTATTCGAACGCAATTGTGTAATCAGGGCGGCAATCGTCAGTGACAGCACAATATTTACAGGCACAGCAATCGCCGTAAACAATAAGGTATTCTTCAGGGCTGTGTAGAATACCGGGTCAGAGAACATTTTGCTGTAGTTAGCCCAACCGACAAAATGATTATTTTGTCCCAGGGGGTTGTACTCCATAAACGAGATCACCACATTTGCTAAGATCGGCAAAATTCTGAAAATCAGAATATGCGCAAATGCCGGGATCAAGACGAGGAGAACGAATTTTCTATTTCTCATGTACCGCACTCCATCCGCTACGTGTTATGCCGGAAGCAACCTCCCGGCATAACAATCAAACGTACTTTCTTACTCTTACTTCTTGACAATCGCTGTGTCCAATAAGTTTTCCAGTTCAGCTAAGGCTGCATCCATATCGGTGTACACACCTTGGCAGTAGTTCACGAACACATCGTTGATGTTCTCTTTGAAAATGTCCGTATTGAAATAGCCGATGAACTGGCCTTTGTCCAGAATATCCACCAGAGGCTGCACATAAGGCATCGCCTCAACCAGCGCCGGGCTGTGGGCCAAGTCCTTCTGAGCCGGGATCGTTCCGGTATTGATGTTGTGTTGCAGAGAAATGTCATCTTGGCCAAAGAACTCTAAGAATGCAAAAGCCAAATCCTTCTGCGAAGACTTCTCATTGACGGCCAAAGACCAACCGGTTTCGGCAGCGAATTTCAGATCACCGTCGCCGTAATGAGGCAGAGCTTCATAAGTGAAATCTACGCCATAAGTGAGCTCGAAAGTCTGCTCCCCTTCTGCCACCGCCCAGGAACCGCGCGGAACATAGAGCGCATTGCCGGCAAAGAGTTGCTGGTAACCTTCCAAGTCTTCGCCACCGGTGAGGCCGGTCAAGTCAGTCACTTTATCCTTGAGGACGAGATCGGTGAGAACGGTGAACGCATTTTTCGCCTCAGGGGAAGTGAAATTGAACGTCCCGTCATCGTTCTGATACTTGGCTCCCGAACTCAGGATCATCGCCGTGAAAATATACGGCACCGAGTCCCAGTTCACGAAGTCAAAACCTCTTCTGGTGAAAATTTCGCCATCTATGATGGTAGCCTTCTTCGCACCATCAATCATCTCATCCCAGGTCTTGGGCACAGTCAAATTATTCTCTTTCAGAATATTCTGATTGACTAACATGCCGCCATATTCAATGTTGTACTCAAAGGGCATCCCATAGAGCTTGCCATCGTATTCGAGCGCACCCAAAGTCGGCGGATACGTCTGCTCACGGAGAGCGGTCTCAATACTCGCGGGCATAGTCGCCAAGGAGCCGGTCGAGGCGAAGTCCAGTGCCCAACCTCCCCAAATTTCGTACACGTCCGCTCCGCCTTGCCCGGACAGCAACGACGTTTGCATCTTGCCCTCGAAATCGTCGTACGGGAAAAATTCGAACTTGACAGTGACACCCGGGTTTGCGGCGGTGAATTTCGCCCCAATGTCACGGAATGAGTTGTTCCAGGATTCCTCCTGATGTCCCCAGAACACCAGCTCACCCTTGAGATCGGAGCCCTGTGGGGCTGTGGTTCCGCCTTGGGTCGCTCCGTCTTGCGTCGTTCCGGGCGTGGATGGCCCCGTGGTCACTTGCCCCCCATTGCCGCAAGAGGCAGCAATCAGAACGAAGGAACAGGCCAATAATCCGGCGATTACTCTTTTCATGTCTTCTCCTTGTCTCTACTGTGCATCCTATGCACCAGACGGCCAAAGCCGCCTCAGGCTTCTTCTCTCTTCTAATTTTTCTTCTCAATTTTTCTTAGTTCTTTAGTTCTTTAGTTCCTCTAAGTTCTTATTAGTTCTTCTCAGTTCTTCTTAAATCTTGAGCGATTTGAAGTAGCCCAAGTACTCTGCGTTCTTGTCCAGCATTTCCTGTGTCATGTCATGAATCTCTTGCATACTCAGAACAGCCGCACTAAGAGGGTCAAAGAGGATCGCCTGGAACACCTTGACCGGATCACCTTCAATAGCCGCTTGAACCGCTAATTCTTCGACTTTGGCCGAATGAGAAACCAAAAGTGAAAGTTGCGGCGGCAGAGTGTGAATGCCCAAGGTCTTGATTCCGTCGCGAGTGGCGACAACCGGCACTTCTACGCATGCTGTTGGATCCACATTCGTGATCAGGCCATGATTCTGAAGGTTGGCATTGAAAGTGAAAGGCTCGTGGCTGCCGTACATAGCATCGAAAATATAGGCTGCGTACTCATCTCCGCGCTCCAGTTCAACAACGCCATTCTCCAGCCACTCGTTGTATTCCGCTTCCCAAGTGTCTTCACGGTTGAGATATTCATCCAAAATGTAACCATAAGCGCCGGGATTCCAGCCGGTACCATGTGTGCAATATTTCTCGATCAAATCAGGACGCTTACGGAACCAGGGATTGTATTCTGAATTGTGGCCGGAGGATTCTGTCGAATAGTAGCCCAAGTGCTTAAACATCTCATTTCTGACCGGTTCAAAATTTGCTACCTCCGGACGCTTCATCGCCTCGCGAAGTTGCGGATACGCATCCACGCCATTGACCTTAAAGTCCAGATAAAAGGCCTGATGATTGATCCCGACACAGCGATAGGTAACGTCTGCCGGATCGGCTCCCAGCCACTCGGTCAACATTTCCGCCGTACCCTGGACGCTGTGGCACAAGCCGGTAACACTGATATCTGTCTGCTTCTGCAGGTAACTGACGAGCATAGCCATTGGATTCGTGTAATTCAGAACTATCGCATTCGGACACACTTCCTCGACGTCACGAATGATGTCGAGCATCACGGGAGCCGTGCGAAGGAAACGGAAAATTCCGGAAGGGCCTCTGGTATCACCAACACAGGTGTCAACACCATACTTCTTGGGAATTTCGATATCATGTCGCCAGACCTCGACGCCACCCTGGAGAATGGTAATCAAGACACCGTCAGCGTCCCGCAAGGCTTCACGCCGATCTAGGCTGGTCTTCACTTCCGCGTGATAGCCACCGGCCGCCAAAATCTTCTTCACACCTGCTTCCGCATAGCGAAGACGTTTCTCGTTGATATCCATCAACATGATTTCGCAGTCTTGAAATGCTTCGAATGTCATCAGATCTCGCACTAAATCACGAGTGAATTCAAACGATCCTGCCCCAATAAATGTGAATTTGCGCTTCATATTCTGTCACCTTTCCCATGTTTACTAAACAAATTTGTTCGAATAGATTTGTTGATTGGTAATTAAGCAATATTGTTCGGTTCATTGTTCCTTTAGCTTAACACGATTTCACGGTTTGTAAAGCCTTTTCCCGAAAATTTCTCTTGCTTTTCATAT
Source organism: uncultured Fastidiosipila sp. (assembly GCA_964479695.1). Taxonomy (GTDB): domain Bacteria; phylum Bacillota; class Clostridia; order Saccharofermentanales; family Fastidiosipilaceae; genus JAAYZH01. The sequence goes on from CAYZSO010000025.1 coordinate 9,455, forward strand.
GAAACTGTCGTAAAATGTTTACTAAACAACAATTCCGAGGTGAAAAATGGCATCCATGCGTGATATTGCCCGTGAAGCTCAAGTGTCTGTGACCACTGTGTCACGAGTACTGGCGAATGATCCTGATTTCCAAGTGACTGAACAAACGAGGTCTAGGGTCTTCGCGGCAGCGAAGGCTTTGGCCTATGTAATGAAGGAACCTGACCACCCCTATAGCCCTGCAACGCCGCAGAAGGTACTGCTGGGAGCTGTGCTGGCCATGACGACTGAGAAATATTCTGACCCATTTTTCGATTCAATTCTCGCCTCGGCGCGCGAAGAGAGCAGCAAGCACGGTGCGTACATTCAAATGACGCGTAATTTCAATGATTTGGATGACCCGGCTATCCTTGAAGAATTGTGCACGAGCGGGTTGTCCGGCCTGATTGTGATGGAGGAGCTGCCCTGTGAAGTGATGCAGAAACTCCGGGATTCAATTCCTCAGATCATCATGATCGACCAGCCGGATTCCCGTCTCAACGGTGTCGGCTACGACCATCTGGATGCCTCTTCGCAAATCATGACTTGTCTCTTGGAGCGAGGGTATAAACGAATTGCCTTTATCAGTGGCGGCACACCCCACACCGCTCTGGACGATTCCATCAGACACCTGGTCTATCGAGAGTCGCTCCGTAAACAGGGCATTCCCTACGATCCTTCGCTTGTGAAGGACTGCCACTGGGACCTGAATGTCTGCGCTGCGCAAACCCGTGAACTGATGGAAATGGAAGAGCGTCCCGATGCCATTATCGCCGGCTCTGACTCGCTGGCCTCGGCGATCCTCGGTGTCATTTACACCATGGGTTACCGCTGCCCCCGGGATATTGGGGTCATTGGTTTTAATAACCTAAGTTTAAGTGCGCATCTGATCCCGCCGCTGACTACTGTGAATATTCCGACAGACGAAATTGGCAAAATCGCCGTGCAGCGCCTGATGGAGATGATCTCCGGTCGCGGTGGCTCGGTCCGAAAAATCCTTGTGCCCAGCTCAATTGTTTTGCGCGATTCTTTGCGAAAGAAGGTTTGAACCATGAAACATGACTTTGGCATTGATGGCGGGAGTGGCGGTGTTGGCGGGGTTGGTGGGGTTGGTGGGGGTACGAAGACTTCGGACATCGCTGGCGGTGAGACGGAGAAATATTACCTAGGCATTGACGGTGGGGGTACGAAGACGAAGTTTCTCTTAGCGAATGACCTTGGCGAAATCCGCGCCGAGTACACCGGCCCTACTACCCATTACATGCAAACCGGTTTCGAAGGTCTCACCGCAGTTCTTTCTGAGGGTCTGGATCAATGTCTAGCCCAAGCTTCGATCGCCGCCTCAGATATTAAGCGAGCGTACGCAGGCCTCGGTGCCTACGGCGAAATCCCCGCCGACAACGCTCCGATTTGCGAAGCCGCGGCGCGGGGTCTCCGCGGCATTCCACTTCAGGTCGGTAATGACGGTGAGAATGCGCTTGCCGGGGCCTTGGGTGGCAGCCCCGGCATCAATGTGGTTGCCGGCACAGGGTCCATTGCTTTTGGACGTAATGCCGACGGCGTTTTGAAACGTTGTGGTGGCTGGCATCAATGGTTAGGTGGTGACGAAGGCAGCGGCTATTGGTTCGGCCAAAGCCTCATCCACGCCTTCACCCGCCAGAGCGACGGTCGCGATCCCAAGACACTTCTCTATTTGCGTGTTCGTGAACATTTTCAGCTGACTGATGATTTCGATCTTGTCCGCATTCTGATTACTGACTGGAGATACGACCGCACCCGAATTGCCAACCTTTCCTACTTGGCTGTCGACTTGGCGAACGACGGCGACCCCTACGCCCTTTCATGGTTCTCCGATGGCGCTTTCTATCTTGCAGAACTCGCCATCACGCTCGCCTCCGAACTTTCGCTTCCCGCGGGCTCACCCGTCTCGGGCACTGGTGGAATGTTCAAACTGGACACTCTCCTTCTGCCTCCTTTCCGTGATCACATCGAAAAAGCCGGCCTCCGCTACCAAGATCCCCTCTTCCCTCCGGACAGAGGCGCATTAATTCTGGCCATGGGTGCTGGTGATTCTGGTGCTGGTGATGGTGATGGTGATGGTGGTGGTGCTGGTGTGGAGTGAGGGTTGTTTGTGTTGGTGATGCTGGTGATGGTGATGATGCTGGTGCTGGTGTGGAGTGAGGGTTGTTTGTGTTGATGGTGGTGATGGTGATGGTGGTGTTGTAGGTTCGTGAGCATTCAAGTTTAGTGTATGGGGGAACGCTCAGCTACGGCTAATTGTTTCAATTTCCAGTTTTTTCTGTATCCAACTGACTGGGTAGGAACGCAAGTTGCTACTTATTGCTATAAGTGCGACTTCGTTCTTGTTCTGAGGATTTGGAATGAACTAAGCCAAAAAATTTTTCCAAACTGGTTCGGATCCAGAAACTTGCGACATCAAACATTTTCCAAGAAGATCTTGACACTTGTTTTACAGCCAGATGAATGATTACTGACCTAAAAACAGAAATTATTGAATGAATACTGACCTCGACGATATCATGATCTGCTAAAAGCACATGACAAACAGAAATAGACCTTCCAAAATGCAGAGTCTCCCGATCCGATGTCGCAAGTTTCCTGATCCGAACCAACTTGCAAATGAGATAACAATTCCTCTAAGCTTCAAAGAATAAGTGTAGGAGAAATATGCTGCAAGAACAGCTCCGCCAATAAGAACTTCAACGCAACAGAACAAATTCAGAAACAATACGTCGCCAATACCGCTCCGCCAACAAAAACTCACTACATATGTTTAAAGATAAACTTATGTAGTCGAAATCATTAAAACTAATGATGCGCAGACAAATAGGCCGGAACAATAACCGGCCTATTCGTCCTTTGGGAGATTAGTATGCTGTTTACTTGCTTTTTATTTGCTGCTCCAAAGAGAATCTGGTCTCTTCCATCTCCGCTTCTGAAGATTGTGAATTGCTCTGCAATCAGCACCCCAGCCGACGCTATGTCAGTAGTCTTAATCCTGCGAACATGTGATCAGCTTTGCGCGCGGTTTGAGAACTTCTCAGCTAGGCTGCCGATGAGAGGGATGTGAGTTTCTTTGTATTGGTAGGCACCAATCATTGCGATAACGGCGAAGACGGTGATTGCAATCGAAACGAGAAGTCCAATGATAGAAATAACGCCAAATGCCCCTAAACGAACCGCACCGACATTCGAATAATTGAAGAGCATCGTACTCAATAGTCCCCCGATAATCACAGAGAGAATGAAGTTAATGATGGATCCGACAGCTTGAAGCAGAAAAGCCTGCATTGAATGGAACTTGATGAATCGGCTGTCTTTCTCAAGGAAGAAAAGCACCAGCGGCGCCAGCCAGGCGACATATCTTATCCCCGGGATCCAGCCAATGACTGTTGTCGCCAGATAGGCCAGTAGCGCCATAATGTTGGCGTCGATATTGCCAAGAGATGATTTGTGTGGAGGATATACTTCGTTTTTCATAGTCGGCTCCTTTCAGTTTGAAGGAAAATAACTAAGGGTATTGTCTAGCATCTTAGCTGACAACCTTATTGTACACATTCTACTTTACGGTGCTGTAATTATTGGATAATTCTTTTCTATTGTGTGGACAAATGTTTAACAAATCTCTTAATTGTCTCGCAACACACAACTTTCCACTTGACCCTACGCAAACCCTACGCTAACCCTACGCAAACCAAGCGCAAACCCTACGCCTTAATGCCCGCAGAGGCAACGCCCTGGATGAAATACTTTTGGAAGAAGAAGAACATCAGGACCAAGGGGATCACGGCCATGACTGCGCCAGCCATTTGCAAAGGGTATTCGGTCGCATAACGGCCTTGAAGAGAAGACAATGCAGGCCCTAGGGTCATTTTGTCGGGGCTGGTGTTTACGATCAAAGGCCACATGAAATCGTTCCAAGCAAACTTTATCGTAAAGATCGCAAGAGAAACGAAGCCGGGCCCAATAAGCGGAGACATGATTTGTCCGTAAATGCGGAACTGTCCGCAGCCATCAAGAACAGCCGCTTCCTCAAGTTCCTTTGGCAGAGCCATGTAGAATTGCCGCATGAGGAACGTGCCGAAGGCGCTGAACATATTGGGAATAAAGAGCGCCGGGATGGTATCGAGTAAACCCATTTTCTGAATCAGCAAATACTGTGGCATCAGGAAGATCTGCCCGGGAACCATCAGTACAGATAGAATCAGGACAAAAAGGAATTTTTTCAGAGGAAACTCAATTCTGGCAAAGGCATAACCGGCCATACTGCAAATGGCAAGTTGGACAACGGTCGTCACAACCGTGGAGATAATCGTGTTCAGGTAGACTTGGCCAAAGGGTAGCGACTCAGTAATTCTGGTATAGGCATCTGTGCGGAAGGTTTCCGGGAAAAAGGTCGGCGGGATTTTCATCGCTTCGCCTGTTCCTTTGAAGGATGTCAAGACCATCCAAACGAAAGGGAATGCCACAAAGACAACCCCTGACAGCAGGATAATATGAGTAATAACGTTTTGACTTTTTATCTTTTTCATAGCGCTCTCCTACTGGTAAGTAACCCATTTTTTCTGTGCTGCCAGTTGGATCAGAGTAACAAACATAATGACAACAAAAATCGCAATCGAGATCGCAGCAGCATAGCCCCGCTCACCATATTCAAAAGCATTGATATAGAAATGCCTGACAACCGTCTGTGTCGAATTGTACGCGGGATTCGTTTTGCTGACCATCATGTAAACAGTATCGAACACCTGGAATCCACTGATCACTCCCGTAATTGACACGAAAAACAAGGTTGGGCTGAGCAAAGGCAACGTGATTTTCGTAAATTTATTGAAAAACCCGGCACCATCAATTTCAGCGGCTTCATAATATGTTTCCGGAATTCCCTGCATGCCGGCCAGAAGGATCACCATGTTGTAACCAGCAGACATCCAGATTCCCACAACCATCACTGCATAAAGAGCCGTTGCCGGATCTGTGAGCCAATTGTGACCGGAGAAACCCAGGGCTTTCAGTCCGGCATTCAAAATGCCCATTTGCTCGTTATAAATCCATTTCCACACCAGAGCCACCGCAGCAGACATGGTGATCGAAGGCAAGAAATAAATTACGCGGTAAATGGATTTGCCCTTTATGTTTGTATTCATCAGTGCCGCCAGAATCGTCGAGATCAAAAGCCCAACAGGCACAGTAATCAGGACATATTTCAGTGAATTCACGAAACTCTGCCAGACATTTGTATCCGCGAACAACCTGCGATAGTTGTCTAAACCAGTGAATGTCGCAACATTGAATTTATTCACGTCATTGAAACTGAACCAAAAATTTTGCACAGAGGGCCAGATGTAAAAAATCAGCAGACCAATCAGTACAGGGGCGATGAAGATATAGGCGGCAATCCAGTCCTTCTTCTTACGGTTTGTTAATGTCATCTTATCCCTCCTTATAGCGGAGATTGTAGTGCCAAGCGCCAAGCGTCATGCGCTGTGTGCAAGAGACGTGCATCGTACGCCATACATCGTGTGCAGCGCCGTGCATCGTGCGCCATACAACGTGAGCAACGTGCCACTCGCAGCGTGTGCGCCATACAATGCGCCAAGTGCCACACGCAACATAGCATCTAACGTACCAAAATGCTCCTGACCAACAGCAGCGGGCAGGAGCATTTCAGTAATAGGCTTACTTCAATAGTTCATCGGCCAAAGGCTTCAATTGCGCACATGCATCCGCCAAGCTCATCTCACCATTATAGGCTTTGAGAAGCCATTCCGCTTCCAGGTCATAGAGTCTGGCAGCATTCTTCGTAACGGGTAACGGATAAGCTGCGGCTACGTGGTTTGTGTAAGCAGCGATGTTGTACTGGCTGTTGGCTTTGGCAAAATATTCCTGAGCATCTGTGCGAGCAGAAATGACCACACCGGATTCACCCTGGATCTTCATCGCTTCCGCGGAACCCAGCCAGACAGCAAAATCAGTAGCCGCTTCAATGTTCTTCGATTTTGCATAAACCGCGTAACCCAGACCATTGATGCAGTTCGGTTCAACATTGTTGTACATGGGGATTTCGACACAGTCGATTTTGTCTTTGATTACTTCATTAGCGGTATAAGCCGGCACCATGTACGATCCGGCGAAGGTCATAGCGATTTGTTCACCTTCGAACATCGCATCAGAGCCGGTTTCGGACAAAGTCGCCGCACTCGGAGATAGTCCCTTTTCAATCAGGTCGATCCAGATTTGGATACCTTCTTGAGTTTTCGGATCATTGTATCCGGTTTCGGTGCCCTCTTTGTTAATGATGTAGCCACCATTTGCGTAAACGGTTTGGTAGTACCAGGTTTGGAAGTCCACGGGGCATGCGAAAGGATAGATCCCTTCCGGCAGCTTTGCCTTCAATTCCTCACACAAGGCGACAAATTCTTCATAGGTTAAATCATCCGTCGGATAGGCTACACCGGCTTGGTCGAAGAGGCCTTTGTTGTACCAAAGAGCATTGGTATCGAAGTCTTTGGGTACGGCGTAGTTTTTACCATCACGCACGTAGTTATCCACCAAGTTTTTCGGGAATGCTGTGTTGATGTCCGATGCCGCGACGGCGTCCGTGATGTCCACCAAGATCTGCCCGTCGAGATAGCTGTCAAGGTGTAATACGTTCAACCAGAAAACGTCCGGAGCGGTTCCACCGGTTGCCGAGGCCTCCAGTTTGGTCCAGTACTCACGATATGGCGTCAGTTGAATCTCTACTTTGACATTGGGATGCTCTGTCTGGTACGCAGCGACCATCTGTTCCATGGCCGGGCGCTGTTTCTCATCCCAAATACCGAAGGAGATGCTCACTTGATCACCTGAACCCCCCGTGGTTGTTTGGCCGGGGTCGGTTTGGCTGCTGTTGCCACAAGCGGACAGTACGCTGAGCGACAGAACACCGGCTAATGCTGTTGCCACTACTTTGGATACGATTTTTTTCAAATGTTCCTCCTATCTATTCACAAGCTCTCTCAAGCTTGCCGAATGCTCTCAAGTGAATGGTTTATCAATGCCTTCTAGTGAAATGCTTACTCAAGCCTTGCGAATGCTTTCTAGTGAAATGGTTTCTCCGTCTTTTAGGCGAGAGGCTTCCGCGGCCAAAGCCAGGTAATGACTCTCCATCGATTGTTCCAGTGAGGTCAAGCCCACCGGTCTCGGCTTTTCGGGATTGCTGATCACGTCAAGGAAATCCACCATCAGCTGCTTGTCACCGCCGCCATGGCCGGAGAAATCGTCGGCGAGGTCTCTGCCCCAGATGACCTCGACTTTTTGGTCTGAGGTGTAGGATTGGATTTCGATTTTGCTTTCGTCCGCTTTGCCCATGTAAACCACCATTTCGCCCTTTGTGCCGTGGAAGCGGGCGTGGCGGGCCGTCTCACCCGAGAATCCCTCCATCGCGAAGCTAAATGTCGAACCATCGGTCATCTGAACCGACAGTACTTGGTGGTCCACGACATTATTGTCGCAATGATAGACGCAGCGGCCGTAGGCGCCTTTGGCCAAAGCACCCCGCAAATTCTCCGCTGTGACATCGAGTGCTACGACATCCAAAGGCCAACCGCGAGCGCCGTTGTTGTAGCCGATCAGACTGTGGTCGAAATAGAGCTTCTCGGCGTCGAAGGAGCAGGTCTCACGGCAAGCACCCGCGTCCATACAATAGGCCGCGGAACCCTCGGGCGCGTTGGACGGTTTGAAATGGAACGTATTACCGAACGAGCTGACGTGGGAAGCCTTCTTCCCGGCCAGGTAGAGGTAAAGATCCATATCATGGCAGCATTTCTGCAGGATCATCGGGCTCGAGAGGTCGGAATTCCGCCAATTCCCGCGAACGAAACTGTGGGCCATGTGGTACCAACCGACATTCTCCAGCCCGCTCATGCTGACCACTTCGCCGATCGTGCCGTCGTCCAGGAGCTCCTTGACTTTGCGGAACAGGGGCGTGTAGCGGAGCACGTGGCAAACGACGATCTCTCTCCCGGAAGCTTCGCGGGCAGCCACCAGGCGGCGGCATTCGTCGAGGTCCGGGGAGATGGGCTTCTCCATGAGGATGTCGTAGTCTTGGGCCAAAGCCGCCAAGGCATGCCCCACATGCTGACGGTCTTGGGTCGCGATGAGCACGGCGTCGGCGCGCTTCGGCTCTGCCAAGAAACTCTCCGCGGAGTCGAAGCACTGCTCCGGACTCAGGTGGTAGCGGTCGGCCATGGCCTTGACTTTCGCGGGATCAGGGTCGGCGGCGGCGACGATTTCCAGCCGGTCGGGCATCTCCTCCGCCATGGGTGCGAACGTGTCTTTCCCCCGACTCCCGCAGCCTAAAATTGCCAACTTGATTTTCTTCATTTGGACTCCTCTCTATCTATGCCACTTTTATCGACAGCACTTTTATCAACGGCACGATCAATGACATTATCAACAGCCCGGTCAATGACACGATCAACGGCACGATCAATGACATACGTTTGCGAATGGAAATCGACGGTGACCCTTGTGCCGTCGGCAAAAACACTCTCTTGCACCCAGGGATCACCCCCAACGAAGCGGTGCGAAGACAATTCCAGTAATGCAACCTTCTCGTGCAAATCCGCCACCACTTGGCAGCGAGCTATTTGTTCGTCTTCACTCACGGCAACGGTGTCTGCAAAGGAACCATCGATATTCGGGTAGGCGGCGTCGCGGATAAAATAAGGTGCGCCGCCGTTCAGCAAAGCATAGAGCATGTAATCTTCTGTCTGAGACACCCGATCCATCATCCACGGTTGGATGACACAATCGTGGTAAACCAGATTGAAGAGCGGGACGGGGATCCCGTACTTCGGTGAGCCGGGCTCACGCATCATGAAGTCGTAGGGGGCGTAATGGCAGAAAACCTGCGATCGGATTGCCCAATCGTTTACCTCTTCCGAACTCGGCATAATCCCTTGTGAAGTGAGGTAATAGAAGCAGTTTTGCCGTTCGTCATAGCTTTCGCGCCTGGTCATTCGGTGATCCGGATGGTTACATTCATCGCCTTCATTGCAGGTGAACACATCGAGGTAGGCGGCATCAAGCGAGATCCCCTCCGCCTGAAGTCGGTTGAAATTCCGCTTCACGTAAGCAGGTGCCTGTGTCGTGCAGAGATAAGATTGCGGGCCGCCGGCCCAATGTTGATGCTGCGGATGGGTGCCGTCAGGAAGTTCACAGGCAAAGCGCAGATCGAAACTCTCCGCACTCTCATAGAAATCCCGATACTGGTCATGAATGCCGAAGAGATACCCCGCCTCATGCATGCGGTCCGCGAGCGAGCGAAGGCCGTCCCAGCCACCCGCCGCTTCACAAGCCGGGAAATAATCCGGGTGATTATTATCGTAGCCCGGTTCAGCCCAACCATCCAGATGCAGGTAGATTTTTTTGATCCCTAAGTCCTGCCAATGCTGCACCTCCGCCTCCCTCTCAGCGAATGTGTGCAGGTGATTATTCGCTTCAGGGTTCGCCACATCGTACATATCCGAATCTTCTTGCACGTAAGTCTTGATGCCTTGATGAACGAAGAACGAGCCGGCCAGTTGGTGGATCGAGGGATTTTGCAGGGCTTTTTGGGCTAGGGTCAGGACCTTCCCCTCCTCCTCAGCGTGGCGGCGGTAGGCTTTGGCCAAAGCCACATAATCCGCCCCTTCCATGAAGTGATACTTCAGCACCCTACGCTCACTCATCCGGCCCAAACTGGGCTCAAGGCGCACACTGACCTCAGTGAAGGGGCCACCTGCCGGGTGAACGGCCTCGTAACCGGCGTTCCACGGCGTCTCGCAAATGGCCAGATACGCCTGGCCGTCCTTGATCTGCGCAAACATAGGAAGGTATGCACCAGCCGTCCCGAACTGGCCATTAAAAGCGATTTTCCCCAACTCGACCGGCCAATCGTTCGGAATCAGGAGGCCTTGCTGAATGGGCAAAAGGGTCGTCCACTCGCGCGATGCCTTCGTAAATTCCATCGGCCCCGGCCAATACACGGCTGTGAGGCGCGGGGCTTCGGCCAAAGGAATCCACTCAAAATACACATCGTCCGTAGCATCCTCTTGCCAAATCAAAGTGGCAAAGGCCAAGTCGCTGGGAGTTTCGGTGGCGGTTTGGGTGGGAGTTTCGGTGGGAGTTTGGGTGGGAGTTGCGTTCGCAGGTTCGGTTGCGGTTTCGCCTGAAGTATCGCTCACAGTGAAGCCCCGGAAAGTCGAATAAATTCCCTTACCCAAGCCACTGCGGTAAGGCGCGTGCTGGATTTCCCGAGCCTCGCGAAAGAGCACCTTCTGCTCATCGATGATCAGATAGGGGTTATAGTAAGACGCCCACCGCCAATTGGCGCCGGCCTTCGTTTCTATTTGAAAGTGTAAGTTCTCTTCATCGAAGGAGAATGTCAAATCGCTATCCAAACTGACCATACAAAGTTTGCTCTCGTTCTATTTTTTAGTCTATTTTGCCTTGTTTAGCCTGATCATATCATGAAAATCTCGCTTTGATTTACAAATTTGAGCATTTTTCTTATACTTTTGCTTAACCCATGAGGCGGTGAAAACAGAAGGTTCGAAGGCGGTAGAAAAATGGCGTATAAGAGCACGAATTTGCAGCGAGTGGTTCATGTAGACAGCATTGTGACTGTGCATTACTTTGAGTATATGAAGGATTTTGTCTTCGCCGGCGAGAGCCACAATTTCTGGGAGATTCTCTATGTCGACAAAGGCAGCGTCTTCGTCACGGCGGGCACAGAAGAAACTTTGCTTCACCAAGGCGACCTGATTGTCCACGAACCCAATGAGTTTCACGCCTTGCGTTCTTGCAACTCTGCGCCAAACTTGGTGGTGTTTTCTTTTGTTTGCGACAGCCCGATTTTGGCCGAAATCCGCCATAAAATTTACCGGATCACAGCCTATGAACGAGAACTTGTTGGCTACCTTGTCCGTGCAGCGCGAAACTGCTTCCTGACTCCGCTCCACTTACCTTCCGTCGAGAAGATCGAACTCGCTCCGGAGCACGATGGCATAAGTGAGCAGCTTGTTCTGCAGTATCTGGAGATGCTGCTCCTCTATCTCTGCCACAAAGATAAACCCTCACAAGAGTTGAATGCGAAATTCCCTACGGCTCGGGCGGATCACGCTGTTGAAAGCGCCCCTCACCCCGCTTCTCATTCCGCCACACATTCCACCCTAATGCCTGCAACAGGCTCCACCAAAAACTCCACATTCATGGATCCAGTAAGCTCCACCAAAAACTCATCCCTCATGAACCAGATCGAAAGTTACCTGCAAAACCACATCTGCGAGCGCCTAAGCGCCGGCCAAATCGCCGAAGCCTTCTCCCTCAGCCCCTCAAGCCTGCAGACCTTGTTCCGCCGCGAAAAGGGCTCCGGTGCCATCCGCTACTTCAACGATCTAAAAATCGACCGCGCCTGCGAAATCATCCGCAATGACAGCATGAGCCTCTCCGAAATTGCCTACTACTTATCCTATAGTTCCCCCCAATATTTTTCCCGCTGCTTCCGCGAAATCACCGGCATGACACCCAGCGAATACCAAACGTCCGTCAAGCAAATCGCCCTCGCCATCAGCCACACCCAGTCTTCCATTCAGCGCGAACTGGAGGATGGCCAGTAGGAACATCGAATCGTGTTGGTGGGTGTTAGCTAGGTGATTGTTGGGTGCATTTTGGGCCAAAGCAACAAGCCGCCACTTCTTCTCGTGACGGCTCATTCATTCGGTGATGTGAGAGATGATTAGCTAATTAATTTGCGTGTTTGCCTGTGCCTTGCTGGTGCCTTGCTGGTGCTTTGCTGGTGGTCAAGATGACCTGGGTTCGCTGCACTTAATAGCACTATGTTGCACTTTGCGCCAGTTAGCGGGACTTTACGGCACTTAGCGGCATTTTGCGCTCTTAGCGAATTCTCCGACGAATAACAATCAAGATAATCGCACCCAACAGCAGCATAATTCCACCAATCAGAGTAGCCAGGTTTGTGGTTTCGCCGGTGGAAGGCACTTCCGCTTTCGCTGTAGTCGAAGTCGGATTAATGGTGGTCTTCACCGCACTGGTTTCTGTACTAGTCGAAGTGCTTGCTGCTTCTGTGGTAGTCGAGGCACCAGCTTCTTCTGTTGCGGTTGAATCGCTTGCTACTTCTGTGGTAGTTGTTGTCGTTGCATCCTCCGCAGTAGTAGTCGAATTGCTCTCCTCCGTTGCCTGTTCTGAAAGAGATGTTGTTGTGGTTTGCTCAGATGATGCACCTGAGCTTGAAGTGGCTTCTGTCGTGGTTTCTGAAGTTGTCGAGGTTGTCGGGTCTACTGTAGTGGTCGTTGTCGTTGTTACTTCCTGGGTGGTTGCGTCCGTTTCATTGACATCTGAGTCTCCCGCCACGCCACTTGTATAAGTCGGTTCGGTTGTTGTAGTTACAGTCGTCGGCGCTTCGGTAGTCGTAGCCTCAGTTGTTGCCTCGATTGATGTTGGCTCAGTCACAATAGCTTCGGTCGTAGTTGTCCCGATCGTTGTAGGTTCAGTTTCACTTGTAGGAGTTGTGGTCGGAGTAGTAATCGGGCCTAAAGGAGGGTTATTTGCAGTACTTGTGGTTGTCGGAGCTTCCGTAGTCGTTGGAGCAACAGTTGTGGTGGTTGTTGGTGCTGCCGTGGTCGTCGTCGTTGGTGCTGCCGTAGTAGTCGTCGAAGCAGCAGTTGTGGTAGTTGTTGGTGCTGCCGTTGTTGTGGTCGTCGGGGCGGCAGTTGTGGTGGTGGTCGGTTCTGCCGTTGTTGTGGTCGTCGGGGCGGCAGTTGTGGTAGTCGTGGTCGGAGCTTCCGTTGTCGTCGTTTCATTCACTTCAGAATCGCCGGCGACGCTTGATGAAGGAGTCGTAGTAGGGGCTGCACTAGTAGTAGTCGTTGGCGCCACGGTAGTGGTCGTTGTCGGGGCGGCAGTTGTAGTTGTCGTAGTCGGAGCCACAGTCGTTGTGGTCGTTGTACTTGTCGGCGCAGTTTTGCCAACATTTTTATAGAGCACAAGAGGCTTCATGTCGACATTGGTGCCGGATGGTGTTTCGCCGTCTTTGACAACCGTAAGGGAGACCGTTGCTTCCTTGTAATACAAAGAATAGTCAGTCGCATTGGTGCCGGCATTAAGGCCCACCAAGTTGTATCGAGCGCCGTCAAATGTGGCGTAAAATTTGGTGCCATCCCAATACCACACCGTATCCGCATCGCGTGAAAATTCCACGCCGGGCTTGATCGGCGCAGTGTCGGTCCCCGGGACGATCGTCAGTCTATGTCCTTTATTGTAGACATTTGAGCTATTGGTGGCTGACAGATAATAACCCGGATTCGCTCCATCTGATTCACTGCCGGCGCGGGTAAGCGTGAACTCATTTTTCACAAGTAAACCGTCAATACTCGTGAGGGTGTCGCCGGCTTTTGTAAAATGATTACTGCCGAGATCACCACGGTTCTCATAAATCGGAACGGTCAAAGCCAGATCCTCAACATGAGCCGTGCCACCGCGGGAAACCGTGGAATTGATATTCGCCACGAAGAGATAGCCATCCCCCGGCTCAAGCACCGTAATCCTCGTGTAGTGTTCACCGGCAGCCGCCCGCAGCAAATGCGGGGTAAAGGCTAAGCCCATAATCATCATCAATGTGGCGACAGCCAGACTTACATACTTCTTCGTTCTTTTCATAATTCCCTCCATAAACGGAATTTCGAAGCAAGGGTAGCCAGCTATCAACAAACCAACTCACATTAGGTCAATTCGATTTGCCATTGAAGTGATTTCAGTGCCTAAAATGAACCAGCGAAATCGTTCGCTTTCCCTAGAAAACCAATTCGATTCCGTATTCTTTTTTCATCACAAAACGCCACAAACAGCCAGCCACTTGGGAGGGGATCACCCGATTTACGCATAAATTAAACAGATCAGTCGTTCGATTTCCTCTGCCAAATCCCCCGGAATTCTTCACTTGCTCCCGCAAATCATTCACATCAGCAGACAGCATAAATAGTAAATATCATGCTTACCATTTCGGCCGCATCATATTGTACTTCAGTGCGTAAGAAAAACTAACTCGGATTGGCATTAAATCTCTCTTAATTCCCTTAAAAAAGTCTTATCTTTTTCAGAATTCAAGATTTTCGCATCAAAAAAGCACTTTATTCTCTTCGAAAAGGTGCCACAAACACAGTGTTTTAGTAGGCTTTAGAGGAATATCATCACTTATGTAAATTTACATAAGTTCATGTAGTGTTGGCCAAAGCCGCCCCCCGCAAATTACGCATAATCAGCTCATTTTATGCTTTCCCAGGCAAAGTCGATCACCATGTTACTGAGCGGAAAAGAGCTGCAAAGTTTAATCAAACTTGTTTCCTTCATGAGGCGATCCTCCGGGATAAACACATCACCGGAGATAAGCTTAACAACACATGCTTCACAATTCCCACTGCGGCAGCGGGCTTTGGTCAGGAAACCCGCTCGCTCCAAACCTTTCAGCAGCGATTCATCGTTACGCACCGAAATCTCAACGTCTTGATCCTCGCGAAGCAAATCAGGGAAATAGGCTGCAAAAATTTGGCTATACATAGCATAATTTCGCATACGCAAGCGGAAACCAGTCGGTTCAGGCGGCAAGAAATCGCCTTCGTGAATTTCTCCCGGCACCTCATAAATGATTTGCTCGGCGGGGATTTTGTTCTCGAAGAAATAAGGTGCGATTGCTTCATACATAACTTGTGGGCCACAGCAGAAAAAAGTACTGTCGGGGCGCAACTGCGCATCTCGTAAAACACGGCTGTTGACGAGCCCCTGATGCGCTCCGTCTGGGGCATCCTGTTCGAAGAAGAAGTCGACCTTTATCTTGTCCGAGTGGGCAGCATAGAAGCGAAGTTCTTCCACAGCAATCGCCTCTTGCGGATCTGTCCAACCGCAGAGAAGCGTTACATCGATGGGAAGGTCTTGTTGGAAGGCGGCTTTGGCCAAAGAAAGCAACGGCGTCAGACTGAGCCCTCCCGAAATTCCGACTACGTGCGGCGAATGGTCGGGGGTCCAGGTGAAATGCCCGCGAGGAACGCTGCCGAGGATTGTGCTGCCTACCTGAATGTTCTCGCCGAGCCAGCTCGACGTAAAAGCGCCATGAATAAATATACAAAGGTCGTAGAAACCGTTGGTCGCATCCCTCGGCGTGGAGGCTATGGAATACGGGCGGGAGGTCACGGACCCGCCAATCTGGAAAAACAGGTTGATAAACTGACCGGCCTGGAAGGGGGCAAGGGGCGTGCCGTCGGCGGAGACAAGCCGGTAACGCCACGTGTCCACGGTCAAAGGCTCGACGCTCGCGACCCGGAGCCGCTGCAGGGTGTCGTTCGTGGCTTGTGGCGTGTTGCTGGGTTGCGGAGTGGCAGGCACGTTTTGTGGCTGGTCAGTCATGGTTGGACCTCAGCGGTAGGTGACTCGGCCTTCGCGCCTTTTGGGAGCTCTTCCCTGCTGTGCGGCGTAGCCAAGGGATAGGGCGCAGACGAAGGGGCCGGCCTCGGGAGCGAATTCGGCTCTGATATCGCCCTCTACTTTCTTGGGATTGTACATCCAGCAGGAAGCGATTCCCAGAGACCATGCGGCCAAAGTCATATTCGTGACGGCTGCGGAGGTGCTTTGGGCAGAGGCAAATTCATCGTCTTTGCCATATTCTTTGTCCAAGAATGCGAGGATGACCGTCTTGGCGCCACCCAGAGTTTCCATGAAGGATAGGCTCTCTTCCACCACAAATGTTCGGTTGGGGAAGCGCTCTTCCAGCTCCTCACGAAATTGCTGGCGCGTTTTGTGCACGATTTCTTGATATCGTTCGATTGCTTCGGGCGAGCGCAGCACGACAAAATACCACGGCTGACGATTCTTATTTGAAGGCGCCCATAATCCGGCCTCAATAATCTTCTCAAGCATCTCGTCCGAAACCGGCTGATCGGTATATTTGCGAATGCTGCGTCTGTCGCGGATGACATCGATTACGTCCATGATGGTATGCACCTCTTCGTGCGAATATTACAGAGTGTGGCCGGTAGCGTGCCACCGAGCGTGGTGCTTGTGGCATGCCGGGGCTGTATGAGTGTGCAGTTAGGCGTGCCACCGGCCACACACCCATTATGCCTTATTTGTTCTTCGTATACCAGTAATACCAGTTCTTATGCAAGTTTATGCCAATTCGTTGCGCCATGGGATCGAGTTGGCCGCTCCTTTTCTAGTTATGGCAATAGCGGAGGCTTTTGTCGCTAGTTGAAGAGACGCCTCCGGAGTCTCCCCTGCTTGGTAGGCGGCTATGAAAAACCCGGAGAAAGTATCTCCGGCACCGGTTGTATCGACCACATGGACTTGCCTAGCTGCCTCCCGATAACGTTTCCGACGTTGAAAGACAGAACCTCGATCACCTAGAGTCAGCAAAATTTTGATATTGGGATAGCGCCTGCTGATTTCGTCTAAAATCCCTTCTTCTGTATCGAAACCGGATATTGCCTTACCTTCGTGTTCATTCAAGATCAGGACATGGACTTTGGCCAAATCATACTCGGCAATTTTCTCGTCAGCCGGTGAGGGATTAAGGTAAATCCACATTCCTTTGGCAGAGGCCTGATCAATAATATAACCTACTAAATTAATTTCATTTTGCAGGACAACCGCATCACCCTCGGCAAAATCCTGCATCACGCGATCGATATAGTCTTTCGTGATCTCACGATTTGCCCCACCATTCAGAAGGATGCAATTCCTCCCTTCACGATCGACCTGAATAAAGGCGCTGCCTGTACTTGTAGGTACGGTCAACACATGTCTGCAATCCACCCCATTTTCTTCCAGAAGTTTCTTAAGAAAGAGGCCATCTTCGCCGATCATTCCCGCGTGGTAAACATTTGCACCTGCTCTGGCCATGGCCAAAGATTGGTTCAACCCCTTTCCTCCGGGGTGAACTTCATAGCTTGAGGAGTCAATGGTCTCCCCTTCTCTGACGATATGTTCCACCTTAAAAGTATGGTCGATATTTAATGACCCAAAATTTAAGATTTTCATTCTTTGCTCCAATCTCACTCTGTTGAGTTACTATACGATTCTATTATAAATTGTTCTCTTCTAACAAATTATATACTCTACGAAGATCACCTCTTGTAAACCGATCTCATGTTCCATTTACTGAAGTTTCAACAGGTAACACATCTTCATCACGATCATACCCAGGCAAAACATCTCCTATGACAAATAAGAGCACTCCAAAGCCGGCTACTCCGGCTAATAGTAGGAATGTATATGAAATACCAATCGAGGCAATCATTGCCCCTGAAACATAGTTCCCTAAAATCCCGCTGATCGCAGCGATCACTGCCGTAATAAAGGTAATTGCCGTACTGTGAATAGCAAGAGGTGTGTGTCTTCTGACATACTCCAACATGGCCGGTTGCAGGAAACCATAAGATGCTGAATTAAGAAGTTGGAAGGTAATCACTGAGAATAAACCTGAGGCAACGCCGAGGCTGAGGATCCGTAGAATCGTAAATGCCCCGGCCCAGAGCATGAGTGTTTTATTCTTGTAGCGTTCACTTAACTTCGTGTAGAGGAGCATAAAAGGCAACATCATTGATGTGTTGACCGCCATTGACAAGCCATTGTGAAAATTCGTCCCACCTAAGCGACTAATTAAGATGGGTGTAAAGGTTAGCGCCGCCCGAAGACCAATATTCATTAATGTCATAGAAAGGACGAAGACAAGGTAGCGGGGGTTGGTCAGTAGTATTTTTACGGCAGAGGAGAAGGATAAGGCGTCTTTGGCCTGACTCTTATGAAGCATTTCCTCGTCCTTAATAGCAAATGAGAACAGAAAGACGAGTAAAATCAGAGCCGCATAAAACGGGAACACAAGGTTGATGCCAAATTCATTAAGGATGACACCCGCGAGTAGGGAAACCACGGCACTTAGTAAGGAGCCCATGCCTCGAGAAAAGCCATAGACAATATTGGGATTTCCGGAAGCCAACTTGTAGGTCCATGCATCCACCAGACCGGCGATTGGCTGGGCAAAGGCAGCAAAAATTGCATTGAGTAAAACCACATGCCAAAAAATAGTCGTAAATAAATGAAGAAACGGCAAAGGTATCGCCACTATGGAACACAAGAGGATCGCCTTGCGTATTGTGAGTTTTGTATCGGTCAAAATGCCCCAGATCGGCTGAGCAAAGAGGTTAACAAGTGATTGGATCGTTACAATCAAGCCAATCTGCTCAACATTAAAACCAATACCTGTCCAAAAAGTAATAAGAAATGTACTGAGGATGGTAAACGCCGGCCAATAGGTCATGTGAACACCGGTAATCAGGTAGTTCTCCCGCTTGTTTCGAGCAAGAAGCTCATTTCTCTGATTCATTGATACCATCCTCAATTCCGACAATTCGTTGATTACGCAAGATTCTTGATCGATTCCATAAACATGTCGAAGAAGCGGTCGTTATATAATTCCTGGACAACTTCAACATTTTTAGGGCCTGGCAAGTAGTTTTCGAAGTCGCAAACGGTTGCTCCATCAAGGAAACTTCCACCTACTTCAATATCGACACGCATTTTTTGAGATTTTTTGATTACAGTCGGATCGATAATTCCTGCGACTGCACAAGCATCGTGGATAGGACAGTATTCACCCATGTCAAGCCAGAAAATATTTGAGTTATGCATGGTCCTAAAGGCTTGCAGTAATGACGAAACCATTTCTGAAGTTTTATTGCCAATGGCCGCTACCCTGTCAATAATGGCTTGATTATAAAGTGCTGTATAGGTAACGTCGTATCCATACATCACGATAGGGATCCCGCTCTCGAAGACAATTTTTGTTGCCTCCGGATCCATATAGGTATTAAATTCCATGAAAGGTTTTGTGAAGATGAACCGACAAGTCCCTCCCATCAGAGAGATTTTTTCAATCTTGGGGAGTAGATCCGGGTAGCTGCGGATAAATAAGCCAATATTGGTCAGAGGTCCGGTTGGAATCAGGGTGATTTTCTCCTCACTTTCACGGACAACCTTGGCGATCATTTCTACCGATCTTGCATAATCAACGACTTGTAAAGGATTTTCTTCAGGGAACGTGAAACCATCTAAACCGGTTTTGCCATGGACGCCTCCTTCATTCGGAATTTCGTCGGACGGACGTTGAGGCATTAAGCGAATCCTTTCCGCCCAACCGTAATCTCGCACCATGTTATAGGGCAACCCCTTTGCAACCGGAATTTCCGGCTTACCAATTAAGTTCATAACGTTAAGTGCATTCTGAGTAACCTTTTCCAAGTCCTTGTTACCCGCGACGGTAGTAATAGCCCTTACATCGAGCTTTTCATTTCCGCAGGCCAAAACGATGGCCATCATGTCATCGTGCCCCGGATCACAATCGATAATTACAGGAATTCGTTTCATTTTGATACCTCCACTTCGTTTTTTAAATAGAGCTAAGCCCAATCGATACTTCTGTCATTTGTTCAGGAAACCCCAGAATAACGATTTCTTCTCTTTCACCTAGCAATAGCTCGCCTTCACACACTGCCAAAGAAATACTGCGTCCAAGGACTGATGAGCGAATCATATAGGCAAGTTTTGCCTTATCTTGGCTCAGTACTTCTTCCTGAGTAGGCACTAAGCGAATAAGATCATCACGTATGTCCGTGATCGTATGATCTGTGCCTTCACAGCAAAGAACCGCTGCGTTTGTTTGAAGAACTTGAATAGAAACGAGTTTCACCGGCTTCTGAAGATCCACGTAATCTTTTACTAGCGTGGTTATAAATTTTTTGCCTGCTTCTAGACGAATGATTTCTTTTCTCATATTTACCTCAGCCGAAAATTTCACTTGTTTTGATTGTGTTGTTTCGCCCCTCTGCCCATACACCGCCATTGCGGAAATAGGGTTCTTGGGTCAATGCGGAATAATAAGAGGCTAATAATGCTCCGGGGACAAAATTCACCAGGCATTCTAAGAATCGTAGACCCTCCGGAGCTTCAGGTATAACGAAGACACCGTCGCCGGAGGCCAAATCATAGTTCTGCTTGGTAGAGATGATCGCTATCGGTCTGCCAACAGCCTTTGCTTGGTGAATTGTCTCTAAAATACGCGAGTGATTGTTATCTTCCCAGGCACATACAAGTAGAAGCGGTGTTTTCTCCGGTTCACCCTTAAAATAATGAACATGACACCAGTTCTCGGAGTCCGTCAGTGCGGTCAGGACTCCGGCTGTCTCAACAAATTTCGCTCTGATGAAACTAGCATTGTGATAGTAAATATCATCTCCCACACAATCAAAGGCTTCAAAGGTTGACCAGCCCTTCATCAGATCGTACGCTTGGTCGTCATAAGAGGCAAAGTTTTGCATAGCTTGTCTCGTGTAGCTGATCATTTGCTCCCCCAACCGTTTCATTGTGCCTTGCTCAGCGGTTTGTTTCACTTCGGCAAAATAGGCAGAGAACAAGAAGAGACCGGTTAGGCTGGCATAATAGTTCCGTAAACCTGGACCTTGCGAGGGGAAAGACGGGGTATTCACATTCAGAACATAGTCAGCAACTCGTGCCGCAGGTGATTCCGGCGTATTGGTAACCAGCATCGAGGCAACCCCCAATTTGCGGGCATGTAAAATCGCTTCTTTGACTCGGGCAGGGCTTCCGGATGCACTAATCGCAATCAGCATGGTTGAGCTCATATCCGACATACTATGCGGTGTAAAATATCTGGCAAAGTCGATGCAACGCATGGCCTCAAACGTGTGTCCGAACTTATGTGCATATTGTCGGAAACTTGACAAGGCAATATTGGCAGCCATTAATGAGTCGCCGCATCCCGTCAAAATGAATCTGCGGTACTTACTAAGAGTTTCCGCAGGTATTGCAGCCAATACGCCACGGGTAGCGCCTTCCACTTGATAAGTCGCAAGGTCTGAAAGACTCTCACACTGCTGACGAAGATTATTATCGAACATTTCTTTACCCATCTCAATTTCCCTCCGCCACTAGGCTGATCACTACATTTCGAGGTCTGGGGCCGTCGTACTCAAAAAAGCAGAGATCTTCACCTTCAGGCAACAATAGTTCTCCGTTTTCAAAGAGTACATCCAGCTGATTTTGAAATACCGCAGTTTTTATATGTCCACCGGCATCTGACGCGGTTTCCCGATGTTTAAAATCCACTCGTGTCGGAACCATTGCTTCTATCCTGGCCATGTGGTCTGCCTTTGCTGCATCGGAGATGCCGGTTCTCCCCAATCCTGCTGTTGAATGAAGGCAACTTAGATGGCAAATACCAGTCGACAACCCCGAGTCTTTGATCGCAGCGTTTACCTCTGAGAGAAGTGAATGAACGCCCATGTAGACCGTCTTTACACTGATCTTCCGTGAATATACAGGGGCTTCGACAACCGCAACGTGATAGTTGCGATGGCGGGGACCATCAAAGTCGATCAAAACAACGCCTTGAGAGGATCCCAGCAAAGGTTTGCCGCCAATAATCGGTATAACCAATCTGTTACCCATCACGGCTGACTTGACTTGTCCGGATGAATCGTAAGGGGCGTATTGGTTCTTATAAGTGACTCTTGTTGGGAAGTTACGGTCGATCTCATCCAATAGGTCATCAAGTCCTCGTTTGTCCCAGAATGAGGTGATGCAAAGTCCCATCGTGGGAGACGGTGCGGTAATGACACAAAGCCCTTCAGATACGGCTGCTGCTGAAACCGTTTCCTCTACTTCTCCGGTAATAGAGATACAGGTTCGAAATTTCGTATATACGTTAAATGTAGCCATGCGCAAACCTTTCTACAGCTGATACTCAATTTTGCTGTTTTTAATTGTCATTGAAGATTGGCTGAGGAAGACACTGGAAGGATCCCAGCTGCTGCTCTTCATATCAAACGAATTAAAGTACTTCTTGTCACCTAGTTGAGCGATATAACCTGCTAGAAGTGCAGATGGAATAAAATCGGCAAAGGCTCTTAACCAGGTGAACTCCGGATCCGGAGCAGGTAGAGTGACGATCGCTGCGCGAGGATCAATTTCTTCAGGCTTATCGGTAATCGTGAGTACCGGACGACCAATCTGCAAAGCAGACCAGATCGTTTCTTTTAGTCTTGAAAAACTCGCTTGATCACTATACGCATGGATCACAGTTCCCACAGTTTCCGGTTGCTTGGTAAAGTAGTTAATATGACACCATTCTTCGCTGTCATCGTAATAGGCCGTTTCTCCTACACATTCGTAGATCTTCTCTTGACCAAACATTGCAGAGGCCAAAGCCTGATCGTCCCCAATGAAATCGAACCGTGTGTAGGTTTTCCACTGTTCTGCAACGGCCAAAATAGTTCGCTCAATATCAGCAAGTCGTCTTGTCACAGCCATAACGTAGGATGTAATCTTGTTTTGCCAGTTTTCAGGGTCTTCAGGAGAAAGGACCCCTCGGACAAGACCCAAACGGCAGGCTATGGCAGCTAAACCGGTGAGGCTTGCAAAATAGGACCTGAGGCCGGGGAAATCATTCGGGAAAGAAGGTGTTTCAGGATTCAATAAGGCCTTAGCAGTTCGAGCACAAGAAGACGACTCTTTATTTGTCAAGGCAAGTGAATAGGCTCCAAGAGCGTTTGCTTTTTGAAGTGCTTCATTGATTCTGGCCGTTTCACCACCCGCACTGATTCCAATGAGCAAGGGGCTGTTTGGTTCTCCTATACCTATATCTGACGCCAACTTGTAGCGATTGAATGTAATGGGATCGTACACATCCACACTCATCACATCACAATATTTTTCGAATACACCTTTCATTGCCAGTGCCGCAGCGAGCGAGTCGCCGCAACCGGTTATGACAATTCTGCGAATGTCAAAGCAGATTTGAATGGGCAAAGCAGAAGTGATTTTCTCTCCGGCAAAGGCCCTCTTTACTTGCTTTTCTGCAAGATCTCCTAAACTCCAGATTTGGTTTACGATTGGGTTTTTAAGTCTCTCCATTTTTTCCTCCTCAAGATAAAGTAATTACGCCGATAATTGCTGTGCCGACAAAATACAGAAGCAAGCCGACTACCAAGACAACAACGGTTTTACGTTTGGATCCTTTGAATTCGCCATAAAATAAACCCCAGAAATAAGTCCAGATTGTCGCGGTACGTCCATACAGAAAACTCATGGTTGCTGAGAGAACGGGCATCGAATAGATCGAGATCAGGTTACCGCCATAATGACAGGATGCACTGATCAGGCCGAGAAGTATCGGCTTCTTGGACTCGCCGATACATAAAACTTCTTTCCATTGTTTCTTCCGGGTAAATTGAATGAGACTGACAATCAAGATACTCAGAAAAGATCCGGTTACCATGTAAAACGCTGTAATAATTGGAGGGATGTTATTTGCAGTTCCCGTTGCCGTGCCAATGGACCAGCCGTTTGTGAGGAAAACATTTAGTAACGCCAGAAAAATCACTTTGGCAGTGACTTTGCCCTTGGCTTTGTAGTCTTTTTTCCCTTCTGCCTCCGCAACATCCTCATCCCTCATCTTCGCTGCAACATTACAAAGTTGACCCGCAATTATGTAGATAATGGTCGCAATGACAATGAGAGCCACCGCATTGGGGATATTCGGCAAACCTTCCTTCATCACAGAAGTTAAAACACCAATCACACTGCCGGCAGCACCCGTAATTGCGGTTGTAAGAAGAAGGCCAACATTACTCATCAAGGTCAGAGAAACATAGAGTCCCAGAGACATGATAAAACCGCCAAACAGGATTTCAAGATTCGCTCTCGGTGCAGCCGTTAATGCTTGCCACAATCCGTCCGGGAGCAGAAAGGGCGAAGCAATCAAGGTCACCGCATACACAAGAACCAGGGAAAAGGAATAGAGCCAGAAGACCAAACCTCCTACCGGGTATTTCTTGAGGTGTTTGACAACTTGCATCCAACTACCCCAGAGAAACGCTGCCAGGAGAGTTAAGAACGTGGCTGTCGGTACACTAAAATACATATTCATATAAGTACATACTTCTTTCTATATGGCTGTCCGAGATGACAAGCAGCGTCTGACGAACTTCTTGTTAGCTTAGAATCCAAACTGTGCGTAATACTGGTTGAAGGCTACTTTGTATTCCGGTGAATGCCAGCTCAGAACCATGGCAAACAAATAAGTAAAGAGTAGGAAAATGATGGAATACCCCAAGAAACTTTTCATGCCGATATGCTCTTTCAAGAGGGGAAGTCGATTTCGGAGCTTCGTCTCCGACAAGAAAATCGCGGGACTTGCCATCCATAACACGATGACAATCAAAGATATTCGCCAGATGAAAACATCATACGTCCCCGCAGGAACCGGCGGGTTTGATCCTAACGCGAGAACAAATACGACAAGGCAAAGCACATACCACAAGGAAGCTACAATCATCTTCCAAGGGACATTCGAGCGGAAGCCAAACAGCTTGTTAAGATCTTGACGTGTTATCTTTCTCATCTTCGCCACCCTTGCCGCGATCAGGCCAGTTCTTCCTCTAATTCACGAATCTTTTTCATATAATCGGCAACAATTGTTTCAATGATTGGGCCACCCCAATTTCCACCTTCAAATGCCGATCCCACAAGTGCGCCGTCTGCGTAACGAAGACGTTCTTTGCAGTTGTCTACTGTCGTACCACCACCCAAGATTACAGGGAAATTCCCCATTTCTTTGACGTCCTTGATTAAGCGCTCGTTCATCTCGAAATCCTTGGCATACACCTCGATTGCATCCGCGCCGACCCGCATAGAGCTGGCGGCTTTGTTTTGCAAGTCAGCTTTATCATATTCGCCCTTGTTGTGATAGCCGGAGATCTCAGAGATCATGGCCACACCGCGCGCATTAATTTTATTTCGATACTCCATAATCGCCAGGGGATTCGCCTCAACTCTGCCATAGATGGAGTCTGCGGAACCAACGAGGACTGAGCAGCGGGTAAAGTCAGCCCCGGCGGCTTTGGCCACAGCCAGAGATGGAGTAATACAATTCCACATTAATTGAACACCGATCTTGAAATCCGGGCCTACCTCTGCTCGCACCCTGCCGGCGATCATTGCGAGCGTTGCTACACGAGCATAGTCTGTGTCATCGGTTGCGGGGTAAATCACGTCGACAGACTGGATGAGTCCACCCTGTGCCCCTCCCCTTTGCAAAGCCAGACAATCACTAATTGCCTTCTCTGTCATTTTCTCGATATTGCCTTCTTCGAAAAGTGGTGTTCCCGGCATAGGAAGCAGGTGCACCAGACCGATGATTACTTTTTTGCCATTAAGATTCTTAAACATGTGTATTTCTCCTTATAAATATTTTTCCAGATATTTTGCTGCATCACGTAAACTGTCGAATGATGCCAGACATAATTTATTATATTTTGTTGAGACCGGAGCCACATCTCTGATTCGGATGACTCTCATTCCTGCTTGAACCGCTGCCGAAATACCAATTGCTGAGTCTTCGATTGCAATACATTGCACTGGATCCACACCCAGTAGCTGGGAGGCGAGTAGGTAAGTATCCGGATAGGGTTTCAGTCGATTCACATCATTTCCGGTCACCACAATGTCAAAATTTTCCTCGAATCCAAGCACCTCTCGACAGATACCAAGCCACGACGTCTGCGTGTTGGAAGTAGCGATTGCCCGTCTCAAACCTTTGCCTTTTGTCATACCAATCATCTCTGAGAAACCTGTCTTCACAGGAATCTTATTTCGCCGTGCCATCGCATCGAATTTCTCCCGCCAGGTGCGGATCAAACGGTCCACACTGACTTCCGGGAAGTGATAATGAATGGCCTCCTCGAACATCAAGCTGCCCTCCCCTGCGTAATTCATGTAGTGTTCCGGTTTCAAGTTGACACCATATTCTCTGCCCATGAGGGTTTGCCAGATATGGAAGGTTGCCCTTTCTGAATCCATCAGTACACCGTCGAGATCCATGATGATTGCTTTGACTTGGTTCATAGCTTCATTTCAAATTTCTTGACTTGAGGGTGGTATTCTTTGGCCAAAGCCGCCGCCATAGCCTTATCTTCCTCTGTGTACAGAGGATACGTTCCAAACTGTGCCGCATTAAACCCTGCAGAAATATTGGCCATCACAGCGACCATTGCCGGATCCGCACCCGACACCCAAGCATACATTGCAGCCGCTGTGGAGTTGTTTCCGCAACCTGTGGGATCCACCGATTCACCAAATGGTTTGATCACCGGGCAAAAATACGCTTCAGTCTTCGTAACAACAAACGAGCCGCGGCTACCCACACGGTAAAAGGTCATCTCTACAGGCAGTTTCTGCAACTCGCGGATGATCGCCTCGTCTTCTTCTCTTGGAATATCAAAGAGATGAGAGGCCTCGTTGTGATTGAGCGACCACATATCCGTTAGCGGGAGAACGTTGTGGAGACGTTCAAAGAACACTTCTCTCGACATATCTGTCCACTTAGGGGCATATTCGGCTTCCCACATAATCTTGAAACCGTACTTGGCTTTCACGTGAGCCAGCTTCTCCCAAAAAACCATATCCGTATTCTGGGCAAGATAAATGCCTTTGACCTCGGAGGACGCGGCACGGTCAATATCTTCCGGGTTCGTCTTCAAGTACCCTAAATGCTCAAGGGATTGATGACCCTCAGCCTTATACGCACCGCCTAGTGTGTATTCCAGCGTGTATGCCGTAGTGTTTTCAAGTTCATAACGAACGGATTCTCTAGACACATGATTTGCGTCCATCCACTTCCCGTACGTTTCCGCAAAATTTCTTCCGGTACGACAAACAAGTTTACAGTTTTCTGTCCACAAACGAATTCCTGCTAACGCAAAGAATGCAGGACCTCCCATATTCCACTCGGAGTAACTGCCATCTTCCTTATGTATGCGGTCAGACATTACGTTACCGCAAGCCAGATACTCTATTCCCATAACCCTTCCTTCCAATATCTCAGGCCTTGTATTGTTCATACAACTTTTGTGCCATTGCAAATGATTCTTCTCTTACCGCGGTAAAGTCCGGAATCACACCATACTGTCTGATATTTTGGGCTGATCCGATATTGGCCATAATGCCCACCATGAGGGGGTCATGCCCTTCGCAGTAAGCATATAAGGCTGATCCTGTCGATGTATTTCCACTACCGGTAGGATCGAAAACGGGACCAAAATAGGCCGGGGGAAGATAATGAACAACATCCTTAGTAATTGAATAGAGACCTCTCGAGCCTACACGGAAGATTGTAATTGGAACGGGAAGCTTCCTAAGTTCACGGATACACGCCTCTTCTCCTTCCACCTCGAAGAGGTTCTGTGCTTCATTGATGTTCAGTGACAGCATGTCAGCCACTTCCAATGCATTCAAGACGGCCGGCATATACCGCTTGTAAGAACTCGGCTCTTCGATTTCCCACATCATTTTGAACCCGTCCCTCTTTTTTAGTTCGCGAAGCTTACTCCAGAAGACGTAATCTACGTTCTGGGCTAGGTATAGACCTTTCACACCACCTTGTTTCGTAAATTCACCGATTTCTTCCGGGGATGTTTTCATGTAACCAAAATCCTGCCCCCAGTCAGAGCGGTAACGCTTCACCTCATGATCACCGCTGTAGGTACCATCGGGGTTGTAAATCAAGTAGGAATGGTTGCAGTGATCACAGACCACCTTAATCCCTCTTTCATCTACCTCGTTCTGCTCAATCCAGGGGCGGAAGAGTTCCTCGTAGTCCGCGCCAACGTTAGAGCACTGAATTACACTGTCTGTAAAGAGCCTAATCCCGGCATAAGCAAATGTGGCAGGACCTCCGATGTGTTCGCGGTTGGATGTACGTCCATCTGTGAAACGGACCGAATCCAACATGACATTTCCAGCAGCTATATAATCCATTGTTCCCTCCCTTCTGCATCCATCTTTGATCACAGAACCACGATTGGATTCGTTTTCAATGTATTAATGGTTGGATCGAAAAACTTACCACCACCTCGGAAATAAGGCTCTTCGATAAGAGCACTATGATAAGACGCTACCAGTGAACCCGGGATGAAAGCATAGAGTGAAGCCAAGAAGCGCAAGTCTTTGGCAGGCAAAGGGATGACAGAATAATCTACAACAGCATCGATCTCCAACTGCTCCGGCGTTTGATCCGAAACCAAATAGACGGGTCTGTGATCGCGGGTAACAGCAACTTCAGTCGTTTTTTTAACCCTACTCAAATTGTCTTCGTCGCTGAAAACCATGATTAACGATGAATACGCTTCTTTCGGCATAATCATACTATTAACATGCATGTAGTTCTCCGAATCGATGACGGTACAGAGATCTCCGGATAGTTCGGCATACTTTGCGGCAACAAACTCACCGGTAGCAAATAGCGGCCCATCAGCAATAATCTCAAATGATTTCTGATCCTGCCATTTTCCGGCGACGTCATACGCAGTATCATCTACGGCTTCTAATTTTGATGCAAATTCATTATTGTATGCAAGAAGTTGATCATGTAGCTCAGCAACCATCCCGGTTTTCTTGCTATAGTGTTCGCCGAGAACAGCGGCCATTACAAGGAGTGACAAGAGGGAGGCGACATAGCTTCTGAGTCCGGGCATTTTGTCTGGGAATTCCGGCGTCTGGGTCAAATAAACATACTCGGCTGCTTGCGCAGCGGCTGCACCAGGTGCATTCGTAAGCGCCAGACTTATCGCACCGTATTTTTCGGCTCGGCTTACTATTTCAACAATTCGAGCTGTATTCCCGGATGCACTAATGGCAACGACCATCGTGTCGGAAGAGTCGCTTGCAAAATTGTGGTACCGCGCCGCGTCAATCGCTCGCAAGGGTTCCATAGTCACACCCGTGCCGCGCAAGTATTTTTTGAACGCCGGTTTCGCCTCTACAGCTGCCAACCAGGAATCACCACAACCTGTAACGAGTATTTTCCTGATCTTATTCATTCGTTCTGAAGGAATGGTGTCTAGCAAGCCTGACACAGACTCCAAGGAGTTCCGGAATTGAACAGGAATCATATTCGGAAGATCAAAGCATTGCCTTCTGAGGGGATTATCATATTGTGCTTTCGTCATAATTTACTCTCTTTCGTTATCTTTAAGTCAAAAAGATTTGTTTTCTGAAGTCATAGCGTCCGGCGAAAAAGAATTTTTCTTCCAATGCCGCACAATAGGCGGCTAGCATAGATCCCGGAACGAAATCCATAATGGGTAAGAGCCAAGAGAATTCCTCCACCGGTTTCGGCAGTTGACAAACACTTACTCCTTCGGGGAATTCACTGGCATCAGCATCCGTGACTACAAGAACCGGTCGGCCGACGCCGGAAGCTGTTTTGACACTCTCTATGGCCCGGCCAAAACTGGGGGCGGCACTGTTCAGCTGAAAAATTGTCCCGACTGTCTCCGGATTCCTCAAAAAGAAATTGATATGGCACCAATCTTCTGTGTCCACATGAGCCGACTGAATTCCAGCGCACTCTATGAATTTTTCTTCGACGAATTGGGCTGAGAATAACTCTGCCTCATCTCCGATGATCTCCACTCGGGCAAATTTCTTCCAGGTCTGACCCAGGGCAAACATCTGTTCATCGATTGCATCGAAATGAGGTTCGTAGGATTTCACGTAGTTGATCAATGAGATCGCAATATCTCTGTAGTCATCATCGCTAATCAAACCCTTTGCATAACCAATATGTACACCGAGGGAGACTAGCGCAATCATGCTGGCGAAATAGGAGCGTAGACCCGGTGAGTTAAGTCCGGGAGGCGTATCAACGTTGTAGAGCATCCGGGCGACTTGGGCTCCAATAGAATCCGGATTATTGGAGATCAACATCGTCTTCACTCCATGAGAATTTGCGCGTTCCAAGATATTGATAATCCGCTCAGAGTTCCCGCTGGCGCTGATTGAGATCACAAGAACCTCATCTGCGTTACGTCCTGCTAAAGTATCTTCCGCATCATAAAAGGCAGAATATTCCATCGGGTCCGGTGCTTCAGCTGACTCCAAATGTGCTAATTGTTTCATGATCGGAGCGACCACGCCACCGGCGGAAAATGAGTCTCCGCAACCGGAGATGATCACACGCTTAATTTTCGCGTAATCTCCCATGTCCATTAGACTGTTCAGTTTGTCTTTGTTGAAGCAATTTGCAGCTTGGCTATCTACCAACGTAAATAGGTCCTTAATCTGCAAATTTATCGTATTATCGTAGTGTTTCTTATCCAAAATTCATTCTCCTTATTGTTTATTATTATGTAACTGACAGTTGTCGACTTCGTTCACCCCCACCTGGCCCCCTCAGCCTCATGCAGGGTTAATGATATAGGTGAGGTACACCGTTCCGATAAGATATAGAGCGATACCGGCGGCCAGCCACTGGATGACCTTTTTGGATGCCCCTTTATATTCTCCGTACAAGATTCCCCAGAAGAAAGTCCAGACACTCGATGTACGGATAAGCAAACTGGAGACCGGTGCGCTCAAAGGCGGGAGTGCATAGATCTGCAGAATCGTTCCTCCGTAATGGCAGAAACCTGCTATGAGACCCAAGGCAATTGGAAATTTGAACTCCAGCTTGAAGAGCACCTTAAGCTGGCCGGATCGGCCTAATGAAATCAATGCATAGGTCACGGCGGCAAGAAGTGAGCCTGTACAAAGCAGTAAGACGACGAGCAGGGGCGGGAAGCCGTTCGGATGATTCACGGATCTCGTTCCGAGCATGGGCTGTCGGGGGATCCGTCGGCCTTCCGGATTTCGGATGATCAGGGCGAGAGTTGGCGCATGGTGATGATGCCGAAGAGCAATGGGCATGTGCACCCGACGATTGTGGAGTTGGAGCCCGGGCATTTGGTGGCGTTTATGCGCAATCGTGAGGCATACCGCATTCATAAGAGTGAGTCGTTTGACTACGGGGATAGTTGGAGCGAGCCGGTACCGACGCCGCTGCCGAACAATAATTCGAGCATCAGTGTGACGAAGCTTGCGAGTGGCCGGATTGCGGTGGCGTATAACCCGACCTCCACGCCGGATCCTACGCCCGGTAAGGCGGCCTGGCCCGGCCTTCGTTGCCCGGTTGCGGTGGCGCTGTCGGAAGATGGCGGCGAGACGTTCCCCATCATTCGCTGGATGGAAAGAGGCGAAGGCTTCATGGGCGAGGAGAATCGCACCAACAACTTGCAGTATGAATACCCCTACATCATGCAGGGGCAGGATGGCGCTTTACATCTGGCCTATGCCTCGCACACAAGGATTGGCGTGAAGTATGTACGCTTTACGGAAGCGGATGTCTTAGGCAAGAAACGGGAACGAGTTGGTGTCTATAACCCGACCGGACCGCAGAAGTAAGATTTTGAAGTTCTGCGAAAGTTCTTAGAGGAAAGTAAAGGTTTACGTAAGATGTTGAAAGAATACAGTTTGAAATTACCCCACGCCGTGTATGGCGGCGAAAACGCGCTGGATCGCTTGCATGAGATTGTCGAGAAGAGCGGCTACCAGAAGGTTGCCCTCTTCACGGACAAAGGAATTCAGCAAAGTGGTTTACTGGATTTGGTGCTTGAGGTGCTCGATCGATCTTCCGTCGAGGTTCAGCTCTTTACGGACTTACCGGCAGAGCCGACCTACTCGCAAGTACAAGTGCTTGTTGATGCGTTCAAAACCTCTGGTGCCGACTTCATCGTGGCTTGCGGCGGAGGGTCTGTGATGGACGCTGCGAAGTTAGCTTCGGTCCTGGTGACGGATGACTATGGGGTGAAGGAGCTCTTGGATCAGCCGGCTTTGGCCAAAAAATGTGTAGCGATTGCGATGATCCCCACGACTGCGGGGACGGGAGCGGAAGTGACGCCCAACGCCATCGTGGCGGTGCCCGAAAAAGAGCTGAAGATCGGCATTGTCAACGAGGATATGATCGCCGACTACGTGATTTTGGACGCCCGCATGATCAAGAAT
>CAYZSO010000026.1:0-40073 GCA_964479695.1 uncultured Fastidiosipila sp.
CCATGGAAATGCTCATGCAATACAGTTGGCCCGGCAACTATGCCCAATTCAAGC
Organism: uncultured Fastidiosipila sp.; assembly: GCA_964479695.1. Taxonomy (GTDB): domain Bacteria; phylum Bacillota; class Clostridia; order Saccharofermentanales; family Fastidiosipilaceae; genus JAAYZH01. Next base: position 55 of record CAYZSO010000026.1, read on the forward strand.
GCTTGATTACCGAATTGGCTGTCCTCACGGAAGCCCCCTACATCCGAAGCCATGAGGTAGCCAGTCTCCTCGATAAAGAACAAGCCTATTCAGGCGTGGTCTCACCGGGCGATTCTGCTTGCTCTCTGGATCTCTCTCGCCCCCTCGACTTGATTACCCGTGACCTGATCCGCGAAGCCGTCGCCCGAAACCAAGGCAACCAGAGCCTCACCGCCAAACAACTCCAGATCAGCCGCACTACCCTCTGGCGGTATTTGAAGGAGTAGGAGGAGGGGAACATGCTTCAAGTTCATCGCATCGTCAAAGAAAAGAAAGATCAACACGAATACATCCCACTTCATAGTCATGCATATTTTCACTGCATTTACGGCCTGAGTGGTGAAGCTGTGATTCATCTAGAAGACACCGTTGTTTCGGTTGTGAAAGGGATGTTTGTCCGCATCCCTCCCGATACTCTTCATGAAATCCACGGGGTCAACCATTTCCAAAGTTTTGATATCAAGTTTTCTTGTTCCGAGGATCTTGCTCTTCTCTTAAAACAAACGCCTGCTGTGTCTAACTTGAACTTGTATGACGGAACTATCCTAAAAGACATTTTTCATGAGGCTATACGAGAAGATTGTTTTGCCGAAGAAATTATCAACGCCAAGATGACTGAGCTGATCTATCGAATTTTCAGAAAAAACAGGAATAACGAGCACAATGCCTATGAGATCCTGCCGCCTACGATCACCACGGATGATCAGACGATCCCGGCCATACGCCTTCAACCTGCCATTTCTTACATCGAAACCCACATCAGTGAAGAACTCTCCGTTTCCAAACTAGCCGCCCTTTGCGGATACAATGTCTCCTATTTTTCAACCGTCTTCAAAAACGCTTATGGCGTAAGCCCAGGAAGCTATATCAACACCCGCAGAATTGAAAGAGCCAAAGAACTCCTTTTAACAACCGACAACTCCATCACCCAGATTGCAGCGAACGTAGGCATTGAACTCCATACCTTAAGTCGCATGTTCAAAAACGCCGTTGGCATGTCGCCACTTCAATACTATAATCGAGCGAACTCAGACATCGGCATTAATGTCTCAAAAGATAGCCCATATGCCATCGACACGCAGTTTGAGATCCCTAAGAGAACCCGAATCCAAGATTTAGACAAATAGAGACAAGTTTCAGCTAAAGACTCCTTTTCCTCCTCGTACTACACTCAAAGCACAAGGAGGAACGCTCAATGGAACATAACCTTTTCCGTGATTACGGTGTAATCGAAGAACTCTTAGAAGACACAACGATCCCCGAGATGTTCCGGGTAAGACAGACATTCTCCCACGAACGTATTGAAGATATTGCGGCCGAGACACGAAAACAGTTAGAGGCCAAGGGCTTGAAAACACGGATACAGCCCGGAATGACGATCGCTGTTACCGGAAGTAGTCGCGGCATTGCCAATATGAATGTCATCTTACGTGAGACCGTTCGTTTCTTAAAGGACGCTGGAGCTAAGCCGTTCATCATCCCCGCTATGGGTAGTCACGGTGGGGCAACAGCCGAAGGCCAGCTTGAAGTCCTTGCCGGCTATGGGATTACCGAAGCCTTTTGTGGCTGCCCGATCCTCTCCTCCATGGAAACTATCCAAATTGGCACCGTAGATGATGAAGGGAAAAAGCTTCCCGTCTATATCGATAAGTATGCCGCCGAAGCAGACGGTATCGTCGCCGTAAACCGCATCAAACCTCATAGTGCTTTCCGAGGGCCATATGAATCCGGCATTACCAAGATGCTCTGCATCGGTCTAGGCAAGCAAAGAGGCGCCGACTTCATGCATAATGACGGCTTCCGATATTTTAAGAGAAGAATTCCTCTCTTTGGCAATTATGTGCGCACACATACCAATGTACTCTTTGCTGTGGCATGCATCGAAAATGCCTTCGACGATACCAACCAAATCTCGGTTATGACAAATGAAGAAATCCCCGCGCATGAACCTAATCTTCTCAAGTATGCTTTTTCTTTGATGCCTCGAATTCTTGTCGATGAAACAGATGTCTTGATCGTAAAGGAGATCGGGAAAAACTTCTCCGGCAGCGGGATGGACCCCAACATCACCGGAACTTGGTCCACACCCTATGGCTCAGGAGGCATAAAGAAGCAGAGGACGGTTGTCCTTGATCTCACAGAGGAATCCCATGGTAACGGACTCGGTATCGGGCAAGCCGATACGACAACCCTTCGTTTCTTTAACAAAATGGACTTTCTGGCTACGTATCCGAACGCCTTAACCTCCACGGTCTTCCTACCGATTAAGCTAGCCATGGTCCTTAAGAACGATGAAATGGCAATCAAAGGAGCAATCAAAACCTGTAACGAAATCAATCACAAGAATCCCAAGATTGTACTGATCAAGAACACGCTTTCTCTAGAAGAGATCTACCTTTCCAAAGCCTATGTAGACGAAGTAAAGGATATTCCGGGCATCATCATCGACGGTGCCTGCCAAACCCTCCCATTCGATGAAGAAGGAAATCTCACTTTATGGAAAACGTAAGATTGACAAGTGCATTGGATGAAGATTCAAAAATCTTCACTCAGAATAAAAAACGAAAGGAGAAACAATGAAACACATTGTAATGACGCAGCCCTTGTGTAAAGAAGGCTACAAAATCATGGAAAAAGAGGGCAGTATCTACGTAGCCAACAATCCCAAGCCCAGTGAATACATGGCCGAGATAGCAAAAGCGAACTGTGTAATTGTCCGTATTGGGCACTTAACTTGCGAAGAAATTGAGGGTGCTCCCCATCTGCAAGTCATAGGACGAACAGGGGTGGGCTATGACAGTGTAGACGTCTCCGCTGCAAGCGAACGAGGGATCCCGGTTGTCATCACACCGAGTGCTAATGCTGATGCCGTAGCCGAACACACCATGGCGATGTTGTTTGCTCTGGCAAGTAATCTAGTCGAAGGACACGTGGAGACATTAAAAGGTAATTTCGGAATACGTTCATCAGGCAAAGCCTTCGAACTCCACGGAAAGACGCTGGGCATTCTAGGTGTCGGTGACATTGGCAAGCGAGTCGCCAAACTTGGTCAAGCTATTCAAATGAAACTATGCGCTTACGACCCCAAGTACACAGAAGAGGAAATGGCGTCTCTCGGCATTCAGCACTGCTCCACTTTAGAGAACCTTCTTTCGATGTCGGATGCCGTCACCATCCATACGCCACTGACTTCCGAAACAAAAAACATGATCCAACTTGAGCAACTGAAACAGATGAAGCCGACAGCCGTCATCATCAATTGTGCTAGAGGGGGCATCATCAACGAAGAAGATCTCGTTCAAGCCTTGAATGAAGGAATCATCGCCGGAGCAGCAACAGATGTCTTCGTCAAAGAACCACCAACAGAAGATCACCCCTTCATGAAGGCAAAAAATCTCATCTTATCACCACACAGTGCGGCTCAGACAAGAGAAGCCGTCATCAATATGGCGGTTATGTGTGCTGAAGGGTGCACAGCCATACTTACTGGTGAACGATGGCCTCATGTAGCGAATCCGGATGCCTATAAGCATCCTCGATGGAACTAACTAACAAAATCACAAAATCAAAGGAGAAGATCAATGATTGTAGACAAATTTTCAAATCTGGCATTTTACGCATCCATCCTTCCTAAACTCGATAACGGCCTCGAAGCCATGAAGAAACTCGAGAAAATGGAAGTCGGAAGATACGACTTTGATGGTGGCTACTTCATGGTGCAAAAGGGTACTACAAAGCCCATGGAGGAAGGAACTTTTGAAGCCCACAGGAAATATATCGACATCCAAATTCTGCTTGAAGGAAGCGAAGATGTTGCTTGGGCAACGCTCTCCGATTTGACAGAAGAAATCCCCTATAACGAGGAAAAAGATGCTGCCCGCTACAGTGGCGAAAGCAAGCACACCTTACATGTTACAGCCGGCATGTGCTATGTAGCTTACCCCCTCGACGGACACAAACCGGTAAGACACCTAGACCAAGAACAAATCTACACAAAAATTGTAATGAAGTTGTCCATACTTCCCTAAATCCCTTGAAATACGAAACTCCCGGCTTGTATGGCCGGGAGTTTCGTAATATATAATCTAGTTTACAGATCGAAACCTTTATTTTTCAATTGTTCGATAATTGTTGGAATGTCGCTGTCATTAGCACTTTCCAAGATGAAATCTAGATGAGGTTTTACTTCTGACAGCCTTAGCAAATGGGAATAATCCATTCGACCAGCCATGGTAGCCCCATAGTATTTTTTTCGACCATCCACTATGTCATAGTCTTTTAAATGAACGCATACAAAATAGTCACTTAATTTCTCAACTGCTTCAGCCCACTGGTTTTCGCGATCAGTCTCTCTATCCGGATGAAGCAGATTAGCCGGGTCATAGATCACACGTAAGTTTTCGCTACGGAAATGATTAATCAAATGCAACATACTTTCACTATCACAAATGGTGTGACCATAGACGGGCTCGATCGCAACGACAATACCAAACCGCTCCGCCACAGGAATGATTTGTTCTAGGTTAGTAATGACACCCGCAAATGCCTTATCATAATTAGGGTCATTTCGTTCGATGAAGCCTGTTTCGGTACCGATTACGGAGATCCCTGACCAAGCTGCAAGAAGAATATGATCTCTATAGTTAGAGACAAGATCAAAATCATCATTGCTTAAGTCAAAATAACTGCCCAGCACAGCGACATCTAGGTGGTACTGGTCGAGCAGTCTACGCATTTCCTTAGCATAGCCTGGCGTGAGGCATCCCTTAGTAAATCCAAGTGATTTGGTTGGAGCTAATTGTAATGAGCGGAACCCCCAATCCTCTGCTTTTTGTAAACCGGATGCAAAATCCTCCGCTTGAATGTCATGAAACCTTCGACCTAAACGTATCTTCATGGCTACTCCTTCATAAGTTCTTTTTTCTCATACGGGCTCTGGTCACTTATGCTGCGAACAGATCCTCGTTCAATTAAAGGTGCATCGAGATAGATGGTTTTTGTCGTGTAGGTTCTCTCATCAGACTCAATCCTGCTAAGGAGCAGCTCGCATGCTTCTCGAGCAATACTATACATATTTCTTTCGATTGTCGTTAGATTCATGGATGTATACATAGGTTTATTCCAATTGTCAAAACCAATAATCGAGACATCTTTTGGAATATGAATACCTTGTTCAAGTAAGATTCTTTCAACAGCGAACGCCATTTCATCATTAAATGATAGGATTGCTGTCGGTTTGTACTGCATGATCGTAGGGGCGAGACGTTCTCCACTCTCATAACGGTAATTTCCTTCAATAATAGGAAATTGCTCGGGATCCAAGCGAAGATCCTTTACTGCCCTTGTCCATCCAGCATGGCGCTGAATTGTGGATGGGAGATCACGAGGACCTTCCAGTACGACAATTCTGCGATGTCCATGGTTCAAGAGATAGCGCATGGATCGGTACATAGCGTTTTCCTCATCAGTCAGAATCGTATCTACTGGTATGTTTGCTTTACGATTCAAAACGACAATCGGGATTTTTTTTGATACAGCCTCTTTGAGAAATTCCTCATCACTCTGACGTGATGTAACATTAATGATGCCATCAAATACAGCCGGGTTCAGCGATCCGGGGACATGATGATCAACCCCTTTAACCACCAACATATATTTTTCTTTCGTCACATCATAGATAGCTGTGACGACTTCATGGAGTACTTCCGGCGAGGACATGGCGTTGATGGAAGAGAAATATACACCTAACATAAACGTCCGGTTCCGTTTCAAATTTACAGCCGACTGATTTGGCATGTACCCCATGCTTTTGGCGGTTTTGAGAATGTGTGCCTTGGTTTTCACATTGACTACATCAAGCCCATTCAGAGCACGAGACACCGTGGAGTAAGAGACACCTGCTTCTTTAGCGGTATCTTTGATTGTAACGTTCATAGATCCCCTTCTATTGGCAGCGTCCAAAGCCCCTGCCAGATACCATAACCAGTTTCCACGTTATTTTTTAAGCAAAGAGTCAAATCTTCTGGAGAAAAAGTCAGCATGGCTTCTATGCTCCCAACTTCTTGATCAATGATCTGCCCTACAATATAAAGTTGGTTTTCGCTTAGCCAAGTAGCCGAGACAAATGTACGATGTCCTGTAGGAATCAAATGACATTCTCTTTGCTCATCGCATGTGAATGGCAACTGTAAAGTCTCGCCATTCAGATTAACTTGCAATAAACCTTTTTCTATCTCATTATACGAGAAATCTACCTCCATAGCAGGATTTTCCGCCTTTGCTATGATCGCAGCTCGTTTTACTGACTTTGTAAGCGGTTTTGGTAAGTTGAGAATCGGTGGGACCTGATCACTCAGAATCTCACGATCTTGCTTTATCATGTCAAAGAAAAGATCATAAAGCCTCTGTAAGAGGGCTTTGGATTTTTGTAGGTCAGCCGTAGTCACAAAAAGCAAGTCTCTCTCCGGAATAAAAATAGCTAATTGTCCTCCCATCCCATAGCAAGCCCATCCAGCACGATGCCGCCAAAACATATACCCATATCCATAGCGTTCTTCCGGAAACGTAGCCTGGTGTATCGTTTCTATCAGCTTCGTAGTTGCTTGACGGCAAAAAGCTTCAGGGAAAACGCCTCCTCCCCCTTGGCAAACCAGTTCTGCAATCAGACGAAAGTCAAATACGGATGCCATCAGACCACTTCCGCCTAAGGGAGAACCTTGAGGATCCGTCAAGAAATACGCTTCCTTGCTAAAACCCACCTCATCCAACCCTCGTTTTCGCAAATAATCAAGCATGCTCTGACCACTGATTCGTTCACTAAGGTGCGCCAATACGTGACTAGAAGAGGAATCGTAAGAAAATATTTTGCCTGGAGCGTGATCTGGTTCTGAAACAAAAAAAGACTCCACCCATGGATTGTCAGGATTGATTTTATAGGTGGTCTTTGCATGACAAGTTTCCATTTTTAACATATGCTCAATCGTCAACTCCTGAAGCCACGGGTGAGCGTCTGACTGATACTCCGGGTAGAAGTCCAGCAATTTATCTGAAAGACGAAGTTTATGCTCCTCAGCTAGGCAGCCGATAGCAAGCGCTGTCACAGACTTAGACACAGAAAACAATCTATGTGGTTCCATGGGGTCTACTTCAGTAGCATGTGCCTCCGCCAACAGCTGCCCCTGTTTGCTAAGCATAATGCTATGCATGGGCATCTGTTCGGTGAGTAGCTTGTCCAAAAATTCGCACCATGCAGAAGGTGACAATCCGGCTTGTGCAAGTCTGTAGGAACTTTCATGCCATGACAGAGGTTGATATGCCGATCTTCCGACTTGGGTCGCATTACTCATAATCATCTGCCTTGCCAGCTTGTAATTGTTGCATGGTGTAAAAATCACCTTTCAATGCCATCAACTCTTCATAAGTACCCATTTCAGCAATATGACCACCCTGCATAAGAATGATTCGATCCGCCTTGCGAATGGTGGAGATTCGATGAGCTACGATGAATGCGGTTCGCCCTTCTATCAGTCGGTCAAGTGCTTCCATAACAACATTCTCAGATACACTGTCAAGAGCAGAGGTCGCCTCATCAAAAATAATGACCTTGGGTTTTCTTATGAGCGCTCTAGCAATCGACAAACGTTGTCTTTGGCCACCAGATAGATTTCCGCCATTCTCAGTGATCATCGTATCTAAACCCTGTTCTTGTTCAGCAAGAAAACTCGTTAAAGAGGCGGATTCAATGGCCTGGAGGATTTCGTTGTCTGAAATGGAAGGATTTCCATAACTAATATTGTCACGAATCGTACCAGAGAAAAGAATTGTGTTTTGCGGAACCACAGAAAGTTGGCGGCGGAAACTTCGAAAATCCAGATCCTTCGAATCCACACCATCAATTACGTATTGTCCATCTGAGAGCTTAATAAAACCAATAATTAAATTGATCAACGTTGACTTACCAGCTCCGGACTCGCCAACAAGAGCAATCGTTTCTCCGGGATTTACCTTAAGTGAAAAATTGTCGAGGACCATTTTACTATGATCCTGATAACGGAAAGAAGCGTGTTCAAAGCAAAAACTTCCCTGGACTTGGGCTAATACTCTTTTCCCCCGATAGTCCTCAACATCAAGTGATGTAAGTACTTCACCAACACTCCTTACAGATTCCAAACCTTTTGCAATCATAGGAATCAACGTGATCAATCCGGTTACCTGGTTCACCAGTGTTGTAAAGTAACTTTGGTAAAGCACAACGTTGCCAACAGGAAGTTGGCCGTCCAGGCTAAGCTTTGAAGAGAATACGAGAGTAAGAATTTGAAAAAATTGAAAGACAGCCCAACTGATTGAGCCAAAATTTGCCTGAATGATATCCAGATGATATCCTTCATTCGCTACTTGTTGGGCTTGACGTCTCATCTTTTCCATTTCTACATCTTCCAGCGCATGGGCTCTGGTTACTGCGATCATGTCTTCCATCTCCACAAAATTTGCGGACGTCTTCTCCATTTCCTGCCGGAACGAACGATTTTTCTGTTCAATAGGCTTGCGGAAAAGTTTTATAGTCAAGGAAGCTACCGGAATCGTGATCAAAAAAAAGAGGAAAATCGTCAGGTTTGTTGACGCAGTGATCGCTAGTGAAACGCTGATGTTGATACTGATGTTTAGCAAATTCACGAAGAGTTGTTCGGATAGCGTTTGTACGGCCTCTACATCACGGATGACCTTCGATTGAAGTTTCCCCGACTGCATCTCATTATGGTAGGGGATAGAAAGCTGCTGGAGTTTTTCTACAATTGCACTACGAAGTTTCACTTCAACTCTGCGCAAAGCCTTGCTTCTGCAATGAACATGAAGATAATTCATCGGGACATTCAATACCACAAGTCCGGCAAGGACGATTGCATTCTGAAGCACTAAATCCCAAGCTGCAGTACCACCATCTGTTATGGCAGTAATAATCTGGGCTGTGACAATCGGCATAACCCACGCAGGGCTATGTTTAATCAAGTAGAATAAACCAGACAAAAGTAGAAGTAAATAATTACCTTTATAAAGCCCGAGTAGAATTCGAACGGGCTTCTTCTCATAACGCAGAAAAATGTCAATTAATGGTTCCTCTCGCTTCATCCTCGCACCTCATTTCACCTTTTACGAAATACGAAAATCGTTAAATATGACCTCTACTGGATCAACATCAGACGATGCAAATACACCAACCCCTGGGCCGGTGAATCTTTTTCCTTTGCTTACCCCTTCATCAGCCAAAACCTTTGTGCTTACATCCCGCTGATAGACCATTTCTCCATGTACATTAATTGCAAACTGGTACTTCGGCCATGAAATCGTACAAGACACTTCTGGATGAAAGTCTTCAAGCGGTAGGCTGCCAATTTCTTCCTGCGCTTCGTCGCCTAGGCAAGTACGGAATTCAGGCCACAACTTATCTCCTCTTCTTCGCAAGCCGCAGTACAGCCAACTTGTCTCATCATAGTAGAGCAGAAGGCCAGCAGAGGTTCCATTCAATAGCGAGGATGAATCTGGCCAGACCTTCACCCTATATAGATCCTCTTCTTGGCGCGTAAGCAAAATTTGACGACAAAAACGATGATTAGGCCACTCCTGCGCAGAAAGGATTTTCAAGCATCCATTCTCGACTCGATAACTATGTGGGTAAGGGTTGCGAATAAAATACCAATCAGGCAAGAGTGTGTTTTTTCCGAAGCCAGGTTCTTTATATACGGAGGCTTCCTGGAGAGGCTTTTCTGCTAAAGCAGAAGGTCCCATGAGTCTATTGACTAATGGCCATCCATCTTCAGTCCAAACAATTGGATCAACACATGTTTCCCGACCAAAAAGAGAGTAGCCTTCTTCATATTGTCGCGAAGCAAGATAAACGAGGAACCAACGGCCATCTGCAGTCTGAACAGGTTTTCCATGACCTGCACGTTGCAAAGAGGCGAAGGAATCTTTCTGTGAAAGGATGGGATTGTAAGGGCAAGGTTCATATGGCCCCTCTCTTCGTATGGAGCGTGCCACATTAACATGATGGCCCATTCCAGTTCCCCCTTCAGCCAGAAATAGATAGTAATAGCCTTGGTGTTTTAGTAAATGTGGTCCTTCTGTGGCACGTTTTGTATCGCCATAATAGAGCAGTACAGTTTCGCCAATCCTTTTTGTAACGTCTTTATCTACTTCAAACATACGAGCACCACGGTTCAGCAAAACAAATGTACGTTCTTCATCCCGGAATATGGATGGGTCAATTCCATCCTCTTCCAGAAAGCGTGGTTCAGACCAGGGACCTTCTGGTTTGCTTGCCGAGACGACCAATTGACGCCTGATTGGATCATGGTCATCGTTATAGCGCAAAGTCGCAATACAGTAAAAAACACCGTCGTGATAGGAAATATCCGGAGCCCAAATCCCCCTTCCAGAATGCATATGGGTCAAATCCAAGAAACTTGAATCCTCGATTGCATGACCAATTGTCGTCCAATGGATTAAATCTCTTGAATGAGAAACAGGAATCGCTGGAAAACTGAGAAAAGATGAGTTCACCATATAATAATCCATGCCAACTCGAACAATGGATGGGTCTGGCGAAAAACCCCGCCTGACAGGATTCTTGTAACTTTCTTCAATCGAAATGTTTGCAGTTTTCTGTAAGTAAAGCATAATATCAGTGAAATTAAGCTTTCTAGCTAGTTCCAGTGCCGTTATGTTTCGACGATCTGCTGTGAGTGGGCCGATACCTACTTGCTCAACTAAGTATTGGCAGCAGGCTAAGTTAGCAGATTCCACTGCAGGGAACAGCAAGGTTCTCCCCTTTTTATCTCGATCATTCATATCTGCGCGGCTATATTCCACTACCCAGCGCAGTAATTTTTCGTCACCACGTTGTGCAATCCGAAATGACCAGGGCGTTCCTTCCGGATCTACACCTCTGATGGCCAAAGGATCGGCCTTCAAGTATGTTTGCAATTCTTTTAGGCTTCCTTTATCCAGTATTTCCGGCCATATCCTATTCATCAATCCAACCTATGCATTGTAAAGTTAGCGAAACGCGCATCGCCACCAGTCGCTTCTTTTGATACAGCAAACAGAGCAGGTTTTACCCCAGTCCAGGTATTCTTTTTAGGACGATAGGCAAGATCAAACCACTCAATGTCTCCCCCATCACTCCAACCAAAATGCGCCAGCGGCTGCCCGTCTACTTCTTCAATATGCATCACTAGCTTTAGTTCTGGCTTACGAACCTTGCGCCGTTGGAGGATAGAATCACTTTCGCCAAAAGCGGCTTCACTCAGAATGAGTTTCCAAGTCTTTTCACGCACGAGCCTCAAGGCCAAATAACCTGCACCAAGCAAAGCGATCCCTGCCTCGTCACCTTCTTTCAGGTTCTGGGCATAAAGTTCAGTACTGATCAGACACGAGGCGGCTCTTAGTTTTTGCGTCAATACATTTGGTTTATTCCAGAGCGAGAAGTCAGGGTTACCATCAGGGTTTAGAGCGTGCAAAACTAACCCGTCAGCCAAGTGATATGCATTTCTTGGGGGATTTGCAGCCCATTGCCACTGAAGGTTCATAACGGAGAAGTCGTCAGTATCACTTTCTTCTTGAAAAGAAGATTCTACTGAGGCTGTAGGCATGGGGTATTCAGATACAGGTATTCCGCAAGTAGCCCCATTCGCTACCTCACCGATAACAGGCCAATCATCCTCAAGCCAATGCAGTGGTTGAACATGAACGATTCGGCCATAAGCCCCTCTATCTTGGAAATGAACAAACCAATCATTCCCCACAGCATCCGTTACCCAGGCGCCTTGGTGTGGGCCATTTACGGAACTATCACCTTGCGCTAGCACAATCCTTTCCTCGAAAGGGCCATGAATAGATGTGCTGCGCAAGACCGTTTGCCAGCCGGTTGCCACACCTCCAGCCGGAGCAAAAATGTAGATATAATCTGTTCTTTGATATACTTTAGGTCCTTCAATCGTAGGTTGTGTTTGACTGCCATCAAAAATCAAAGAATCAACCCCTTGGACTTCCTTGCCTTTGTCCATAAACTGAAAGCACCCCAGTACACTCTTGAACCCAATTCGACTCTTTGCGTAAGCATGGATAATCCATCCATTACCCTCATTATCCCAAAAGGGACAGGGGTCGATAAAGCCTTTTGCCTTGCGGATAAGTGACGGAGCCGACCACGGTCCTTCTGGAGTCTTTGCGCTTATTGCGTATATCCCTTCATCAGGCATCCCATAAAAAATCCAGACAAGGCCATTATGTATGCGGATCGCTGGTGCCCAAACACCGCAGGACACCTGCGGGATTTCATAGCGCTGAATCGGAATCTCTGGTAATGCGTATGTAACGAGCTCCCAATCCACTAAGTTTGAAGAACGCAAGATTGGCAAGCCCGGTGTATACTGAAAACTTGAGGCAGTCATATAAAACCAATCGCCAAACCGAATAACATCCGGATCAGAATAATCTGCGAACAGCACGGGATTGCGATACATCTTTTGATCAATCTCAACTGGCAACTGCGGATTCGTCATCATCAGACACCTTTCTATACGCGCAGCTTTTCTACTTCGTCAAGCAACACCTCGCAATAGGGGCTACCTAGGTTAAAAAGTTCTCTGGCAATCAAGCCAGCGAATTGACGAGCGCCTTCCCAAGTTAAATGGGTATTGTCTTCAAGCCCATCTGGATAAGTAGGGTAGATACCGTTAGGAATATGCATGAAAAGTGGAATACTCTTTTCTGGTCCCAGTTTTTGCAACAACTCACGACTTAATTGATCTAGATCGATGACAGGAACTGCCTCTACGCTGGCTACTTCTCTTACAGCCGCCGAATAAAGGGCATGTGTCTCCTCCGCCTGTCCAGATTCAGAAAAACGCCGCCGGCTTAGTGGCGTAAGCAACACAGGAAAAGCTTCTCGATTCCTAGCTGCATTGATCATCTTCGTCAGATTTTCAGGATAGGTTGAAACGGGATCGGTATAACGATTCGGATCGTCAATCTTGCCATCATTATGGCCAAAGCTTATCAGAAAAAGATCACCTTTGGCTAATGAAAAATATGCGGTCATTAACCTTTGCTCATCAATAAAACTCTTCGTTGAGCGACCATTCATTGCCAAGTTGACCAGCTCTATACCGTCTCGAAGATAGAGCTCTAGCCCCTGCCCCATGCCGGTTTGAGGCCAAGTCATAAAACGATTACGGGCGACAGTAGAGTCGCCCGCCCAAACAATTTTTCTTTGTGTCATATCACTCTTTTACTGCCCCCATGTTGATACCGGTTACAAAATATTTCTGAGCAAAAGGATAGATCACCATAAAGGGTAGGATTGCTGTAATAATCGCAGCATTTTGAACCGTGTTGGCTGTTGCTGAGCCAGTTGCCGTAGGTAAGTCACTTCCCAGAATGATGCTACGTAGCTTCATTTGAAAATTGTAAAGATCAGAATTTGTAATATAAATTTTGAAGTTCGTGTAATCATTCCAGTAGGCCACAAGGAACATGAGGCCAATGGAAGCTAAGGCCGCTTTGGACAAAGGGAGAACGATACGAAGGAAGATCGTCATTGGACTGGCTCCATCAATCTCTGCTGCTTCGAACAAACTGTTTGGAATGGATTCAAAGAAGTTCCGCATCAAAACAAGATTATACACATTAAGTGCATTAACTAATATGACTGATCCCAAGGTATTGTAAAGTCCAATATTTTTCACCACTAAGAAAGTAGGAATCATCCCGCCATTAAATATCATCGTAAAGAGGAGAAATCCTGCTAAGAAATTCCGACCTGGCATCTCCCACTGGATGAGCACATAGGCACCCAAGGTTGACAGAATCATAGCAAGTAAAGTGCCAAGTAAAGTGGTCACCACAGAAACTTGTAACGGCTGATAGAGAGTAGGATTTGTGAAAACGGAAATATAGCCATCGAAACCAAATTGTTCCGGCCAAAGCTTCATACCATAAGCCGTGCGAAGATCTAAGGAGTCAACAAGAACTTTCCATAAAGGAACCATGATTAGAAAAGCGACTAGGATGAGTACAAGATAGACAACTAAATCATAAACTGAAAATTTCTTATTCATGTAAGCCTCCTAGACAATCCCGCGGCCACGTACGCGTTTGCTTGCATAATTGCAGATCAGCACAAGTGCACATCCAACTAAAGACTTTACCAATCCAACTGCAGTAGTGTAACCATAGTTTGGTAAGGCACCGCTGTTAAATGTCTGTGTATAGATGTAGGTTTGCAGTACATCAGCTTGAGCAGTCACTGCAGGATTCATCATGACAAAAACGGATTCAAAGAGATTCATAACTTTCGCTAGGTTAAGGATCAGAACCGTGATAATCGTATTATTCAAAGCAGGAAGCGTTATGTAACGCATTTTCTGCCAGCGTCCAGCTCCATCAATGGAAGCGGATTCATATAATTCAGGTGCAATACCGGTAAGGGTCGCCATGTAGAGAATCGTTCCCCAACCTGTATCTTTCCAAATGTTGATCACAAAATAAGTGGGCGTCCACCATTGCTGGTTGCCAAGAAAATAAATTTCTTGCCCTCGTTCGATTATTCCTAGATTTGTCAAGAGATTGTTAACCAAACCAACTTGACTCGGTGCAAGGATCATGCCAAACACAGATGCCGTAACAACCCATGACATAAAATGTGGTAAATAGACGATGGTCTGAGTAATCTTCTTAAAGTGGAGATTCCTAACTTCATTTAGTAGTAACGAGAGCGCTACTGCCATGAATGTGTTGAGCAAAAGTTTCACTACACTCAAGAAAATAGTATTTTGGAATGCCGACCAGAAACCCGTCTGAGAGAACATTCTTGTAAAGTTCTCAAAGCCGACGAAAATCGGATCTTTAATGCCTTTGTATTCAGTGAATGCTAAAGCAATGCCAGCCATCGGCGCATAGTAGAAAACAATTGCAAAGATCAGTACCGGTAAAAACATGATATAGAAAGGGAAGTATTTCTTGACTCGTAAACCAAGCGGAGTCGACCGGACATAGCCGATGGTTCCGTCTGATCTGGTAAATGATTTGCTTTTCTTGCTCACAATGGTAGCTCCTTGTTAAGGTTTTGCGGGAGGAGCCTTCTGCCCCTCCCGCAGATAAGCGTATTACTTATTCAGTGAATCCACAATCGCTTCGGACCAGCCCTTGCCGCCCTCTGTTTCGAAACGTTGCATCTCTGTCGCGAAATCCGCACCTTGAGTAACAACATTAGCAATAATTGAATTTTTAAGTGTTGTTAAGTCGCCGTTGTATCTGCTCATTTCATCAGTTGCCTGGATGATCTGTGCCTGGCGAGAATTCTTATTGAAAATTTCCTGAGAAGATCTGGCTTCTGGAGCGATGACACCAGCACCCGGGTCTTCTCCAATAAAGGAACCAATGCTAATGAGTGGATCAATATGAGCTGTTGTGTACTGTGTCCCTGGAATTTCTAAAGACTCCAGCATATGGAACTCACCTTCTTTGTATTCATTGTCCAAGATGGTTTCCGCTTTATCATCCCAATGGATGCCTTTGACACCATATGTCCAAAGCTTCTGCATTTCTCCACCGTCAAACATCGTATCAAAGAAATATTTGAAGACACCCTCCGGATTTTCAGCACCTACCGTGATTGCCCATACTGGTGGGGTGCGCTCAATATATGTACCGAGCTCTTCGATTGGTTCGAGAGCCACGAGGTCTCCTGATAGGCCATTGGCTTCAAGATTGACTTTTAAGTTTGTATTCCACTTCCCTGCCCAATAAGTGAAGACACCAAATTTGTCTTCGTAAAACTTATTGCGGCAATCCTTGGTACCATTGGTCAAAGACTCTTTGTCTAGATAGCCAGCGGTATAAGCTTCGCGCAGTCTGAGTAAAGCAGCTTCCATATTGGGATCAACGAATCCATCAACCCACGTACCATCCTCTTTCTGATAGAAAGAGGGGAACGCATCCTGATAGAATTCCGGCAGATAATTTGTATATGGTGCTTCCTTACCAATGATGCCGGCTGCAGATACACCATAGGTATCACCGTTCACACCATTGCCATCGGGATCCCCTTCGGTGAAGACTTTGATCATATTCAAGTAGCCAGCATAGTCAGTCGGAGCTTCCAAACCGGTATTATCAAGCCATTCCTGTTTAACGTAGGTAATCGTTCCGTTACCACGCGTTACAGGCATGCCATAGAGCTTTCCGTCGATCTTGATACCCTCAATAACTTCAGGTGCTTTGAGCCTTCCGGATTGATTAAACTCAGAATTTTCAAAAGCATCGGTCATATCCCAAAGAACATCTTCGCCAGCATAACCGGCATAATAAGTGGAACCTAATAAGACAACGTCCGGCAAATCACCCGATGCAAATGTTTGGCCAAGAACATCATAATAAGCATCGTGATCTGGTTGTGTGATTACCAAATCAATCCCTGTGAGTTCTTCCCATTTTGCTTCCCATTCATCACGGGCATTCGACTTTGTCAGAAGTGTACCATCGACCATAATCGTGATTTTTTCGGGTTTTTCTACTTCTGATGCAGGTGTTCCGTTTGTGTTCTCACCAGCGACAGTGGTTTCACCAGGCTTGTTCGTTCCTGCTGGTGTGTTGGATGTTGTTTCTGTTGTGTTCCCACAACTTGCTAGAGTACTGACAAGAATGGCACTGGCCAAACCAGTCGATAGAATTTTACGAAGTTTCACTTCATACCTCCAAATTTTCAATAAAACTTTATGGCTTACTATTTTGAATACTCTGCCCTATCCGGTCTAGTCAATTCCTCCTTTCGCGTAATTGCAAATGTTTGCAATTTATAGGACAGTTTCTCCGCTTATCCCTTGCCGAAATATTCATTATTTCTGACATTGTTGTATACATCTGACGTTTTCTCTAAATATACCGCCTGTATATCTTGAAGTCAATGCTAATAACACTAACTTTTTAACTGAAATTTCTGGGCTACATCCATGCAATCTGTCAAATTATTATTGCAAATGTTTTCATTTTACTTCTACTTCTGAGCTGGCAGAATGGAGTTTTCACTCATGTGCTGATCTGTAAATGCGATAACGGAATAATCTTCCGAACTCCCCTCTAGCGAAACCCGATCGCATACAAGTGATCTTATATTTTTCGCATAAAATATCGCACCAGGTTTCCAATCGTCGTCGTCCAGCATGGCAGGTCGGCCCTCTTTGCGTTCCTCCAATGGGACAAAAGTCATGTTCACATCTTTAAGAATTAATTCTTGAATCGGTTTTTCTGGCAAGCCGTATGCAAACAACCCGCAAATGGAAGACTTAGCACATGTGATCTTTGTAAATTCCAGTCGGCCGATTTCTGGCAAGGCGCTTGCAGACCCTTCAGCCTTTTCTTTCGTTTGAACGTAGGGGCTGTGGCCATCTGGATCACAATAATAGAACATATTGATGACGATCGGTGTTCCCACCTCTTCCATTACTATGTCGGAGAAGCGTATGTTGTCAACAATGGCTTTGCTTCCCCGACCTCGCCTGGTTTTAATTCTGAGGCCACGATCGGTCTTTCGAAAGATACAGTGTTCGACACGAATATCTTGAATACCCGAAGCCATCTCACTTCCGATCGTGACTGCCCCATGCCCATCTTCCATGAGACAATTTCGGATGGTCACATTTTCTGTTGGGGTACCGCCTACTTCTGCCATGAAAATCTTCCCAGATTTCAAGGCTATGCAATCATCTCCCAGGGAAAAATGGCATCCGAGGATAGAAACATCCTTACATGATTCAGGATTAATACCATCAGTATTTGGCGAGTCCCAAGGGTTACGAATGGTCACATTGATGAAACGAAGATTCTCTGATTCTACGGGATGAATAGTCCAAGAAGGGGAATTCACAATTTCTATTCCCTGGATCACTACATTTTTGCACCTTCTCATGAAAATGCTTCGAGGGCGCCAAGCAATCTCCCTCTGTTTAGGGTTACTCCACCAGCCACCAGGAGAGCCTCCTCCGTCCAACTTTCCTTTCCCATAAATCTGGACATCTTCTACATCCAAAAGCGTGAAAAGGCCTGCAAAGCAATCTAATGGATTCCCTTCCCATGACCCCAGAAAGAGATGGCCACCACGGAAGTCGCGAACGAAACCAGGTAAAATCGCCCTACCACTGCGATGAGCTTGTGCCTTTAATACTGCCCCTTCTTGGATCTCTAGTCTCGTGTGGCTCTTGAAGTATAGCGTGCTAAAGCAATATGTCCCAGACGAGATTACTACTCTGGCCCCTTGAGGGCAGGCATATAATGCAGCCTGGATCGCTTGCGTATCGTCTGCTTTTCCATCACCTATCGCCCCAAATCGACGCACATCTAACGTGTATGACTCCGGCAGGGTGTCAAAACGCAACTCAGCAGAATCAGAACCTTCCTTGATCTCGACCGTATACGTTGTATTTGGTGACAAGTCAAAGAGCGTGATAATGTTTCTTTTATCTTCAGATAGCAAATGTCCGTTTACGTAAATAGAACGACCCGCCGAGCCTTCATAGGGTGTAGTACTTTCAATTTCAAAACTGACACTTCTTGCACTTAGTTCCAGAATATTAAGCTCCATAATATCCCTCATCATTTCCCAAACGGAGTAATTCAGACCACCCCATCATGAATGCGCCAATCCCTTTATGATCATCAGCTACGATTGGCTCTGACAAGTAATATTCCACGCTCCCATTGCGGGAATCACCTGGGCCTAAGCCTGATACCTCCACCATATTCGTTAACTTGAGGACACCTTCCTCTTCCGTTAACATGCGATTATGAAGAGAAGTCATGATCTCATAGCCTAAAGGAACATAGGTTTCTTTATTAATCATTCCCAAGCGCGATCCTTTGAGCAAAGCAAACGCAACCATTGCTGACCCTGATGTTTCCAAATAATTCCCGGGCTGATCAGGTAAATCGACAAGATCAAAGAACAAGCCACTCTCCTTATCCCGATAAGTCAAAATCCCCTCCACAGCTTCGGTAAATAACGGAACTAATGCCTCTTTTACCTCAAAAACCGTTTCCGAGATCTGTTCATAGGTATCAACTAACGCAATAAGAAACCAGCCAATCGCTCGAAGCCAAAAATTCGGTGATTTTCCTGTGCTTTTATCTGCCCAAAGTTGTACACGTTTTTCATCATAGGCATGGATGTAGAGGCGCTTCTCCTCATCAAACATAAATTTTCTGACATTGCGGAATTGAGAAACAATATCCTGGTAATGCGCCATACCACCATAGATCGTGTCATAACGGGCATAAAATGGTTGTGCCATATAAAGACCATCTAGCCAGATTTGCCAAGGGTAGATTTTCTTATGCCAAAAGTTTCCACTCGCTGTCCGTGGCTGCGTTTCCAGCTGTTTGTGAATCTGTTCCAAGGCAAGTTCGTACCGTATATCTTGCGGATCCCATAGCATAGCATCAAAGAGCATTCGACCAGTATGAATCGAATCGATATTATATTCTTCGATTGAGAAACCTCGAATTCTGCCTTCAGGTGAAATATAGGAACGCAAATAGTTCATGATAAAATTCCGATATAGCTCCTGTCCGCTTACTTCATAAAGATAGGAAGCCCCTTGGAGTACGCAGCCATCTTCATAGTTCCACTTCTCTTTTGCAGGGGTAAAACTCCTAATCGAATGTTCAATGTAATCACGATACTTCATAGCACCTCAGTCTTGCACACGTTTGCATTATATTTCAAAATCAACTTGTTTGTGCGCCTCTGTAGAATTCCATATTTCAGATTCTCTGTCAACAAAACAAAGAGAAACCGAAGCAAATGCAGGTCTATTTCTATATTTTACACAAATCTGGAGACGTAATTCTGCCAAAACGCACATGTAAACATTTGCAAAATCTCGCTATACTGTAGGCAAAAAAATCGAGAGGTAGCTACAATGATCCGAACAGCTGGTTCCGCACGTTATCCTACGATCCAAGAAGCCTTAAGCGATTTGCCTACTAGTATTCTAAGCGGCGAAGAAGAACTCATCCTCTTCCTCCTTCCAGGCTACTATCGAGAAAAACTTCATATCACTACCCCTCATCTCCAGATTCGAGGACTTGGTACACCCGAAGAATGCAGGATCGTGTATAACGACGGTGCACATGATCTAGATGAAACGGGTACACCCCTTGGGACGTTCCGAACACCAACCGTACATGCTGAGTCTTTACAGCTCAAGCTAGAAAATATTACGATTGCTAATACAGCTGGCCCTGGTCATGAAGCTGGCCAGGCAATCGCATTATCATTGAATTGTCTTAATGCAGAACTTAGGAACTGCCATATTCTCGGTAATCAAGATACCTTATTCTTAGCTCCCCTTCCTCAATATGCGATCGAGCCTAATGGCTTTCGTGGAACGAGTACGTGGCGAACTATCGTCAAATGTGTGTCTACATTTTATGACTGCTATATTGAAGGGAACGTAGACTTCATATTTGGCGGTGGCGCTGCTTGGTTTGAAAACTGTGATATTCATTCGGTCACACCGGACATTGTAGCGAAACAACCGAAAGAAAAACCATTAGGTTACATTTCCGCAGCCTCAACACCAGAAGGTCAAACATATGGTTTCGTCTTCAATAATTGCCGGCTCACGTCCAATTGCTCTAAAGGCAGTATCTTTTTGGGGCGCCCATGGCGGGACTTCGCGAAAACAATCTATGTAAACTGTACGATGGGAGCACATATTCACCCTGCGGGCTGGCATGATTGGGGCAAAAAAGATGCGCAACAATCTAGTTTCTATGCGGAAGGAACGTGTAAGGGACCCGGGGCAAGTACGGAAAGTCGAGTTAGCTGGAGTCATCAACTCACAGAAAAAGAAGCCGCGCAATATCGCCTTGAAGCATTCCATAGAGATAAAAAAATGCATTGACTTCCTTACATACCTGCACTCAATGTAGCCCGCATCAGTTCATTACACCAATCTCTTGGCCGAAGCTTGCGCCCGAATAGCCAACTCCGCCGCCATAAAGATACGTTCTTGCGGCATAGCTAGATCAGAACCATTTCTACAATCTTCGATCAGCTGAGCGTAGTAAGGAAACCCAATCTTCTTGTCAGTCTGAATTTTGAAACTGCCCTCTCCATTCACGAGATAGACGAGCGCACGTTCGCTTGATTCAGCGACATTAATATATTTCCGTAACTCAATGTAACCTTCAGTCCCCAATAAAAAGACTCTGCCATCTCCCCATACGGGTAAGCCTGCAGGTGTATACCAGTCCACTCGTAAATTCCCAACTACCCCATTACCGAGTAACTGGATGTCTCCATAATCTTCAAACTCCGGCCACTCAGGATGTTTTAGATTTGCGGTATGTGAAGATGTCACTTCAGCTGTCGTAGCACCACTAAATGCAAGAAATTGCTCGATCTGATGGGAGCAAATATCAATCAGGATCCCTCCAGCCTTTTCTTTGTTATAAAACCAGGAAGGATTTCTTTCTGGACGGAAAAGATGGGGACCCATCCCGCTAAACTGGACTAGACGACCGATCGCACCTTGTACTACTAACTTTTCAGCATGTATTGCAGCCTCGTTGTTAATGTGTTCGCCATAGTACACCTGATAACGTTTACCCGTCTTAAGTACAGTCTCTCGAACCGCTTCTAACTGGGCCAAAGTCGTCAAGGGGGCTTTGTCAGTGAAGTAATGCTTACCAGCCTCTAGGGCTTGCATTCCATAGAGTGCCCTTTCATTGGTTACAGCAGCTGCTGCGACCAATTCAACTTCATCGTCTTCGAGTATCTCCTTGTATGTCCGTGCGACTTTCGCACTCGGAAAGAGTGAGAGGAAGCTCTGAAGCTGCTTAGGATTAGGATCATAAACCCATTTAACGACTCCACCAGCCTCTATCAAGCTGGATGCCATTCCATGAATATGCGAGTGCTCCAAAAATGCACAAGCGAAAATAAACGGATGCGTCAAAGTCTTGGGATAAACTCTCTTTGGCAGATATTTATCCGGGATATTCATTTCACACAAGTTCCTTATACAGTTCTTCCAGCTCCTCAAACGTTACAGCGCCTGAAGAGAAGCCAATCAATGAGCGCAAGCTGAAGTCACGGAACATCTCTTGCTGCATTTCGATGTTTTCGCCGGAGTCTCTTAATTCCTCTTCGTTCGTGAAATACTGGTCATAGCCGAAACGCTTGGCCAGCTCGTTCACGAAACCGGCTGTTCTGGCATCATCCATTAGGTCGGCGATGATGGAGTTTTTCGTCAAAGGGGGCAGAGCGGTCTCTTCGACGTAAGTCAAATCCGTGGAGAGAAGGATGGTGTCGGCGGTTTTGGCCACCTGAATCTGATACACACCGGAAGCTACGACCCAGTCATGGGTCAGGACATCGTAGTGGGCGAAACTTCTGCGGTCGAGGGTTAGGTTGACGGTCTTCGTCTCGCCAGCCTCTAGCCACACGCGGCGGAAAGCCTTGAGTTCGCGAATCGGCCGGGGCACGGTAAAGACATGCGGTGCAACGTAGATTTGGACGACTTCGTAACCCGCACGGTCACCGGTGTTTGTCACGTCCACAGAAAGGGCAATTGTCTGGTCTTCCTTGCTGACGGTCGATTTCGCGAGCTGCAGATTGGCGTATTCAAAGGTGGTGTAACTCAGGCCGAAACCAAAGGGGAACAAGGTCTCCATGTGCTTGCTGGTGTAGTAGCGGTAGCCGATGAAAACGCCTTCCTGGTAGTTCACGTTCTGGCCAAAGCCGGGGAAATTCAAGTACGCGGGGGTATCCTCGATGCGCAGCGGGAACGTCTCGGCTAAGCGGGCGGAGGGGTTCTTCTTGCCGCGGAGAAGGTCAACGACGGCTGCACCGGATGCTTCACCGCCGAGGTAGGCTTCAAGGACGGCTTTGACTTGCGGGAGCCAAGGCATGAGTACCGGCGAGCCGTTATGCAAGACGACAATCGTGTTTGGCTGCACGGCTGCGACGGATTCGACCAATTGGTTATGAGAGTCCGGGAGGTTCAGGTGGCTGCGATCATAACTTTCGGACTCGTAACTGTCGGGCAGACCGACGAAAACGATCGCATAGTCTGCAGCTTGTGCTACGGACTTGGCCTCCTCGAGAAGTGCTTCGCTGGTTTCGTGGGTCTGCAGGGAGTAGCCCTCTGCGTACGTGATCGGATAGTCACTCTCCTGTGTGAAGGTTGTGAAGGCAGCATCCACTTGATAGGGATTGACGTGGGAACTGCCTCCGCCTTGGAATCGGGGTTGCTTGGCAAATGCGCCGATGAGGGCAATATTCGTGGTGGCCTCGTTTGTGCTGGGCAAAGGAAGTGTGTTCGCTTCGTTTTTCAGGAGAACCATGGTTTCTGCGGCCATCTCCCGGGCGAGCTGGTGGTGGTCCTTGAGTGAAACGGGGCTTGCTGGCTGCGGTTGATAGCAGGCAATCAGATTCAGGAGTCTCGTGACGGTTTGATCAAGTGTGCTTAGGTCGAGCTCCCCAGACTCCACCGCCTTTATGATGTCCTGGTCGTTGATGCCGCCGGAACCTGGCATTTCGAGGTCAAGACCAGCCTTCAGATCATCTACGCGCTCATGGGTGGCACCCCAATCCGTCATAACCGAGCCTTCGAAGCCCCACTCCTCACGGAGGACTTCATTTAAAAGCCAATGGTTAGCCGATGAGAAGACCCCATTGATGCGGTTGTAGGAACACATAAGCGTCGCCGGCTGGGCTTCCTTCACCGCAATTTCAAAGGCGGGTAAATAGATTTCTCTGAGTGTTCGCTCGTCGATATTCGCAGAAATAGACGTGCGACGATGTTCTTGGTTGTTGGCAGCGAAATGCTTGAGGGAGGTGCCCACCTGTTCAGCTTGCATGGCTTGGATATAGGAAGCGGCTAGTTTCCCAGCAAGGAAAGGGTCCTCTGAGAGATACTCGAAGTTTCTTCCGCAAAGCGGAGAACGCTTCATGTTGATGGCCGGCCCTAGGACTACGGATAATTCTGCGGCTCTTGCTTCTTGGGCTAAAGCCTTCCCCAACTTGGCCATGTACTCCGTACTGAAAGTAGCTGCACCGCCAACTCCACTGGGGTAGCAGACGGCTTTGTCACTTTCGTTAATGGCTAGATGGTCTGCTTCTTGGGATTGGTTACGCAAACCGTGGGGGCCATCGGCAACTTTGATGGACGGAATGTCATGTTGGGGGAATCCTTCCAAATGCCAGAAGTCTTTCCCTGAACAAAGGGCTGCCTTTTCCTCGAGGGTCATTTTGCTTACTAGGGTTTTGATGTTTTTCTGGGTCTTCCGTTGGGTGTGATCGTTTGTCATGGGGTTCTCCTGATTAGCCTAAACGCACTAGGCTGGTAATCAAGATAACAACTGACTCAAAACAGGTCGGACTCCGACTTTATCGATATCACTACAGTATCTATATACCATATCTAGTAGCGAAGGTACCTTCGAAATGTCATGGCCATTCCAAAGGCTAGTGTCTTTCAAAATGTTTTTGATACAATTATATGACATCCATTCATCTTTGTGTTCAGTTACAAGCGACAATACATATTTAGAATCTCGTATTTGATAGGATTCGCAAGAATCTGTAATACCTTCTAAAATCGTTTCATTTTCAACCTGCTTTTCCTCGTGTAAATGATAAAAACGAATCATTGATGCTAGACCAAAAACTAAACCTTTAGGCAACGTTCCGTTTAGATCATAGTATGAAAGAATAGTTGGGAGGCAACGAGTGGCATATTTAGAAAAAGAGTTTAATGATATATCTCTCAATGCATGGAAAATCCCTGGATTGTTGAATCTATCTTTCGATGTAATAGCAAAATTCTTTTTATCATCTTCTGGCAATGCCAGTGTTGGAATTATTTCATGAAACATTAATTTGTTCATATATTCATGAAATATGTCATCCTGCAATAACTCTTTTTCTTCATTCAATCCTGCGAGAATACCAGCAAGTGAAATGGCTGTCTGTGTACCATTCATAATCCGTACTTTGATAAGCTTGTGCGGCGTAACATCCATAGTAAAAACAACATTGGCTTCTGTCTTATCAAGAGGGAAACGCTCGGCAACTTCTTGAGGAGCTTCAATTACCCACTTATTGTATTTCTCGGCACATACCAGTGCCTTATCTTTGTATCCAAGTAACCTCTCATATTTTTCGATGTCAGATGGAAAGCCTGTAACGATACGATCCACCATTGTATTGCAAAATTGATTGAAGCCAATCCATTCAATAAAACCAGCTGGCAAATTCCAATCTTCAGCATGCTGTATAATAGTTGTCCGAAGTGTGTCAGCATTGGAATCTATTAGTTCGCAAGGGAAGAAAATCAGTGTTTTTGAATGATCTCCGTTAAAAAATACATATCTCTCATATAGAAAACGAGTCATTTTTGCAGGGAATGATGCTTGTGGGGCATCATTCAACTGGCAAGTTGGATCATATTGGATACCTGCTTCTGTAGTATTTGAAACAATAAACTCCAGATCTGAGCTTTTAGCTATCTCTAGGAAAGCATCATAATCAGCATATGGATTTATGCATCGACTTATTGATGTGATCTGCTCGATTGATTGAGTTGCTTGTTTGTTTTCCATGCCATTCATTACGAGAGTATACATATTTGATTGCCAGTCTAGTGTTTCACAGTTTCCCTTTGGAAGAGGCTGGCAAATCACTATACTCGAATTAAGTATTCCCTGTCGATTAGCTAGCTCTACCATCCAATCAACAAATCCACGTAAAAAGTTACCTTCTCCAAACTGCAAAATGCGCTCAGGAAGATCAGAAAACCTACTTTGAGTTACTTCATTTATCAACTTCATGTTAGGCCATTCCTTCATTCATCTTTTCAACAATGTCGACTTGAATAAGTTTTTTGCTTTCGTAGATAAAATCTTCAAGCTCATCAATGGTTGGCATATCTTCTGAACAAGCATGACTTGCTACCAGTTTTGCAGCAGAGGCAGATGCATATTCTAAACTCTGCATAATAGGCCATCCATTCAAATAGCCATTCAAGAAACTACTACTATACGCATCTCCACCACCAAATGCTTTCAATTGAGTCACGGGAAATGGTTTCACTTGATACTTTTCACCATTTCTAAGATATGCAAAAGAGCCTTCCTTACCATGTTTAATAATTACAATAGACGCAGCTTTAGAAAGCCAATACGTGGCAGACTCACGATCATTTCCATTCAATCCTAAATAGGTCTCCATCAAATCGTATTCACGACGTGAACCCATAATGATATCAGCCATAGAAGCGGCTAGTGCATAATATGAAGCAACTTCATCAAAATTCTTCCAGTTATATGGGCGGTAATCAATATCAAACACAATTTGTAGATGATGTTTCTTAGCTAGTAACAGTGCTTTGATTGCAGCTTCACGCGAAGGCGAAGCTGCAAGAGCGGTTCCAGAGATGAGAAGGAGCTTTGCAGATTGTAAGTAAGCTTCGTTGATATCGTCTGGAGACAATGCTAAATCTGCAACATTGTCTCGGTACATCAATATGCTGGAGTTGGCATTATCCAGTATCTCTGTAAAGGCCAGGCCGGTTTTCTCACCTTTCTCACATCTACGAATAGCAGAAACATCAATTCCTTCCTTTTCCATGTAGTTAGTAACGTAGTCACCAAATTGATCGTCAGAAACTCGAGCAAAAAAACCACATTTCTTACCCAAACGAGCTAAACCTACTGCAGTATTCGCAGGTGAGCCACCAACATACTTTTTAAATGTGACCGATTCTGATAAGGGTTTATAATAATCAATTGGATTAAAGTCAATCGCTATCCGTCCGAGCAAAATAATATCCAAAGATTTCTCTTTTCCTACAGTGCTAGTAGACATATTTATCCTTCCCGACTTATAACGATCCGTCCCAAGTTGAGACCTTCTTCGATTGCCCTTCTACTTCATCAAACCAAGTTGTCGTCACAACTTTATTCTCAGTGTAAAAGCGGATACCATCTTTTCCAAGTGTATGCAAGCTGCCAAAGAATGAGTTCTTTTTTCCATTAAATGGGAACATGCTTACAGGAACCGGAATCCCAACATTGATCCCGATCATGCCACCATCTGTCCTCTTGACAAACTCTCGAGAATAATAACCGCTTCCAGTGTAAATGACCGATCCATTGGCAAATGAATTTGCGTTCATCACTTCAAGTCCTTCATCAAAATCTTTGACACGTTTGACACATAGCACAGGACCAAAAATCTCTCTTTGACCAATTTCCATTTCTGCAGAGACGTTGTCAAAGATTGTTGGTCCAATATAGTACCCATTTTCGAAACCTTCAACAACTGTGTTTCTTCCGTCAAGAACGAGAGTCGCACCTTCATCTATACCCTTTTGAATCCACGACTCAACACGCTCCTTATGCGTTGCGCTAATCACCGGCCCCAATTTTGTTTTCTTGTCGTACGCAGGACCAACTGTAATATGAGAAGCTTGTTCTTTTAATTCCTTAATTAATTCATCTGCAATCACATCTTCAACAACAACTACTGGCAAAGCCATGCACCGCTCTCCAGCGCAGCCAAATGCGGAGTTGATTATTCCCGCAACTGTTCGCTTTAAAGGAGCATCTCTCATTACGAGTGCGTGGTTTTTAGCTTCGCCCAACACCTGGACACGCTTACCTGCTGCAGAAGCTACAGAATAAACATGCCGACCAACCTTTGATGATCCAACGAAACTGACACCAGCAATATCCGGGTGAGTCAAAAGCTTCTCAGCAACTTCATTATCACATGTTATTACGTTAAGCACGCCATCAGGTAGTCCTGCTTCTTTATATAGCTCTGCAATTCGAAGAGCACTTTGCGGTACCGCAGAAGCAGCCTTAATAACAATACAATTTCCTGAAACGATACACATTGGTGTCATCCAGCCCATAGGAATCATTGCAGGGAAGTTAAAAGGTACGATACCTGCAAAGACGCCAACAGGAGTCTTATACGATACAGTATCATATCCTTTTGATGTATCTAATAGGGATTCTCCCATCAAGAGGCTCGGAGCAGAAATTGCGTGTTCAGTGGCTTCAATAGCTTTCGCTACGTCACCTTCTGCCTCTTTCCACGCCTTACCATTTTCTGTTGCAACTAGCATAGTAAGCTCTTCTAAGTGCTCATTAAGCAAATCGCGCAATGAATACAGAACCTTAACGCGTTTTTGTACAGGAGTTTCTGACCATCCTTTGTATGCCTCCTTGGCGGTACTCACGGCTAATTCAAGTTCTTCCTCTGTACAGCATGGTACGTGTGCAATCTTTTCTCCCGTACTCGGGTTGAAAGCATCCATCCACTTATCCGTTTTTGATTCTTGAAAGCTACCGTTGATAAATGGCCTAACATTGATTCCTTTGTTCATTTCTTTATTCTCCTCTATCCACGTTAAATATTTTGATTAGTTCTGTTGCCACTAGTTGTGATGCAGTTACCATTGTTTTGCTCATCCCATAAAAATCGAAATTGTCTTGCGATATGAGATACGCTCTTGCTTCTTCTGTCATTGATTTTAGTATTGCAGAAGCAATGTTAATTTTCCTCACACCCCTTTTTATCACTTGATGAAAATCATCTTCTGAAGACCCGCTACCACCATGCAAAACGAGTGCTTGGTCAGGAAAAGCAGTATGGATATCAGCAAGGAGATCAAGTCTTAACACTGGCTGGTTTTTGCAAATTCCGTGCTGATTACCTATTGATACTGCTAATGCTTCAACTGAAACTTCACGCAGAAATAGCTCTACATCCTGAACTCTTGTAAACAGTACTCCGTCATCAGTTACATCATCCTCACGTTTTCCAAGCAATCCAATTTCTGCTTCTAAATCGGCACCATACTGATTAGCCAAACTTCTTATCTGCATTGTTTTTTGGATATTATTTTCAAGAGGAAGATAAGATCCATCATACATGACAGAAGAAAACCCATAATCCAGAGCCTGTCTGATAACGTCAAAATCTGTTGCATGATCAAGGTGGACGGCTATATCAAGTTCGGATGTTCGAGCTGCGGAAACCATCATAGGACCTACTAATTCTAGAGGGGCCGTATTAAATCGCGATTCAGCTAACTGAATTATTACTGGCGTTCCAGTCGACTCCGCTGCCTGAATCACACCGCGTAATGCTTCCATGTTATAAACACTAAACGCACCAACCGCTTGTTTTTTTTGGGAAGCACGGGTGATTAATTTACTCATCCTTACTAAAGGCATTCACTATACCTCTACCTTCTTTAGTCATGAACCACTATAATGTTTTGGGGTTATTTTGTCAACTCTTGGTTCTTTTTTGCGTTCTTTTGCGTTTTAATCGAAAGTCAACTATAATTACTCGTAATAGAAACGCTAATCATGGTCTTCAATTGGTGCGAGGTAATAAATGAAAATTAAACGTCTTGATGAAATTGAGAAGTACATAGATGATAATCGATCAGCAAGCACTGTAGAGCTATCAGAACATTTTTCAATCTCGCCAAATACCCTTCGGCGAGATTTAGATACTCTAGCGGATCTTGGAAGAATTGAAAAAGTATATGGTGGTGCTAGAAGCCTTAAACCAATTTCCACCCTCTCCCATATGCCTATCTTAAGCTATCAAGAACGACAATTAGAGAACTTGGATGCTAAAAGGCACATTGGTTTCCTAGCTAAAGATTACCTAAACGATAATGAATGTATCTTTATTGATAGCGGCACGACCACTGAACACCTAATTGTGCACATTAACAAGCCATGTTCCATTCTTACGAGTAGTCTGTCAATTGCTAATGAAGCGTTAAAACATGATCACTTACAAGTAGTCATGCTACCTGGTTCATTAAATAGAAGAACCTTATCATTTGTAGGAACAGACACAGTCAGAGTTTTGGAATCATTTCATGTAGATATTGCCTACATGTCCGCAAATGGGGTCAGTTTAGACAATGGGCTCACAATAAGTAGCAACGAAGAATACGAAGTCAAGAGAACAGCATTACGCCAAGCAAAGAAGAAAATATTACTGGTAGATTCATCAAAAATAAACAAAACCGCTGTCAGAACATATGCATCAGTGAATGATGTAGATGTTCTGATCAGCGATTCAAACTTACCAATTGAATATCAGAAATATGCTAAAGATAACAACATTCTGCTTCAATACTAACTAAAATTCGAGCATTACTTTGAGAAGTTCTCCACCCTTAGTTGAGAATGTTTCAAATGCATCAGCTGCGTCTTCATAATTGAACACTGCGGAAACAACCCCATCTAGGCTAACGGCATTGGAATCTACTGCATCAATCAACTCTGAGAAATCCTCATTCAGTGCATTTCTACTTCCAAAAATATCTAACTCTTTTTTCTGGATGATTGTGTAAAAGAAGTCAAGTGATTTCTTGCCTACACCAACCACTGCGATACGACCTCTAAAAGCAGCTGCATCAATACAATTTTGAAAAGTAGATGGTAAACCGACTGCTTCAATACAAACATCAAAGCCATTGCCTTCTGTTACTCTGTCCACTTCAGCCTTAAATTCGTCTTCATTAGTATTGAGTATTGTACCAGCCAAGCCAATCGGGGAGGCTAGATCCAACTTCATTTTGGATACGTCGGCAATATAAACTTCCGCACCTTTTAATTTAGCAGCTTTTGCAGCAAAATGTCCGATTGTACCAGCACCAACAACTAATACTCGGTCACCTTCTTTTACATTGGCTCTTTTAACAGCATGGTAACTAATGCAAAACGGTTCGATGAGAGCAAGTTGTTGTGCATTTAAGCTTTTCCCGTAATGTAGTCTTTCAATTGGCATAGTAAAATACTCACGAAATGCACCATCACGTTGAGCACCTAATGTTTCGTTATGTTCACAGCAATTGACAAATCCGCGCTTGCATGAATAGCACTTACCGCAGTTCATGTATGGATTAGCCGTTACTAGCATGCCAGGCTTGAGGCCTTTATCATTCTCACCAATTTCAACAATTTCAGCTGAAAATTCATGTCCTGGAATCAATGGATAGTTCGCGTAAAGGAATGTTCCTCTATAACTACCTAGATCTGAACCACACAAACCACCAAATTTGATTTTTAACAACGCCTCCCCTTTGGCAGGCACTGGTTTCTCTAATTTAGCAATTTCTACTGCCCCTGGCTCGGGTAATCTAACAACCTTCATATTGGCTCCTTACTGCTCACCTAAGTAAGCTTTTCTTACTTCTTCATTTTGTGCAAGAGCATCCGATGTATCATGCATGACAACTTCGCCAGTGGCAAATACATATGCTCTCGAAGCCGTCGCAAGTGCTATTTTCGAATTTTGCTCGACAAAAAGAATTGTTGTCCCTTGTGCATTGATCTGCTTGATCGCTTCAAAGATCCCTCTAATTACGATCGGTGCAAGTCCTAATGACGGCTCATCTAAAAGTATCATCTTGGGCTTAGCAACCATTGCGCGTCCAATTGCTAACATTTGTTGCTCTCCACCAGAGAGAGTACCTGCTTGTTGATCCGTGCGTTCAAGCAAACGAGGAAACAAGTCGTACACCTCGCCAAGATCCTTTTCAATGTTGTGTCGATCCTTACGAAGATATGCACCCATCATCAAGCTTTCCTTGACAGTTAACTTATTAAAAATGTGCCTCCCTTCTAGTACCTGAGATAGTCCCAGACCAGCAATTTTATGACCTGGCATCTTATCTATTCTTTTCCCATCAAAATAGATTTCACCGGAAACTCCAGCTGATTCAGTTAATCCAGAAATAGTGCGCATGGTCGTCGTTTTACCAGCACCATTAGCGCCGATAATCGTTACCATTTCACCTTCATCAACATAAAGATCAATACCGCGAATAACCTGAATATTCCCATATGAGTAATGGAAGTTTTTTAGCTCAAGTAAAGCCATTATTCGTCACCTCCAAGATAAGCTTCAATAACATCTGGATTCTGTTGAACTTCTTCTGCTCTCCCCTCAGCAAGCAGGCTACCGTAGTTTAATACATACAAGTACTCTGCGATACCCATCATAAGTTTCATATCATGCTCTATCATGAGAATTCCGATATTTCTCTTTTGAATTTTTTTCAATAATTTCAATAAATTCATCTTTTCAGTTGCATTCATACCAGCTGCAGGTTCATCCAACAATAAAAGCTTTGGATCACTAGCCAAACCTCGGCATATTTCTAACAACCTTTGCTCTCCATAGGATAGAGAATCTGCTCTCTCATCAGCACGATCAGCGAGTCCAACAAACTCTAGCAGTTCAGCTGCTTTCGAATAAGCGTTCTTCTCTTCTGCCCTTTCACTTGGTGTTTTCAACATGCCGTGCAAAAAGCCCGACTTCATTCGTGGGTGCATGCCAACGATGACGTTATCAGTAACAGACATTTTTTTGAACAAGTTAATAACTTGGTACGTTCTGGACATGCCAATCTGATTGATCTGATGTGGCCGTTTCCCTTCGATATTTTGCCCTTCAAATTCAATTGTACCTTCGTCAGGAGTATAAACGCCACTAATAATATTGAAAAAAGTTGTTTTACCAGCTCCATTTGGGCCAATCAAACCAATGATTTTTCCATCAGGGACTTCAATAGAAACATTGTTGTTCGCAACGAGTCCACCAAAGCGGAGGGTAACACCATTAACTTTAAGCATTTTTTGTCCCCTTTCTGCTCTTTACTCTTGTAACAACATCTTGAACAACCCCATAGATTCCACCAGGCATCGCCATGATAATTAACAAGAGAATAATTCCGTATACCAATAGCTGCATATTTTCAAGAGAGCGTAATGCTTCATTTAAGAGTAGTACTGCAATTGAACCAATGATAGGACCGGCTTTTGAAGCTGTACCACCAAAGAGAAGCATTGTAATGAACATAACTGATTGCTTATTCGTAAATGAATCGGCACTAATATAACCCGCCATATGAGCATACATTGCACCAGCAAAAGCAGTAAAAAACGCACTGATTGAAAATGCCAGAACTTTGTATTTTCTCACATCGATTCCCATACCCTCAGCGGAGTGGCTGTTTTCTCTGATCGCAATAAAAGCACGACCTGTTCTTGAATTAACAATGTTCTGCTTGATTGTGACAAAAATGATTACACATACATATGCGAAAAAATAGAAGCTAAATGAGCTAGTTAGATTTATCCCAAAAAAATTAATGGGAGGAGTAGGTAAGCCAATCGCATTACCCGTAATACCACCTGGGGATTGTAGCGCTAACTGATAAACAATCTCTCCGAATGCAGTTGTCGCTAAAGCCAAAAAGTGGAACACTAATTTGGACGCTGGGTACGCGAGCAATGCACCGACAAGAGCAGCTAAAAGAGCTGCAATGATCATTGTTAGAACAACGGGAATTTTAAAGTGAATATTCAGTAACGCAGAACCATATGCACCGATGGCATAGAATGCTGCATGCCCCATTGAAATCTGCCCACTATAGCCAAAAACGATATCTAAGCCCGAAACAGCAATTATGTAAATAGCTGCGAAGTTCGCAATTGTAAGCCCATAAGTAAACCCAACCCCGTTAAGTACGAATGGCAGTATTGCTATTGCTGCAAC
The DNA here is from genome assembly GCA_964479695.1 of uncultured Fastidiosipila sp. Classification (GTDB taxonomy): domain Bacteria; phylum Bacillota; class Clostridia; order Saccharofermentanales; family Fastidiosipilaceae; genus JAAYZH01. The sequence goes on from CAYZSO010000026.1 coordinate 33,761, forward strand.
AACAGCAATATTCGGAAAGATTGAAGCTGATTTTTTAAGCTGTAAAGAATTATTGCTCATTTTCACTCTCCTTTATCAATCCTGAATCGCCCGCTCGTTGAAGATACCGGTCGGCTTCACGAACAAGAAAATTAGAAGAATTAAGTATGCAAACAGATCCTTGTAGGCAGAGGAAATATAACCTGTCATGAAGGTTTCAATTAAACCTAACAGAACGCCTCCGACTATTGCTCCGTACATATTTCCAAAGCCGCCCATAACTGCACTTGCAAAACCTTTACGACCAATTGTTGCGCCAAGCGTTGTAAAGACACCATAAACGGGGCCGATTAAAATTCCTCCTAAACCAGCGACAGCAGCTGCAATACCCCAACTCATACCAGTAGAGAGCGGGACATTGATACCACAACTTCTTGCAGCAATAGGATCCATTGCAGCAGCTCTCATGGCTGTTCCATACTTTGTTTTATTCATGAACAAATGCAAGATAAGCATTGTTACAAAAGATACTATTATCGCAAGAACAGCTTCTGCCTGCACGTCAACACCAAAAATTTTCACCGACATGACTGGGAAAACTTGAGGATAAGACAGCATGTTACTACCCCAGATTAACATGGCACCATTCTGCAATATATAAGATATGGCTATTGTTGCTAATACCGTATATATTGCCAAGGTTTTTCGTTCCACAAGAATTCTAATAACGCCTCGTTCAACGGCAAAGCCTAAAATAAACATTACGATAAAAACAAGAACTACAGAAACAAAGAATGGAATATGTAAAATTCTAAAAAATGTATACCCTAAAAATGCTCCAATGGTAAGCAAGTCACCTTGCATGAAGGTCATCATACCAGAAGCTTTGTAAATCAAACTGTACCCTAAGGCTATAAGTCCATAAACTGAACCTAGGACAAGACCTGAAATTAGTACCTGCATGAACCGCATCATACGATCTTATGTTCCTTTCATAAAAAAGCTCGGAATTATGGTCGCCTTCTACCATAATTCCGAAGCGTAGAAATCGCTACTTACTGTTGAGCTTTGAATGTTTCGTAGCCGCCTTCTTCAACCCAAGTTTCGAAGTTTTGGAATTTCCCATCAAGGATGACATAGAAATTGAGGCTGTGGAGTCCTTCTCTTGTACCATCAGTGAAATCTTGAACACCGGCGAGGGTATCAAAATCTTTGATCTGACTAATGGCTTCTTTTAATTTATCAGAATCATTTGATCCAGCAATCTTTGAAGCTTCCCACATAACCATCATTGCGTCCCAACTACGATAAGCGCAATCATGATAAGGCATTTCATTATATTTTTCTTCAAACTTAGTAAGGAAATCCTTCATTAAGGGGTCAGTCGCTTCATCCACAGATTTATAGGTAACGTATGGGTAAGCGAAAACCCAGTAATTTGCACCATCTCCAGCAACATCGATAACGTCACCAGTCATACCTTCACGGTTAAATGCCAGGCCTTTATAGCCGAGTTGTCTCAGTTGTTTTGCAAATATAGCCATTGTTGGGCCATTTGTTGAGCAGAAAACTGCATCAGGGTTGGTAGCTAAAATCTTTGAAATCTGACCTGAGTAATCTGTATCACCCTCTGAGTAGCTTTCAGTAGTAAGGATTTCAATCCCTCTCTCTTCAGCAACAGCGATGAAGGTTTCTGCCGATGTCTTCGCAGCATCGTCCAAACCTTGGAAAACAGCAATCTTCTTGAGATCCATCTCGACCATCTTGTCTGCTACGGCTGGCATAGACAGCTTTGTATTCAAGCAGGCACGGAAAACATATTCCCAACCCTGCTCCATCCAAGTAGGACTATTTCCAGTTCCAAAAGTAACAAGTTTAGCGTCGTTATATGTTTTTCCTGCAGCGAGCATATTCGTGCTTGTCAGAGAACCCAGTACTGCATCTACTTTATCGTCCTCAACCATTTTTCTTGCAATCTTAACAGCTTCTTCCGGAATCCCCTGATCATCATAATTGATGAGACGGACAGGGACACCATTGAATCCCCCTGCAGCATTGATCACTTCGACTGCAAGCTCTGCAGCCTTGTTCGCTGCGTTACCTACCTGGGCGTTAACACCAGATAAAGGTTGCGGATTTCCAATTACGAACTCTGTTTTCCCATTAGTACCAGAACCATCTGTTTGACCACCAGGTTCGTTGCCACCTGTAGTGTTTGTTGAACTATCACATGAAATAGCACTCAGTCCGATTCCAGTAACAAGCAGCAAGGCCGTTAGTTTTGTAACCAATTTCTTCATTTTGTTTCCTCCACTTTTTATCTTATCAAGGAAAAGAAGGCTCTTCCCTAACTCGCAATATTTGTTTTGATTCTATGTGCCCAGATAGGCAGATCAAAATAAGTCGCCTTTTTCGTCAAAAGGCCAATCCGTTAGCTCACCAACAATCTCAACATTCGGATTGCTAATAGCGTCATTTATCATCGCTTCAGAAATATAAATTTCTTCAATATCTAATGTGTTTTTAACTCTGACAATGTATGGTCTTGATTTATCTGTTTCATTACAACAACGTAGTGCTACTTGAATTGCGGTTCGATCACTATTTGCGATAAATGGCATTTTAACCACGTCCAAAACAGTTGATGTCACTGCATTAGGGTAGGTAGCGTCGACATTTGTCTTGTTTAAAAAGCGTCGAGTTGTAACATCAGCCATGCCTACTCCATTTGAATTTCCGTGTGATTCTTCTGTCAAGTCAAGTACTACAATGCGCTTAGTTTGGATTCCGCCACTTGCTGAATCTGCACAGGCGAAACGTCCTGTAATGTTTGGATCCATGCCATCTCCACTGATATCTTTACCAATCTCGTCAACTACAAGTACATCCAACTGATCAAACCAAATTCTTCCCATTCTTTCCTTAGCAATGGTGAGGAAAGAAGGTTCTTTCGTAATGATTTCTTCTTTAGTCATTCCTTTTATGATGCAAGTCTGGTCAAATGCGTTCTCCACGAGACCGATCCCGCCAATGATATTTGCATTATCATGTAAAACCTTATATACCCTGGGCATTAAGGCTCCCATATGGTTGAAGCCGGACTCATGAATCGTTTCTGCTCCCTTCTGTTTTCCCATACCAATTACTGCCATTTTCATCAGCCCGCTCTCATTCGGCCCTCTAAACGCAGTATGAGCTTTTATGCGTCCGCATAAAATAACTCCATCAGCTTCACTTGCATATTTATCTTGGTAGACTGGCATCCCGTCATCTAAATAGCCCACAATAACTGTTTCCATCGTTGCACGAACAGGGCATCCTAGGTATTCTTCGGTAACTCCATATGAAGTTAAAACCTCGAGTTGGCCTTCCGGAGTCGCACCGCCGTGGCTTCCCATCGCGGGGAACACAAAAGGATGAGCACCAAGTGATTTCACAAAATCAACAATTGCTTTCGTTACCAGAGCAACATTGGCCACGCCTCTACTGCCACTTGTAATAGCTATGGACATACCAGGTTTGATTTGTTCTTGAAGCTCTGATCTAGATAGTTCTCTTACTACAGCACTAGGAATATCTTTTTGAGGAATATGATCACCATTAAATGTTTGTTTTACTTTAACCATTTTAGGTAGATCAAGATGATTTACTAGTTTATCAACGATATTGTTTTCTATATTACTTTCTAATGCCATAAGGTAACCTCGCAAATTCCTGTTGTATACAATGTCATTATGACTTCATTCTATACATGTCATAACGTTTGTCAACAGGAAATTTTAATAATTTCACAAAATCCTTGTGATTTATCCTAACTTTCTTTTAATGATCTCTGACTACTGACAGAACTTCTAGCATTTTGTAATCTTCAGAAATACAATACCAATTGAAAAGAAGCTTCTAGGATACAATATCAGCCTCTTGAAATTAGAAGGTTTACAATAATTCAATATATAATCGTAAAATGGGTATTTCGCCTACTCCGAATTTACCCATAAGCCAAGATAAATGCTATATATTTACCTAAACTATTGCATAAACGGATGATGAAACTTATAATTATGGCCATCAGCTGAAATGAAAGCGTCTTGTATACATGAACAACTCTCGCAAGCTAACTATTTATATTGAACTGCGTAGGCGCATCATCGAATGTGTATATTTACCTAATTCGATTTTAAGCGAAGAAGGTTTAGCTGAAGAGTTTCAGGTAAGCCGTACGCCAATTCGTGATGCCATTGCACGTCTTGAACAAGAAAAGTTGTTAAAAGTATTACCTAAAGTCGGAATCCAAGTATCAGATGTAAATTTCGAGGATATTGTTAAAGTATTTGAATTACGACTATTACTAGAGCCCTATGCTCTTCTTAATTATGCGAATACCATACCTCAAGAAAAATTCATTCAACTCTACAAGGATTTCGATCAAGACTTTTCACCGCTTGAAAAACACAAGCTACTATATGAAATTGATGATAGATTCCATATGACATTAATAAGAGCTACCAAGAATCATTTCATTATAGATATGTATAAACAGCTATCCGCACTAAATCAACGAATCAGAATCATGAGTGGAACCCATACTTCTGAAAGAATTGATGATTCAAAGATGGAGCATGTCGATATCGTTCAAGCTTGTCTATGCACAGAATGGAATGTTGCTAGCAGAGCTCTTAAGGAGCATTTGCTAATAGGTAGGCGAGAAGCCATGAGAATGATTTTGAACAACAAATCTACCCAAAAATGAGATCCAAAACAACTCGTCTACTCATGAAAAACGTTTTTTATTAATGTGAAACAGTTCCACCCTCTTCTGCCAAAATATCCACATCAGCCACGAAAGGCCATCCACACATGCGCACACACATCATCAAAGCCACTGTCAAAGGCATAAAGAAACCACCCATATGGCGTGAAATTCAATTACCTACCAGGATCACCTTTTACGAGCTGCACAATATTTTGCAGGCAGCATTCGCCTTTACAGGCCTGACCGATTGGAGTTTCTCTGGATTGCCTGGCCTATGAACTCGCGAAGTCAGTTTAATCCACAAGGACGATCCGATAATCACCAAGATGTTCAATGTAAACCCCATGACTACTCTTGCTGTACCTTTTCTAAGTGCGCACAAGCTACTCTATACGTACGATTTCAAAGCAAATTGGCAAATTGAGCTCAAGTACAAGGAGACGATAGACGTTGAAGGTCCCGTCGTTCCTATGGTCACGGCTTGGAAAGGAAACGCCCCCCGAGAAAGCATTGGTGGTCCGGAAGGGCAACAGCGCTTGCATGATGCTTTGGCCAAAGGCGCCGGCCCCGAGTTCGACGCATTCAAGGAGGATCTCGGGAATTTCATGACCGAACCCTACGACCTCACGTATGCGAACGAAACGATCGCTGCCCTGTATGCGGAAGACGTTTTCCTTGATGTAGATCCACCTGATGATGATTTGGCTGATTCAGAAGAGTAGGAAATGTCAACGCCGGTTTATTTTTGACCATGCACGCCGGTTTATAATTGACCAGGCGAGCCGATTTAATTTTGACCACCCTGCAAAATCGGATTCTCATTTAACGGATCAACTGGTGCATAGAATCCTCCTGCCTTTCTTCTGTCTTTCATTCGATAACTGTCTCCACGGATGTTGATGACATGTGCGTGATGCAAAAGACGATCAAGAACAGCCGTAGCCAGTGCTGTATCCCCTAACAAATGTCCCCAATCTCCGAAGCCTTTATTACTGGTGAGAATCATACTTCCTTGTTCATAACGCATACATACCAACTGAAAAAATAGGTTGCCTCGGTCCTTCTCAAGATTACTATAGCCAATTTCATCAACCATAAGCAGATTTGGCCTGCGATAGACTTTCCACCGCCGTTCTAAGTGCCCCTCGCGATCCGCTTTCGATAGATCAGCCAACAGTCTGTCCATACTGGTGTAGTACACTGTTTGGCCTTGCTGGAGCGCTTCAAGACAGATGGCAATACCCAAGTGGCTTTTTCCAACACCGGGTGGTCCAAGGAAAATCAAATTCTCATGGTGATGGATGAAGGCCAGCGTGGCCAATTCACGCACATAGCGCTCATCAAGTTGTGCTTGAAATCCAAAGTCGAAGCTCTGTAGATCTTTTTTCTGGGGTAAGTGGGAAAGTTTCAGTCGTGTTTCTAAACTTCGCTGTTGACGTGTTGCCTGCTCAGCTTCCAGAAGATCGACAAGAAAACTGAGGTACGTACGTTCATTGCGTGATGCTTCAGATAGGCATGCTTCCAAGCCTAAATTCCCGCCGGTTTTCCGCATATACAAATTGCTCTCTATAGGCTTAGTAC
>CAYZSO010000027.1:0-38430 GCA_964479695.1 uncultured Fastidiosipila sp.
CGCATAAACTTCGGCTCTATCATGCACATAAAAGCAAATTTGAAGATATGCGCAGACTGGGTGACGTGTCACGTATAAACTTCGGCTCTATCATGCACAGAAAAGCAAATTTGAAGATATGTGCAGACTGGGTGACGTGTCATTCATAAACTTCGGCTCTATCATGCACATAAAAGCAAATTTGAAGATATGCGCAAGCCGTGCAAGCTAGGCGACATGTCACGCATAAACTTCGGCTCTATCATGCACATAAAAGCAAATTTGAAGATATGCGCAGACTGGGTGACGTGTCACGTATAAACTTCGGCTCTATCATGCACAGAAAAGCAAATTTGAAGATATGCGCAAGCTAGGTGACATGTCACGCATAAACTTCGGCTCTATCATGCACATTAAAGCAAATTTGAAGATATGCGCAAGCTGGATGATATGTCATCTATTCACTTCGGCACCCGCTTGCAGTTTGTCAGCACAAAAAAGCAAATTTGAAGATATGTGCAGGCTGAATGACATGTCGAGCATTCAATCCGGTGCTCGCTCCTTGTCAGCTGAGCGATTTCAGTAGTCCGTTGGCCAGTACCGCCCGATCAACCCGCTCAACCCGCTCCTTGCACCCTTCCCCCTCCCCTCCATTTTTCTGGACAAGTTCTGGACGAACGGAAGGCTTGAACTATTGTAAAATTACGTATAAGTTCAAACAAATTAGTTCAAACAAATTCAAATGCCAAAACGCCAAAACGCCAAAACGCCAATATTAACAACAAGATGAGGTCCACATGAAACCATTTTTACTTCAACCGGCAATTAAGAATTATCTCTGGGGCGGTAACAAACTGTCGCAATACGGCAAGCCCGCTGCAGACTTGCCCGTAGCCGAAAGTTGGGAACTCTCCGCGCACCCGGACGGACCATCGAGGGTGGTGACGGGGGCTTTGGCCGGAACATCATTCCTGGAATTTACGGAAAAATATCCGCAAGAGTGGAGCAAGAGAGCCGAGGCGGGTGATCCCTTCCCCATCCTCGTAAAATTCATCGACGCTAAGGGGTCACTGTCGATCCAAGTGCATCCGGATGACAAGTACGCGCTCGAGGTGGAGAAAGAACCCGGCAAAACGGAGATGTGGGTGATCCTCGAGGCCCAGCCTGGTGCATTCTTGTATTACGGATTCGAAGAAGAGATTTCGCGGGAGGAATTCCGCCGGCGGATTGATGACGGAACGCTGACCGAAGTGCTCCATAAGCAGCCCGTTGCACCCGGCGAGGCGTATTTCATACCCGCTGGCACGATCCACGCAATTGGTGCGGGAATTGTGCTGGCTGAGGTGCAGCAGAGTTCGAACAGCACGTACCGGGTCTTCGATTTCGGTCGGCGGGATAAAGAGGGTAATCTGCGCGAGCTCCACGTTGAGAAGGCCTTGGCAGTGACCGATCTTACCCCGGCCAAAGTCGCCGCCCCCCTCCCCGAGCTACCAGCAGAGTTCCCCGAGGGTTTGAGCCGACTGATTTCTTGTCCTTATTTCGTGGTGGACAAGTTGGTACTTTCCGGCAGCATCGAGGTCACTGCGGAAGACGATTTCATTGCCTATTTAGTTGTGGCTGGGGAAGCGGTGCTGAGGTTTGGGGATGTGACCGAATCAACCGAATCAAAAGAAGAAGGTGAGCTTATGGTCAAAAAGGGGGATTGCCTTTTTGTTCCAACCTCTTCACCAAAGTTTACATTTGCAGGTGAAGCTCAAATGCTAGTCATCCGCTCCGAGCTCAGGAAATAAAGCCCAATTAGAAATTGGGGATTCGCGAAAGCAACGATATTTATTTTTAGGAGCCTTTCGAGTCAGAGTTCAACACGAAAGGCTTCCAGCGTACCTGGTGCATCCGCTCTTGCGTAACTTGTGTAAACTGTCGCAACAGATCCGTTTGCCATTCCATAAGAGACGGCCACAATTTGAGTGGCAGTTAAATGAGTGGCAGTTAAATCAGCTAGCTCTATAAAAATGTTTCGTTCATCCACTCTCACACAAGTAGCCGAAACTGGAACCCGAGAGCCATCCAGTAGCTCCAGTTCGAATCCACTTTTCTCTCCCTGCGGCATAAAATCTAGTTCATCTGCCCGACAAGTCACGGAAATGCAAACCTCCAGTTCAGATAAAATAAGATTTTGAAAATAAATATCGACGCCATGAATCGATGACTCTATATCACTCGTAAGGAGGATCCAATCGAGTGCGGCGAGACCGAGGCGCCCGCCAATAACATGTTTGTTTTTTGGATGGAGGTCTTCCAATTGACCTTGGTCTAATGAAACGATATGAGAGACAAGAGGAACCGTAAGGCTGATCTCTCTTTGTGCTTGGCGAAGGTCTCCCCATGAATAATCGTCCACTGCGGTAGGGTCGGGATGATAGGAAGGTAGTTGAACCTGGATGAACGGAATTTCGCCAAAGAGCTTTCGCCAATCATGTAGCATCGTACGCAGCAACAATGGATACAGATCCGCGTGTTGCGTATCTCCCTCTCCTTGATAAAAGAATATGCCGCGGAAAGTCCAGCCGGCCAGTGGTTTGATCATGGTCTCATAGAGGCCGCCGGGCCTCATCCATGAATCCAAGTTCTCCGGTGGCGGCCAGGGCACGGGACCAATTCGTTCGGTGAGTTCGGCTTCAAGAGCCCCAGGATAGGCAGAAGCAGCTTCATTCCAGGCTTGGGCTTTGGCCTCGTAATCCAAAAGGGCAGCCTTGTAAACAACAGGATCGAGATAGGGTCCGATTCGCTCGTGAAATTCTTTTTCATAAACGGCCAAATCAGCCTCCGCTGCCAAAGATTCATTAGAAGTCCAGCAAGAGGCTGAAGTCGCTCCCATATAAGCACCCACGATCCCAATAGGTATCTCAGGCTGATGCTCACGAAGTGTCAATCCGGCGTAAGAGGCAACGGCCGAGAATTCATCTAAATGCTCACCTTCAAGGCTATGCCATTCCCCGCAAGTCCAGTCTTTCGCTTCCAGATCCACCGGAAGCACAGAGCGTTGAGGCACCAGCAGCGCGCGGAGCAAGGGATCATTAAACAAGGAGTGATCCACTTCTTGTCGGCTGCTTTGGCCAAAAGGAAGCTGCATGTTGGACTGCCCACCCGCCAAGTAAACATCTCCGAAATAAACGTCCTGAAATTCCAGTGACCCGGTTGATGAACGAAAAATCAATATGTAAGGCCCTCCCGCATGCTGCGGTGGGAGAACGAAAGTGAAACGTCCGTCAACAGAACTTTGAGTTCGATAATGCTCCCCAGCTAAGTCAAGAGACACTTCTGCACCTGGCTCACACCAACCGCTGAGTTGTACGGGTTTTTCTCGTTGAAGCACTGCATGGTTCTGCAGTAAGGGGTGGAGTCTGAGCATTCTCATGTCCCGCCTCCTTATTCCGATGCAAGCGTAGCAAGGCGAAGGAAGCGCGGGCGATAAATATCACCATAAGTAAAGGCATCGGCTCCACCATTAATGTTGTAAGTAATTAGCAATTCTCCGGGCTTAGAGAGGGCAGGGTGGGCTTTCGCATTATAGGTGGTGTTCGCTTGTCCCTGAATTTTCACGGTTGTATCGTGTGTGTAGAGGATGACATCTTGGCCAAAGACGCCGAAAGGACTTTCAGCTACAGCGGCTTTGATCGTGGAGCTTACTGTGATGTTCTGCCAGACCAGAAGGAATTTCCCCTTGTCGTCCCCTTCTTGAATCTGACTGACGCTGATTTCCGGAGCGACATCACCATGCAAGTGCTTGAACTTAGTAGGGATTTCGCTAACCCATTGATCTTCGCTATCCAGGTATTCCCATTTCGTGAAATGTTCTAGATCTGAAGGCAAGACTCTCGCAACAATGAGCTGGCGACCTTGATTTTGCACATCGTTATAACCATAGATGTAGATGTAACCGTCGGGGTCTTGAGCACCGGCTTCGGCTGTGTTCTGGAACACGGCTCCACCAAAATACCACTTGGAGTTCGGGTCACTGATAAGGCTGAGCCTCGCAGCCTCTCGCTGATCATTCAGCAAGGTCAAACTATCCCACGCGACCTGTCCGTCCTTGATTTCGTAGCGAGCCAGGTCTACGCCAATTTGTTCGAAGCCCCAGGATGTTGGAACGGTATCGATCCGAAGGGCAAAAACATAGAGATAGTTTCCCTGTACAAAGGTATCCCCCAGCCAATAATAAATGCTCTTCCCTGCTTGGGTTGCCGGCGCGGGCGGGTTAGGCGTAATTGCGGCACTGCCGACTGTTGGATAAATAAAAGACATCTTCTGGACATCCGGCTCTTGCCCCTGTAGAAGAGCAAAGGAATTATTGATGAAACCTGTGCCGCTTCGAATATCCGTCTCACCGTTAACCGTTCCGGTGATCGTATCACTGAAAACAAAGAATGTTTTCTGTTCATCCGGTTCACGCTCAGGAGAATAGTCTATGCCATCAAGGTTTACAGTGTAGATTCCATCGGCACCTGTTTAGCCCTCATAGTTAGATAACAATGCGGTGTAATCCGGCGCGTAGTCCACATACCAACCACTTCCGGCTCTTATCGCGATTTCACTGAGCCCCAGACTTTCTCCACCATAATGGCTTAGGATCTCAATACGAACATAGTGGGCATGGACATTGTCCACATCCAAACGAAGCGAAGGAACCATCGCCTCTTCACCATCCCCTTTTGGCAGCTCGAACTGACCAAGCGAAGTCCAGCGACTCATGTCATGAGAGTAAGAAACCTTGATATCTTTTAAACCATAATCTAAGTGGTCAGGGTCGTTATAGTTCCACAAGAAGATTTCCGAAATCGGATATTGTCCCTGTAAGTCAATCACAAGGTCGAAGAGCCTGGTGGAGCCCCGGAACATATGATCGGGATTATTGTCGTGCACCAGAGGGATATTTGTGTCGGCATCCCTGTAGTTCAGACCGCTGCCGTTGACGAAATTGTAGTCAGAAGGTTCAGCCGACCAAACACCATTGTTGAATCGTTCAATTGGTGACAAGGAGAGGAACTCATCTTCTCTGCCGGGCTGACGGTAACGGAAAAGTCTGATCTCGCTTAGACCATTAAACTCTCCACCATAGTTCTCTAGAATCTTGATCTTGAGGTAACGGCCGCTTTGGCCACGAAAAGAAAGTGGCTCACGCTCATGAAGTCCTTCAGCGACTAAACCATCGATGCCACTCGCTTCGCCTAGAGTATAGACCTCGGGCTCCCCATAGTTTACGCCATCCGGGGAAAGACTCGCCTCAATTTCTCTAAGCCCATGATGAGTTTCACCAGGAGCGTTGTAGTTCCAGAGGTAGACTTCTCCGACACGGTCTACGTGGCCTATATCAAATATCCACTCTGAATCCGTCCCTCTGTACATATCTTCTGGCCGAGCGTTGTGGACTTGATTCCGTCCTTCCCTCCCGCTCATACCTAGGTTATTCACGAGAACAGATTGTTCTTCTTTTAGGGCTGTCAGTGGCAGGAAGCGGCCCACTTCTTGCAAAACATTCATAGCTACTCCTTCTCCATTTACTTCAGCTAAAGTCTTGCCCGTGGTATGGTTCGATATTTCTGGCGATGAGGTTTCCTCGCTTGCCGGGCTCGTAGGCCCAGGTGCTGCTTGACAGGAAATAAGCCCGATGATCAGGGTGATGGCTAGTAGACGGAGGATGATTTTCATCTCGCACCTCATAAGAGACCGGCCACCCCACAATAGCGAAGCGGCCAGTCAAAATTTAATTCACTTAGGATTTCTTCTTTCTGATTACATATATGGCGGCAGCAGCAATTATGATTACACCAGCCACAATGGCGACAATAATGCCAACTTGATTGTTTTCTCTGGCGGGCTCCTCAGGAGCTGCAGTCGCACTTGGCGTTGTCGGCGCCTCTGTAGGAGTTTCCGTCGGAGCCACTGTTGGAGCTTCTGTCGGCTCAGTAGTAGCATCCGGATCCCAAGGGCTTTCGACCTCTACCTGGTATAGTCGTTCACTAATCTGTTCTTCAGTCAGAGCACCATCGTAAATAACTAGATTATCGAGTGCTCCGGTGACTCCTCGTTTCACGATATCCGCTTCGAAATAGCCGCCGACATTGAAACCACCATTCGGATCACCAAACTCCCCGTCATCGAAGATTCCCAAGCCGTAAGGCAGGCCTGCTGCTACAGTCAAACGCTGTCTTGCGGCAAGCTTACCGTCAATATAAATGTATACGGCGCTGTCCTCGATGTTTCCGAACTCATCATACTCATTGTCGTAAACAACCGCATAATGGTGCCACTCATCCAAGTGAGCATCGAGCACGAAGTCATCAACGAAGAGGTTATCTTGCGTCATCCAGTCATTACTGTTCATCTTCGCCAGGAAAGTGGTATCACTCCTGTCTTCGGTCTGCAGGAATTCGATGTCAATCACACCGGCTCCCAGAGCCCCCAAACCGGCAGGAACTAAGATCATGTTAGCGCCCGTATCTGTTTCTGTGTACTGATCCATTTTGAAATAGAAGCTCAAGGTCAGTTCATCATACTTGTAGCTTGCATTAGGGGATGCCAAGTAGCTTTGTCCATCAAACTGGATCGCTTTGCCATCAATACCCTCGACATAGTCAGGTGTGTCTTTCGTCGAACCTGCGCCCATTACTAAGTCAGACGTTTCCGCTGAGCCAGTGTTGGCCAGGCTGTCGTCGAAGGTGTATTCAAGAACTTTCATAGCTTCACGATTCGGATCAAAAGGCAGCGCTTCGCCTGAGTACTTCGCTTCATAGGTGAACACCCCGTCTTCATTTGGTACAGGCGTAGGCTCATTAGCCCCTAAAGTAATGGTCATCGCTTCGCCGAATTCAGGCTTCATAATTTCCAATCCGTAGTCTTTTAGGCTCTGCAGATCAGCAGAACCATCATTCAATGCAGTGCCATCCTTCGTAGAATTTTCATCGAAGACATCTGGGTTCTCCATAAGATCCAGTTGCAAGCTTTTGTAAACAGCTTGTAAAGCAGCTGTATTCTCGGTATAGGTGACGATTTTGTCTTCTCCTTCTACAAGGGTTGGATCGATCCAGCCTGCAGCTTGCTCTTCATCGTAGGCCAAAGCCGCAAACCGCTGCTGATACTCCTCGAAGGAAGCGAAGGCAAAGGTAAGTTCAGTCTTTTCCCAAACCGGATCCGTATCATCAACCGTAATTTTGAGCCAGTCTTCAGAACCCGGTACCTTCTCCTGATAATGTTCACTAAGGAAATTTTCCAAGTCCTCTCCATGTATCTTCAGATAATAGTATGCACTCCCATAACCATCCTGATGATCGTCTTTGGCAGTAAGGAAACGAAGAATCCTCTCGCCTGTGCCATCCTCATTCAGTGTCAAATCCGATTGGACTTGAATCGCCGTACAAGCGGCTAGGAAAACCAGCGTCAAAGCCAGAAGCCAACTCCCTAATCTCGTCAGTATTTTTTTCATCTTTCTTCCCTCCTAATATTGTGCTAAGCACCAAACAGCTAGCGCTGTTTCTTTACTCACCGTAGAAAGCCCAGCGTTTTCTGGCTTTCTGGATTATGAAGACAAATAGAGCAATGATGATCAGCATCAACCAGGACTGAGCAGAAGCATAGCCTTGTCGGCCGACCGTGAAGCCAGTGATGAATATTTCGTAGGCCATGTAGTTTGTGTTATAGGCGCCGTCCGTCATCAGCATGGGTTGGACGAAAGTTTGGAAGGAGGCAATTGTCGAAGTTAAGAGCACATAGAACAAGATTGGTGATATGCTTGGTAAAGTTACATGGCGGAACTTCACCCAACTTCTGCCTCCATCCACTTCCACAGCATCGTAAAGCTCTTCCGGCACATCAATCAGAGAAGAGAGGAAAATCACAATGGTCCCCCCCACGCTCCAAGTGCCCATTATGGCTAAACCAAGCGACGCAAAACGATAATCACGAAACCAGTCCGGCCCCTCAACTCCGATGAGACTCAGAAGCCAGTTGAAAAGTCCATCCGGTCCTAAGAGCTGCTGCCATAAGAAGATGACCGAGACAATGTTAACCAGTGTGGGGATATAGTAGAGTGTGCGAAAGACCTTGCTGGATTTTAGCTTCATGTTTAGAAGCAAGGCCAGCATTAACGCAAAGAGAATAGCCATAGGAACAGCCATTGCTACGTATGCCAAGGTATTTTTAACGCTTTCCCAAAAATTCTGGTCAGTCAAGATTGCCCGATAGTTTGCGAACCCTCGCCAATCGGTCAGTAGTGAGCTCGTCGAAGCATTCGTAAAAGACAAGTAAAGCGAATAGACGAAGGGGAACAAGGTAAGTAACAGGAATCCTACGATCCATGGCAGAGCGAATAGCACACCTGCCAGTGCTTCACCTTTAGCATATTTCCTTCTCCGTAATTTTTTCACCTGATCTGCCAATTTCTTTTCCTCCTCTCCGTCTTACCTTGAGCCTAGTACGTAGCTTGTAATCTTTCAATGGCTTTTTGTGCCGATTCGATTGCCTCATCAATCGTTAAGCGGTCGGAAACCATCTCGGTTACAGCATTTTGTACTTCCCCGAACCAATTTGGCGCATTGTAGATGTAGTCATATGGTTTTCTATGCTCCATCTCATTCAGAACGACAAGTTTCGCCGGATCTGTAATTTCTTGTGCCAATTCTTCATAGGCCGTTTTGTTTCCCGGGAGGTTTGATGACTCAAGTAGAACCTCTTTTTGAATTGCAGTCGAAGTCAGATATTTCATCAGAAGCCACGAAGCCAATTGCTTATCGGCTGACTCATCCTTCAAACGGCCGGCCATTTCCAGAGAGAAACCGCCTGTGAAATTGAAACGTTGTTCCTCAATCCCGTCATACGGTACTGGTGCAGCCCCAAGTTGAATCCGGTCAGCCTCAGGAAGTCTCTCGTTCTGCCACGGAATTTCATTCGTTGCGATCATCATGGCAATCGATTGATTCCAGAATAAGTTGGTAGAATTCTCTCCCGCTTGTCCGAGGAAGGAGTTCACTCTGGCTTGCGGGAAGGTATGAGTGAGTTCGTACCAGATTTCGAAACCCTTTTTGACCTGATCATTCCCAACTAGATTCGGAGTCCCGTCCGTAGTGAAGAAGTCACCTCCCTGGTTCCAAACCGTGTTGACAAACATCATATTACCCACAGTTACATCGAAGCCTAATTGGCTAATGCGGCCTTGATCTTGTACGGTCAAGAGCTCCTGATAAGCCAGTAATTCATCCCATGTAATGGGAGCTCGCACGTGACCATCGGCAACTAAATCTAGAGGTTTCCCTGTTATCGTGCTACCGGCTTTCTGTCCGACTACTGTCCCCTTCCAATCCGCATCCGTCGTTTCAGCCAATTTGTCCACCAGCGGAATATTGTAATAGAGGATGCGGTCGTCTAGTGCATACGGCAGACCATAGAGTTGGCCTTCATATTCCATGGGAACAATATCCTGCGAGAAGAAGCGATCGCGGTTTGTCTCTTCATCCAGGAAAGCCGACAAGTTGAGAGAAACTCCTCCCCTCGCGCGATCATTCGTATCTTTGATCGTCTGGACGAAGACATCCGGGCCGGAACGATCTGTCATCGCCGTTGTGATCTTGGTGAAGTAATCCCAGAAGGAAATTCCGGTGTACTCCACTTTGATCTTAGGGTTGTCTTGCATGAAGCGATCCAAGACAGACATTGTCCAGTCGTAGTTAGGATCACCTTCCGGATAGATAGACCAGAAACGTACCGTTTGCTCTGTTTCCAGTGTGGAAGGCAGCGTGGCTTGCGACATCCCTCCGGGCTCTTGGCCTGTTCCCTGAGTTGTGTTTCCGTTGCCTCCGCAAGCGGTCAGAAACAAGCCTAAGCTTACGAGGCCGGCTAACGTTCTGGCTAGAATCTTGTGTTTTACAGCTTTCATTTTTTCCTCTCTTTCTAGAGCAATCTACGTTTCCAGACGCAGATCACTCATCCTTTGACCGCACCGGTTCTCAGCCCTGCAACGAAGAACCTTTGGCCAAAAATAAATACTAATACGTTTGGTATCATTGAGATCACGGAACCAGCCATCAGAAGTGGCCAATTCGTCGACTGCTGAGACTGGAACGCCCTGAGCCCCTGAGCTACCGTGGTCATCATGGGATCATGCAAATAGATGAGGGGTCCCAGATAATCGTTCCAAGCGAAGAGAAACGAGAACACACCCACTGTTGCCAGAATAGGCATACATAGAGGGAGCATGATCTTGACCCAAATCCCGAAGTATCCCGAACCATCTATTTTCGCGGCCTCATTAATCTCTCGAGGAATACTGCGGAAGAACTGCTCGATCAGGATAATGTTCCCCGCTCCTCCGCCTAACCAGGCAGGTAGAATCAATGGTGCGTAGGTTCCCACCAAATTCATCGCGCTATACATCTTATAAGTTGGAATCATCAGAATCGCCTGTGGCAACATCATTGTGAGGAGCATCAGTTGATAGGCAAATTTTCGCCCTGTCCAACGCAGGCGAGCAAAGGAGTATGCCACCGCTGCTGAAGATAAAAGAGTTCCCACCACAGTCAGTAAAGTCACATAGGTGCTATTACGGAAATATCGAGCGAAGGGCACTTGGCGGAATACATCCAAGTAATTCTCCCAACGCCAAGACTTCGGTATCAACCTCTCAAGGCCACCCGCAGAAGTCATCATCTCGACTTCTGTTTGAAGAGAAACAGAGATCATCCAGACAAAAGGCAGGAGGAAGTATAAGGCAAAGAAGACCAGTGCCATAAACACAAGAGTTTTCGTACGCCTCTGCCTCCAGATTCGCCGTTTCTTAGATGCCTGCAAATTATTAGTTCCCGCTTCATTCATGCTCTACATCTCCTTTGAGCAAGATAAGGTCAAATCCCCCCGCCTTGAGTGTTCGCGATAAGCTCGTTGACATGAGGGAAATCGCCTGGCCAAGAAGCCCTTGTGGGCTCAAATCGTAGGCTTCATCAAACGTCTTGCCAAACCAGCGGAAGGTATATGAAGTCTCCCCTTCTACCGATAGATTTCTCACACCGATCCTCACCCCTTCCTCCGTCCGATCAAGGATCTGCAGAACGGCGCCTTCCGAAGTGAAGTCATACCAAGTCTCATCGGGAACACCCAAGCTCAACGTCGCAAGTAAGGAGTCCTCCCAACCTTTTGCCAGATTATGGCAATCTTTTGCCGTCAGCTCTTCCGTGAGACGAATGCGGAAGTGAAAGCGCAGACGACCGCCGAAACTCGCATT
This sequence comes from uncultured Fastidiosipila sp., assembly GCA_964479695.1. Taxonomy (GTDB): domain Bacteria; phylum Bacillota; class Clostridia; order Saccharofermentanales; family Fastidiosipilaceae; genus JAAYZH01. The sequence continues at coordinate 11,249 of CAYZSO010000027.1, forward strand.
GAAATTCGTATCCCAGTAGTTATTTGCAAGCCACGCCAAGACCAGTGGTTTCGCTTGCTTCCGCAGTTCATGGCTTTCCCGGCCAAAACCGAAGCCCTCAGGCTGTAAGAGGGGAGCATCAGGCGAGAGCAGAAGGAATGTTCGTTCCTTATCCGATACTTGATAATACGTATCCAGTGTTAACCAATCCTTGCTGACCGAACCGATTTGATCTTGCTCTAAAATCACAGGAAGCCCAGCCGTATCGAACCTAGATGTCCAAGCTTCATCTAGATCCGTCGGGAAAGTCAGATAATAACTGATGGGTGTCACAGGGCTCACCGTGTCAAAGACGACAGAAACAGCGATCTCGTCTGATTGATTTTTGAAGCGCAAGTCAATCACAATCTCTCGACACGAGAGTTCATCTTCCCAGACTCTGCGCAAAACCCGATAATTGTCGTTCTGCCACATCTCCAAACGGCTAAGTTTCTTTGGGATATCCCGTTCAGCTTGCCATTCGTGATTCCAAACAGACTTACTGAGATTCCCCAACATCACATCCCGCGGGAAGAACGTTGCCCTTGTATTCGTCTCTTCCTCAGCCAATTGTTCGCGGACAAGAGATGCGAAACCTAGGGAGCCGCCATCAATTTCTCGACTTCCTTTCTTCAGTCCAAGAATTTTCCCGCTCATCACATCCAGACTCAAGTGATAAGAAAAAATATCCATATTCCTCACGTATGCGTTTGAATTTGCTTCCTCTAAGGTAAAGCGAGTCCACTCCGTCAATTGCAAAGGATCTTGCCATTCATAAATTTCTTGTAACGTAAAAGATCGTCTGGAAAAAGCCGGTATTTCAACGGCTGACTTCAGATAAGTAGCAGGCTTCTCATCATAGGGCAAGACTGCCTTGATCCGAAGGGCTTCAAGAGAACTCTCGCTTAGATCCGAAGGATCCTGTGGTAATTCAAGCGGGAGGATCGAGCTGGAAATAGTAACAGGATTCGGGTTATACACAGTAACACGCGCTTCAGAATCTGTGAGAGAAAAAGTCCCCGGCTTCTGATTAAGCGTTTCAAGAGCTGAACCCAGTGCGTAAGATGCCAAAGCCGATGCATCCCAAGCCAAATGATCTTTATGGGTTCGCTGGGACTTTGTCATCTCCTTACCCGGATCAGTAATGGCTTCAGAAGCTCCCCATGTATGTTCGGAGAAGAGCAGTGCCAGTTCAGCAGCTTCCTCAAGATTCCTCATGGTTTTGGGACTTTGCGGAGCAATCGTCGACAGGCACCTGGTCTGTCCGATCTGCCGCTGTACAGCCTTGTGAATTCTGGTCTCTGCCGGCGTACTTCCGGCACCGAAATTCCAATAATCAGTCCAGTCTCCGCGTTTACGGGGCAGTTGCTCTATATCCCATTCCGAACGAACGATTTCACGCCATTCATCAATTGTGATCAAAGAGATCTTTTGATCCTCACTAAATTCATTGAAGATTCGCACCGCTTCCGGCAAGAAATGATCTGGACTGTTGTTATCATATAGGGGTGGATTCGTCGCCGTGAGGAAGTAAAAATCTTTGTTCCAAGAGCGGGTCTGAAGATCTTTTTCATACACAGACAACTCTTCGCGCATTGAATGATAGATATCTTTTGACGAAGCTCCTTTCGCCAAGAGTCCGGGCATTCTTTCGGTATGAGCAAATTGGGAGAAAAGTGAGTAGTGTTCACCCAGGAAGCAAGTCAAAGTCTCCTTATCCGGTCCCTCCCAGAGAAATGGAGCGGGTCTCTCGAAGGGGATTCCTCCGAAATGGATATTGATTCCCGTTAAATAGAAATCTACACCAGCTTGCCGCAGAAGTTGCTGCAATGTCCAAGCCTGCCCATTGATATCATGATTGATCGCTGTCTTGATCTCATAACCGAGCGCTTCTTGCAGAGGTTTCATATTCTCAAACAAACCTACGAGCTCGGACACATCCGCAAGTGGCGTCGTATGGAAAGGCAAGGCCGTGATCGCTATCGACCCGTCAGCCAAACAGCTTTTCAAGCTCTCTTTTTCCTCTTCAGCAGCCTCAGTGAGCCATTCAGACAAAACGGAATTGGCCTCGATGGTCCATTTGAAGCGTGCCTCCGGAGGATAATCTCGTGTCGCAAGGCAGAGGCGGATCGCTTCTGTCAAATAGTCTTTTTGCAACTCAAAGAGCATGCGCTGAGGATGGGTATACCCATAATCGAAATGACTATGGGGCATCACGTAGATTATCTTATATGGATTCATTGTTCGAGCTGACCCCCTTTTTCTGTATTCTTCCCGCTCCTTGCCACCAGGCAGCAGCACCAACTAAAGGAACATCAATTCGGTTTTCAACGCAAAACATTGTGTCTTCTTCTATTTCGAATAGGTCCCAAGCCAAACTCAAGTTGCCGCCTATGAAGACAAGATCCGGTGCAAAGGTTTTAAGATCATAATTTACTACGTGAATGAGTGTTTGACCGAAGGAACGGAAGGCCTCTCTCGCCTCTTTGTTTCCGGCCAAAGCCATCTGGGCAAATTCTTTGCCACTATTCACCGGTTCTCCCTTATACCGAGCAAGTAAGCCTCTGGTCGAAAGACAGTCATCCACGGTCTTCTCTTCACATGGCAGGTGATAAATGTAACCATCAGCTGGAATTCCGAGCACTCGATTTTTCTGGGCATCCTCCGTTAGAAGTTCCCCCTCCACAATAAAAGCCGAACCCAAACCAGTTCCCAGCGTCAAGAAGGCATAGCGGCCTTTCGCCGGTGCACCATGCAAAGTCCATGCCCCCATGGCATACATGCGCGCATCATTTTGCATTGTCATTCGGAAAGAAGGATCAAGGTCGCTGCCGGCGGCTTTGGCCTCCTCCTGAAGAATCTCATAAAGATCTGGGAAAACACTTCGGCCATAGAGCGCTTCATACTTCGTCAAACCTTGCATCAGAGGGACGCCTGCTTCATAGTCGCAAGGACCGGGAAAGGCCAGAGCCAGGCCTTGTAAGTAGTAAGGTGGATAGCCAGAACGCAGAAGCCGGTGGAAAAGTGAAGCAAATGTCCGCATGATCACCCCTCTGGAGGCACGAGCATCAATCGGTTCCACCAGTGGCGTGGTCAATGCAGCAGCTGAGTCTGTCTGACTCAGTTCAAAAAGACTACCCTTCAGCGAAGAGCCACCGACATCTATGGTCAGGATCACATTTTTATGCTTCATTTCATCCATTTAACGCACGCTCGCTTCAATCGTTGCGAGAGATTCAGTTGGGTTCTCAACAAGAGGCTTCACAACGAAATTCCCGCAGGAGGCCGGGACGATGAAGGTCTCCCCATAATGAACTTCAAGAGGTGGATAGGAGCCATCTGTGCTTTCAACAAGAACGGCTTCACCGGCGACAAGATTCAGCATGCGGACCGATCCATTTGATTTGTGCTCAACCGGTACCGTGAACCAATGCCTTTGTGTCTCAATGAATTCGCGCTCATGGAGGCCGGTCCGTTCGTGCCGGTAGCCTTCGCCCTCTTCTATAACGCTGATTTGGTTGAATAGCTCGTTGTAGACATAGTCTGTATTGCGGGACCAATCAATATTTTTAATACCATGTCCTAGATTGATCGGACGTGGGAGGCCATCCAAATCGACCCGATCCCAGTCCCATAGTTTGAAGGTGAAACGGTTTGGCGTTGAACTGATTTCCAACACGACCATGCCGGCTCCGGAACAATGGATGGTTCCACCCGGATAAGAAATGTGATCATGGGCTTTTACCGGAACTTGATTTACATAGTGGTCTGCCGGGAACTGAATTTCGCCTCGCTCTGCCTGCCTAAGTTCGTTAATCATTTCATCGCGGTCTATGTCATTCTTCAAGCCTGCGTATACATGAGTGCCGGGATTCGCTTCGATAATGTAATAACTTTCATCTTGCGTATAAGGCATTCCGAAAACATCTTGAATATATGTAGTTTGCGGATGAACCTGCAAACTCAGATTTTGTCCATTCATTGTGTCCAAAAAATCGAAGCGTATTGGGAAGCTATATCCGAAACGGCCATACACCCTTTCCCCCATCAGCGCAACTGGTTCAGCGAAGACCAAATTGCTGGCCGGTGTTTCTACCACGCCGTCATTAAACCCTATCAATAAGCTATTTTCTTCCGGCACACCATCGAAGGACCAGGCCAGATTTCTTTTGTCTTGTTCGACACCGAAAGTTTCTTGCATCCAGGTTCCGCCCCATACCCCTTCATCGAAGAAGGGTCTCAACCTGAAAGGTCTTCGGGCAATTTCTTTGTATGCCCGGGCCAGTGCCACCGCTTCCACCAGTACCGGCTCATCGTTTCGGTTCATATCCAGGTACCAGCTTACTCTGTCAGCAACTTCTTGTTTGAGTTTATCGGCCATAACCCATTCAACGAAATAACTTCGTTTAATCTTGCGTGAAGGATCTTCTTTGGAATTGTCAGCCATCCAGTTCGCATACTTTGTTGTACGATAGCGTAAAATCGCTTCCCAACGTGTCAAGTCTGCGTAGATGAGTACATCCGCTGACCTGAGTAAACCTGCACCGGTTCCCCAAATGATCCGCCTGCCTTGGCGCCTGGCCAGCTCTTTTTGGATGAGTTCAGTTTGTTCTTGATCCAAGAAATCCTGAAAAGAATAAAGCGTTCTTCTTCCGAAAATCCGGTCATCCGTAATATCCGGAGCAAGTATTTTATTGATCTGTTCGGTAGGTTGGAAGAGGCATTCTGCCTCAATGGAAAAGCTTGGTTTCAGAAGAGTGACCAACTCTTCTACGAGTTTTAGGTCTACGCCAGGGTAGACTTCAATGGCTATAACACAGTGATCAGCGAACTGTGTATGCAAAAATTCCGCAATGTCAGATAGACCTCGCGTAACTTGTCCGTGAATCTCGACATTTATCACAGGATTTGCTCGGAACATTTTCTACCCCCTCACATCAATTGCACAAAGCATTGTTACTACAATACAATTGTAAAGGGAGGATGCTGGTTACGTCTAGTTTTTTCTGAAGCCCAGAAAATCAGGCCTTTTTCCTTATTGTATGCTGGTATAAAATGAACTATTGATAGTCAAAACGATACAAATACTCATTACCAATGTAATAGCATATGGTGTATTCATACAAGTTTTTATCATGTGAAACAGCCCCGATCGTGCGTTTCAAGATCGCAGTCTCGGGCTTAACATCGAGGATTGCCGCGATTCGCTCCGAAGGCAAAATCGCCTCAAACTCTTCATATTGTTTGCGCATGGCATACCCTTTGTCACGAAGAAGTTGGTAAAGTGAACCATAGTAGTCATTCGCTCTGAGGGAGAAATTATGTGTGGAAGACAGCCAAGTTTCGAAATAAACAAACGCTTTGATCCCATCTCCGCGAAGCCTCTCCAGATACAGAACCTCATCACCTGCATCAATGTGTAATTTTTGTGCCAGCTCAAGATTGGCATGAGAAATTGTCACCTTCGCAAGCAAGGTTTTCGGATTACCGCCCCGTTCCACCATCTCTTCGGTAAAGCCACGATTAAACGTGCGGAGCGTATAATCCCGTTCGCTTGCAGGCCTGACAAAAGTTCCCTTCGGTCTGATCTTCTGCAGCATCCGCTCCTGGACTAGAATCTCCAGCGCTCTTCTGACGGTCGTACGGCTGACATTGAAATGAATACTCAGCTGTTCTTCCGTCGGAATTTGCTGGCCTTCTTTCCATTCACCGCGAGAAATTTTGGCTCGCATTTCCTCTGCCAGGTCAAAGTACAGCGGATTCACAGTAGATTCAGCAGGATATTTCTCATGTGGCTTATCGGTCATAATATTTCACTAAAAAAACTCTTTGCCTTCTACAACCCCGCAGCGACGAAGCCTTCTACACCCCTGCAGCGACCAAGCCTCTATCCCAAACTACCCCAAAAATTCCTGGCCGCCCATCCATTTGCGCAGGACTTCCGGAATCAGGACGCGGCCATCAGCCTGTTGGTTCTGCTCCAGGATCGCCGGCAGGATGCGTGAAGTCGCAAGGCCCGAAGCATTCAGCGTGTGCATGAACGCCAGCTTCCCATCCTCCGCTCTGCGATAGCGCATGTTGCCGCGCCTGGCCTGGTAGTCATTTGCGTTCGAGGCGGAGGACACTTCTTTGAAATCATCCATCGACGGGATCCACACTTCGATATCCCAAGTTCTGGCCATCGAGGCAGAACAATCTCCCGCGGCCAAAGACGACAGCCGGAAGTGCAAACCTAAGCCTTCTACGAGCCCACAGGCCTTGCCCACCAGCTCTTCAAAAGCCGCCGGCGAATCTTCCGGAGTTGTGTATTGGAACATTTCAATCTTATTAAACTGATGCCCGCGAATCATACCGCGCTCTTCCGCTCGGTACGAACCCGCTTCTTTGCGGTAGCAAGGAGAATAGGCAAAAAACTTGCGCGGCAAGTCCTTCTCCTCCAAAATCTCGTCGCGATAGAGATTGACTAGAGCCGTCTCCGCCGTCGGCAAAATAAACTGACGATTCTTCTCCTCCGTCCCCTCCGGTGCCTCCAGCCAGAAAACGTCCTCTTTGAATTTCGGAAATTGGCCGGCTGTATACCCCGACGTCTCATTCAGGATATGCGGAACCAGCATCATCTCATAGCCATCACGAAGGTGCGTCTCAATAAAATAATTCAAGAGAGCCCACTCAAGGCGCGCACCATCGCCGGTGTAAATCCAGAAACCGCTGCCGGAAAGTTTCGCACCGCGAGCATAGTCAATCAGCCCCAGGCGCTCAGCTAAGTCAACATGGTGTTGCGCAGGGAAATCGAAGACCGGCCTCGAACCGTAGATCCGTTCAACTTGGTTATTTTCCTTGCCGCCGGGCCGCACATCGTCAGCCGGCAAGTTCGGCAGCCCAATCAGGAAGTCCGTCTGTTTCGCGTCAAGTGAAGCGACTTCTTCGTCAATCGCTTTGATTTGGTCCGCCAAGAGCTTCATCTCCGCCAAAACTTCTGTGGTGTCCTCTCCCGCCTTCTTCAGTTGGGGAATCGTGGCGGAGACCTTGTTCCTGCGGGCTTTCATCTGCTCCACTTCAGTCAGGAGCTGCCGCCTTTTCGTGTCTCCCTCAAGGAAAGAGGTGAAGTCTGCTTCGTACCCTCTTTTAGCCAAAGCCGCCTTCACATACTCCGGATCACGCCTAATTAACTGAATATCTAACATAGGATCTCCTCCACAACAAGTTCTGTCTAACGGTTCAATCTGCCCAACGGTTCAATCTGCATAACGGTTCAATCTGTCTAACGGTTCAGATTAATGATTCAAATAACCGCATAAACGATTGGTGTCAATCAGTATACCATTACCCGAGGCCGGGCAAAACGCCCTCTGCCAAGAGGCCCGGGAAATCCTTTTGCCTCATGTATTCATAAGCGACAATCGCAACAGAATTGGACAGGTTGAGCGAGCGGGCTTCCGGGATCATGGGGATGCGGATCATCCTTTCGGGGTGAGCCAGAAGGAGCGGTTCGGGGAGTCCTTTGGTTTCTTTGCCGAAGAGGATCAACACATCCTCGGGAAAATCCACAGCCGAATAAATGCGTGAAGATTTTGTCGAGGTATAGAAGATGGAGGAGGCGGCTTTGGCCTGAAGAAGATCTTCGATCTTGTCCCAAAGAGTCAAATCGCTCAACTGGTACCAATAATCCAAGCCGGCTCGCTTGAGATGGCGATCTGAGAGCGAAAAGCCAAGTTTCCCTACCAAATGCAACTTCGCACCGACGGCGACGCAGGTGCGAATGATGTTACCTGTATTGGCCGGAATTTCCGGTTCGATGAGTGCGATTTCAAGTGCCACGTTTGGCCTCCAAATATTGTTTTGCCCAAGTTTCCAACTTGCCCAAGCGGTGAAACATGCCGGATTTTCCGAGTGGCGGGTCCATCACCTCGCCTAATTCGCGGATGGATAAGCCGGGATTCTCGAGCCGTAGTGTGGCGGCTTGCTGTAAATTTTCGGGCAAATCTGCCAACCCGCCAATCTCCTCCACGTCGCGCAAGAGTTCAATCTGACGCGCGGATGTGTCGGCGACGCGCTGCAAATTGGCATTGTCGCAATTGACAGCGCGATTCACCATTTCGTTCATATTTTTGCGGACGCGCGTGTCCTCATAATGCAGCAGCGAGCGATGGGCTCCTATTCCGCCCAGAAGGTCCGCGATGTGGTCGCCGTTTTTGATATAGAGCATGTGATAGGCGCCTTGGTGCTGTCTGATGGTCTCGATCTCTTCCATGTCAAGTAAATCTTCAAGAAAGGTCATGACAGATTGGCGGCGCAGCGAAAATTCGATCTGGTAGGAGCGCGCGGGATCTGCCATGGAACCGGAAGCCAAGAAGAGCGCAGCCAGCGCGACCAGTCGGAGTGGTCTGGTAAACGTAACGGCTTTGCGGTTCAGCATGCCGCGAGAGGCATTGTATTGGAGGACATCCAGAAGTTCGCGGCGAACGCGGTGAACCGACATTTCATCCGTGAAGCGAAGGTAGGAGTATGCTTTTTTGCGGCCAAAGGCGCCTTTGGCCCCCCAAAGACGCTCTGCCTCTGCCTGAATCTTCTCAATGAAGGCTTGTTGCGCGCTCTTAATGGAGATTTCACCCGCCCGAAATTCCCCCGATGCGACCAGCGCCACGGCGAGCCAGAGGTTTGTCTCCTCATCACTTGCCACAGTGAGTGACACCAGCTCATCTTTCACTTGTTGGGAAAAACTCAATTCGGTTTTTATGGGTTCGGTTTTTGTCGGTTCGGTTTTTGCTGGTTCGAAAGAGCTTGGTTCTATTCTCATTTCATTGGAAGAGCTTGGTTCTATTTTCATTTCATGGGAAGAGTTTGGTTCCGTCACTTCTGTAAGTCCTTTGCAATATCGCGATGTATCAGCGTCACTCGGTAATCATGTTGGCGTAGTCTGTGTGCCAAATCCCCAGCAAGCAGCACGGAGCGATGACGTCCGCCGGTGCAGCCCACGCCGATCGTCAGAATCGACTTCCCTTCGCGGATGTAGTAGGGCAAAAGAAATAGCAGCGTATCCACTTGCTTCTCCAGAAACACCCGAGTCTCTGGGAAACTATACACATAATCGCGCACTTCCTGGTCCTGACCCGACAGTTTGCGGAGATCCTCGATATAAAATGGATTTGGCAGGAAACGCACATCATACACGATATCGCAGTCTTCGGGAAGACCATATTTGAAACCAAAAGATTCCACGATGACAGAGATTCTTTGGGTTTCATCATACGTTTCTTCTACGGCTTCGAAGATCAAGCGCCCCAGATCCGCCGGTGTTTGATTATCTGTCATGATGATGAGGTTGGCTCTTTCGCGGAGCGGTTCAAGGAGTTTCCTCTCTTTTTCGATGCCGGCTAGGAGACCACCTTCTTCGGCCATCGGGTGATTGCGCCTGGTCTGCTTGTAGCGACTGAGGAGCGTTTCATTAGAGGCATCAAGGAAGATAATTTTATACGTCAGACCTTCTTCATCCAGCTGGCGCAGATTGTCCTCAAGCACGGAGAAAAATTCCGCTGATCGGCTGTCCACAACTACCGCAAGTCGATCGATGCCTACTCCCTCCCCGTGTCCAGCGAGAGCTAATTTCGTTATCATATCGGCCAAAAGCTGCGGAGGCAAGTTGTCAATACAAAAGTACCCAATATCTTCCAGATTATTTACGGCTACGGATTTGCCGCTCCCCGACATCCCTGTGAGTATAAGTATTTCCATCATCTTCCCCCTTCTTCGGTTGGTGTGTGTGTTTTCTGTTCGTGCTGATTATAGTCGAGTTGCGTTGTTCGTTTAAGTTCTTGTTGAGCTAAGTTAGTCGTTTTTCGTGTTGATTTCAATTACCCGTTTGTGACTCTTATCGGTCGGAATCACTTATTGGTCAGGATCACTTATGGTGCTTTGCCCATACTTTATAGCATACTACGCTTCGTCACATGCTACGCTTCTCAGCATACTATGCTGCGGATACTTTTACCATTCTCCAATGAATCGAACCTCAGTCTCCAGGGTAACACCGAAGCGTTCTTTCACTGTTTTCTGTATATACGTAATCAGGTCGGCAATGTTTTGGGCTGTAGCATCACCGACATTGACAATAAATCCTGCATGCTTGCGTGAAACTTCTGCGCCACCAATCCTATATCCCTGCAAACCACTATCCATAATCAGTTTACCGGCATAATATCCTTCAGGACGTTTGAATACTGAGCCACAACTTGGCATCTCCAGAGGTTGGGATTTTTCCCTTCGTTGTGTCAAATCCGCAATCGTCTCAGAGATTTCGTCAACATCACCGAGCTTCAGTCGATAACATGTTCCGAGTACAATTCCACCGATATCTTGGAAAAAACTTCTGCGATAGCCAAACTTTTGTTCGTCCCATGAAGCGGATAGAATCTCTCCTTGATCATTCAGATACCAAGTGATCGCTGCCACATCTTCAGTTGAGCCGCCGTACGCTCCGGCATTCATATAGAGAGCACCCCCGACAGTACCGGGAATGCCGCAAGCAAACTCCAAGCCGGTGAGTCCCAGCGAAGAAGCATAAAGAGAAACGTCAATCATGGAGGCGCCGGCTTCGGCAAAATACCAAACATAACCATCCTCATCTGCTTCAGGGGTGGCTAGAGGGTCTACTTGAAGATTTGCCTCTGAACCTGCCTGAGAACCTGCCTCTGAACCTACAGACAGATTTGCCAAACACATTTGATAGTCATCTAGGGCAGATGAAACGCTACTAGGCGGCTTTGGCCGAAGACTCCCGGTAGATGCGCCGTCGCTGCTGACCTGCGCAAGACCGCCACCAGACCCAACACCGCCACCCCACCCGCGGCTGCTTCCGACAGCGGCCGGCAGCAAACCATGGCGAGAAAATTCGTCGGAAAGGCAGATCACCATGCCGCGAATCCCGCGATCGGCGATCAGGAGATTAGAACCCTTACCGATCACGGTAACTGGCAGGCCTTGCCTGGCGCAATCCGAGAGTACGGCTTGCAGCTCAGCCAAATTGCTGGGTTCACAGAAATAATCAGCCGGCCCCCCGACTTCATAGGTGCAGTGGGCGGCCAGGATCTCCTGTTCTCTTATAAGCACACCTTCGTGTTCCGCAGAAGGAAAAGAAGAAAAAGAAAGAAAAGTCACCAGTCCTCTCCTCTCACGCATTGTTCTTGCCAAAGAGCCGATCCGTCAGCGCTTGGGCGGCATTGTAGCCCATCCGCTTCTGGCGGAAATTAATCGCGGCAACTTCCACAATAATCGCAAGATTTCGGCCCGGTCTGACGGGAATCGTAATCGAAGGTACTTTGATCCCTAAGATCTCCGTAAATTCCTCATTGATGCCCAAACGCTCATAGGTTTTCCGCTCATCCCAGAGTTCCAGGTTGATCACAAAATCAATCGAATCTTGCGGTTTCACAGCAGAAACGCCAAACAACTCTTTCACATCCAAAATGCCCAGACCGCGGATCTCAATCAAATGGCGAATAATTTCTGGCGCCCTGCCCAGAAGCGTCGTGTCCGAAACGCGCCTCACTTCAACCAAATCATCCGCAATCAGGCGATGTCCGCGCTTAACAATCTCCATAGCTGTTTCCGATTTACCGACGCCGCTTTCGCCCAAGAGCAAGAGGCCTTCACCGTAAATTTCAACCAGAACGCCATGAAGCGTCGTCTCCGGCGCAAGCTCAACATTCAAGTATTTAATCAGCGAGCTCATAAACACCGAAGTCACCTCCGGCGTCCGCAAGAGCGGAACCGAGTAGCGGTTAGAACACTCAATCATCTCCGGAAATGGCTCATGCTGGCGGGAAATAATCAGGCACGGAATCCCTCGACTCAGCAGCTGATCCAGCTTCTGCATTCTTGCCTCAGCCGTCTGAACCTCAAGGTACGCCATTTCCATGTTCCCCAAGAGCTGAATTCGATCCGCACCAAAGTGGTCATAAGACCCCGAGAGCTGCAGGCCCGGCCTCGTGACATCCGCAACAGAAATCAAAATATCTTCTGTATTTCCAAAGGACGTCAGTTCCTCCAAGTGAAACTCATCAATTATGTTTTTCAGGCTGACAGATGCCATATCCTAATCCTCAATCCCCATCCTAATCACAATTCTCAAGCTTTAGTCCACGCTCAAGCTTTAGTCCACCCTCAAGCTTTAGTCCACCCTCAAGCTTTAGTCCACGGGCTGCGTCGTACTACGAGTGAAATCGCCGAACGGATCCGGCAAATCTTTCGTACTGCCACCCAATCGATTGATCGATGACAAGATCTCATAATACAAATCTTTGTCAATATCGACCTGATGCTTCTCCACATAAGTTCGCAAGAGCGGTATCGCGCGCGCCGTTCCGAGGTCCCCCAAGCAAATCGTCGGAATGATTTTGTTATCCAAACGCTTAAAGGCCTTCCTCAAGACAAGGTACGCCTCCGCTCTCAGTTCGTCATCAAATTTGGCCAAAGCCGCCACATCCTGCAACAAATAATCCGTCCCATTTGTTCCAGCTCTGCCCTCATCCAACTCTTTCTCAACCTTCGCGATCAACGTACGGCAAACAGGTTCACCAACAGTCCGCAAGTACGCACTCAAGGCTTCCGCAACTCTCTCATCAGGATTCTCCGTCCCCAGAAACCAATCCAGCAAAACCGAAGCAAGTTCCATATCCGGCCAAAGCCCCGCCAAAGGCAACAGCTGATTCAGCCGATAAATCTCATGCAGCCTCATATCACTATAGTCTCCGACATCTCCGGCATCTTCGGCGTCTCCGGCATCTCCGGCATCTCCGGCATCAGAGTCCGATTCAAAATCCTCCGAATCCACCGCCGGCTCCACAGAAGGCGAAACCGACGTAATCAGGCCAATGAACTGCTCTCGGCCCGCCTGGGAAATTTCCAATAGATAAGGTTTCACCAGATCATGGAGCGGGTAATCAGAAACTTCGCTCATCCCCAGAAGGAAACCAATCAAGTTATCCTCTTCCAGCGAATCAAGGTAGTCCGTCAAATTCTTCCCAACCAGAAGGCTATGCGGTTGACTGTACCAGTCCGCTTGGGCAGCATCAAAAAGCTTCCTCAGTTCGCGCGCAAAATCATGCTCCGTATTACTCTGCAGATCCTGCTTGTCCAGCACCTCCGTAAACAAGTCATCAAAGGCCTGATTCACAACATTTGCATAGTCTCTACCTAAGTCTCTGCTCTCTCGCATCAGCTCAACTTTCCTCCCGGACATTCTCGTTAAGCATTGTAACACTTTGCCCCCCCAATAATCTCGATTAAGGTCACGGAGGTGGCTGGGGGGCGGCTTTGGCCAAAGCCGCAGAACCACTCTCTCCCCCTCATTCACAAAATATTCATAAAAATGCATAAACTCTTTACAGTAAATGTCAAAGAAGGTCAAATATGCCTGTTATCATAGTAGTGTACAAAAAAAGAGCCCCACCCAGGGGCAAGATAATTAGGAGGATTTGAGATATGTATAATTTTTTACCAATGAGTTTTAGTGACAGAAGATGGTTGCGTCAGTACGACATGGTGAATCGTATGTTCGATGACCTAAACCAAAGCATGCGCTGCGACGTCCAAGACCTTGGCGATCGCTTCGAACTGAAAATTGATGTTCCCGGCGTCAAGAAAGAAGACATCCAACTAAACGTCACCGACGACGTCCTCTCCGTCAAAGTCGAAACCAGAACCGACTCCGGCTCCGACTCACCCGAAATCACCGCAGAAAAAGCCGACGGCTCCGACAGTGCTCAAAGCAACGAGACACTTCCGAGCGACAAGAGAGCTTCAACCGAAGTCTCTAACAGGCAACACCCCTTCATCCACAGAGAGCGCAGCTACAGCAGCATGGAACGCCGTTTCGACGTCTCCGAAATCGTATCCGACAAAATCACCGCCGCTTACGAAAATGGCGTCTTAACCTTGGTTCTCCCCAAGAAGAACCCAACCGCTCCCGAAAAGAACGTCCACACCATCAACATCGACTAAGCCTCGGCTTAACTTCGCTAAGCTCTGGCTGAGCTCCGCAGCTTAGTTTCGCCTGAGCTTCGCAGCTTAGTCGCATAGATGCTTAGGTGCTTGGATGCTTGGATGCCTGGATGCCTGGATGCCTGGATGCTAACGTTTGGTGTTTGATAATTGAAGTTGATTCTTGATGCTCGATGTTTGATGCTCGAAATTTGACTATTGATGTATGAAAATTAATGTTTGATGCTCAATCCTAGCGGCATCGATTCAATGAATAGCCACAGACACCATCCGCTAAAACAATTAAAACAAACTATCTAGACCGCCCCCCAAAGGCGGTCTTTTTTTTGGATGTCCCTGTGTTGGCTTCATCTAATCCTTACCATCCAGAACCCCTTCTTATCCAGAGCCCCTTCTTATCCAGAGCCCCTTCTCACCCTACACTTCCTTCAACTTCGGCTTTACCCGCGAACAGAAGTCCAAAAAAATACAGACAGGTAGTTATGTTTAATAGGTCTTTTGTAGTCCTTCTGGAATCCTATATGAATTCCCTCATCTGAATCTGAACCTATAATTCCAATCAGAAGATTCGTTCACAGAAATTCTCGGTTGGCTGATCGCCGGCATTCTCAACTTCGGCTCTACCCGCGAACAGAAGTCCGAAAAAATACAGGTGTGTAGTTATGTTTATAGGGTTTGCCAGTGCTTCGTGGGCTCCATCCTATGGATCTTTTGGCGATCATTTCTATAATGAAATTATTAATTTGAAAACCCTCCTAGGACCATCACGCCTGGTTGAGCATTAGACGTTCTCAACTTCGGCTCTAGCCGCGAACAGAAGTCCAAAAAAATACAGGTGTGTAGTTATGCTTGTGGGAGGTGATGACCTTGCTTAAGTATATTTCTTCACAGGCTCATCCTGATTTCCGTTTAGGATCCGGACTTTTGCTCACTGTTGAGGGTCTTCCCTTAGGGTGCATCCGATGAGATTTGTAAAAGAACAAACGTACGTTATTTATGGAAGAGTTATGTTTTTAAGCTTGCAAATAGTTCTTGATATGGTATAATGATAAGTAACATCCATCGAAAGGGAGGACAGACCGATGAAATTTTTTGGCTCTTGGGAAGCGTTTACCTTCTATTTTCTTCCCTTTAGGGATTCCGTTTTTACTAAGTATTGCGAACGATCTAAGGAGATCTATGTCACGACGGATGCCGAGCGACATGCCATGATTCGTGAGAAAAAGTCGCAGATAAAAGAAATAAAAAAGATCTCGTTGAAGGATCGGGCGAGAGTGGCTTTGGCCAAAGGGAAAGGGAAAAAGAAGAAGAAAGCGCGCACGGCATCGTCCTATGTCCACTTGCACTCCACGCCGTTGCCGGCAGGGTCGTTCATTCGTGGGGGGGACGGTAGGTTGTATGCCTGCCCGGAGCTTGCGTTTGTGCAAATGTGCTACGATTGCCTGAATATTCATGAGGCCATCATGATTGGTAATTGCCTTTGCCAAAACCGCGGGCTGGGCATGGCTCCCTTGACGACGGTTGCGAAGTTGAGGGCTTATGTGGAGCAATTGGGAATGGTGCGGGGCAAGACCCGGGCGATGGATGCTCTAACATACCTGAAGGATAACTACCGCTCTCCGATGGAAGTGAAGGGGCATATGGCGTTGGCTTTGCCGCATCACTTGGGTGGCTTAGGTTTGAGTAAGTTTAGTGAAATCAATATGATGTTTAGGATCAGCCAGGAGGAGGCGGATGCTTTGGGTCAGAAGATGCCGTGTCTGATGCCGGATTTCTGCTACCCGGAGGGAAAGATCGCTGGGGAGTACCAGAGCAAAGCGTTTCACAGCACACCGGAAGCGAAGAAGCATGACCAGAAGCGGAAGAAAACGTTTGAGCAGAATGGGTTTCGCGTGTTTTTTATGGAGGCCAGGGATTTCTACAATCCCAAGCGCTTCGACAAATTGTGCCGGGAGATTGCCAAGGCTATGGGAAAGACGATTCGGATTATCAGCAAAAATTTCGATGAAATGCAGGCGCAGCTCCGTTCCTACCTGCCGGGGCTTGACCCGGGGCCGTTACTAGAGCCGAACTATTGTCTTGAAGACTTCCGCGATGGGAAGTTGAAGAAGAAGCGGGTTCGGTGACGGGGTTGGTGTGTTTGTTTGGCCCGTGGCTTGGTTGATGGCGAGCGGTTTCGCCTGAAGTTTGGCTCGCGTCTAATGTTGGAATCAGGCCGAATGATGCAGATCTGATGTTTGCCCGCATGTTTGTTGAACTGTTTGTTGGCTGTGTCTGACGGATTTATTTACCCCGACTTCACATTACATTTTTCTCCATACGGTCCTTTATTCTCTCATTTCATTTCCTGATGGCAATCGATTACCGTGACCACTTGGTCTTCTACGATTCATGTAGGAGACCTGTTTCTATTTGTGGGGAAATCAGAT
Source organism: uncultured Fastidiosipila sp. (assembly GCA_964479695.1). Classification (GTDB taxonomy): domain Bacteria; phylum Bacillota; class Clostridia; order Saccharofermentanales; family Fastidiosipilaceae; genus JAAYZH01. The sequence goes on from CAYZSO010000027.1 coordinate 27,694, forward strand.
CGGAATCAGAGGAGCTCATCTAGGAATTCGTACGGCTGCTTGATCCGACTTCGGCTTTAGCCGCGAACAGAAGTCCAAAAAAATACAGGTGTGTAGTTATGTTTGAGCCTTCAGGAATGACTTCTGTGGGTCTCTTATAAGAATCCAGCCATATGGCTTCTATCAAGAGGATCGTTCTGGGATTTTCTCATGATCAGCCCCAACTTCGGCTCTAGCCGCGAACAGAAGTCCGAAAAAATACAGATACCTAGTTATGTTTGCGCCTTCAGGAATGACTTCTGTGGGTCTCTTATAAGAATCCAGCCATATGGCTTCTATCAAGAGGATCGTTCTGGGATTTTCTCATGAGCGGCCTTAACTTCGGCTCTATCCCCGAACAGAAATCCGAAAAAATACAGGTGCCTAGTTATCCTTGTGCCATCTGGGGGATATTTTGTAGCTCACCATCAGAATCGAGCCATGTGGCTTCTATCAAGAGGATTGTTCTAGGATCCTTTCATCTGCAGCCCCAACCTAGGCTCTAGCCGCGAACAGAAGTCCGAAAAAATACAGGTAACTAAACACATTCAATAGCACAACACCTGCTTCATCTGGTGAGTTTTTAGAAAATACCTGGGCTTGAAAGCAATAAGCAGAAACGGAGTAACCATCAATCATTAACCATCAACCTTCGAGCAAAACCAATTGACACCCAGAATTTGACCAATCTAAAAATTCAAATTTGCAATCATGTACTGACCATAGTCTAGGAAACCTACGACCCACAATCCCCCGCGTAACCCATGTACAATTACATCAAGCAAAGACGAACCCAAATGATTTATGAACCTGAGCTTGTATTCGCAGGATCTCCTATGCGGAATCTTCCAAAAGTGATCTTCTGGGCAAGACCCCAGGACCCCAGGACCTCAGGATCCTCAGGATTCTCAGGATTCTCAAGATTCCCAGGACCCCAAGACCTCAGGATCCTCAGAATCCCCAGGGTTCTCAACACCACATATACCAGAACCCCTAATGCAAACCCGCGAGGCAAAAAAACAGGAAGGAGCCACATGGCAAATCAAGATTGGTTTTTAAGGCAGTTAGAAAATATGGCAACAGCACTTGGCATGGCAATTTTGGGTGGCCATAGCGAGCTCACGCAGTTTCGACTCGAAGAAGTGACAGCAAACCAAGCATATTTGAGTAGCCTCATGGGAGAAGGCCAATTCAACGAAATAGAAAATTACCTCTTCGAGCTCAAAGAAAAGGGTGACCCGGAAGCTGCGACTTTGGCCTGGTGGTTTTATGACTATTTACGCACACTCAGCGAAGAGGAACTTCAGCAAAACAACTTCAGTTCTGAGGAAATTGATCAAGGTCTGAGAGATTTTTTCGGAGCCGAGGTAAGCACATGATTCAACCGTCCACTCAGGCCAAAGCCAGAACCCTCCAACCTCAACCCTCTACCTCTACCCTCACCACTCACCCCCCCAAACACCCCACCCCCTAAACCTTCCACTGTTCCTCGGGGCTGAATGTTGTGTCGTAGCGGAATTGGCAGTCGCGGATAATCTCGAGAGCCTCAGCGCGGCCCATAGCAGCCGTCGTCGCAGTCAGCTTGTGCTCAAGTTGCTTGTACACACCGAAAAAATGCACGATCTCATCGAAATAATGCGCCGGAATCTCCTCCATGTTCGCAAAAGAATTCCACGAAGGATCCTGAAAAGGAATCGCAATAATCTTGTCATCAACCTCATCACTATCAATCATGCGGATCACGCCAATTGGGTAACACTGCACCATCACCATCGGATCCAAAGTCTCCGAACAAAGCACCAAAACATCCAGCGGATCCTTATCATCCGCCAACGTCCTCGGAATGAAACCATAATTCGCCGGGTAGTGGGTCGACGTATAGAGAATGCGGTCCAGCCGCAGGAGTCCGGTAGTTTTGTCGAGCTCATATTTTTTCTTGCAGCCCTTCGGAATCTCAATCACCGCAGTAAAACTCTCCGGCGTCACCATCGCCGGATCCAAATCATGCCATATATTCATACATCATCCTCCTTACCGCCCCATCTTAGCAATAATTCATGCGAGCTGCTCCTCAGCCGCCATTCAGCCAAGAACCGTGTAGTTCAACCGATATTTTTGGCCAAAGCCGCCTATAATATCCTTATCAATACCATTCATTTCATTCCGTCATTCAACCAAGCGAATGTGTGAGGAGGTGTTCTCATGAAACATTCTCTGAAAAGGTCTCTGAAAAGGTCTCTGAAAAGGTCTCTGCAACGATCTCTCATCGCAATCCTGTGTGCCGGCTCACTTGCAGCCTGCCAATTCACCACTCCGGTAACCACCCCCGGAGCCGGAACAAACTCAAATCCCGTCTCCCACTCCAGCAGCGAAAACCAATCTCAATCTTCAACTTCAACTGCAACTGCAACTGCAACTGCAACTTCAACTGCAACTTCAACTGCAGCTTCAACTGCAACTTCAACTTCAACAACCACCACAACCACAACCACAACCCCGCCAACAAACCTAACAACATCCAAACCAACCACAACCACCACCACAACACCACCCACAACACCACCCACAACAACCAATCCAACAAGCGTCCAAACCCCCACAGATGATTTTTCGCAGTATGCCAATAGTGATTTGAGTTGGTGGTATCGGATTCCGGTGGCTTTGGGTCAAGATATCAAAGCAACCATCGACGCCCCCATCGCGGCAATGTTGGCGGCACACAATGCCATTTGGCAAGTGAAGACGAATCAGAAAATCGTTTATCTCACTTTTGACGAAGGCTATGAATACGGCGAAAACACATCAACAATCCTGGATATTGCGCTCGAAAAGAACGTGAAATTCACCTTCTTCATCACCGGTTCCTACCTGTCGAACAGGCCGGATCTGGTGCTGCGAATGGTCAATGAGGGGCATGTGGTTGCAAACCACTCGTACAATCATTTGCGTGCGCCGGATGTTTTGGCAGGCTCGAGCGAATCGCCAGCGACATTGGCAGGGTCGAATCCCGGGCCAGCGTCTTTAATACAGTCAAACGAGGCATTTGTCAATGATATTATGCAATTGGCGATGGAGTATCAGGCTGTGATAGGGCAGGCGATGGCGCCGCTTTATCGGCCGCCGGAGGGGGCCTATTCCGAACGGTCGCTCGCGATCGCTGAGGATCTCGGGTATCAGACGGTATTCTGGAGCTTCGCCTACAGGGATTGGCTGACTGATGCACAGCCTGAGGTGGGGGCGGCTTTGGCCAAGATCATGGACGAACTGCACCCGGGGAGCATTCTGCTGCTCCATGCGGTCTCGGATACCAATGTGACGATCCTGCCGAAGCTGCTCGACCAGATTCGGGCGCGGGGTTACTCGCTGGGGCTGCTTGGAGGTTAGCGGTGCTGCCAGGTTTTGCGGAGGGGCATGAGTGCGAGGTAGACGAGAGTGGCCACAATGACTGCGATGACAGCATTCACTGCTGATGTGCCGGTAGCGAATTTGGCCAAAACCGCCGCCGGATCCGCCGGCAACCCCAGTAAGTATCGTTGGTAGAGGTAGCCCACCAAGGGGTCAGCGATCACATTGAAGAGCATGCCTGCCGAAGCTCCAATAGCACTCCATTTGGCGGCTTGCTTCTTGTCCTGAATGGCATAAAGGCCGCCCACACGATGCGCAACTGTACCGGTGATCAGGCCAATGCCCATTTTGAGCAGGAAAGTTGTGGGGGCATACATCTGGTAACCGGAGGTCAAGTCAGCAATGGTCATGCCGATCGAGCCGGCAAGCGCTCCGGAAACCGGCCCCAACAAAAGCGCAGCCACAACCAAAAAAACATTGCCCATATGAAAAGCGGTCTTGCCTCCCGGCAAAGGCACATCGATCCGCAGAAACTGAAAGCCAACATAACAAAGCGCCGCAAAAACCCCAATCAACGCAATGCGCAAAACGCCTGTCGGAAAAGCATTTTTGCTTTCAGAAACCGTAACTTCCTTTTTCATGCCCATGCTCCTCCTTCGTGTGCTCCGTGCTTCATCACTTGTCTGTATTTTATGACTTGTTGTTTGAGTTTTGTCGTTTGTGAATTGCTTTTTAGCGTCTGTTATGTTTGTGATTTCGCTTGTTTTTGTATTCTTATTTTGTGTTTGTATTTTGTGTTTACTGTTTGTACACTATTTAGCAGACGAATGCAAGTCGATCAGAAATTTTCAGGCACTTCCAGCCTTCCAGCCTTAGTCTGCGTCTTTGGCCCTCAGACTCACCCAAACCCAATACTCCAGTCCCAAAACTCAGCCCACATCGCTTCGAAGACTCTCAGCCTACACCAAAACTCATCTTTCTCAGCCCGCCGAAATTCCCGTTGTGAATGAATCTAGCAATTTCTCTAGGCGAATATTTATCAGAATCTTCAGAGAGCCATTTACGAATAATGCTGTTACTACCGGCAGTCAAATAGGCCAAAGCATATTGCCTATCATCCTCATCCAGATGAATATTTTTCTTCTCCCATGATTCAAATAGCTTCTCTTGCGTGTGCCTCCGTAACGCCTCATCCTGAACCTCTACATTCCCAGTGTTTATCAAAACAAGGTATAATTCTCTATTGTCATAATAATATTGACAATATTTTTCAATCGTTCGAAAGTCACGCTCACTCCATTCATCTGCTGAAGTGACAGTCAACAAATTCGCAACACCATCCAGAAACTCGTCGGACAATTGAGAAAGCAAATCATAAGGATCCGCATAATACCGGTAGAATGTCGTCCGATTAATCTCCGCCTCCTCACATAATTCCTTTACTGTGATACGTGAAAGTGGCTTATGTTTCAACAAAGTAATCAAACTTTCTTTTAAAGAATTTTTTGTGTATCTGACTCGTCTATTGTCCGCCATAGGTGCTCCCCGCAGAAAATCTTGCTCATTTTCGAAACAGAATACTAGTAAATGTCTCCAAAGCAACACGCTTCCGACTTTTGTCGCTTGTAGCTAGTTTACCAATACGATTATCATGAATGCAACATTGTGTTGTGTTCTTAGCTGAACACTAAAAACCACATAAAACATCTAAAACAATCCAGCCGAACGTTCCAACCAGATGTTCATAGCCCACGTTTACACTGAACGTTACTATTTAACGTTCTACAAAACGTCCCACCAAACGTCTCCAGCCGAACGTTCTCACCAAGCATCCCCACCAAACACCCATACTAAACCTTATACCCATTTCCATTCAGAAAAGCACAAGCAAATTCCAGGAGGAACAAAAATGACTGCGAACACGAATTCAAACACCAACACAAACACAAACGCCAACACCAACACCAACACCAACACCAACGCCAACACCAACGAAACCAAAAACTTCAAAAAAAAACACGGTCCATGGGCACTCATTGTCGGAGGTTCCCAAGGCATGGGTTCCGCTTGGGCAGAAGAAGCCGCTAAACAAGGTATGAATATAATTATATGTGCACGGCGCTTGGCCAAACTGGAGGCTGTTGCAACAAATATTCGAGCAACCTATGGCGTTGAGGTCAGAGTGTTCACTGTTGATATCGCACGCGAGGATGGTGCAGACAAGATCATCGAGCAGATCCAAGATTTGGATATCGGACTATGTGTCTATAATGCAGCCTTCGAAAGCGGCGGCTATTTCATCAATGTCGAGGAAGAAACAAATGTAAAACAAATTCTCGGCAACACCCTTACCCCCATGAGGCTGTCTTACTATCTCTGCCGCGAGATGGCGCGCAAACACCGTGGTTGCATCGTTCTAATCTCCAGCATGGCAGGTGTCGTCGGTACTGCAAATCAGGCCGTATATAGTGGATGCAAATCATTTATGGCATTGTTGGCGGAATCGCTCTGGTACGAAATGGGTCAATATGGCGTTACCGTGACAGGAGTGACAGTAGGCACAGTCGCAACACCCGAGTTTTTTGCCATACAAGAAGCACAAGGTACGAATCTAGAGGTTGGCAAATCCGTCGATTATTCCGACTTACTTGACGGTATCACGATTGATCCGGCGCTTCTTGAAGCCAAACCACATACACCTGAAGAAGTTGTTTCATATGTAGTAGAGCACCTCGAAGACGGCCCTCGTTTATTCAGTCACCCAGAAGATGAAGCAGCCTTCTACGGTTACACTCGGATGAACCGCAAAGATGCTGTCTTATTTATGGGTAGAAACACAGACAAATATTTCAGCGCCTACCCACAAGCCAACGAGTTCACAAAAATCAAGAAAATGTAGTCAAACCCAAATAACCTAACCCACAGAAGTTAACCCACAGAAGTTAACCCACATAAGTTAACCAACATTCGCAAAACACATCAGCAACCAAGCCACACACTAACCACCTTACACATCAACCGCACCGAACCGCACCCCAACTACACCACACACAACCACACAACGGAGGTTAATCAGATGACACAGGCAAAATCTTCGAAAAAATCTTCGAAAAAATCTTCAACCAACTCAACCAACCCTTCCAACTCTTTCAACTCCTGGATAGGCCTATTACCCTTTTTCATCAACATCACGCTTATCATGATCATTCTCATGGTGTCCAGCCCCGCCTTGCCTTACATCACCAACGATTACGGGCTCACAGCCGCGCAAGTACCATGGCAAAACACGTTATACACAATGTCGGCAGCAATACTCGCACCACTGATGGGTTGGGTAGGTGACACTAAAGGCCTGAAGAAACAAATGATCAGCGGCATACTCATTTTTGTAGCCGGGAACGTGCTCTGTGCACTAAGTCCGAACTTTGTGCTCTTCTGTATAGGTCGTTTCCTCACAGGATTCGGCACAGCCGCAGTCGTTCCGGCAACCATGAACTACATTGTGAACTATCTCCCAAAAACTAAACACGTCACCGCATTCGCCATCATGGGAGCTTGTATGGCCTTAGGTAGCGGTGTCGGCCCCTCGATCGCCGGATTCTTGCTCACAATCATGACTTGGCAATCCATGTTCCTCTACAGCAGCTTTGCCATGCTTTTGGGTCTCATACTCGTCTTCATCGGCGTACCCAGTGCAACACCCAACCCATCACCCAACCCAGCCCCCAACACATCACCCAACCCAACCCCTAACGCATCACCCGACCCAACCCCCAACGCGACCAAGCAAAAACTTGACGGCTTTGGCATGATTACCTTATTCATTGGTATGGGAGCCCTGCTATCGCTGCTGACTCTATCCAGCCAACTCGGCTGGGGTAGCCCAATCGTCTTAGGTCTGCTAGCTCTGACAATCATCATGCTCGTTCTCTTCTACCGCCACGAAACCAAAGCCGACTCAAAACTAATCGATGTCTCCCTGCTCCGCAGTCGCCACTTCATGGTACCAAGCATGTTGCAATTCATCCAGGTCGGAATCACCGGCTACCTAGCCACCGCCATCGCCTACTATTTCAGTGTCGGTCGGGGCTTGCCGGCCACCTACTCCGGACTTTGGATGAGCCTGTTCTTTATCATCACGTTCCCCTTCTCATTTCTTGTGGGCAAACTCAACAAGAAGATCAGTTCCCAGGCCTTAGTTTTCTTCGCAGTTTTACTCTGGGCCGCAGCAATCGCCATTTTCTCCTTCACAACACCCACAACTCCACTAGCCTTGCTCTTCATCGCAGCCGCCCTTCCGGGAATCGCCAATGCATTCATCCCCGGCATTTGCAACGCCGTCGCCCTGCAAGTGATCCCTCCCGAGCAAAGCGGCGCCGCCTCCGGTACCATCCAAATGTTGATGAATCTAGGTTCGCCGGTCATCATGGCCATCGTCATCCCCTACCTCAGCCTCATTGGCAGCTCAGAAGGCGTCCCCAATTATCTGGTCTCGTTCCCCATCGTCTCTCGCTACATGTTCGTGGTCATCGCCCTCGCACTCCTGCTGGTCATCCTCTTCCCCAAGGATGCGCCCACAGAGGCGGCCTCCACCTAAGATCCCAGTTTTGCGTTTGGCCAAAGCCGCCCCCAGCACACTAGAATATCCCTCACTCTTCCCCGCTCTCACTATTCTCAGAATTGGCAGACCTAGCGGCACTAGCGCTAACCTAACTATCATCAGCGCCGGACCCATCACCAGCACCACTCAACCCATCTTCATGGTCCGGCTTGTCGGGAGAGCCGAGGCGCTCAGCAAGCCTGGGAAAGGCTTTGAGGAGGCGGCTTTGGCCGAAGAAACGCTCCTTGTAGAGCTCAACCTTCTGATCGTACAAGGCCTCCAGGTGCTCGCGGGTCTGGGGAAGATCCACCTCGCCCTCAGCGTCGAAAACGAGATATTTCTTCGAAGCTTCGGAGAGTTGTTCTTGGCCTTGCTTGACTTTACCTGACAGAGCGAGGCTGCCAGCGGCCAAGGGCGTACCCATGGCGTCCGAGACAGCCCGGATCTGATTGCCAATACGCTGAGCCTCCTTCTCGCGCTTCTTGAATTTCGTCAGGGTCATCACCGTGACAACGACGTCTGTAGCCAGCACGGCGTACAGAATAATTAAGACCACGCGGCCGGCCACAGGTGAGAACCAGCCCGGGATCTGGGCGATCAGGGGGTGAATGTGGTGGTAGACAATGAAGCAGGCAAGTCCCCAGGCCAAAGACGCCCCCAGCCAAATATATCCTTTGATATTAAAAGGTTTATCCGAATAATCCCACCAACGTTCGTGGAAGATCCTTTCCAGAAGCCAACCCGTCACAAACTCAATCAAAGTCGTCACAATAATCGACCCAAGCACGAGCAAAAAGACATGATCGCCAACAGGTGACAGGAGAAAAATCACAGCGCATGCCCCGAACCCGTAGACCGGACAAACCGGCCCATTCAGGAAGCCCCTGTTCACAAATTTCCCTTCCTGAACCGTGACAAAAGCCACCTCCAGACACCAGCCCAGAAATGAGTAAATCAAGAAATAAAACAAGTATTCGTACATCCCATCACCTCAAAAAATTATAAAAAAGGGAGAACAACATCTGTTCTCCCCTTAATTGTAACTTATTTAAGGAATTGATCTTCCAAATTTAATGGATTGATCTTCCAAGAATTTAAGGAATTTATGCCTCAAGAATTTCCATGAATTCCTTGCCGGTAATCGTTTCCTTGTCGAGCAAGAAATCCGCAAGCTCATCAAGCTTCTCACGGTTATCCTCTAAGACCTTCCGGGCATTCGTTTGCGCATTGTTAATCATGGTGCGCACTTCTTCGTCAATGAGTTTCGAAGTTTCCTCCGACGCCACCAGTTGCCCGTCGCCGCCCAAGTACTGACTGCCGCTGGTTTCCATCGCCATCATGCCGAAATGTTCAGACATGCCGTACTTGGTGATCATCTGGCGGGCTAGCTTCGTCGCTTTTTCAATGTCGTTGGATGCACCGGTCGTAATCTCATTTTCGCCAAAGACGACCTCTTCCGCCGCACGTCCACCAGCCAGAACTTCCAGTTGGTTCAAAGCGTCGCGACGTGACATCAGTGATTTTTCCTCCGATTCCACTTGCATAGTGTAGCCCAGCGCACCGGAGGTTCGCGGAACAATCGTGATCTTCGTTACCGGAGCAGAACCGGATTGCTTGGCAGCAACCAAAGCGTGTCCGATTTCGTGGTACGAAACAATTTTCTTCTCCCGATCGGACAGGATAGCATTTTTCTTCTGCTGACCGGCAATCACCGTCTCCACCGACTCTTCCAGGTCAGCCGTGGTCACCGCTTGACGACCCATTCTGACGGCACGCAAAGCAGCCTCATTCACGATATTCGCCATCTCGGCACCTGAAGCACCTGCTGTCATACGGGCAATCAAATTGTAATCGATGTCGCCATCGACCTTTACGCCGCGCATATGCACTTTCATGATTGCGATACGATCTTGCAAGTCCGGAAGTTCCACACGAACCTGACGGTCGAAACGGCCGGGTCGGAGGAGCGCGGGATCCAGGATTTCGGGGCGGTTTGTGGCGGCCAAGATGATGACGCCCTTATTGGCATCGAAACCATCCATCTCCGTCAAGAGCTGATTCAAGGTCTGTTCACGTTCATCGTTTGAGGACATTTGGCTGTCACGCTTCTTGCCGATTGTGTCAATCTCGTCAATGAAGACGATACAAGGCGCTTGTTTCGAAGCTTGTTCGAAAAGTTCACGGACTTTCGCAGCACCGCGTCCCACGAACATTTCCACGAACTCAGAACCAGAAATGGAGAAGAACGGGACATCAGCCTCACCTGCAACGGCTTTGGCCAACAAAGTCTTACCGGTACCGGGAGGCCCCACGAGCAGCACACCCTTAGGGAGCTTGGCGCCGATGGATTCATACTTCTTCGGATTATCCAAGAAGTCGATGATCTCCTTCAGTGATTCCTTCGCCTCTTCTTGACCGGCAACATCCGCAAACGTCTTCTTGTCGGAATCGGGCTTATAGACCTTAGCCGCATTATCACCGGTGAAACTCAATCCCCCTGAACCCATTCGGCCTTGCATCGTCTTACTCATCAATCGGCCTAAGCCCACGAACAAGAGGATTGGTAAGCCCCAAGTCAGCAAGATGTTCAGAAAGATATTCGGCTGTTCGGGAATGACCGAGCCGAAAGTAATATTCTTTTCGTACAACAGGGGTACCAAGTCCGCATTTTCAATAACCCCCGTTTTATAGTATCCGGTTGTGTCACCATCCTTAGTTAGGCGGCGTAAACTTGTTGGTGGTTGAGCAAAGCGCTCCCTAGGTGTTAAAAATGC
>CAYZSO010000028.1:0-38034 GCA_964479695.1 uncultured Fastidiosipila sp.
TGTCACGCATAAACTTCGGCTCTATCATGCACATAAAAGCAAATTTGAAGATATGCGCAGGCTGGGTGACGTGTCACGTATAAACTTCGGCTCTATCATGCACATAAAAGCAAATTTGAAGATATGCGCAAGAGAACTTGATATGAAAGCAACGAATGGAACCAATTTCCCGCCAATTCCCCAAAATCCCCAAAATAGTTGCGCGCGCAACCAATAGAGGGGTATCATGTACACTGTTTGAAATTTCCTTCCGAAACAAAACATGCCTAACAATCGCTCAAACAATCACTCAAACACTCAAACAATCACTCGCTCAATCACTCAGTCGCTCACTCAAACAATCAAACAATCACTCACTCACTCACTCAATCACTCAATCAATCACTCAATCAATCACTCGATCAAACACTCAAGCAATTACTCGGAACAACCAGCAACCCAACCATTTAGGAACGCAACACATGGAACGCATTCAAAAGTACTTAAATAGGATCTACCGCGCAGCAGTGCTGGATCGAACGGCTGCTTTTGCTGCGCGCGGCCTGCCAGGGTGGCAAGTAAGTTACATTTTGCAGATCTGCCGCACCCCGGGTCTGAGACAGGACGAGCTGGCCGCGCGCCTCCTCGTCAACAAGAGTTCCGTCACCCGGCAGGTCGCTCAGATGCAGCAGAATGGTTTGGTCCTTCGCGAGACCGACCCGAGCGACCGCCGAATCAAGCGCCTCCACCCGACCGAGAAGGCGCAGGCCCTCTACCCGGAGATCATGAGCTATTTGGAGGAGTGGAATGACGCATTGACAGGGGATCTATCGCCGCAAGATCAAGCAGATTTGCTACGTCTTTTGAATCATTTGGCCAAAGCCGCCACCCTCCGCCTTCGATCCCAAGATCTTGACACGCTACTCAATGATGATCTTCCAACCGACCAACCCACAACCACCGCCAAAACAAACAGCCACAACTAACACTAAACAGCCACAAGCCACCGCAACGAGAAATGATGAAAGAGAAGAATAAGGACTAAGCGTATGCTCACAAAAAAATATGCCAAGAATCATACCCGGGATTTGATCGTCAATGTGATCGTCAAGATGACAGGAACCATGTTGGAAGTCGTGTTGCCGGCTATTTTGGCCTACATAGTGGATATTGTGGTGCCGACAGAAAATCGTAATCAGGTGCTTTTCTGGGGTGTCATCATGGTGGTGTGCGCTTTTGGGGCGTGGGTTGGGAATATTGTGGCCAACCGGATGGCGGCGAAGACGGCTGCAGGCATGATTCGCAGTATTAGGCAGGATCTTTTTAAGCGGTCGATGGGGCTTTCGGCGCGGCAGATTGATAAGATCACGATTTCGTCATTGGAATCGCGGCTTACGACGGACACGTATAACTTGCATCGCTTCTATGGGGCGTCGCTACGGATGGGAATCCGGTCGGTGATGCTGTTTTTGGGCGGGGTGTTTTTCTGTTTCTGGCTCAGTTGGCGGCTGGCGTTGGTGCTGGTCGTTTTGGTGCCGCCATTGATGATCAGTATCCGGATGGTGCTGCGGAAGGGTCTGCCGATGTGGCGCGATGTGCAGAGGCGCATCGATGACATGGTGCAGGTTATTCGTGAGAACATTCAGGGAATCAAGGTATCCAAGGCACTGGATAAGACAGACTATGAGAAAGCGCGCTTTGGCCAAAGCAACGATTCCGTCAGACAAGGGGAGATTGATGCGAACTACCAAATGGCGAAGTTACAGCCCATTGTGAACATTATTCTGTACGGCGGGCTGGCGGTGGTGCTGGTGCTGGGGGCGTATTACGCGCAGAGGCAGATTGTGCAGGCGGGTACGATTATTGCATTTATGTCGTATTTTATTCAGATCACGAACTCGCTGCTGAATATGAATCGCATGATCAACATGTATAACCGCAGTGATGCTTCCGCACAGCGCATCGAAGAAGTGTTGAATATGCCTTTGGACAGCAATCAGCAAATGACGCAGGCGGATGAGGCGGCGCTGCCGGAGAGCCGCCCGGACGTGCCTGAGGTGGAGTTTCGCCATGTGGGCTTCAGTTATTTGAACACAAAGGCGAACGTCAAAGACATCAGTTTCCGCCTGTTCCCCGGCCAGACGCTTGGCATTATGGGGCCGACGGGGGCGGGGAAGAGCACGATTATTCGCCTCTTGCTGCGCCAGTATGACCCGACGGAGGGCGAAATTCTGGTGCGCGGCGTGAATACGAAGCACTTGTCGGAGGCGACGCTTCACGAGCTTTTCGGGGTGGTGTTTCAGAATGATTTTCTTTTCGGCGATGAGGTGCGCAAGAATATCGATTTTGGGCGGGGGCTTTCGGATGAGGAGCTGAATTTTGCTACTGAGAATGCTCAGGCCAAAGAATTCTTAGACAACAAAGAGGGTGGCCTCGACTTCAAGCTGGCATCCAAGGGTGTGAATTTATCCGGCGGCCAAAAACAGCGCTTGTTGCTGAGCAGGGCTTTGGCCGGAAATCCGAAAATCTTGATCCTCGACGATGCTTCGAGCGCGCTGGATTTCCGTACGGACGCCAAGCTGCGCGCTGCTTTGAAGAAAAATTACCACGACACGACATCGATCCTGATCGCGCAGCGCGTCAGCTCGGTGCGACATGCAGAAGAAATTATTTTCCTTGACGAAGGCCGCATCCTGGCTGCCGGCACGCATGACGAGCTCCTCGCCACCTGCCCGCCTTACGCCGAAATCGCCAAGATGCAAATGGGCGAAACCGGCGAGGGCCGCGCGGATCGAAACGAAGGCCGCGCGGATCTGGACATGGGGAACCGCGGCAACGGCCACGCGGACTTGAGCGACGGCGCAGGTTTCGCCAACGGTCGCGCGGACTTGAGCGACGGCGCAGGTTTCGCCAACGGTCGCGCGGACTTGAGCAAGAGCGAACATGCGGGCACGGATGGGGTTGGAGTGGGCGGCTTTGGCCAAGATAGCGGCTTTGGCCAAGATGGCCAAACCGGCCTAACTGCCCAAACTGGCCTAACCGGTCAAACCGGCGAAGATGAATACAAGGACTTGGTGGATGAGACAGTCGAAACCTTGAGCGAGCCCATTTACGCACCGGGCAGGTCCGAAATCGAAACAGAAACGGAGATTTAAGATGGCAGAAGCAATGATTGTCGAAGAACGCAGAGACAAACCGAAAGACTACCGCAAAGTCCTGCGTGGACTCCTGCGCTACGTCCGCAAAGAATGGCCTACCTTGCTCGTGGTCCTGATCCTCGTCGTCGTCTCGAACTTCATCATGATTCTGGGGCCGCGCTTCAGTGGGGCCGCCGTTGACGCAATCGGCAATGGGGGGAGCGAAGTGCTCTTCGACCGAGTCGTTTACTACGCGCTCCTCATGCTCGCCAGCTATGTGGGCTCGGCGTTCATTAATTACCTTACGACGCTGTTGGGGGTGCGCGCCTCGCAAAACGTCGTGCGCGAGATGAGGCAGGATACTTTTGATAAGATTGTCGAACTGCCGCTGTCGTACATTGACTCGCATCAGACGGGCGACCTCGTTTCGCGAATTTCTTACGACTTGGATGTCGTCAACGAATCGCTGACCAATGACGTCGTCAATATTGTGGCATCCTTCCTGATGATCATTGGCTCTTTTGTTATGATGCTCACGATTTCGCCCGAGCTGACTATTTTGTTCGCGCTCATGGTGCCGGTCACCGTCTGGTTCACGGTGTATCGCGTGAAGAAAACTCGCCCGTTGTTCTCCGCGCGTTCCAAGAAATTGGGGCAGATGAACGGCTACGTTGAGGAGATTTTGTCCGGTCAAAAAACCATCCGCGCCTACGGCAAAGAGGATTACTTCTTCGGTGAGTTCAACAAGATCAACCAAGACTCCATCGACGCCTACTACAAAGCCGACTACCAATCCGCCTTCAACGGCCCGTCCGTCATGTTGATCAGTAACTTGTCGTTGGCTTTGGTGGCGCTTTTTGGGGCGCTCCTCTTCCTCGACGGGCGCTTCACCCTAGGCGGCCTCTCCGCGTTCATTCTGTACTCGCGCCGCTTCTCCGGTCCGATCAACGAAATGGCCAACATCGTAGCCGAGCTCCAGTCCGCCGCCTCCGCAGCCGAGCGCGTTTTCACTCTACTCGAGCAGCCTTCCGAGCCCGCCGACAAGCCGGACGCTCTGACGCTCACCAACGTCCAAGGCGAGGTCGAATTTTCGCACGTCGACTTCTCCTACATCGAAGGCGTGCCCGTCATTCGCGACATGAATCTTTTGGCGAAAAAAGGCAGCCTCACCGCCATCGTAGGTCCCACCGGTGCCGGCAAGACCACTATTATCAATCTTCTTATGCGTTTTTACGACCCCCAAGCCGGCACGATCACGGTCGACGGTCACTCCACGCTCGACGTCACCCGCCGCAGTCTCCGCCGTTCCTTCGCCATGGTTCTCCAGGACAGCTGGCTCTTCAACGGCACCATTCGCGAGAACATCGCCTACGGTCGCCAGGATGCAACGCTCGAGGAGGTTCGTCGTGCGGCCAAAGCCGCCCACATCGACTCCTTCATCGATTCACAACCCCAAGGCTACGACACCATCATCACCGATGGCGCCACCAACCTCTCCCAAGGCCAAAAACAACTCCTCACCATCGCCCGCGCTATGCTGCTCGACACCCCCATGCTCATCCTTGACGAAGCCACCTCCAACGTCGACAGCAGCACCGAAATCCAAATCCAAGACGCCATGAACCAACTCATCGAAGGGCGCACTTCCTTTGTCATCGCCCACCGCCTTTCCACCATCCAAAACGCCGACCACATCCTCCTCGTCCAAGACGGCCAAATCAAAGAACAAGGCACCCACCAAGAGCTCCTCGCTCTCAACGGCGCCTACACGCGCCTCTACCAGTCTCAGTTCAGCTGAGTTGCGGTTAGGGGGTGAGGGTGAGGGGTTGGGTTTGGGGGTGGATTCGGTTTTGACTACATAAGTTTATTTTTAAACTTATGTAGTCAAATGTAGTCAAAACCTTCACGACCTTCACGACCCTCACGACCCTCACGACCTTCACGTGCGAGTGCTGAATGGGCGCGATCCTTGGCGCGTGTAGGCGCTTTCTGGCAGTTTCAAGCTCAAGTTGTTCAGGCTGTTTGTGTTCGGGCAGCGTCTGAGCGTTTTGGGCGGTTTGGGCGATTTGGGCGATTTGGGAGGTTCGAGCGGTTTGGGCGGTTTGGGAGGTTTCGAGTGGTTCGAGTGTTTTCAGCGATTTGAGCGACGATTTCTTCCTCGTATTTGTTCTGCGCGATTCCGCAGATTGATGGCGGAGCGGTTTTGGCGACGTATTTCGTCTACGCAGGTGCGCTGGTGTTTGAGTTTTATTGGCGGAGCGGTTTTGGCGGCGTATTTTCACTGAGTTTGTTCCCCTGCGTTGAAGTTCTTATTGGCGGAGCGGTTTTGGCGGCGTATTCATCCTGAATTTGTTCTGTAGAAATCATAGAAAATATTATAAGATTTCCAGTTTGGTCAAGATCGCGAAACTTGCGACATCGGATTGACAGACTCAGCACTTTATAAGGTATTTTCCTGTTGGTCCAGTGCTTAATGCAGACCATGTAGCCGTCGAGGTCAGTATTCATTCAATAATTTCTATCCTCAGGTCAGTATTCATTCATCTGGCTGTAAACAAGTGTCAAGATCATCTCTGGGAAATAATTGTTATCGCAATCCTCCGGATCTGGACCAGAATGGAAATTATTTTTGGCTTGGTAAGCACTTGGTCAGCTCTTGGTCGGGGAAAATCAGAAAGATAGCAAGACTTGTCGTAATAAGTTGATTAGGGCGTACCCTCTGTTGAGAAGCACTAGAGTGTAGGGAGAAATAGATCCAGAAACAATCGGTGGAATCAGGCGTTCCTTCAAACACCAAACCTAGACACGTACGAACCAGAACTAGGAACCATAAGTCGCAAGCGGGCGTTCCTTCAAACACCAAACCTAGACACTTACGAACCAGAACTAGGAACCATAAGTCGCAAGCTAGCGTCCCTTCAGAAAAATGGCTGAATAGAAATGAGTAACAAGCTGGCTTGCACATATCTTCAAATTTAAAGATGTGTGCAATTTATTGCCTGAAATCTGCACCTGAAAGTTGCACATAAGTGCGATTTTCGGATGATTTTTGGATGATGCAAATTTTTTTATTGATAAGTTAAAAGTGTATCGATATAATCCGACCCATATCCGGAGGGAGGATCAGGGAATGAAGAGAAGCCAACTGCATGAAGAGCCAAACGACAAATCGCACGCGAAGTTTACCGAAAAACAATACAAGCAACTGAGCGACCCAGCTACCGAAAAAACCGACAAATCACACACAAAATCACACGCAAAATCACACGCAAAATCACACGCAAAATTGCACAACAGAATCCTGAGCTTTGTGCTCGCAGGAGCTTTGGTTTTGGGAGTGACCGCTTGTGCGGCAACAACGACAACGCCGGCAACGACAGCGGCGCAGACGACGGTTCAGGACACGACCGCCGCCGAAAGCACCGCCGGAAGCGGAGCGCCCACAAACGACCCCAAAAACACAGACAACTCCGGCGCCCCGTCAACAGGGGACATCACGTTTACGCCGGGGACCTATGAGGGCGAAGCCGATGGGTTCAAAGGCAAAGTGAAAGTCAGCTTGACGCTAACAGAAAATGCCATTGCAGACGTGAAGGTTGACCATCACGAAACCGAAGGCTTGGGAGACAAAGCAATCGACAATATCGTGGACAAGGTGAAGGCAGAGACAAGCTTGAATATCGATATTGTTTCGGGTGCAACGTATTCCAGTAATGGGGTAATCGGGGCGTTGACGGCGGCTTTTACGGCTGCGGGAGCCGACGTTGAAGCGCTGAAAAATAAACAGGGAGAAGGCGCAAGCGAAACGCCGGCAGGTGATATTGAGAAGACAACCGACGTCCTCATCATTGGCGGCGGCGGAGCCGGGTTGGCCGCCGCCGTGTCCGCTCACGAAAACGGCGCAAAAGTCATCGTCCTCGAAAAAATGCCGCGTCTCGGCGGCAACACGATCATTTCCGGGTCCGCTTACAATGCCGCCGACCCCGAGCGACAGGCCAAGCTGGAAATGACGGCTTTGGAGAAAGAAACTGTGGTGGCGATTTTGGCCGATACCTACGACGACGAGACTGTCAAAACTTGGCAAACCGAACTCCAAGCCGAGTGGGACGCCTACTTAGCCTCCGGCAAAACGACCCTCTTCGACTCGCCCAATTTGCATAAGATGCAGACCTGGCTGGGCGGCGACAAAAAAGGTAACCCCGCACTGATCGACGAGCTTGGCGAAAACGCACTTCCGGCCCTCGAATGGCTGGAGGCGAAGGGCATGGGTTTCCAAGACACGATTTTCACGGTCTTGGGCGGACTATGGAACCGTGCTCACAAGCCCGAGAAGCCCCTGGGCACGGGCTTCATGCAGATCTATGAAGACTACATCGACGCCAATTCCGCTGACATCGAGGTCATTCTCGAGGCCCGGGCCGAAAAACTCACCATCGAAAACAACGTGGTCACAGGCGCAGTCGCAACAGGGAAGAACGGCAAAATTACGGTCCATGCCAAGAGTGTGATTGTGGCTACAGGCGGCTTTGGCGCAAATATAGAGATGAGAAATCAGTACAACACCGAGCTCTGGCCTGACCTCACGAACCTCAAAACCACAAACCACACCGGTGCTACCGGCGATGGCATCACGATGGGCTTGGACGTCGGCGCCGCGCTCACGGGTATGGAAGATATTCAGCTGCTGCCGATGGGCGATCCTGAGACTGGAAGTCTGTCCGGCAACATTGAGCAGGGCGTGCAGAATCGCCTCTTCGTGAACAAGGAAGGTGCGCGTTTCGTCGATGAAGGTGCCCGCCGCGACGTCATGACCAAGGCCCTGATGGAGCAGACCGATTCGTGGATGTGGGTCATCGTCGACAAGAATTCTTACCCGACAGGCGACACCAAGAACAACTTCAACGAGTCCATCGATGAGCTGGTCGCCGCAGGTCGCGCGTATAAGGCAGACACTCTTGAGGATTTGGCCAAAGCCATCGGCGTCGACCCGGCTACTTTTGTCAAGTCCATCGAGACCTTCAATGCGGCGGTGGATGGCACGGTTGAAGATGAGTTCGGCAGGACGCTCTTTGACAAGAAGATCGACCAGGCGCCCTTCTACGCCGGCGCCCGGGTCCCAACCGTCCACCACACCATGGGCGGCCTCGTGATCGACCCCGACACCCATGTGCTCAACGAAAGCGGCACCATTATCCCAGGCCTCTACGCAGCAGGCGAAGTGACGGGCGGCATCCACGGCACAAACCGCCTGGGCGGCAATGCGCTTGCCGACATCAACGTTTTCGGGCGCATCGCCGGCGCCAAAGCCGCCAAAGGCGAATAGTTGAAAAAGCAGGCCCCTGGCATAAGTCGGGGGCCTGCTTTTTCGAGCGTAACGACTACAAACGACTACAAACGCACTACATAAGTGTAATTTTAAACTTATGTAGTGCGTTCGTTGATGGCGGAGAGGTATTGGCGGCGTATTGCTTCTGATTTTGTTCCTCTGTGTTGGAGTTCTCATTGGCGGAGCGGTATTGGTGGCGTATTACTTCTGAATTTGTTCCTCTGCGTTGGAGTTCTCATTGGCGGAGCGGTATTGGCGGCGTATTACTTCTGAATTTGTTCCTCTGTGTTGGAGTTCTCATTGGCGGAGCGGTTTTGGCGGCGTATTCATCCTGAATTTGTTCTGCAGAAATTATAGAGATTATTACGCGAATTCCAGTTTGGTCAAGATCGCGAAACTTGCGACATCGGATTGACAGACTCAACACTTTGAAAGGTATTTTCCAGTTGGTCTCGTGCTTAATGCAGACCATGTAGCCGTCGAGGTCAGTATTCATTCAATAATTTCTATCTTCAGGTCAGTAATCATTCATCTGAGAGTTGAGCAAGAGTCAAGATCATCTCTGGAAAATATTTGTTGTCGCAATCCTCCGGATCCGGACCAGATTGGAAATCATTTTTGGGTTGGTTAGCGCTTAAAATCATAAAGATAGCTGTACTTGCCGCAATAAGTAGATTCAGGCGTACCCTCTGTCGAGAAGCACTAGAGTGTAGGGAGAAATTGATCCAGAAACAATCAGTGGAATCAGGCGTTCCTTCAAACACCAAACCTAGACACTTACGAACTAGAACCAGAAACCATAAGTCGTAATTAAGCGTTCCTTCAGAAAAATTGCTGAATAGATATGCGTAACAAGGTGGCTTGCACATATCTTCAAATTTAAAGATATGTGCAATGTATCAACGTATGTAAGTTTTTTAGCCAAAATGTCGTGGGCAACCAGTCGACCAACTGCACAGACAACACACCACCAACCGCACAGACAAGACACCACCAACAGCACTGACAATAGAGCGCAAACCTCAGCAACAACATATCGCTGACCTTATTACTAACAACAAGCTGAAGCTGATATTTGTAATGTGGAATCGATCATGAAATCCTTGTGCAAACCACACCACGACAAAGCAGAATTATTTTGAAAGTCAAAATAATTTCCCGAAAATTCATACCCCCGAGTCTTGCAATTCCGGGTATCGTGCTATCATTATTCTAGTCGATTGCGCCAAGACGGCATTTCGAGCGGGATTCGAGCAGGAATCGAGTAGAAATCGAGCAGAAAAATGCTAAAGTGATCAGAATTGGACTGTAATGACAACCATTTACTGAGACCTAAGCAGATCGGGGAACGACACGACACGCCACACCACAAAGCCACGACCACCAACAACCAACGAAACCACTACATAAGTTTAAATTTAAACTTATGAACTAAAAACGACATGAACACAAACCACCAAACTAACCAAGCGGAGGCAGGTATGCTGAATATTTACAAGAAATACCTCGATGAGACCCTGGATGCAGACGGAAATGTTGAGTCATTTACGCTTCATTGTCCCGATGATTTTAACTTTGCTTACGATGTTGTCGATTTGCTGGGGACAGAAACGCCGGATCGGAGGGCCATGCGTTGGACCGATGATCGCGGGGCGAAGGTTGACCTCACTTTTGCGGATTTTAAGGAGGGGAGCGATCGGGCGGCGTCTTATTTTCAGCGTTTGGGGATCGGTAAGGGCGACCGGGTGATGTTGATTTTGAGGCGGCATTATCAGTTTTGGTTTGCGATTTTGGGGCTTCATAAGATCGGGGCGATCGCGATTCCGGCGACTTTTCAGTTGCGCTCTTCGGACATTGTGTACAGGTTGCGCACGGCTGATGTGTCGGCGGTGATTTGTACGGGGGAGGGTGAGATTTCGGATCACGTCGATCAGGCTGTGCAGCAGTACGAGAAGCCGGTGAAGCGGATTATGGTTTTGGGATCCAAGAAGGGGTGGCAGGACTTTGATCTTGGGCTGATTTCTGCACCTCCCTTTGTGAAGCCGGAGGAGGCGGCTTTGGCCAAAGCCGCAGACATCATGCTTCTCTACTTCACTTCGGGGACGGAGGGGCAGCCGAAGATGGTGACCCACAACTTTACCTACCCGATTGCCCACATACCGACGGCGAAATATTGGCAAAAAGTCGACCCCAACGGCCTGCACTTCACGGTGTCGGATACGGGCTGGGCGAAATCGGTCTGGGGCAAAATTTACGGGCAGTGGCTGATGGAAGCGGGCATTTATGTGTACGATTTCCTGTTCTTCAACCCGGCGAGGATGCTGGAACATATGGCGGAAGACAATGTGACGACTTTCTGCGCGCCGCCGACAACTTATCGCTATTTGCTGCAGGAGGGGTTTAACAATTACAACCTGAGCTCTCTGCAGCATTTGACGACGGCGGGCGAAGCTTTGCCGCCTGAAGTGTTTAATGATTGCCTGAGGCAGACGGGACTGGAGATGAAGGAGGGCTTTGGCCAAACGGAAACAGTCTTGAGCTGCGCGACTTATTACTGGGTGAAGGCCAAACCCGGCTCCATGGGTAAACCTACGGGAACGTATCCGGTGGTGCTCCTGGATGGGGAGGGGAATGAATGCGAGCCCGGTGTTGCCGGCGAAATTTGCATCCGTGCGGATCGCGGCGCTGACCAGCCGATTGGCCTCTATCTGGGCTACACGAATGCTGATGAGCTGACGGATTCGGTTTGGTACGATGGCTATTACCACACGCATGATGAGGCGATTGTCGACGAGGAGGGCTACTACTGGTATGTGGGGCGTCTCGATGACATGATTAAGACGTCCGGCTTCCGCGTAGGGCCTTTTGAAGTGGAGAGTGTGATTTTGGGGCATCCGGCTGTGCTGGAAGTGGCGGTGACCGGTGTGCCGGATGCGCACCGTGGTCAGGCAATCAAAGCCACCTGCATCCTTCGCCCCGGTTATGAACCGAGTCGCGAGCTGGCGGTTGACATCAAGAAATACGCGAGAGCGAGAATTTCGGCCTACAAGTCGCCCCGCATTGTCGAGTTTGCTGACGAGTTGCCGAAGACGATTTCGGGCAAGGTTCGCCGCTCCGAAATCCGTTCAAACGACGGCGCTAATGGCGCCGGCGACGCAAACGACGCAGGCGACGCGGCGTCAAACGAAGACGACAAATAAATTTCTAACATTACGACGATCATTTCGAGGATTTGATTTTGGATTTAATTTTCTCCCGGCAATGGCGCAATCTTGCCTATAGCCGGGAGCCTTACCTGACCTTGTCGTGCTAAAATGGAAGCTACTTTAGCATCCAGCATTTTGCATTGGCAAGGAGAACTTGATCTATGAATTATCCTTTGTATCACGAAGACCCGGAAGTGTCGCAGGTAGGGGCAGTTCCGGCTCATGCCTATTTCATACCTTATTCGCAGCAAGCGCTGCTGAAGACGGTCGACGAGCTTTGGCAAATGAATCCCATGCATGACGGGAAGAAATTTTCTGATCGGGTGCAAGTCCTCAACGGGGATTGGAGGTTTCAGTATTACGAGAGTTTGTCGGACGTTCCCGAATTTTTTTATGAGATGGAAATGGGGAGGGAAGCAGCGAGCATTCCTGTCCCGTCGAACTGGCAGATGCGCGGCTTTGGCCAAAATCAATATATCAACGTACGCTACCCGATTCCCTTCGATCCGCCGTTTGTGCCGGACGAGAACCCGTGTGGGGTCTATGAGACGGCATTTGTTGTGGATGAAACGCGTCTGGGGCAGCGGGCGTACCTCAATTTCGAGGGTGTGGACTCGTGCATTTATCTCTGGTTGAATGGTGAATTCGTTGGGTACAGCCAAGTTTCGCATGTCACGGCGGAGTTTGATGTGACGGATTTTCTGGTCGAGGGGATTAATTCACTGCATGCTTTGGTGCTGCAATGGTGCGATGGTACCTATTTGGAGGATCAGGACAAGTTCCGCATGTCGGGGATTTTCCGCGACGTCTATCTGCTCTATCGCCCGCTGACTCACATTAAGGATTTCGTCGTCAAGCAGACGCTGGCGGAGGATTTTTCTTCGGCGGATTTGTCGGTTGATTTGAGTTGGAATCAAGCGCTGGCAGGTCGGGCGAAGTTCGAACTTTATGATGAGGAAGGGGAGTTGGTGGGCGGCTTTGGCCAAAGCCGCACCTTCCACCTCCAGTCCCCGAAACTCTGGAGCGCGGAAACTCCGACCCTCTACACGCTGCACGTTCTGACGGCGGATGAGTGTTTCTCGCAGCAGGTGGGCTTCCGCAAAGTGGAGATTCGGGATGGCGCGCTGCTGCTGAATGGGCAGAAAATCAAGCTCAAAGGCGTGAACCGCCACGACTCGGATCCTGTGACCGGCTCCACGATCAGCCGCGAACAGCTGCTGCGTGATCTTTCGATGATGAAACAAAGCAATATCAATGCGATTCGCACGTCGCACTACCCCAATGCGCCGTGGGCGTATGAGATGTATAACCGCTTTGGTTTCTACGTTATGGACGAAGCGGATATCGAAATGCATGGCGGCGTCGCGCTCTATGGCGCGGGCCACCGCGAAGCCGCTGGTGGCACCAACACCGACGCCGACGCCGACGCCCTCGGTAATGCCGGGACCGCAGACACTGAACTCGTCATCAACGATGCGTATTCGTACCTCGCGTCGCAGGACCTTTTCACCACGCAGATCGTGGACCGCGTCAAACGTATGGTCCTGCGTGACCGCAACCAACCGTCGATCATCATTTGGTCGCCCGGCAATGAGACCGGTTTCGGGCCGGGCTTCGAGCAGGCTTTGGCCTGGCTGCGCGAGACCGATCCGACGAGACTTCGTCAACATGAGAGCTCGCGCTGGCAAGAGCCTTATTACCATTCAACTCTGGATGACCTTGATTTCTACTCGGTGATGTATCCGTCCTTTGCCTCGGTCGACAAGTATCTCGAGCAGGAGAGCCCTAAGCCCTACCTGATGGTCGAATTTATGCACGCTATGGGCAACGGCCCCGGCGAGGTCGAAGCCTACATGGACCGCATATACGGAAGCGACACGATGGCCGGCGGCTTCGCTTGGGAGTGGGCCGACCATGCCATTGATATGGGCATGGCGCCGGGCGGGCGCCGCCGCTACTTCTATGGCGGCGACTCAGGCGAGGCCCAGCACGACGGCAACTTCTGTGTCGACGGCCTCGTCACGCCCGACCGCAAAGTCACCAATTCCATTCTTGAATATCGAAATGCCCTGAGGCCCATTCGTGCAAAGGCCACACCCGAGCTCCTTCTGGCAGACAAAGTACAGCTGACCAACATGCTGGATTTTGTCAACGCAGGTGAAACTATCAACGTCGAATACAATCTTGTGCGCGGAGGCATGAGCTTGGCCACAGGCCACATCGCCGACGTCGATCTCCCGCCTCACCAAACCGCCGAATATTCCCTGGGCATCGACCCCGAAATCCTAAGCGATTTGGCCGAAGGCATCGCGGAAGAATACACACTTCCAGTCTATATTATCTTTGCTTATCGGGTAGCCAAAAGGAGCGAACTTCTCTCGGAAGGATCAGAGCTTGGCTTCGACCAGCTCATGATCCACGAAGGCAACATTCCCTTGCAGGAAAACGTCTTTCCCGAGTTCGTCGAAGCCGGTGTCGCTACCCTTTTGCGCATTGAAGACGTCGGCAGCGAGGTCTCTCTCGACACAGCCATCAGCATTTGGGATAGCGAAAACGAGTACACGCTCCGGGGCGAAAACTTCACCTATGCTTTCGACAAGCGCAAAGGCCAGTTCCGCGAAATGGTCTTCAACCAAGTGCCTATTTTGGCCAAAGCCGCCGAGTTCAACATCTGGCGCGCGCCAACCGACAACGACATGTACATCGCCCAAGAGTGGCGCGAGGCAGGCTTCGACCGTGTTCGCACGAAGGTAAAATTCGTCGACCTTGAAATCGATGGCCCGGGAGTCGTGATCACCTGTGACAGCACACTTGCGCCTGACGGCCTCCAATCCGTCCTCGACATTCGAACCGTCTGGCGCGTCGACGAAGACGGCGTCGTCAAATGCACGATCGAAGCAGAGAGAAATCGCAACCAGCCCTGGCTCGGCGATTTCCCGGGCTACCCTCTGCCTGAAAATCGCAAAACCAAAGCCCAGAACGGCGTACCTTATTTGCCGCGCTTTGGCCTGCGCTTCTTCTTACCGAAATCCTACGAGAATCTTACCTACTACGGCTACGGACCACAGGAAAGCTACGAAGACAAACATGCAGCCACCTACATTGACCGTTTCAACAGTACCGTCACCAATGAGCATTTCGACTACATCAAACCGCAAGAGAACGGCAGCCATTTTGGCACCCAAAGCGTCATCCTCTTCCGCGAAGATTACGCCGCCCTGGCTGTCCAAGCCGAGACGCCCTTCTCCTTCAGCGTTTCTCACTACACGCAAGAGGAGCTGACTGCCAAGAAACATAACTACGAACTCGACGAATCAGATTACACAGTCCTCTGCATTGACTACCGGATGTCCGGCATCGGCTCAAACAGCTGCGGACCTCTGACCTCGCCCCAATACCGCCTGTCCGAGGACCACATCTACTTCGCCTTCGACCTCAACCCCGGCGTCATCGAGTACGGCGATGACGATGATGACGAGGACGATGACGACACCATCGTCGACATCCTGTGATAAATGAAGCAATGCAGAACAATCAGCGAGAAACCTTAATTAGCCAACTGGGAGGCCGGGCCAAACGCCTGGCCTTCTTGGCGCCTTTGGCCGGCTATTCAGACCTGCCATTCCGGCAAATTTGCCACCGGGAAGGCTCACTTCTCGGCACCACCGAACTCGTCAGTGCCGCCGGAATTCACTACAGCGGCCTCGAAAAATCTTGGCGCTACCTCGCCATTGACCCCGCGCAAGAAGGGCCGGTGCTGATTCAGCTCTTCGGTTCAGAGCCCCTCGACTTCGTGGCCGCAACCGAGGCCATCTTGGCGCATCCGCTCTTGTCGCAGTGCCTCGGCATCGACATCAACATGGGCTGTCCCGTGCCAAAAGTCGTGAAAACCGGCGCCGGCTCCGCCCTCATGACCACCCCTGACCTCGCCACCACCATCGTCAGCCGCCTCTCCGAAATCCTGCACCCACGTGGCTATCTCCTGGGTTGTAAGATTAGGCGCGGCTTTGGCCAAAATGACGAAACAGCCCCAACTCTCGCCCCTCAACTCGTCGCAGCCGGAACCGACATCCTCACCATCCACGGTCGTTACCGCGACCAGTTCTACAGTGGCGCCGCTGATTGGGGAGTCATTCGCCGCACGCACGATGAGCTGGCCAAAGCCGCCCTCCGCCCCCATGTCCTCCTCGTTGCCAACGGTGACATCACTTCCGCGGCCACTGCCGACGCTTGCCTCCGCGAAACTTCCGCCGACGCCGTCTCCATCGGCCGCGCCGCCCAAGGCAACCCCTGGATTTTCCGCTCCATGCAAGGAGCGAGGGAGGTGGCTGGTTCAGCGGCTGCCGGTTCAGAGTCGGCGGAATCCATTACTCTCACTGAGAAAAGCCAAACGATTCTTCAACATGCAGAACACCTTAGCAACTTTCTCGGTGAAGGCACGGCAATGAGGGAGTTTCGGAAAACTTTGGCTGCATACGCTCAAGGACACCCCAAAGCCAAACAACTCCGCCTTCAAGGAGGCCAAGTGTCAACCCTGGATGATGTTAAGTCTTGGCTTGACTTGTACCAAAAAGCCTGAGAACGTTTATACTAATGCTGGTTTTACTGACGCCACTGACACCACTGGCGCTGCTGACGCTACTGACGCCACTGGCGACCTTGTAAATCATTCATCGACCTTAATTAATCGGAGGTGTACAAAATGAAAGTTTGTCCGAATTGTGGATCCAGTTCTCAAGATAGCGCGAAATTCTGCGATGTTTGCGGCACCGCCCTGCCGGCATCCGCCGAAGGTTCGAATCCTCAAGATGCTGAGGTTTCGAATCCTCAACCTTCTGAGGATTCCGAAAATTCATCTAGTGCTGATGCTTCAGCGGCTGATGC
Organism: uncultured Fastidiosipila sp.; assembly: GCA_964479695.1. Lineage (GTDB taxonomy): Bacteria > Bacillota > Clostridia > Saccharofermentanales > Fastidiosipilaceae > JAAYZH01. The sequence goes on from CAYZSO010000028.1 coordinate 16,533, forward strand.
TTCAGTTGTTGGTGCTTCGGCTGCTGGTGATACAGTTGTTGGTGCTGTCGATTCTGCAGCGACACCTGAAACTTCAGGTAAACCAGCGGCGGAAACGATAAGTGAAACCTCTGCTCCGATCATTGACTATGAAAGACCGAGCGGGTGGACTGGTGCTGGAACGATGCCTGGTCAGCAGCCGACGCCGCAGGTTGTGCAGATCGCGAGACCTATACGCACGGAAGATGAATTGCCTGAACAATTCCAGCTGATTCATGGTTGGGGCTATGTTGGTTATTCAATCCTCTTTTCACTTCCTGTGGTTGGCTTGATTTTCATGATCGTGTTTGCGTTGAGTAATAAGAAGCTGAATCGTATGTATTTTGCTCGCTTCTTTTTCTGTCAGCTTTTGATTAGTGTGATTGTTTTTATTTTGGTTTTTCTGGTCTTGCTGTTTACGGGAACACTTCAGCAAATCATCACGAACTTTCCTTACTATGTAGCTTGGTTCTCACAATATCTGACTCCTTTTGTTAATTAACGGGAGTGCTGCGGTGGACAGGACTGGATTGTAGCTGCGTTGTAGCTGAGTTGTAGCTGCGTTGTTCAGTGTTGTTTTACACTGCGGTGTGTTTTGAATTTTACGGCCGCTGAATTTGGTTTCGGCGGTCGTTTTTAGTTTGGCAAGCTTGGAGGGTGCGATATTGGCGACGTATTGTTCCTAATCAACTACATAAGTTTATTTTTAAACATATGTAGTGCGTTCGTTGGTGGCGGAGCGGTATTGGTGACGTAATGTTCCTGCTCAAATGCGATGGCGGTCGAGTTCATTGGTGGCGGAGCGGTATTGGCGACGTATTGTTCATTGTTTTAGTTCTTATGGATTTATAGAGATAGATATGCTATTCCAAAGTTGGTTGAGATCGAGATGTTTGCGACAGTAAACTGACTTCCAACTCGTTTTGAGGAGATATTTTGTCCAGTGTGGAACTTTACGTTGATAATGCTTCATCATATGTCAGTTTTCATTCAGTAATTTTTGTTTGCAGGTCAGTAATCATTCAACCTCCGCTTAACCGATGATAGGAATACTTCGTAAGATGATTCTTTGTCGCAAGGTTCCGGATCCTGACCAGTTTGGAAAGTATTCAGGTGTACAGCTCCAGAAAATTGAGGTGTGTTCTTGGGAGCTTGTGGACTAACATGCTATTTAAATATTTTAGCAAATCTTGTGCCATAAATTATCAAACATGTGTTTTTTCTGCCGAGCTGGATAGAGAATTTAGTCGAACTTGTAGCAATAAGTTGCTGTAGGCGTTCCTTCCAAGCTAGTCGGATAACTGAAACAGCAAAACTTATAGCTATAGGCGGAATCAGGCGTACCTTCCATCAGCGAAACAACTACAGTGAAGGGCGAAACTACTCCAGCAACGATACGATGCACCAGGCGCACCTTCGAAACTCGAGAAACCCCTAACCCCCAACCCCCAACCCCCCAACCCACAAACACACAGCGAAAGGTTAGGATTTGGTTAAATTAGACAGAAATACAAGAGTGAACTTGTGGTCTTTGTACAGGAGAGTTTATGAGAAATTTGTTGTTATTTGTTCATCTTGTCTAGTATAATCGTTAAAGGTAATTCTAGCTCTTCTTGAAGAGCGAATTAAACAGCGAAAATACTTGCTGATTTCTAACAGGAGGTGACGGAATGAAACAATTTTCCGCAGAGAACATTCGCAATGTCGCAATCTTGGGACACAGCGGAGCAGGGAAGACATCTTTTGCTGAGGCCGTGCTGTACAAGGCCGGTGTGGTGGATCGTCCGGGGAAGACTACGGATGGTACAACTGTACTGGATTTCGACGACGAGGAGAAGAAACGCCAGATCAGTATCGGGACCAGCGTAGCCAGCTTAGTTTGGGAGAATACGAAGGTCAATTTGATTGATACACCAGGAGATTTTGATTTCTTGGGTGAAGTGATGCAGGCACTGCGCGTGGCGGACTGCGGAATAGTAGTTCTGTCGGCGAAAGACGGCGTGACTGTCGGGGCAGAGAAATCTGTTCGCTTCTTGCAACGGCAAGATATTCCTTTTGCAATTTTCATTAATAAAATGGATGAGGCCGCGGCGGATTTTATGAGCGTGATGGCGGATATTCGCAATCACTTTGGCCGCGACTGTACAATCATGATGATTCCGATCCAGAAGGACCGTAAGTACTTGGGCTACATCGACGTCATCAACCGCAAAGCCTATCTCTACAACGAGAAGGGCGAGCGGTATGAGACGGAGGTACCGGCCGAGTATGAGGACGATCTGGAGTTACAATACAATAACCTCATGGAGCAAGTCGCGGAGAGCGATGAGGCTTTGATGGAGAAGTATTTTGCGGAGGAGCCTTTTACACAGGAAGAGATTTCCCAAGGGCTCTACGATCGCATGGCCGGTGGGTACATGATTCCGGTGTGGACCGGTTCAGCAACGGAGCTCAAGGGCATCCGTTTCATGATGAATCGTATCGTGGACCATTTCCCGTCAGCAGCGGCACATAAACCGGTGAACGCCGTGAAGAAGGATGGGTCGGCTTTGGCACTCACACCGAATCCGAAAGGACCCTTGGCGGCGTTTGTCTTTAAGACGGTTTCGGATCCATTTGTGGGCAAGATTTCGTACTTCCGTGTGTATTCAGGCACGGTGGAACAAGGTTCCACGATTTGGAATGCGAATAAAGAGAAGGAAGAGCGCGTCGGCAACCTGAGCTTCATTCAGGGCAAGAATCAGCTGCCGCAGGCAGCAATTGAGGCGGGTGACATCGGCGTGATTACGAAGCTGGGTGTGACGTTGACCGGCGATACGCTGAGCACAAAGGAGAACCCGCTGATCCTGCCCCGCATCGTCTATCCCGCGGCTCCACTCCGAATGGCGATCTATCCTTTGGCCAAAGGCGAAGAGGAGAAGATCTCCGCTGGTTTAGGACGCTTGCAAGAGGAGGATCCAACCTTCACCTACGGAAACGATCCGGAAACGAAGGAGATGGTCATCAACGGCTTGGGCGAGCTGCAGCTGGATGTGCTGCGCTCGAAACTGAAGACGAAATTCAAGGTGGATTCCGAGCTCAAGGCGCCCCGAATCCCCTATCGCGAGACGATCCGCAAGAAGGTCAAAGTCCAAGGCAAGCACAAGAAACAGTCCGGCGGCCACGGCCAGTACGGCGATGTCTGGATAGAGTTTGAACCTTGGGATTCGGATGGCTTAGTCTTCGAGACAAAGGTCTTCGGCGGTTCCGTGCCTAAGGCCTACTTCCCCGCCGTCGAAAAAGGCTTGCAAGAATCGGTGGAGAAAGGCGTTCTGGCCGGCTACCCAGTTGTGGGCGTAAAGGCAACCCTGCTCGACGGTTCGTACCATGATGTTGACTCGTCGGAATTGGCGTTTAAGATCGCAGCATCACTCGCTTACAAAGCAGGCATGCAACAAGCGAACCCTATCCTCATGGAACCGGTTTACGCGGTGGAAATTCATGTGCCCGAAGAAGAAATGGGTAACATCATGAGCGATATCAGCAAGCGCCGCGGCCGGATTTTGGGCATCGATTCGAAGTCCGGGATGAGCGTGGTCAATGCGGAAATTCCGCTGGCAGAAATGGATCGCTATGCAACCGATCTTCGCGCGATGACACAGGGCCGTGGCTGGTACGACATGTCGTTCCTCCGCTACGAGGAGATGCTGCCGAACCTGTCCGAGAAGGTGATTGCCGAGAGCAAGTTGGAAGAGTAAGGCACTCAGCCAAGTTCTCTTACTTTGGCCAAAGCCGCTACTGGCGCAGGTCGCTCTCTGACGGCTCACGCCTCCCGGCGCAAGCTATAATCGATACAACAAGAGGTCATTGCATAGAGCCGTTTCCGGAGCCAAAAGTACCGGAAACGGCATTTTCTTATCGTTTTCTAGCTTCCTGTCACCCGCCTTGCTCCAACCCCAAGCCAAACCCAAGCCGAATACGCAAAATTCCGCTATCATATGAGAAATAGATAAACCCAAACAACCGGCCAGGCCGCCCAACGGCCAGCGCCGCCCAACCGGCCAGGCCACCCAATGGCCAGCACCGTAGAATCAATAACCCCGTAGAAGATGGGAGCGCCACCACATGCGATCAAAAATATGGACGTACATCAAAAATCAAACCTGTGACCCAGTGACCGGCCGAGAAAACAGCCAGAAATCACGGGAAATGCTATGGGAAACCATGCGAAACGGAGCCACCGACCTTCACACCCACAGCAACGCTTCGGACGGGAAAACCAGCCCACCACAGCTCATTCAAGAAGTGCTGAACCACAGGTTGAAGAGCTTCGCCTTAGTCGACCACGACACTACCTCAGGGATCGAAGCCGTCAGCATGGTCTACGAAAAGCTCACACAACTAGGCATGGAGCTGCCCGATTTCATACCCGGCGTAGAAATCAGTTGCGAACTAGAAGGCCAGGAAGTCCACCTCCTAGGCTATTACCCAACAGGGACCATACGATGTCTCGATGGCTTTCTTGAAGAGCGAAGGCAAGACCGCGAAAAGCGCAACCGCAAGATGTGCGAGTTAGCAGAGGCCAACGGCATGCCGATCGACTACGACGAATTGGCGACCGAAGGCGGCGGCACGATCGGCCGCGTCCACATGGCTCAACTTCTGATTCGCAAAGGCTACGTCAGCTCCGTCGACGACGCCTTCAACAGATTCCTCAGCGAAGGCCAACCACTTTATGTCGAGCGCACATTGCCCAGCGCAGCAGACGCCATCCACCAAATAGTCATGACAGGCGGGTGCGCAGTCCTGGCTCACCCAGCGATTTATAAGGACTGGTTCCGCGGGCCAAAGCCACACGGTTCCGCCTCACTCCATCGGAAATTGTCTCTCCTAAAAGAGCGAGGACTCGCAGGCGTAGAAGTCTTACATGGGGAGACCTCTTTTGCCGAAAGCGAACTCATCGCCCAAGTCACCGCCGAACTGGATCTCATACCGACCGCCGGCTCGGACTACCACGGCAGCCACAAACCAAATGTGAGACTGCGCAACGACCGGGATGAAGGGTATGATATCTTGGCGCGCTACTTTCCGGAACTGAGGTCTCGGGGATGAACGCAACTTGCACATATCTTCAAATTTGCTTTTATGTGCAAGCGAACAACGAAACCGAACGCAAACCGAGCAGCTCGAGCAGCGTCGAGCAATGAACTAATAGACAACATGTCATTCAGCATGCACATATCTTCAAATTTGCTTTTATGTGCATGCGAGAAGCGAAACCGAGCACAAACCGAACAGCTCGAGCAATGAACGAATAGACAACATGCCATCCAGCATGCACATATCTTCAAATTTGCTTTTATGTGCAAGCGAACAACAAAACCGAACAATGAACAGGAGTAATGCTATGTACGAATTAAACAAGCTTGATATTCCAGAGAGCTGGCCGCTGAATGAAACCACCAGCTGTCAGCTTCATCACCGAACCATTCGCGCGTTTACCGACGACAAGGTCGATGACGACACACTGGCGATGCTTTCGGAACTTGTGAACCGCACAGCCAGCTCTACTGGGATGCAGCAAGCTTCTTGGATTCGCATCACCGATCCGGAAATCAGGCAGGGGATCGCAGCGGTTTGTAAGCAAGAATATGTGGCAACTGCGCCGGAACTCTGGATTTTTATTGTCGATTGCTATCGCAATATGCGCTTGGCGGAGGCGCATGGCTTTGATACCAGCAAAGCCGGCTCCATGGATCGCTTCGTCCAGGGCTTTACTGATGCCTCGCTGATGGCGCAGAATTTGAACTCGGCTGTGGCATCTTTGGGGCTCGGCGCCGTCTTTCTGGGCAGTATTTTGAATGACCCGCCCGAAATCATCAGGCTCCTGAACCTCCCGCAACTGACTTTTCCGGTGATTGGCGTGGCCTTTGGCAAACCGGCCCAAAGCCCCCAATACAAGCCCCGCATGCCGGTAGCGCTGCGACAATTCGAAAACCAGTACACACCTGAGGACGATTACGCCGAGGCTTTCCGCGAGTACGACGAAGTCATGACTTGGTACTACGACCTGCGCGACGAGAATAAGCGCCTCGATTCTTTCAGCCAGCAGGTGAAGCAAAAATTGTCCCAAGTGAATCCCATCAGGCAACGGATCAACGTCTACATGGAAGAGCAAGGTTTCGACCTCAGAACGGAGTAAGGCTTCGACCTCAGAACCGAGTGAATTTTAGAACGGAGTAATTCTTGGAAATCGTTTCAACAATGCTCAAGTTGATCGTTGCGATCGTCGTGGGCTATATTTTCCGCAAACGCGGCATTCTGAATGATGATATGGATCAGCGCTTGTCACAGCTGATCCTGCAAGTAACCATGCCCGCCATGATCATCGCTTCGGCGACCGGTTTGGACCGGGGCAGCGCGGCGCTCACGCCCGCAGAAGTCACGCGCTTGGTGCTGACCGGTTTTTTATTTTATGCCTTGATAACCGTGGTCGCGTGGCTTTTGGTTCGCTTGATTCGGGTGCCCAAACACCTTACCGGAACGGCTATCAGTTGTTTGGTGTTGGCGAATACGGCTTTTATGGGTTATCCGATTATTCGGGCATTTTTGGGATCGGAAGCGATTTTTTATACGGCGGTTTTTCATTTGCCGTTCTGGATCTGGTTTTTCACCGTCGGTGTGTGGCTGACCACGCGAGACGCCGAGCCGGACAAACCCTTCAAACTCAAAAACTTCATCAACCCGGGAATCGTCGCCGCCGTCCTCTCGCTGATCCTCTATTTCGCCGGCGTCACCATGCCCAAACTCATCCTCGACAGCCTGAACTTCCTCGGCGACCTGACTCCCGCGCTCTCGCTGATCGTCATCGGCTCCGGGCTCGCCGCCTACTCACTGAAAGATCTTTTCAGCCAGAAACTGCTCTACCAAATCTCCTTTCTACGCCTGATTTTGCTGCCGGCGCTCGCGCTCATTTTCATCCGCCTCTTCTTCGACAAACCCATCGCCATCAACGTCGTCACCCTCAGCGTCGCAATGCCCATCGCATCCTCCGTCGCCATGGGTTCCGCCCAATATCCCGAGCAAGGGAAATTCGGCTCGCAAGCCGTCGGCCTCTCCACCATATTATCCATGGTGACCATCCCCCTCTGGTACTTGTTGCTGCGTGGTATTGTGTAAGAGGGTGTGGATCTGACTTAGCCTCAGGCGACTTTGGCCAAAGCCGCCCCCCACCACCTGAAAGGAAGCTACTTATGACCCGTCCCATCGCCATCATCACCGGTGCTTCTTCCGGTCTCGGCCGTGAATTCGCTCGCCAACTCGACCAAGACCCCGACATTGAGGAACTCTGGCTCTGCGCTAGGCGCGAAGAGCGCCTGAACGAACTAGCCGAAGAACTGCAAACCCCCTCGCGCGTGTTTGCAGGAAGCGTCACTGACCCCGAGTGGTTGGGGTTGATGAGGGCGGCTTTGGCCACCGAAGATGTGACTGTGAACATCCTGATCAACTCAGCCGGCTACGGCAAAGCCAACCCCGTGACCAGCATCCCCGAAGACGTCAACGCCGATATGGTCGCGGTGAACAGCGAGGCCCTCACGCGCCTCTGCTCGATCTGCTTGCCGCACATGACCGCCGGCGGTCGCATCCTGAACATCGCCTCCGTCGCAGGCTTCTTGCCGCAGCCGCATTTCGCCGTTTACGCGGCGACCAAAGCCTACGTCATCAGCTACTCCCGCGCCCTAAATTATGAGCTGCGCAAACGCGACATCACCGTCACTGCCGTCTGCCCAAACCCGATGGAAACCGAATTTTTCGCTATTGCCGGCAACAGGCGCAATCCATTGAAGCGCCTCGGTGTCGAGCCAGTCTCCGGCGTCGCAGCCAAAGCCCTCCGCCGCTCCGCCCGTGGCAAAGATATGTCCCTCTACAGCCTCTCCGCCCACCTAATCAAACTCATTTCGCGCATCCTCCCCCACCGCTTCATCCTCACCGTCGAAGGCTGGCTCGGCTTCTTCAAATCCGCGGGTTCTGGCTCGTAGGTTTTCACTACATAAGTTTAAATTTAAACTTATGTAGTGAGTTTTACTGGTGTTTTGCTGGTGCATTGCGATGAAGGTACGCCTGTGCCTGCTTATTGCTGCAAGGGCGACTGTCTCTTTTGTCCGACTTTTTTGGAAGGAGCGCATGAGGCCGCTTATTGCTGTCAGTGCAGCTATTTGCTTTATACAAATGACTGAAAAAGAACGCATGTTGACTTATTATTACAACAAGATCCGTGAAAACATTTGCATAGTATGTTAATTGGATCAATTTGAGTACACTTTGAATGAATGACTTTATGTAACTGTTACTCTATTTTGCATGGAGTGCGACATCCTAGGAAAAACTTGTCTATAACATTGCTTTCTGTCTTACATAAGAAGAAAAAATTTCGAACCTGGTCAGGATCTGGATACTTGCGACAAAAAAATCGTTTCCATCTCACTCAGCCTAACAATTCAAAGAACGGCTGAATGATTTCTGATCTGCAGGTTTAATTTCTGAATGAATACTGACCTTGAAATAAACATTGTTAAAAAAGTTATGCTTCAGCGGAAAAAACACTTCCCACAACAATGTGGAAGTCGATCGGCTGTCGCAAGAATCCCGATCCTAACCAATTTGGAAATAACATAACTATCTCCATGCCCCCTAAGAACTAAAACAGGATAAATACGCTGCCAAAACCGCTCCGCCACCGAAAACTAGATCGCCAACGAACGCTTGTAGAAGGAATACACTACCAATACCGCTCCGCTATTGAGTTCTTGCTAAGACTTCAGGCGATAGATGGTCAAGTTTCCTTGTTCAGGGAATGAGGCTACTTCGGGGAATAGCGTTTGTAGATTGTTTTCATTGATGTAGTAATCTGGGTTTTGGCGCCAACTGTCGTCGATCATAAGGTAGGAGAGCTTATTCTCTTCTACAAAGGCACGAAGTGCGGTCTCGTCTAGCGTAGATGCGGAGAGAAACCAGCGGATCTCGTTAAGGCGTTTGTCTACATCATAGCCGGCGGACTGGGCATAATAACTGTGGCCGTAGAAGCTTTGGCGACCGGTATAGAAGTAACTATGCATGGCCCAAGGTGGTGTCAGAGATATTTCGTCAACACCCATATTGTCATAGACCCATTTACTGAATGCATCGTCTGTTTCGATGACGACTTGGAATTGGCTTTGATTTCGGTAGGCCCAGTAGTCGGTTAAGCCTGTGAAGGTCAGACCGCCGAGTAGTACGATGGTGAGTATGCGAAGAAGAATTTTTTTGCCTAGATTGCTGCCACCTTTGCCACCTTTGCCACCGTTGTCACCGTTGCCACCGGCGCCACCGGTGCGAGTGCGCCCCCAAGTCCACAGGCGCAAAAGGTAGTCGGCGGTGAATGGGAGGAAGAAGAGTTGTGTCATCATAAAGTATTTGTGATTGACTGTTACATCGGGTGTCAGGGAAACGGTTAAGCCGAAAATCATTGGCAATAAGAAGGAGAAAGCGAGTCTTTTTTTCCACGCAGGTTCTTTCAACACAAAGGCGGCAATCATAAACAGAATTTCTACACCATAGAGAATCACGAGAAAGCTCAGCACACCGGTCAAGGATTTATCTTCCAGAATATAGCCCCATTGAAACAAGTTGCTTGGTGCAAAACTTGAGCCCGCACCCGCACCGGCACCGGCGCCAGCCGCACCCGCACCCGCGCCAGCACCCGCCGCGGCCGCGCCCGCCACGCCACCACCCGCACCCCCAGACGAAAAGATCCACCTGAACAAGAGAGCGCCCAGCACGGCGGACAAGCCGACGGCTAGGTAGCGGAGGCGCTCTTGGCTAAAAAGCGCCCAGCAAGCTAAGACCAACAACAGCGCAATGGTTGCGGAGCCGTGCCAATAGGAGAGAGGGAAGACCAGGATTAGGGGGTAGAGAATTTGAGACGTGGAGGAGGGTGGCCAGGTGCGGCTTTGGCCGAAGCTTCTGAGACCTTCGCCGCGCTGGAGTGATGGGAGAAAGAGTAAGAAGATATAGACCACCAAAGCCAGCCCCCACAACAAATGGCGCTGGTTGGCGTAAACATTGAGGTTGTAGAGCCCCCAATCATCGTGGAGGAGTGGGCCGGCGTAGGACTCGGCCTGACGAAGAACGTTCACCGCCTCACCCAGGGACAAGCCGGCCTGCAGCTGGTCGCGCAGCAAAACGAAGCCGCTGAGCGAACTTCGCAGACAAAAAAGGGCGAAGGTGAGGGGCCAGGCGGCTTTGCGTCCGCTCAAAAAGACCGCCAGGTAGCCGAGCCCGCTGACAAACGCCACCGTCCCCAGGATCGACGGCAAATTGAGAGCCCATTCAACCGAAAATCCCAGCGCATTCAGGAGCCCCGCGAGGAAATAAAAGAAGAAATGATAATTCATCCCCGCGCCCGCAAAATGCGGATAATTCGCCGGCACATTCCCGCCCACGCCGAAACTCCTCGTGAGGGCCGTATGCGGCGACAAATCGCTGAACACCGTAAACCCCGCATGCACCAGCGTCCCCTCTTGGAAGAACGTCGTCCGCGTCAGCAGCAGCGCCCACACAATGCTGAGCCCCGTCGTCACCGCAACGACGAGTGTGGCAACGAGTCGCGGCCGCCCCGGCTTCAGGTCGGAGATTTCGCCGTCCTGGTTCCGCAACTTGCTGCGAATCCCCGAGGCGCGTCTTCGGTTCAGAATTCTCAGCAAGAATAAGTTGAGTATGGCCAAAGCCGCCCCCCACCACAGCGCGATCGGGAACCACGACTCCGTAGGGAAGAGCACCCGGCTGAGCCAGGCAGCAAAATAAATCAAGGTCGTCGTCAGGGTCAAGCCCGACAACAAATCCATCGGCACCGTCAAAAACCCATTGGGTATGGCGGACAGCTCAGGCGTGATGGCTTCCAGCTTGCCGGTAAATTCCGTCTCCGGCAGCATTGTCTTACGAAAATACCAGCCGACCACTCCTGCAAAAACAATGAACAATACTGCTAACATAACGTAACTTATCTCAGCCTTTCGGCAAATCCGCCGGCGCCGCTTGCGTTGGAGGCGCGCCTGTCGGCGGCGCCTCCGACAATGGCGCCGGGTTGATTTCGTCCATCGCCAAGTAGCGAGGGCGCTCCTTGACCTCGTCATAAATTCGTGAGATGTAGGTGCCGATCAGGCCAAGGCTGATCTGGATGAAGCCACCCGAAATCAGGAGGAGCAAAATCACCGTCGTGAAACCTTCCACAGCCGTCCCGTTAAAATACTTCACAAGCGTGATGATGCCAATAATCAGGGCAATCAGAAGGTAAAGCAAGCCAATCGAGGTAATGAAGCTGAGAGGCGTAGTCGAAAACGACGTCAGTGCATTACTACTAAGCCGCCAAAGCCCCCGAAAATTCCATTTGCTCCGGCCATGCTCGCGCTCCGCCACCTCAAACGGAAATTCGTAACGCTTAAAACCCAGCCACGCCGAAAGCCCGCGAAAAAACGTGTTTCTTTCGCCAAGCTTTCGCCACGCTTTCACCACCTTTTTGTCAAGCAATTTAAAGTCCGACGCATTATCCATGTCGACCCCGCTCATTTTGCTGAACAACTTATAGAAAGCACCGGCAACCCAGCTATAGAGGCGGCTCTCTTTGCCGCGCGAAGATTTCACACCTTCCACAACATCATAGCCTTCCTCTTGCCAAAGCCGCACCATTTCAGGAATGTACTCAGGGGGATGTTGCAAATCCCCATCGATGAGGATGACGGCGTCGCCTTTGGCCGCATCAAGACCCGCACAAATCGCCGCTTCCTTCCCAAAGTTCCGCGAAAACCGAATCGCATGAATGCGAGGATCCCTGACAGCCTCGGCGCTCAGCAATTTCCAAGTGTCATCCTTGGAACCATCATCCACCGCAATGATTTCGTAGGTCGGCGTGAGGCTCTCCATGATCGGGCGCACCCGCCCCAAAGTATACGTCAACTGCTCTTCTTCATTATAAAAAGGAATTATTAAGCTCAGCTTCATCCGTTCTGCCTCCATCGTGACCTTGCCAGCACTTTACGTACGAGACGTCTACACGTTGTGTGTCGCTTGCACGTTGCGTGTCGCGTGCAAGATGTGTGTCGCTTGCAAGATGCTTACGCCTCACCTATATGTGCGTAGAAGTTTTTTCATTTCATAGTTTACACTATTGACTACATACTACTGACTACATAAGTTTAATTTTAAACTTATGCAGTGGTTTTGAAGTGCTTGCGAGCAGGCAGTTGGTAGGTCGGAGCGGTATTGGCGATGTATTGTTCCTTGTTTTTGTTCTGTTGTGTCTGAGTTCTTATTGGCGGAGCGGTTTTGGCCGCGTATTGCCACTACATAATTTTATTTTTAAACATATGTAATGGTTTATTGATGGTGGAGCGGTTTTGGCAGTGTATTCTTTCTTGTTTTAGTTCTTGAGAATTCATAGAGGTGGTTGTGTTGTTTCCAAGTTGGTCAAGATCGCGAAACTTGCGACATCGGATTGGCAGGCTCAGCACTTTGAAAGGTATTTCCCTGTTGGTTTCATGCCTATTTCAGACCGTGTAACCTTCAAGGCCAGTATTCATTCCAAAAATTTCTGTCTTCAGGTCAGTAATTATTCATATGGTAGTAAAACAAGTGTCAAGATCTTCTCTGGAAAATGTTTGTTGTCGCAAGTAACCGGATCCGTGCCAGTTTGGAAAAAAATTTTCTTCTGCAGGACAGAAATCAATGATATAGACAAGTTTCGCCTAGCATATCGCATATTATGTGGAACGGAATAATTGTACAACATAGAATTCACATTACGTTAAATATGATAGTAACTATCGTAGAAGCTATAAGTCGCAGTCATGCGCTCATACAAATACTCAACTCGAACGCTCACGAGCCAGCACCAGAAGCTATAAGTCACAGCCATGCGTTCCTTCATTCTCCCAAACGCTGGAATGCAATGAGAAGTAGTTCCAACAACAATAGGTAGAGCTAAGCGTTCATTTATATCAATATAACAACTTCGAAGTTACCGCAAAACAACCGCGAAGCTACTACAACCCAATCGCAACGTCACCGCGCAACCGACACGGAAACAAGCGAACATTGTATGGAGAAAATGGTGTCAAGGCGATGGCAATTGAAAAATGATTTATGCAGTTTACCGAAAACGGCGAAATCGTGGCAATCTAACGGTTCTTTAATTTGAATTTAACACGATTTTAACATTGCAGGCCTACAATCAAAAAGAATTCTGACTGAAAACAGACTCGGGTGCATGTGGTCAACGGGCAAACGTGATGATCCAGCAGCGACGAAGCGACGAAGCGACGAGACAACGAAGCGACATGGTGAACCACCAGCAACAAGGTGATCAACAGCAAACGAGAAGATTCAGATCAGGACGAAAGAAGAGAAACGAAAATCATCAATTGATTCACAAGGAGAAAATGAGATGAAAAAGTTTACCAAAACACTTAGCCTGGCATTAGCAGCAACGCTGCTGACCGGCACACTGGCAGCTTGCGGTGGAACAACGACCACTACCTCAACACCTGCCGACACGACAGCAGGAACCACAGCCGCTGAGACTACTGCTGCAGAAACCACAGCTGCTGAAACTACAGCCGCTGAGACCACTGCTGGTACTACTGGTATGACCGGTAAAATCAATGTGTACACCCGTGACTCCAGCTCCGGTACACGTGGCGCTTTCGAAGAACTGATTGGTTTCGAAGGCGAGCTCGTTGCTACAGCTTCTGAGACCTCCGGTAACGGTGACATGGCTACAAAAGTCGGACAGGATCCTAACGGCATTGGTTATGTTTCTTTGACAACTGACTTTGCTGCTAACAACCTGAAAGCTCTGAAATTCCATGGTGTTGAGCCTACTGAAGCCAACGTTCTTGATGGTTCTTATAACCTGAAGAGACCTTTTGACTATGTCACTCGTGCATCTGGTGATTTCGCCAATGATGACACCGAAGCTCTCGTAGCTGCTTTCATTGACTACCTGGTGAACTCCACCGAAGGTCGTGAAGTTGTTGCTGCTGAAGGTGGTATCACAGACGTCGCAGGCGGTACTGCTTGGGATGAGCTGAAGGCTAACCATCCAGTTGTTGACAAAGACAACTCTGCTATCGAAATCCGCACCGGTGGTTCTACCTCTGTTGAGAAGACCCTGAAGGCTGCTCTCGAAAGCTTCGTACCGCTGGCTGGTAACTTCACCTTCGTTATGGATCAGACCGGTTCTGGTGATGGTTTCAAACGTGTTCTTGGTGGTGAAAAAGACGGCGCTAACGCTGCTGACATCGGCTTCGCTTCTCGTGATTTCAAGACCGACGGTACTGAAGAAGTTGGTGCTGCTATGGAATCCGGTACCTATTGCTTGGACGCAGTGGTTGTAGTTGTTGAGAACAATAACTCCGTTTCTGACCTTACCCAAGAGCAAGTCTATGACATCTTCACCGGCGCTGTTACGAACTGGGAAGACCTGAAGTAAAAATCACACTGTGCTGACATTCCGGTCGTGTTACACATCATTGACACATCGGATGTGCTGACACACCGGGAGTAATCTCAAGTGTTCGGAGGGGCCTGGCCAAGAATTAATGAGGCCGGGCCCCTTTTTTCATGAAAAATGCTATCCTATCCTAAGAATGCATGTGACATTTTGCAGGATGAAGCGCTGCAAAACTTCGAAGCGCCGCAAGGCCTCGGAAAGGAGCCGGTACATGGCTAATGTACGCGACAGAATCAAACCGGCAGCGATTAAGCGCAGGGAAGTCACTGATAAGGTGTTCCATGTGTTGTTCGCACTCGCAGGTGTAATTTCTGCGTTGATGATTATTGTTATTTTCGTCTTCGTGGGAGGGAAGGGCATCGCGCCATTCCTGCCAAGTTACGGGGAGAACAGGCAGAATATCTGGGATTTTATTTCCGGTATGGCTTGGCGCCCGGACCAGAACCCGCCGATTTACGGAGTGTTCTTCATCATTATCAATACGTTGATATCAGCCTTCTTGGCGGCTCTGGTATCATTTCCGATTTCCGTCTTAACCGCTCTCTTCATTGTAAAAATTGCCCCACGCAAATTGCGCAGTGCATTTACTACCGTAGTTGAGCTTCTCGCGGCAATTCCATCCGTTGTTTACGGTGTCTTTGCTTCAGCTCAGATTACGACTTTGGTAGACAATATTGCTAGGTTTTTTGGCCAATCGACTTTCGGAGGAACTTCGCTTCTGACGGTTGCCATACTCTTGGCGATTATGATTTTCCCAACAATTACTTCTATGTCTATTACAGCGATCGCCGCTGTTGATAAAAATATCGAACTGGGCTCCTTAGCCCTCGGCGCCTCGAAAACACAGACGAATTTCAAAGTTGTGTTAAGCGCCGCAAAGTCAGGGATTTTCGCTGGTTTGATCTTAGGATTGGGTCGTGCCTTTGGTGAGGCAACGGCCGTTTCGATGGTTGCCGGTAACGCCATGACCGGCCCCACCTGGAATCTCTTCGACATCACCCGCACCCTGACATCGACCATGCTCTCCGGTTTGAAGGAAACGACCGGTGTCGACTACGACATACGTTTCTCGGTCGGTATTGTGCTTATGATTATCGTTTTGCTGACGAATCTGCTGATTCAATACATTAAACGCAAGGTTGGGGGTGTCACCAATGACTAATCAGGCTAATCCATCGATCCAACCGAACCAATCCAACACCAACCAACCGAACCAATCCAACACCAACCACACCAACAGTCCCAACCAGTCCACTTCAGACATCATCCGCAGTGAGCGCGGCATGACCACGAAACGGAGGTTCACGGATGGAGTCAAGAACTTCTTCACGTATCTTTCGACCGGGTTGTCGGTCTTCGTGTTGGGCGCTGTTTTCGTCTTCGTATTTACCAGAGGCTGGTCCACCTTGAACTGGCACATGATCACCGGCGATTATTGGAGTGGCAATTACAAAGCCGGCTTCACCATCCAAGAGCCGGGCAACTTCACAGCTCCGGACAACTTGGAGGAAGGCGCGGTCTTCTCCACCAAATATGGATTCGCAGTCAAAGACGACAAGAACCACGAGAAAAAAGACATCATGCCCCTGCTCTATGTGGATCCGAACTCGCCTTTGGCCTCATCCATAAACTTAGCTTCCGGTGATCAAAAAGATCAACCCCTGGTTCCGGACATCAACTCCGAGATCAAGAAAATCACCTACACCAATGCCGAAGGCAAGTCCAAGACCGCTGGTCTCCTGGGCAAACAGAATGCGGAAGCCATGATCAACACGCTGGACAACGAGTCCCAAGGCATCGTCAGCGTCGATTACCAGAGTGCCGGCGGCGGAATTCGCGGCTCGCTTATAGCCACCTTGATGCTCATCGGCATCACCGTGGTGATCGCTTTGCCGATCGGTGTTTTCGCCGCCATTTATCTGCACGAAATCGCCGGGAAGAGCAAGCTGACCAACGCCATCCGTTCCGCAATTGAGATGCTGAATGGTGTCCCTTCCATCGTGTTTGGCTTGATGGGTATGACCGTTTTCTTCCCCTTTACAGCCCTGTTTGGCGCCACCACGCCGAATATTCTACTGGGCGGCCTCACGATGGCCGTGGTGCTTCTGCCGGTTGTCATCAGGCAGACCGAAGAGGCCCTGATCACAGTTCCGGACAAGCTTCGTATGGGCTCGCTGTCCCTAGGCGCAACGAAAACGCAGACGATTTTCAAAGTCGTCCTACCCAACGCCTTGCCCGGCATTCTCTCCGCAACCTTGCTGTCCATCTCGCGCGTCATCGGCGAATCCGCTGCCCTGATCTACACCATGGGTACGTTCGTAGTTGATGACCCGAAACTCAATGGGCGGGCGACGACTTTGGCCGTACAAATCTGGTCCGTTATGAGCGGTGAACAGCCGAACTTCGAGCTAGCTTCAGCCATATCGATCCTGATCTTGACGATGGTTCTCATTTTGAATATCGCCGTCAAACTGATCACGACGAACTTGAATAAAAAATGGAAGGAATAATTATGTCTACCGAACAGACTTTTTCCCAGAGTACTACTTCGGCCAAAGCCGCACAAACCACCTCTCCCGCACAAACCAACTCTCCTGCGCAAACCACTGTACAGTCCAACACGGCACAGTCCAACACGGCACAGTCCAACACTGTACAGTCCAACACGGCACAGTCGAGCGCTCCGGTGACCAAATCACAACTGGATAAGCTGTCCAATGACGGCGTCATGTTTGATATCAAGTCACTCAATCTCTGGTACGGTGATTTCAAAGCGCTGAAAGACATCAACATGGTGATCAATGCCAGGGAGGTGACGGCCTTTATCGGGCCATCCGGGTGTGGTAAGTCGACGCTACTGCGCTGCTTCAACCGCATGAACGACCTGATTGAGGACTGCCGTATCGAGGGTCAGATCCTGCTTGGCGGGACAAAAGACATCAAAGGCCCCGACATGGACGTTGTCCGCCTTCGCACGGAAGTCGGCATGGTTTTCCAGTCGCCGAACCCTTTTCCCATGAGCATCTATGACAATGTTACCTATGGCCTGCGTTGCCAGGGCATCAAGGATAAACATTTGCTGGATGAGGTTGTGGAGTCTTCTCTCAAACAGGCGGCTCTTTGGAATGAGGTGAAGGATGAGTTAGGGAAGAACGCCCTCAAGCTTTCCGGTGGTCAGCAACAGCGTCTCTGTATTGCCAGAGCCATTGCCCTGCAACCGACGGTCATCTTGATGGACGAACCTACGTCTGCGCTCGATCCGATTGCGACCGGCAAAATTGAAGAGCTGATGGAAACGCTGAAGCAAGACTACACAATTATCATCGTGACGCACTCTATGAACCAAGCGGCGCGTATCAGCGACAACACCGCGTTCTTCTACCTGGGTGACCTCATCGAGTATGATCGAACCGATAAGATTTTCAGCAAGCCGGCAGACCAGAGAACGGAAGCCTATATCACGGGTCGTTTTGGTTAATAGGCCGTTGGGCATTATAATGGGAATAACAATGGGACGGAAAGGCTACTTGCCGCTTGACTAAGCCAAGCTGAACCGGCGGCTGTGTACGAGACTGAAACAGGCGGCTTTGGCCGAAAAACGAATAGAACCTTCAGGGGAGGATCCGAAATGAGAAGTGTTTTTGATAGAGAGCTCAGAAGTTTGCTGAATGATATCAGCACGATGGGCACACGAGTTGACCGGATCATTGGTGACACGATCAAGGCGTTAAAAGATCATGATTTTATCTTGGCAAAAGAGATCTACGAGAATGATCATTACATCAATATGATGGAATCCCAGGTCGAGCACAAGAGTTTCTCGCTGATCGCTCTCCAGCAACCCATCGCTACAGATCTGCGCCGCATCACGGCTTCGCTCAAGGTAGTGACTGACCTGGAGCGCGTGGCGGATCAGTGTGCCGATATCTGCGAGATTATGACTACGTACCCCAATTTCCACTCCATGAAAACGCCGCCGCTCATCATTAAGATGCTGGAGAAGGCGCGCGAGATGTTCGTGGATGCTTTGAATGCTTTTATGCAGATGGATATGGAGTTGGCCAAAGACGTCGGGGCGAAGGATGATGAGGTGGATGAGATGTTCTCCCGTGTTGTCCTTGAGCTTACCCAAATCCTGCAAAATGATACCCAATATACTTCGCAGGCGACAGATTACATGTTTATTGCGAAATACATTGAGCGAATCGGCGATCATGCTACGAATATTGCGGAGTGGGCCGCCTACCAGATTACCGGCGAGCATATGAATCTGCAGCAACCTGATGAAGATGAAGATGATGAGGAGTAAGAGAAGCCATGCCGCTGATCTATGTTGTCGATGATGAAGCGAATATCAGACGATTAGCAACCCTTGCACTAACGGATAACGGGATGTCGGTGGAGGCTTTTGCGAACGGCCGGGAATTTCTGCAAGCGCTGACCAGAACGGTTCCCGACCTGGTTTTGCTCGATTGGATGATGCCGGCTCCGGATGGGCTGGAAGTGATCCGCACCTTGCGTGAGAACCCGGCGACCCAGAATTTGCCGGTCATCATGTTGACGGCCAAAGCCGACGAGATGGACAAGGTGATTGGCCTCGAGATTGGGGCTGATGATTATTTGACGAAGCCTTTTGGTGTCCGCGAACTGCCGGCCCGTGTGCGTGCCGTCCTGAGGCGGCGGTCCCGGGCGGAACAGATGGAAGAGGATTCCATCACGCTGGGCGGCATTGCGATTGACGCGAAGCGCCGCAAAGTCACCAAGAATGACCAGCCGGTGGAGCTTACCACCAGGGAATTTGATTTGCTCTATATTCTGATGCTCCATCCGGGCCAGGTTTTCTCCCGTGATGTCCTTTTGGACCGCGTGTGGAAAACCAATTATTACGGCGACACGCGCACGGTTGACGTGCACATTCGTTATTTGCGCCAGAAAATTGAAGATGATCCAGCGAATCCGCTCTATATTCAAACCATTCGTGGTGTAGGCTATTGTTTCTCGGATGCATGGGAGAAATAACCCTTGGTAAACGAACAAGTCCGTCTTGGTTTACTTGCTTTTGCTTCCGGCGTGCTGATCACACTTGGCACGGTCGGCGTCGTTTTGCAGTGGTCGCCGGGTCTTTGGCTCACCTTCTATATTCTGGCCTTCTTGTTCCTGCTTCGTTTGTTGGTGAAATATTGGGCTCTGGCCCAAGCGGTGAAGACCATCCGTGATGGCATGGAAAGACTGACCTCCGGCGATTTCTCTGAACCCATTACCCTGCGTTCCGATATGCCGCCTTTCACCCAAAAAATCGCGGATCAACTGAATAAACTCCAACGTGACGTTTCTCATTTAATTGAATCAACCCGCGAAAACAACCTCACCCAAACCGCGATCATGTCTGGCCTAAATGAAGGCGTGATCTCGACAAACCAGCAAGGTGTGGTGCGTTCGGAGAACGCTTTGGCCGCAAAACTCTTACACGTCAGCGCGGAACCGAATCACTTAGATGACCACCTCTACCTGCGGGGCGTAAACTATAACTACGTCTGGAACCAGATGGTGAAGTCGATGAGGTCCGGCGAGTCTCATGTCGAAGAAATCAATATTTCCGGCGAGGGCGAGCAGCGCGTAATAGAAGTGTTCACGGCCCCCCTCGACTTGGGCAACGAGGAGGGGGCTCTGGCTGTGCTCCGCGACGTGACGCACGTGAAGCAACTGGAGCGTTTGCGCGAAGATTTCGTAGCGAACGTCTCACATGAACTGAAGACCCCTCTAACCTCCATCCGCGGCTACATCGATCTTCTGCGTTCACACAAACGCAAACCCCAGCAAGCAGAGCAATTCTACGAAATTATCGAAATTGAAGCAGACCGTCTCCAGCTTTTGATTGACGACCTGCTGGAGCTCTCGGAAATTCAAGCCGGCGATGTCCAAAGAACCCGCAACGAACAGGTTTACCTCTATCAAACCGCCGACGAAGTCCTTACGGAAATTGAACCTCTGGCTGCAAAAATGCAAGTCACCCTCCACCTCGAAATCGACCCTGACCTGATCGTTCGGTCAAACCGCTCCCGCATGAAACAACTCTTCACCAATTTGGTCTCCAATGCCGTGAAATACAACAAACCCGGCGGCGAAGTGTGGGTCAGAGCAAACCAGGAAAGAGACCGCACCATTATCGAAGTCAAAGACAACGGCATCGGCATCCCTCCCGAGGACCAAGCCCGCATCTTCGAACGCTTCTACAGTGTGTCCAAGTCCCGCTCACGCGAATTGGGCGGCACAGGCCTCGGCCTCGCCATTGTCAAGCACATTGCCGGCCTCTACGGCGGCTCGGTCTCGGTCGACAGTGAACAAGGCCGCGGAACCTCCTTCACGGTCATTTTGCCGTTGTGAGGTTTGGTCGTTGCGGGGTTTTGTTGTTGTGGGGTTCTGGCTGTTGTGGGGTTTTGGCGTTGTGGGGTGCGTGGCGTTGCGGGGGTTTGGCGTTGTGGGGTTTTGGCGTTGTGGGGTTTTGTCGTTGTGAAGTGCGTGGCGTTGCGGGGTGCGTGGCGTTGCGGGGGTGCGTGGCGTTGCGGGGTGCGTGGCGTTGCGGGGGTTTGGCGTTGTGGGGTTTTGGTGTTGTGAGGTTTTGGTGTTGCGGGGTGCGTGGCGTTGTGAGGTTTTGCTGTTGTGAGGTTCTGGCGTTGAAGATGAGTTTTTTGACTACATATTGTTCCTGTGAATCGTTTTCTGGCAGTTTACCGTATTGAATGACATATCACCTAGCTTGCACATATCTTCAAATTAGCTTTTATGTGCATGATAGAGCCGAAGTTTATGCATGACACGTCACCTAGTCTGCACGGCTTGCACATATCTTCAAATTTGCTTTTCTGTGCATGATAGAGCCGAAGTTTACGCGTGACACGTCACCCAGTCTGCACGGCTTGCACATATCTTCAAATTTGCTTTTCTGTGCATGATAGAGCC